>NZ_JANPVQ010000001.1:1529846-2236019 GCF_026157105.1 Sphingomicrobium marinum
GTCCGATCCTGCACCGACGGCGAAGATCCGGTTTATCGTCCAGTGTGAGGCGTGAATCTCGGCAACCGCCTGGCTCCCCGTCGCGGCCACCCACAGCTTCGATCCGTCGTGAGACCAGAGCATTGTCACGGGTACCGCGAGGTCGGCCTCGCCAAGGTCCACGGTCGCCACCAGCTCCTGGCTCGATGCGTCGACGATGATGACCTCGGCGCGATCGAAATGGCTGATCGCGACATGCTGCCCCGACGGACTGAACTCCACCCGGATCGGCACGCCAGCAACGTCGAACGTGCCAAGCTGCTCCAAACTCGCCGCGTCGAAGCGCACGACCTTTCGTTCGCCGTTCGATCCGACCCAGACTTCGCGGCCATCGGGGCTTACTGTCACGGCTTCCGCTTGTGCGCCGACCGTAACGTCGGCGACCTTCTCCCCAGTCGGCAAGTCGAACACGGACATGTTTCCCGAACCGATATTCGCCACATAAGCGCGGCGCACATCGGGCGACAGCGCTACCATGTGGCTGCCTTGCATGCCGGTCTTGAGACTCGCAGTGACGGTGCCATTTTCCACGTCAACAATGGCGACGTCCTGGCTGCGTTCGGTCGTCACGATGACGAGATCGTCGCCGCCAATCCATTTGAGGCCATGCGGAGCCTGGTGTTCGCCAAGGTCGATGACGCCCGTCTTTTTACCGGTCGCCACATCGAACAGGTGCAGCGTGTTGCCGATGTAGCCCGCTTCGGCATAGCTGACGACGACAGCCGTCGTGCCATCGGGCGAAACCGCGATCTCGTGCGGTGCGCGCCCGGTCTCGACCCGCCGCACTTCCTCGCCCGTCTCCAGATCGACAAAGCTCACCGTGTGTTCCGCCTTGTTGCCCACGATGAGCGTATCGGCGGCCGCAGGCGCGGCGAGCAGGCAAAGCACGGACAGGGGAAAGAAACGACGCATCGGGCTCTCCTTGGCAAAAAGGCACGACCCGCCATAACGGCGCGCACGAAATGGCGCCACTTCGCTTCGACCAACGATGTCAGGAAAATGGCGCGAGTGACGGGACTTGAACCCGCGACCTCCGGCGTGACAGGCCGGCGCTCTAACCAACTGAGCTACACCCGCTAAAGTGTGTGGCGGGCAACTAGAAGAGCCCCCCGCGCCTGTCAACAACTAGAACGCGCTTCTAATCATCTTTTTCGTCTTCGTCCTCACCGACATGGGTAAGCGTGCCATGTTCGAAGAGGAAACCGGCAATATCGGGAGTGCCCGCCGCACCCAGGACAGTCTTGATGATGATCAGCAGCGGGATGGCCAGAAGCGCCCCCGCGGTCCCCCAGATCCATGCCCAGAACGACAGGCTGATAAGGATCAGCAAGGGCGACACTTGTACGCGCTTGCCCACGATCATCGGCGTGAGGAAATTGGCTTCCACGTTGTGCAGCACGATGAAGACGAGCGGCGGCAGGAAGGCCATCCACGGATCGGCAAAGCTCATGAGACCGCCGATCCCCAGCAGGATCGCGGCCAGGATCGGCCCCAGATAGGGCACGAAATTGAGCACCGCGACAATGCCGCCCCACATCACCGGACTATCCATGCTGAGCATCCAGAGGATGACGGCGGTCAGCGTGCCGAGCGTCAGGTTCACCGCGGTAATGGTGCCGATATAAGTCGACGTCGAATCGACGACCTGGCCGATGACACGCGCGGTCGTCAGCGCGCCTTCGAAGCTGCCGCGCCGCGTAATCGTGCGCTCGCGCATCTTGGTCCACCCCGACAGGAAGAAGAACACCAGCAAAGCCGCGAAGAACATCTGGATGAGCGCAAACGGGGCTTGGGTCGCGATAAGCTCGGCCAGCGAATTGGGGGTGTCCACGGTGACTGTCGTGTCGTCGCCGCCAAGTCCGAAATCGAGGCCCGATATGACCCGGTCGACGAACGCCTCACCGGCGGTATAGAGCTCGATCAACGGTGCCACCGTCAAGCGCACCCGCTCGATCCTTTCGGGGACCAGCTGGACCCAGTCGATCGCCGGCAGCATGATCGCAAGCACCGCAAAGGTTGCGAACGCGACAAACAGGAAGAGCGAGGTCAGCGCGGCGAGCCAGCTAGGAAAGCGGTGTCGTTCCAGCCATTCGAGCACCGGGACGAGCGCGATCGCGATCACCAATCCGCCAGTCACCGGCAGAAAAAATTCTGCGCCCGACCGCAACGCAAAGGGGATCGCTAAGATCAGCCCGATGCCGGCAAACAGCGCCAACGCCGCCAGTAGCCGCACCCGCTTGACCTCTAGCGTGTGAGAATCGTTTTCGTGGTGACTTCGCGGCGCGTCCATGCAGGTCACGCTAAGTTAAAGCGCAGCGTGGTGGAAGAGCGCAAAAACGGGATTTGCACGTGTGTGGCGCAATTGCCGCCTGGTCGCGGCAGAGCTGAAATCGGCGACACCGCGTACGGCCTCCTTAAATAAGTCGTTGATTTGTGTTAATGTCCGCGGCCGAGTCGGAAGCTGGCTCGCGCGCACCGCGCGCCGTTGATGCGCACTTTCTCATCACATCGAGGCCTTCCGACGCAACCGGTACAGCAGGGGATGAACGATGAACATTCGACTTCTTGCAAGCGTCGCGGCGATTTCGCTGACGTGTGGGACTGCGCAGGCGCAGCAATTCGGAGCGTGGGGCGATGCCGAGGCCGTCACCAGCGTTGGCGGCGGCGGCTGCCCTATTCTCGATCCCTACACCAATGACCTCTTCATTGCGTCGGGCCGCGACGGCGGTTTTGGCTCGAACGATATCTGGCGCGCACCGTATAACGGTTCGGGCTGGGACGCGGCGGTCAATGTCGGCCCGACCATCAACACCGCGGCCCCCGAATACTGCCCTAGCCCGGCACGCGGACGGATGTTCTTCTTCGTAAGGTCCGGCGACATCTACATGTCAAAGGTGCACCCCAAGAATGGCTACGGTGCGCCCGTCGCGCTTAGCGACGAGATCAACGCCGCCGACGAATGGAGCCCGACCTACCTCGAGGATGATGAGGACACGTCATATCTCTATTTTTCAAGCGATCGCGATGGCACCCAAGACATCTATGTCAGCGTAGATTTCGGGACACCCACCAAGATCGTGGAGTTGAGTAGCGACGATGGCACGGAAACCCGCCCCAATGTCCGACGCGACCGCCTCGAGCTGGTCTATGACGATGGCGCCGGGAATATCTATTTCAGCAGCCGCGAAAGCACCGATGACCCGTGGGGGCCGCCTGTCCTCTTCACCAAGGGCAACGGCTCGCGTGCATCCTTCAGTTGGGATGGAATGACACTTGTATGGGGCGATGGCGGCACGATCATGAAATCGACCCGATCCAAACTCGCCAAGTTGAAGATGGTCGATACGCCCTGACGGACAGCTCGGTTTGAGAGCGCTGGTACCTCTGGCCGGACTCGAACCGGCACTCCGTAAGGAAATCGATTTTGAGTCGATCGCGTCTACCAATTCCGCCACAGAGGCTTAACCAGCGAGCGGGCTGCCTAGCGAAGCTGCTGCGCCGATGCAATCAGTTACGCGGCGGCTGATGGCGATAGCTCAGCGCTTCGGCGACATGGATGCGTCCGACAGTCGCCGCGCCCGCAAGATCCGCGATCGTCCGCGCCACGCGCAGCACGCGGTGATAGCCGCGCGCGGACAGACGCATCGCCGCAGCTGCATCGCGAAGCAGCTTCGACCCTGCTTCGTCCGGAGTGGCGACAGCCTCCAACAGCTTGCCCGAGGCCTCCGCATTGATGCGGATGTCGTGATCGACGTATCGCTCGCGCTGGATCTCGCGCGCGGTTGCAACTCGCTTGGCAACTTCCGCTGATCCTTCCGCAGGCGGCGGTAGTGACAGGTCGGCGGCACTGACGGCGGCGACCTCGACGTGGCAATCGATGCGGTCGATCAGCGGGCCCGAAATCTTTGCCTGGTAGTCTGCTGCGCAGCGCGGCGCGCGGCTACAGGCCAGCGCCGGATCGCCCAGATGCCCGCAGCGGCAGGGGTTCATCGCCGCTATGAGCTGGAACTGCGCCGGAAAGGTCACGTGCGCATTAGCGCGGGCGACATCGACCGTCCCCGTTTCGATCGGCTGGCGAAGCGAATCGAGGACTCCACGCTGAAATTCGGGCAGCTCGTCGAGGAACAGGACGCCCAAGTGGGCCAAGCTGATCTCGCCGGGCTTCACTTTCAATCCGCCGCCGACCAGCGCCGGCATCGAGGCCGAATGGTGCGGCGCCCGAAAAGGGCGACGACGTTTCATGACGCCCCCGGTCAGATCGCCCGAAACGCTGGCAATCATCGACACTTCGAGTGCTTCGCCAGGCGACAAAGGCGGCAATATCGACGGCAAGCAGGCAGCCAGCATCGACTTGCCCGATCCCGGCGGCCCGCTCATCAGGAGATTGTGCCCGCCAGCGGCCGCGATCTCGAGCGCGCGCTTGGCGGTCTCCTGCCCTTTCACTTCTGCAAGATCGGGTCCGACGCCCAAGGCTTCAGCCTCACCCGGCTCGGGGGACTGCAACAATGTGGTGCCCTTGAAGTGCGCGATCAACGCCAACAGGTCTCGCGGTGCCAGCACTTCGACGTCGCCGGCCCATGCCGCCTCGGGACCCTGCTCCTCGGGGCAGATCAACCCCATGTCTTCGCTGCTGGCATGAAGCGCCGCGAGCAGCACGCCCGGGCTGGGCGTGATACGCCCGTCCAACCCCAATTCGCCCACGGCGACATAATGCGAAAGCATGTCCGCATCGATCGCGCCGATCGCCGCCAGCAGTCCCAGCGCAATCGGAAGATCGTAGTGCGAGCCTTCCTTAGGCAGGTCGGCCGGCGACAGGTTCACGACGATCCGCTTGGGCGGCAATGCGAGCCCGACCGCGCCCAACGCCGCGCGCACGCGTTCGCGGCTCTCCGCGACCGCCTTGTCGGGCAGGCCGACGACGATGAAGGCGGGGATACCGCTGCTCAATTGTACCTGGCATTCCACCGAACGCGCTTCGAGCCCGAGATAGGCCACGGTCATGACGGTTGCGACCATCAGCGCTGCCCTCGCAGGGCACAAATAATTAGGGTCACATCCCTCCTGGCTTCGGCAGAGCCGACCGTAACCGCGAAAAGTTGAAAAACAAGTCACCGGCCGTCTTGTGAATGCAACACACGGGTACCACATGTGACCAATGGTGGTGCGCAAGAAGAAATGGATCGACAAGGAGCCGACGCGAACGGTCATGTTCGCGCTTGGCGTCATCGTCGTTCTCATCTCGCCGGTGGTGGGTGCCATCCCGGGCCCCGGCGGTGTTTTCGTCTTTGCCTTTGGCCTGGCATTGATGCTGCGCACCAGTCGCTGGGCGCGGCGCCAATATGTGCGGTTCAAGCGCTGGCAGCCCGAAGCCGGGCGATGGGCGGATCTTGGTCTCAGGCGTAAAAGCGCACTGCGTCGCCGCAAGGCGCGCAAACAGGGCCAAGAAAATCGTGTCGCCGATGCGAGTCATATCGCCGAAGACGTTGACTAATGGGCGTCATGCCCTTAATGGCGCCCTCAAGCGAGGCCGCGAAGAGCGGCCCTTTTCATTTCGATTTTAGAGGCATGAGCGATGAAGCGCACTTTTCAGCCGAGCAACCTGGTCCGCAACCGCCGTCACGGATTCCGCGCGCGGATGGCCGACGCCAACGGTCGCAAGGTTCTGGCCCGCCGTCGGGCGAAGGGCCGCAAGCGCCTGAGCGCCTGAGCGTAATCACAAAAAGAAGCGATTTCCTTGCTGCAAACCGCGGCAAGCGCGTTGCCATGCCCGGCTTCGTGCTGCTGGTGCGCGACCGCAAGGATGACGATCCCGCCATCCGTTATGGCCTGACCGTCTCCAGAAAGGTCGGCAACGCGGTCGTGCGCAATCGCATGAAGCGCCGCTTACGCGAACTGGTACGCGCCATCCTTCCCGAACGCGGTGTTGCGGGCGCGGATCATGTGCTGATCGGGCGCCAGCGTGGGATCGATCGCGATTTCGCCAAGCTTGGCGACGATCTTTCCGCCGCGCTCGAGCGGCTCGGCTGATGCTCGGGCGCCTGATGATCTTGGTGACGAAGGCTTGGCAGAAGGGCCCGTCGCGCATCCTGCCGCCCACCTGCCGTTACCAGCCATCCTGTTCGGCCTATGCGATCACCGCGATTGAACGCTATGGGGCCTTGAAAGGCGGCTGGCTTGCCGTCAAACGCATCGCACGTTGCCATCCCTGGGGGGGACAAGGCCATGATCCGGTCCCCTAGCCTGCAGACGATAAGAGAGAAGCGCCTTGGGCGATAACAAGAACCTCATCCTCGCACTGGTGCTCAGCGCCATGGTGCTATTCGGCTGGTCGATCCTGTTCCCGACCTCGACCGAAGACCTGCCCGCCGAGCAGCCGGTCAACGAACAGGTGGTGCCAAACGCAGGCGATACCGTCGCCGCCAACGACGCCGCGCCCCTGCCGCCGCGCAGCCTTGAGGATGCGCTGGGAGGAAACAGCCGCGTCGCCATCGAAACGCCGCGTCTCGATGGTTCGATCAACCTCATCGGCGGTCGCATCGACGACCTGACCATGACCGATCATAGCGTCGAACTGGACGACGAAAGCGGGCCGGTACGCCTGCTGTCGCCAAGCCGCACGCCCGACGCCTATTTCACCGAGTTCGGATGGACCAGCGATGGTATCGAGGTCCCGACCTCGACAACGCGGTGGACCAGCGACGGCGAGGTCCTGACCCCGCAGACGCCGGTCACGCTGAGCTGGTCGAACGATAGCGGGCAGACGTTCAAGCTTATTTTCGCAGTTGATGAGAATTACCTCTTCACCGTCGACCAGCGCATCGAAAATCGCGGCCCGGGCGCGGTCGGTGTCGGCACCTATGCCCGCGCACGCCGCGCCGGCATCGACGAAAGCCGCACGATGTTCAACGTGCACAACGGTCCGATGGGCGTCTTCAACAATGAAGCGACCTACGACGTCGATTATGACGATCTCGAAGACGAAGGCGCCCAGACCTTCAGCACGACGGGCGGCTGGATCGGTTTCACCGACAAATATTGGCTGACCGCGCTGATCCCCTCACAAAATACGCCGGTGCGCGCAACGATGCAGGCGATCAAGGGCGATGGCGGCGACGTCACCGGCTACCAGACCGATTATGTCGGCAGCGGCATGATCGTCGAGCCCGGCACCGCCAAGATCGTCGAATCGCGCCTCTTTGCCGGCGCCAAGGAAAAGAAGCTCCTCGACGAATATGAGGATGCGGGCGTCCAGCGCCTGTCCAAATCGATCGATTGGGGCTGGTTCGAATGGTTCATGCGCCCGATCTTCGACCTGCTGCGCTGGCTCTTCATGGTCACCGGCAATTTCGGTGTCGCGATCATCCTGCTCACCGTGCTGGTGCGCCTCGTCCTCTATCCCATCGCCAACAAGCAGTTTCGCAGCTTCGCGGGCATGCGCCGCGTCCAGCCAAAGTTGAAGGCGCTGCAGGATCGATACAAGGACGACAAGCCCAAGCTCCAGCAGGAAATGATGAAGCTTTACCAGGCCGAGAAGATCAATCCGCTCGCCGGCTGCCTGCCGATCCTGTTGCAGATTCCGATCTTCTACGCGCTCTACAAGGTGCTGCTTGTCAGCGTCGAAATGCGTCACCAGCCCTTCGTGCTGTGGCTCAAGGACTTGTCGGCGCCCGATCCGCTAACGCCGGTCAACCTGTTTGGCCTGCTCGACTTCACGCCGCCGAGCTTCATTGCGATCGGCGTACTGCCGATCCTGCTGGGCGTGTCGATGTGGCTGCAGTTCAAGCTCAATCCGACGCCGGTGACCGATCCGGTCCAGAAGCAGATTTTCGGCATCATGCCGTGGGTGCTGATGGTCGTGATGGCGCCGTTCGCGGCGGGCCTGCAGCTTTACTGGGTCGCCAACAACATCCTGACGCTGGCACAGCAGAAGTTCTTTTACTGGCGCTACGACAAGGATAATCCGCCCGACGTGGTCGAGGCCAAGGCTACGAAGGCCTAGATCGATGACGCGTGAGGAAGAGGCGCGAAAATTGCTGACAGGCCGGGTGGAGTTTCTCCTCTCGGCCCCGCAGCTCAAGTTCCTGCCCGATCCGATCGCGCCCGAAGTCGCCTTCGCCGGACGTTCCAATGTCGGCAAGTCGAGCCTTCTCAACGCGCTCACCGGTCGCAAGAAGCTCGCCCGCGCCTCGGTCACCCCAGGGCGCACGCAGGAATTGAACTTCTTCGAAGTGGGCGATCCGCTTGCGCTGCGCCTTGTCGACATGCCGGGCTATGGTTTTGCCAAGGCGCCGGTCAATGTCGTCAAGAAATGGCGCAATCTGGTCGAAAGCTATCTGAAGGGCCGCGCCGCGCTCCAGCGCTGCTTTCTCCTCATCGACAGTCGCCGCGGCATCATGGACGTTGATCGCGACATGATGAAGATGATGGACGGCGCCGCGATCACCTACCAGATCGTCCTGACCAAAACCGACAAGGTGAAGGCCAAGGACAAGGTGAAGATCGAGGAGGCCGTCGCAGCCGAAGCTAAAAAACATCCCGCCGCCTTTCCCGAATTGATCGTTACGAGCGCCGAGAAGGGCTACGGCATGGAAGAACTGCGCACCGCAGTGCTAGATGCGATCAGAGCTTAGATCCGAGAACAATGTAATCCAGCGCTTTGGGCGCATCCCACTCATACCGACTAACAGTGTGACCAATAATTCTTGAGTGAGAATTGCTATCTGCATCGATCCCGACCACGCCTAACATATCGCGCTCCCATGGTCGTGATTTCGGACTAGAACAATAAATGTCGACCATCACTAGCGAGCGGATTGCAATCGTTTTTTTGCGGATCACATTAACTTCGCGATTTGCGGGAGTGAGCGGCTTCCAAACCGCCTCAGAGAATGAGTCCAGGGTCAAGGGGCCTTGCAACGCAACCAAACCAAGATCGGAAACGAATAGGACCTTTTCAAAATTCGACAAATCCGGACGGAGGGCCAGCATGGCCGCTCCCCGGTTCTCTGGACAAATTACCAAGACATCCGTGTCTTGTTGTCTTTCCAACGGAGTTACCACGGTTGGCCATGAACGAGCATCTTTGTGGGCTATCGGAAGTAGAAAAAGGCTTTCTGCAAGAAAGAGTGCCACACAGAAAGTGCTACCAAGGAGCGACAAGCGCCTACTCAGAAGTCCGTACAATACGAAATAAGCTGGAATGGTCGGCAACATGGTTCGCGTAAGCAACACTGGTGTGGTCAGAAAACCGACCGTCCAAAGTAAGATTGGAAGACTGGCTAAAATCGATAAAAGGACCATCGTGGAAAATGACACGGTCTGTCCAACACGGGCTTTCCAGAAAGAGTAAGTCAGAAGCATCAGCGCGCCGAGGCACAATAAGAAAAGGAAATGCATCAGGGGACTGGCCACCGGCCCAAGCGGCTCCAGATGGGAGGGAAGAACCAATCCTCCAAGCCTAACGAAAAGCTCAGCCCCTGACCACTGCGTGTTCCAGTCAAAACCACCGGCATCCACTGCCGCAAATTGGGTGAGGCGCCGGGCTTCTGGCGCAACAAGCAGAACGGTTGCAAGGCCAATAAAAACCGCGCGCATGAAGCTGCACTCTTTTGTGTGGACCCGAATCAAAAGCACCGTTGCGACAGCGGGAACAAACCAAAACCAACCCACCGGATGTGTGTAAATGGACAGAATACCCGCAGTCCAAAACAGCCCCGTCCAACCGGCACGTTCTGTCTTTTCGCGACCAAATATTCCGCACGCCCCCGCAGCGGAAAGTGTGGTCAGTAGGACCAGCAATGAATAAGCACGGGCTTCTTGAGAGTAATCAATTAGCGGAAACGCGAATGCGCTGCAGGCCGCAGTAAATAGGCCGACCCGCGTTCCACCTACATTCCGACCTAACACAAAGGTAGCAGGTATTGTCAGCGTGCCGAATACAAGCAACGGGATGCGATGTACCCAGGGATCGTGTCCGAACGGCAAGACGCTTTTGTGTACCGCATAATAAAGGCCGGGAGTGGGATCGACAGGCCGAATGAAGAGGTCTCGTAGACTGAAATCAGATATGACTAAAGTCAGCGCTTCGTCACCCCACAATGGAGGGGCCCCGATATTTATCATGCGGATGGCGAAACCAGATAAAACGATCACAGCGAGCCACCACTGAGTGCGCACCATTGCCAAGATGCCCCCCTCACTTCTATGTCCGCTCAGCTTCGTCACCCCGCGATCCTCTCGCGCAAACGTACAAGTCTTAGACCGAAAGTTACTTCGCAATGAAACTCTTTATCGGCAACCGCGCTTATTCGAGCTGGTCCATGCGCGGGTGGTTGGCGTTGAAGGCGTCGGGCGTGGAGTTCGAGGAACTCGTCGTGCCGTTGTTCGACAAGGATTGGGACAACCAGCGCGAGGGCAACGAGTTTGCCGCCAGCGCGGGCAAGGTGCCGGTGTTGTGGGATGGCGACGACGTCATCTGGGACAGCCTGGCCATCATCGAATATTGCGCCGACAAGTTCGGCCGCGACGCCTATTGGCCGGACGACCTAAGCGCGCGCGCCATGGCCCGCTCGATGGCCGCGGAGATGCATTCCAGCTTCCCTAACCTTCGCCGTGACCTGCCGATGAACGTGCGGCGTCGTGTCGCCAACCACCCCATCAGCGACGAGGTGAAGGCGGAAATCATGCGCATCCTCGAGACATGGGCGCAGGCACGCGCGCGCTTTGGCGGCGAAGGCGATTTTCTCTTCGGAAAGTGGAGCGCTGCGGACATGATGTACGCGCCGGTCGTCACGCGCTTTGTGACGTACAGCGTTCCCCTGCCCAATTTCGCCGCGGCCTATGGCGATGCCGTGATGCGCCACCCCGACGTGATGGAATGGATCGAACTCGCGCAGGATGAACCCTGGACGATCGAGGCTTACGAACCGGACGGCGCCCAATGAGCGCTGTCGAGCTGGCAATGAGGCTGATCGCCTGCCACAGCGTCACGCCCGCGAAGGGGCCGGTGTTCGACGTGCTCGAAGGAGCGCTCGCGCCACTCGGTTTTACCTGCCACCGCTTCGTGCTTGGCGAAGAGCCCGATGGCCCGACCGAAAATATGGTCGCCATTCGCGATACCGGGCAACCGGGCCCGCATTTCGCGTTCGCCGGCCATCTCGACGTCGTCCCTCCAGGTGATGGATGGACGCACGATGCCTTCGAGCCCCAAGTAGAAGACGGTGTGCTGACGGGCCGCGGCGCCTGCGACATGAAGAGCGCGATCGCCTGCATGGTCGCCGCGCTCGAAGGCAACCTGCCCGACACAGGCACCCTCTCCTTCCTGATCACGGGCGATGAAGAAGGCTACGCCACCTACGGCACGCCGCGCATTATCGATTGGCTCAAGGAACATTCCATCACGCCCGACATGATCCTCATCGGCGAACCGACGTCGGTCGACACGCTTGGTGACACGGTGAAAGTCGGTCGACGCGGGTCGTTGAATGTCTGGATCGAGATGCCCGGCCACCAGGGCCATGTCGCCTATCCCCACCTTGCCGAGAACCCGGTGCCCCCGCTGGCGCGCATCGTCAGTGCGCTCGATGCGTGGGTGATCGACGAAGGGAGCGATGCTTTCCAGCCGTCCAATCTCGAGTTTGTGTCGCTGACCACCAGCACCAATGCTTCGAACGTCATCCCGGGCATGGCCACCGCTCAGCTGAACATCCGCTTCACCGATTTGCAGACGGGCAAGGGTCTATCCGAAGAGTTGACGCGCCGCGTCCATGACGTCGAACCCGAGGCTATCGTGCGCACACGGATTTCCGGCGAAAGTTTCCTTACGCCATCTGGCGAGCTTTACGATGTCGTCGTGGCCGCGATCAAAGAGGAGACCGGCATCGAGACCAATCTGTCGACCAAGGGCGGTACGTCCGACGGGCGTTTCCTTATCGAAATAGCCCCCGTGATTGATTTCGGACTACCCAATGCGACCATGCACAAGATCGGCGAAGCAGCGCGCATCGAGGATATCGAAGCGCTCACCCGCATCTATCGAAATGTCTTGAAAAGGGTGTTCAGCTAACCCTGTTCGCCACGGCGCGGTCGGCGTTGGCGACCCAGTCGAAGAACTGGTCGACTTCCATCGGTTCGGCGAACACGAAGCCCTGCACCGTGCGCACACCCATGGCGCGCAAAATATCGGCCTGATCGCTATTTTCGATGGCTTCCGCGACGATTTGCGCGCCGACCGAACGCACGAGCGTGATGACAGCCTGCACGATGTCGCGCGCCTGGTCGTCCTTGTCGATATCCACCACCAGGCTGGGATCGAGCTTGACGCGGTCGAGCGGCATGGTGCGCAGTCGCGCAATGTTCGAATAGCCGGTACCGAAGTCGTCGATCACGATATAAGCACCATCGGCGCGAAGTGCGGCGATCTGCGCCTGCTGTTCGCGGCTGACACGCATCGCGGTTGATTCGGTAAATTCGAGTTCGACGAGGCTCAGCGGCACTCCCGCGTCCTCGAATATGGCGCGCAGCCGATCGAAGAAGTCGGCGCGGTCGAGTTGCCGCGGACTGATGTTGAAGGCGAGACGGCGCGGCTTGCCTTCTTGCTGCCACTGGCCAAGGATCGCCGCGCATTCTTCCATCACCCAGTCGCCGATGTCGGCGATGATGCCGCAGCTTTCGGCAACGCCCATGAAGCTTTCGGGCATGCGCACGCCATCTTCGTGTTGCCAGCGGAGCAAGGCTTCCGCCCCGCTGATGTCGCCGGTTACCAGATCGAGTTGCGGCTGCACGGCGAGCGTAAATTCGCCGTTGTGGAGGGCTTGCGTCAGCGCTTTCTCAATCGAGACTTTCTGTTCGTACTGGCGCTGCAATTCGGCCGAAAATAGCACATGACGCCCGCCGCCAAGCGACTTGGCGCGGTACATGGCGATATCGGCCGAGCGCATCAGCGTCTCGATCTTGGCGCCATTTTCGGGGCACATGGCCACACCGACCGACGCGCCGATATCGATCGAATGACCGTGAAGCTCGAAAGGTTCACTGATCGAGATCGCGATCCGCCGACCGATCCGCTCGGCGTGGTCCTCGCTGACGATACCGGGGAAGAAGATCGTGAACTCATCGCCTGCAAGGCGCGCCAGCAGGGGGCGAGAGGCTCCATCCCCCTCGCCTTCGGCCGTCACCACGACACGCAGGCGGTTGGCCACCATCGTCAGCAACTGATCGCCGCGGGCATGGCCAAGACTGTCGTTGACGGCCTTGAACCGGTCGAGATCGACGAACAACATCGCGGCGCGTTCGCCATCCTTGCGGCTCGCCAACATCTTGTCGGCCTCGGCGCGGAAATGCAGTCGGTTGGGAAGCGACGTGACCGGATCGAACATGCCCAGGGCATGCGCATTTTCGATCGACGTGCGCACCTCGGCAAAAAGCGTATCAACCGCGCTCGCCACTTCGGGAAGCGACTTTTGGACGCTTTCGGGAGCAGGGCTGGTCAGGTCGCCCTGCTCGACCGCGAGCAGGCGGTCACCGAGATCGCGCATCGCCTTGACGCTTTTGGTATCGGGACGCTCCGCTGCGATATAGCTGATGATCAGGCAGAACAGGCCCGCGACGATCGAGGCCAATACCTGCTGGTTGATCTCATGGATATGAAGGAAGACAGCCAGCGAAAAGACGAACGAAGCCAGCCCCGCCAACCCCGACAGGATGACATTGGAAATCTTGAGGGCGCTGACTTTTTTCATTCCTGCTTGCGAACGTCCCGATTGCACTAGGCCCTCCCGCGGCAAAGGAAGGGCCTTTCTGTTCAGGATCCGACTTAGCGAAAGAGGGTTAAGAAACGGTGCACCATTACCGCTGGCGACGGAGCACCACATAGAGCGCGCCGCGTCCGCCATGACGTTGGTGGGCGCCGCGTACCGTCGCGATTTGGCCGCTATGGCGCGAAGCGCCGAGCCAGTCATGAACTGCCGCGCGGATGCGACCGCGCTCGACCGGCGGTGCGCCTTTTGGCGGGTGTCCGGTGATGAGCAGGACCAGCCTGTCGCCTGATGCGATGGCATCCCCCAGACCACGGTCGATCGCTTCCCAGGCATCATCGAGCCGATGACCATGAAGGTCGATCACCCGATCAGGCGCAACCCTGCCCTGGCTCAGCCGCTTGTCCCAGCCGCCATCGAGCCCGCCGCTGGTTGGCACCACGCTCGGCGGCTTCGCGGGCGTTTTGGGACGCGGCGGCACATAGTCCCCGCGCGGCGGCGGAACCTTCATTTTCTTGAGGCTTTTCGTCGGTTCGCGGGTCGCCGGATCGCGCGACAAGGGTTCGACCGTGGCCACCACTTTGGCCCACAGGGCCGCTTCGTCAGCGCCTAGCTTGCGCACGGCGCGCCGCCGATTTGGGAAGAAGGATACGCGCCGACCCGCGGCTGGCCATGCCGCCCGCGATCGTGCGCGCGTCGTCGCCGGCACCCCAGAAAGTGTCGAACCGATTGGCACCCTTGATCGCACCGCCCGTATCCTGCGCGATCCACAGCCCATCCGCGACGTCGGCTTCCAGATTGAGCCAGACGGGCGCACCGAGCGGCACGAACTTCGGGTCGGCGGCCACGGTTCCGCGCGGCGTTACCGGCACATTCAATGCCCCGAGCGGCCCGGGGCCCTCGATCAGCCGGAAGAAGATATAGGATTTGTTCTCGCGCATCAGGTCGCGGCCCGCTTCGGGATTGGCCTTGAGCCAGTCGACGATGCGCTGCATGGTAATGCCGCCCTCGAGCAACCCGCGTTCGCGTAGCAACCGACCGATGGCGACATATTCGCGGCCATTCTGGTTCGCGTAGCCGATGCGTGCGACGCGCCCGTCAGGGAGCAGCAATTGCCCCGACCCCTGGATTTGCAGGAAAAAGAGCTCGACGGGATCGGCGGCCCACGCGATCTCGAGCCCGCGCCCTTCCAGCGCCCCCTCTTCGATCGCCGTTCTGTCGTGATAGAGAACGAAGTTGCCGTTCTCGTCGTATCGCCCGCGACCTTCACCACTCCCGTCAGAAAAGGTGCCGCGCGTGAGATCGTCGGGTACCGCATAGATCGGCGTCTCGTATCCGGGGCGGCGGGTCAGCGATCCGCGAATGCGGGGCTCGAAATAGCCGGTCGCGAACGCCTCGCCCGCGCCTACTTCGACCCAGGCAAAGTCGCGCGCGAAAAAGCTTGCCGCGTCGATCGGTGAAAGGCTGGCCGCCTTGGTGCATAGCGGCACCCAGTCCTCGGTCCGAGTGAGCCCCGACTGATCGTTGCGGCTGACGAGCCGCGGACAACTGATCTTGAAAGCATCGAGTGCACGCGCCGCTTCCGTCGTGGACAGCATCGCGGCTGGTGCAAGCGCAACCCCCGCAGCAAGCGCCGTCGTGGGGACTGCGGCGCTGGTAGAAACATTGCTGGTGGACGACGCGCAGGCGGCCAGCGCTAGCGCCGTTCCGGCAGCAAGAGCCCGCCTCATTCTTCTTCGTCAGTCTCGACGAGGATCCAGTTGGGATCGCTGTCCGCTATGTCGCGGCGGAAAGTCCAGCGATCGCGCGTTTGCACCGCATCGTCGAGCGAACCTGCGACAACATCGCCGTCGGCGTTTCGCGTGACAGCGGCGATGTCCGCCTCGAAACGGACCGTGACCTCCGCCACCGAATCGTGAAGCTCGGCTGCGGCGATGACCGACTGGTCGATGTGGACCAGGCGATTGTCGAGCTTGAGGCCTGCATCTTCCCGCGCATCGACGGCGCCGGCAAAGGCTTCGTAGACTTCGGGACCGACGAGGGTCCGAACCTCTTCGAGCTCGCCTTTCCAGAAAGCTTCGAGGATCATGCGATAGGCACCTTCGGCGCCTTCGAGGAACCGCGCAACGTCAAAGCCCGGATCGGCAGCCAGCAGCGCGCGGACGCCGGGGCCGGCCAGCGGAAGATAGGCATTGCCCGAATCGTCGGTCGCGGTCGTCTGGCCCTGCAGCTTGGGATTGTCGGGTTTCTTGACCGGCGCATCAGGCTCCTTGGCAAAGGTCTGCTCATGCCCCGTGCGCTCACCGAGAACGCTATAAAGGCGCAGCCCCACGAACAGGGCGACAAGGGCGAGTATGACGAGTGCGGTCAACGCTTGGTCCAATCTTGTACGAGTCTCTACCGTCCTACATAGGCTTGCACGAACGGCATTTCAAAGTGGTGAACGTCTAATTCGTCTGCTTGTTGCGTGCGCTCGCCGCGCTTGCTAGTTGCAGCGCAGCATTTTGACGCGGCTGTCAGCGCCGCATTCATCCTTAAGACAAGAGAGTTTTTCATGGCCGACGATACGCCCCCTCCCCCGCCGCCAGCAGGCGATGACGCCAACAACGCGCCTCACATTGCGAGCCTGGCGCAGTACATCAAGGATCTTTCGGTCGAAAATCCCAATTCGCCCGCGGTGTTCCAGTGGAAAACCCAGCCGCGCGTCGACGTTAATTTCAACATCGGTGTCAATGCGGTTGCCGATGGCGTGCGCGAAGTCGTCCTCAAGGTCGAAGCCAGCGCCAAGTCGGACGAAGGCGTCCACTTCGTCGTCGACCTGACCTATTGCGGGCTTTACGGCTTCCAGAACATCACCGAAGACCAGCTGCATGCGTGGTTCCACGTCGATGCGCCGGGCTTCCTGTTCCCGTTCGCCCGCCGCATCATTGCCGATGCCATCGGCGATGCGGGCTTCCCTCCGCTGATGATCGACGGCATCGATTTTCGCCGCGCCTATGTCGAGCAGATTCAAGCCCAGCAGGGTGGCACCAACGGCGGCACCCCCGCCGAGCCCGCCCCGACGGCGGACGCCTAAAGCAGTCTAAGGGCAAGGGCGGCCCATGAACCTCATCAAAGCCGGGGGCACGATTGGTGGCCTGACGCTGGTCAGCCGTATCCTCGGCTTCGTGCGCGAAATGATTTTCGCGCGGATCATGGGCGCTTCCGCGGCTGCCGACGTCTTCTACTGGGCGTTCCAGCTGCCCAACCTGCTCAGGCGGCTGTTCGGGGAAGGTGCGTTTAGCCAGGGCTTCGTGCCCCTGTTCGCGCGCTTTACGGAAAAAGGCGATGACGGCGATCTTACAGAAGCCAAGCGTTTCGCCGAGGAGGTGCAGGCAGTCTTTCTGCCGATCCTGATCATCGTCACCGCGCTGTTCGTGGTCTTCATGCCCGCGATCGTATTGGGGGTCACGAGCGAAGAATGGAGCGACGACCCGCTTAAATACGATCTGTCGATCGAACTCGGCCGGATCGTCTTTCCCTACCTCGTTTTCATCAGCCTAGTGTCGCTGTTCAGCGGCATTCTGAACTCGCTTTACCGGTTCACCGCAGCCGCTTTCGCGCCTGCCTTGCTCAATGTCGCGCTGGTCGGCGCGCTGCTTCTCTTCCCGCAGGGCGGCGAGACCACCGCGCGCGCCATGATCTGGTCGGTGCTGGTTGGCGGCGTGCTCCAGCTCGGCTTGCTGGTCTGGGCGACCAAACGCGCCGGGCTCGTCCTCAAGCTGCGCCCGCCCAGGATGACGCCGCGCGTCAAGGAACTGCTGATCATCATCCTCCCCGCAACGCTGGGCGCGGGCGGCTATTATCTCAGCCAGGTCATCTATCTCTATTTCGCGACGCGGCTGGAGACGGGGACGCTCGTCTATCTCCAGCAGGCTGACCGCTTGAACCAGCTACCGCTAGCACTGATCGGCGCTGCGATCTCGACCGCGATCCTGCCCAACATCAGCCGCCATATCGAGCGCAACGAATCCAAGCAGGCCGCCAACGTCCAAGGTCGCGCGACCGAGCTTGCAATGCTGCTGACCATTCCCGCCGCGGTAGGCCTCACCGTTGCCGCGCAACCGATCATGACGGTGCTGTTCAAAGGAGGCGAGTTTACCGCCGAGGACGCCGCCACGTCGGGCCTCGTGCTGTCGCTTCTCGTGCTTGGCCTGCCCGCCTACGTCATGATCAAGGTGCTGGCGCCGGGCTTCTACGCACGCAAGAATATCCGCACCCCGGTCATCGTGGCGCTTTCGACGCTCTTCTTCGGCGTGCTGCTCAATTATCTCTTCATCGACGAATACGGAATCGTCACTCTACCTGTCGCGACCGCGATCTCGGCGTGGCTCAACGCGCTCATCCTCTACGCCATCCTCCACGCAAAGGGACATTTCAAGATCGAAGGCTGGCTCGGGATCAGGCTCATCAAGCAGCTTGCAGCCGCTGCGGTGATGGGGGCAATCATCTACATGTTGCAGGGCCAGCTCGACACTTATTTCGGCGCATCGGCGGGCAAGCGCGTGCTCGGCACGGTCGCGATCGTCGGCGCGGGCGGAATCGTTTATCTTGCCCTAGCCTGGTTCACGGGCGCGATGGACAAGTCCGATATCCTCATCCTCATGCGCAAGAAGAAGGTCACAGATGAGCAATAGCGACATGCGTGTCGTCTCCGGCATCCAGCCCACCGGCGATCTCCACCTCGGCAATCTGCTGGGCGCGATCCTGCGCTGGGTGCGGATGCAGGAGGAGACCGAGTGCCTTTTCTTCCTGGCCGATCTTCACGCCATCACGGTCGATGTCGACCCCGCTACGCTGCGCAAGAACGTCCGCGAGATGGCGGCCGCGCTTATCGCGAGCGGAATCGACCCTGAAAAATCGACCCTGTTCGCGCATAGCGACGTCC
This sequence comes from Sphingomicrobium marinum, assembly GCF_026157105.1. Classification (GTDB taxonomy): domain Bacteria; phylum Pseudomonadota; class Alphaproteobacteria; order Sphingomonadales; family Sphingomonadaceae; genus Sphingomicrobium; species Sphingomicrobium marinum. The sequence goes on from NZ_JANPVQ010000001.1 coordinate 1,548,567, forward strand.
CTGCCCACCCAGAACTTGCCTGGATCCTCGGCTGCACCGCGAAAATGGGCTGGCTCAGTCGCATGACGCAGTTCAAGGCCAAGAGCGGCAAGCACAAGGAACGGGCCAGCGTCGGGCTGTTCACTTACCCTGTGCTGCAGGCCGCCGACGTGCTGCTTTACCAAGCAACGCATGTGCCCGTCGGCGATGATCAAAAGCAGCATATCGAATTGGCCCGCGACATCGCCGAGGCCTTCAACCACCATACGGGCAGCGAACTTTTCACTGCCCCGGCACCCTATATTGGTGGCGGCACCGCAGCGCGCGTCATGAGCTTGCGCAATGGGACCGAGAAAATGTCCAAGTCGGCCGAAAGCGACATGTCTCGGATCAACCTTACCGACGATGACGACACGATCCTCCAGAAAATCCGCAAGGCGCGCACCGATCCCGAGCCGCTGCCCGAAAGCGCCGAGGGCCTGGCGGAGCGTGCGGAAGCCAGGAACCTCGTCGGCATCATGGCCGCGATCGAGGACCGCAGCGTCGATGCCGTCCTTGCCGATTATGCAGGCAAAGGGTTCGGCGACTTCAAACCCGCGCTCGCCGATGCGCTTATTGCGCTGCTCAGCCCGCTGCGCACGCGCCTGCTTGAGCTTCGCAAGGAAGAAGCGGAGCTCGACCGCATCCTCGATGCGGGAGCACAAGAGGCTGCGGCGCTAGCCCAACCCACGCTCGACGCGGCCTACCAGGCAGTCGGTCTGCGCAGGAGATAAAAAGCGTCGGATTTCCGACACTTGCCCTTCAGATTACGTTCACGGTCGAATGTGCTATAACAGCGCTCGATTGAGATGTGTCACGAGGGTTAGAGATGCGTAAATTTTTCAAACTGGCGCTGCCGGGCGCCGCGATGCTCGGGCTGACAGCCTGCGCAACCGGTTTTCCTGCCCAGGTCGAGCGCTTCGAGGCGATGCCGGCCCCGCAAGGCGAGACTTTCGTCGTCGTTCCGATGAACCCGGAAGACGAAGGTGGTCTTCGGTTCTCGCAATATGCCGCCATGGTCGCCGATGAGCTTGCCGAAGAGGGTTATCGCCCTGCCGCCGAAGGCGAAGAGCCCACGATGATTGTGCAGGTCGGCTACGGCGTCGATGAAGGCCGCGAACGAATTGTGCGCCGGCCGGGCGCTTACAGCCCGTTCGATGTGCGCGCGCGCTATGGATATTATGGCTTCTATGACCCGTGGTATCGCCTGCGTGCCCGCGATCCGTTCTATTGGTCGCGTCACCGCTATTACGGTCGTCGCGCCAGCTTCTATTACGGCTGGGACGATCCCTTCTGGTATTCGCCCTGGGGCGAACCGCGCTTCCGCAGCTTCACCGAATATCAGTCGGAGCTCGAAGTCGATATTCGCCGCGCCGCGGATAATCAACAGATCTTCGAGGGTACCGCCAAGGCGCGGAGCCGCACCGATGACCTGGGCACGCTGGTGCCCAACCTCATCACCGCCATGTTCACCGACTTTCCGGGGAACAATGGCAAGCCGGTGAAGATCACGGTCAAGCCGGAGAAGGACGACTAAGTTTTCTCTAGAGCGGGAAAAATCGAGGCCCGTCGGACAAGTGCCGGCGGGCCTCTTTTGTTGGGTGGTCTCTGTCAAAGCGAGGCAGACTGATAGACCCCAACACAATCAAGGTGCACGGCAATCGTGAAGGACGGAACAATCGTCATAATCCGGCGCTTTTTGTAGCTGATGGCATTACAATTCCACGTCCTGCGGCTGATCGCATTGCTCGCGATGCTTGTCTTTGCCGTTCCTGCCGGAGCAGCGCTGCCGATTGGCGATACCGGTGCGGCGCAGGAGGATGCGCCCGCTGCGCCCGCCCCAGCGATTGAGGACCAGCAGGACGAAGGTGCCGACGAGCGCATCGGCCAACGGATAAGCGGTATATTTGGGGAACTTCCAGCGTTCCAGGATGTCTCCGTCACGGTCGAAGAAGGCGTCGTCTTGCTGACCGGCACCGTGCCCGAACAAGCCGATATAGATCGCGCCCAATCCATTGCGGAACGCGTCACCGGGGTGGTCACGGTCGAAAATGATCTCGGGCGCGATCTATCGGTAGATGGCGGGCTTGGTGGGCTCAAAACTATTGGGGATCGTATCGACGGGCTGATCGCGATGCTTCCGCTTCTGGGACTGGCAATTGCGGTCGCCGCCATCATCGCCGTTATCGGCTATCTCATCGCGGGTATGGGCGCGCTCTGGCGCCGCATCATGCCCAACACCTTCCTTGCCGAGTTGGTCGCCAGTGCGATCCGGTTCGTCGCCTTGGTCGGCGCGTTGCTCGTTGCGCTCGACATGCTGGGCGCCTCCACCATCATGGGTGCGGTCCTGGGCGGCGCGGGCATCATCGGTATCGCGCTGGGTTTTGCCATGCGCGATACGGTGGAAAATTATGTGGCGTCGCTGATGCTGTCGCTGCGCCAGCCCTTCCGCCCGAACGATCATGTCGTGATCGACGACAAGGAGGGGCGCATCATCCGTCTCACGAGCCGGGCGACGATCATGATGACTCTCGATGGCAATCATCTGCGCATTCCCAATGGACAGGTCTTCAAGGCGGTCATCCTCAACTACACGACCAACCCGCAACGTCGCTTCGAATTCGAAATGGGGATCGATGCCGATGACGATCCCAACGCTGCGCGCCAGCTAGGGCGCGAAACGCTTGGCGCCCTTCCCTTTGTCCTCGAGGATCCCGCGCCCGAAGCGCGCACCGAAGCCGTCGGCGACAGCAATATCGTGATCAAGTTTCTCGCCTGGATCGACCAGCGCGAGGCCGACTGGTTCAAGGCCCGAAGCCGCGCCATCGCTGCGGTGAAAACGGCCCTCGAAGAAGCAGGCTTCGGACTACCGGAACCGATTTATCGCATTCGCTTCGATCCGCGCACCACCGCGCTGCCATTCGAGAATATCAGCGAGCGCGATGAACGGAGCAGCAAGACCGCAGCCAAGACGAAGCCGGCTGCGATCACCGTCACCGAAACCGACGAAGATGTCCGCCCTGCAGACGAGATCGCGCAAATGGTGGAGGCCGAACGGGCCAGCGAACCCGACGACAAGGACCTGCTCGATACCAAACGGCCCGTGGAATAGAGTAATCCAGCGCGGCATTCGGCTTAGATAAGAAAAGGCCCGTCGGCGGAAGCACGCCGGCGGGCCTTTCCATACGCGCCAGTTGGGGACTGGACCCGTGTTAGCCTTCCAGCTGTCGCTGGAGCAGGCGAATATCGGCATCAAGTTCGGCATCGGCAGCGCGCAGCCGCTCGATCTGCTTGACGGCGTGAATGACGGTCGTGTGGTCGCGTCCGCCGAAGCGGCGACCGATGTCGGGCAGTGACTTGGGCGTCAGCTGCTTCGACAGATACATGGCAACCTGGCGCGGCCGGGCGATATCGCGCGAACGGCGCGCGCTCGTCATCTCGGCCTTGCGGATGCGGAAATGTTCGGCAACCTGGGTCTGGATCTCATCGACCGAGATACGGCGCTGGTTGGCGCGCAGGACGTTCGCCAGCACTTCTTCCACGAAGGGCACATCGATGTCGCGGCCGGTCATCATCGCATAGGCTGCAATGCGATTGAGCGCGCCTTCGAGTTCGCGGATCGAGTTGGTGATGCGGCGCGCGAGGAATTCGACGACGTCCTCGGGCATTTCCACACCGGGAAGCGCATCGAGTTTCGCGTTGATGATGTTGAGCCGCAATTCGTAATCGGCCGGATTGATGTCCGCGACGAGTCCCCAGCTTAGTCGCGACAGGATGCGCGGCGCAATGCCATCGAGATCCTGCGGTGCGCGATCCGAGGTGATCACCAGGCGGCGGCCCGCGGTGATGATCTCGTTCATCGTGTGGAAGAATTCTTCCTGCGTCGAATCCTTGCCGGCGATGAACTGGACATCGTCGATCAGGAGGAGGTCGGCGCTGCGCAGGCGATGCTTGAAGCCGATCGTGTCATTCTCGCGCAGCGCGCGGACGAATTCGACCATGAACTTCTCGGCCGACATGGAGACGACCTTGGCGCTCGGATTGGCCTCGAGGAAGGCCTGCCCGATGGCGTGGAGCAAGTGCGTCTTGCCGCGGCCGGTACCGCCATGGATGAACAGCGGGTTGAAGCTGACGCGCTCCGCATTGGCCAACGTTTGCGCGGCGGTGGCCGCGACCTCGTTGGCCTTACCGACAACGAATGTCTCGAAGCGGTAGCGGAGGTCGAAATTGGGCGCGGAAGGATCACGCTTGCCGCCCGCGCTCGCAGCGTTGGCTGCCTGCGCAGCCGGTGGCGTGTCCTCGAGAACTAGTAAGGGAGAAGGTTTGGGCGCTTCGGCCGAGGCGATGATCTTCACCGATTTCACGATCGGCAGCATCGATGTCCAGGCCAGTTGCAACCGGTCGCCGAAATGGCTCTTGACCCAGTCGGCCATGAACTGGCTCGGCATGGCGATTTCGAGTTCGCCGGCGTCGGCGTCGAACGAACCAAGTTCAGCGGGCTTCAGCCATCCGTCGAAGGCGCGCGCTCCGCAATCACGGCGCAGGTTGACGCGAATCTGGTCCCATGCCGCATCGAGCGGGCGGGTCTTCGCTTCTTCCTCGAGATTGCGCACAGCTTCACCCTCGCCTTGCACTGGCTCGCGCCTCCTTCAGAACGTGGTTACAGACAAAGCTTCTCTGTTACGCGCAGCACAACGCTGCGGCGCCCGTGGCCGTCGGCTCTGTCTTGCCCCCCGGGGCGGAATCGCGCCCGGAACGTTATTAATAAGTAGAGCCGGCGGCGTGGCGCAAGGCAGAAATTTTCATAAATCGGAAATAAACAGGCTTGACAGCGCAAAGCTGGGAAAAATTGATTTTTTCCTGCTTTTTGGCCGTTTTCGAGATAGGTGCGGAATTGCCAACTGCGCGAATCGCGGAAATTGCTGACTTTTTTCGGAAACGCTTTTGCAACGACTCAGCAACGCCAACGAAAAAGGGGCCGCCGGAGATCGGCAGCCCCTTTTGTTGTTTCGAAACGGTACGCAGCGATGGCCACCGGTCCGTGGCCACGCTGTCCAAAGCCCGTTAGCCGAGCGCGTTCACGCGCTTCGAAAGGCGGCTCATCTTACGAGCAGCGGTATTCTTGTGCATCACACCCTTGGCGACGCCGCGAGCGATTTCCGGCTGCGCGTCCTTGAGTGCCTTTTCGGCGTCGGCCTTCTTGCCACCCGAAATCGCGGTTTCGACGGCCTTGATGAAGGTGCGAATGCGGCTGACGCGCGCAGTGTTCACGTCGGTGCGACGGGCGTTGCGTCGAATGCGCTTCTTTGCTTGCGGCGAATTCGCCATAAAACTGACCTCAACTGTCTAAATTCAAATAGAAAATGGCGCGAGCAGCAAGTGCGCTCCGCGCCTTCGTGGCGCTCCCTTACTCAAGGGGGCCATGCGCGTCAAGCAATCAGCGCTGGCAGGACGCACAATAAAAGGTCGAGCGGCCACCCTGCACGCGCCGCCTGACCGCCGAACCGCAGCCATGGCAGTCCTCGCCTTCCCGCCCGTAGACGTCGAACTTCTTCGAAAAATAGCCGAGGTCACCATCGGGCTGGGCATAGTCGCGCAGCGTCGATCCGCCTGCCTCGATCGCTTCTTCGAGCACGTCCCCGATAGCAGCCGCCAGCTTTTCGAGCCGCGCCTTGCCGACCGACCCGGCTTTACGTCCCGGCGCGATACCGCTGCGATACAGCGCCTCGCAAACGTAGATATTGCCCAGCCCCGCGATGACGCGCTGGTCGAGCAGCGCCAGCTTGATCGCCGTTCCCTTGCCCTTCAGTCGCATCGCCAGTTCGCTGGGCTCGACCGTCGGCAGCGGTTCGGGTCCCATGCCGATAAAACCGGCATAGTCCTCGCCGTTCGCCACGAGGTCTACCGAGCCGAATCGCCGCGGATCGTTGAGCGCCAGCACGCGCCCCTCGGCGGTTTCGAGGACGAGATGGTCATGCTTGTCGAGTTCATCCGGATCGATGCGCCAGCGTCCCGACATGCCCAGATGGAAGATCATGGTGTCGTCGCGGTCGGTATGGATGAGCCCGTATTTCGCCCGCCGCGCGAGACCGGTCACTGTCGCCCCCGTCAGCCGCTGGCCGAGATCTTGCGGGAATGGCCGGCGCATGTCGGGCCGCCGCACGGTCACGCGCGCCAATCGGCGACCGTCCAGCACCTGGGCAAGGCCGCGTACGGTCGTCTCGACTTCGGGTAATTCGGGCATAACACGGACGTAAGGGGCGTTTGCCTTGCCGCCAACCCCTGCTATCGGCCTTGGCCATGAGCGATAAAGTGCATTTCGGCGACGAGGTTGTCTCTCCGGAAGAAAAGACCCGCAAGGTAGGCGGCGTCTTCTCTTCGGTTGCCGCCAACTACGACATCATGAACGACCTGATGAGCGGGGGCATGCACCGCCTTTGGAAAGACCGCTTTGTCGCGAAGGTCCAGCCTCGTGCCGGCGAACGCATCCTCGATGTCGCGGGCGGTACAGGCGACATTGCCTTTCGCATGGCCAAACGCGGCGCCGATATCGTCGTCACCGATATCAACCCCGACATGCTTAAGGTCGGCATGGAGCGCGCCGAAAAACGCGGTCTCGAACGCCTGACTTGGCAAGTAGAAAACGCCGAGAAGCTTACCTTCGAAGACAATAGCTTCGACGCCTACACGATCGCCTTCGGCATCCGGAACGTGACCGACATTCCAGCGGCGCTGCGCGAAGCCCACCGCGTCCTCAAGCGCGGCGGCCGCTTTTACTGCCTCGAATTCTCGACCAGCGAATGGCCTGGCTTCGGCAAGGCGTACGAGATTTATTCGGAGAACATGATCCCGAAGATCGGCAAGGCCGTCGCCAATGACGAAGACAGCTATCGCTACCTTGTCGAATCCATCCGCCGCTTCCCGCGTATGGCCGAATTCGAGAAGATGATCGGCGAGGCCGGCTTCTCGCAGACTAAGCACGAGCCGATTCTCGGCGGCCTCGTGGCGATCCATTCGGGCTGGAAAGTGTGACCTCAGCGACCACGCACACCTGGCGCCTCCTCAAATGGGGACGGACGCTGGCGCGCCACGGCGCGCTCAAAGGGATCGAGAACGACCCCCTCACCCCGCCGTCTTTCCGCCGCCTGTGCCGCATCGCGCGGTTTGGCGCGCCAATGCCGGCAAAGCCCGACTATGCAGCGGCGCTGCAAGAGATCGGCCCTGCCGCGATCAAACTGGGCCAGGCACTCGCCACCCGACCCGACCTTGTCGGCGAAGAGGCGGCGCAGAACCTGCTGCGCTTGCAGGACGATCTGCCACCAGCGCCCTTCGCCGATATTAAACGCGCAGTCGAAACCGCGCTCGATGGATCCATCGAAAGCTTTTTCACGGAATTTGCCGAAACGCCTGTTGGTGCTGCCTCGATCGCGCAGGTTCACCGCGCCACGACTACCGATGGCCGCGAAGTTGCCGTCAAGGTGCTGCGCCCGGGCATCGAGGAAGTGCTCGAAGACGCCATCGAGACGTACGAATGGGCCGCTGCTCACGTCGAGACATTGGGCGGCGAGGCCGAACGGCTGCGCCCGCGCCAGGTCATCGCCTATTTCAAGCAATGGACCCGCCGCGAGCTCGACCTGCAGCGCGAAGCGGCGTCCGCCTCCGAACTTCGCGATAACATGGTGGCCGAACCCGGCTTCTATGTTCCCGAAGTCGACTGGAGCCGTACGGCGCGGCGCGTCCTCACGATGGAATGGCTCAATGGCGTCAAGCTGACCAAGCGTGAACAACTCGTCGCCGAGGGCCATGACCCTAAGGCCCTGGCCGTCATCCTTGTGCGCGCTTTTCTGCGTCAGGCGGTGGTCGACGGCTTCTTCCACGCCGATCTTCACCAGGGCAACCTCTTTGCGCTGCCCGACGGTCGCCTCGCCGCGGTCGATTTCGGCATCATGGGGCGGATCAACCGGCAGGCGCGGCTTTGGCTCGCCGAAATCCTGCACGGTCTCATCACCGGCAATTACCGGCGCGTCGCCGAGATCCATTTCGAGGCGCAATACGTGCCCGCGCATCACAACGTGGACGAGTTCGCCACCGCGCTTCGTGCCGTGGGCGAGCCGATGCGCGGTCTGCCGGTCAAGGACATCAGCGTCGGGCGGATGCTCGAAGGATTGTTCGCCATCACGCGCGATTTCGACATGGTTACGCAGCCCCATCTGCTCCTTCTGCAGAAGACCATGGTGATGGAGGAAGGGGTCGCCACCGCGCTCGATCCCGATATCAACATGTGGGAAGCAGCCGAGCCCTTCCTCGCCCAATGGTCGCGCACCGAACTGGGGCCCGAAACCGCGCTCGCCGACAAGATCAACGAGACGATCGAGACGTTGCTCAGGCTGCCGCGCCTGATCGACAAGATCGATGCCAGTTATCCCGAAACGGGTGCCGCACCGCCGCCGCCGCCCTTGCCCGAGGTCAAGCTGATTGAACGACCGAGTTGGGGCGGCTACGCCATCGTCGCAATCCTGGCTGGGAGCGCGGGTGCGCTCGCAATGTGGGGGCTGACATAATGGCACGCATCCTGCTCATCATTGGCGGCGGCATCGCGGCCTATAAGGCTGCCGAACTGGTCCGCCATGCGCGCAAGGGCGGGCACGAGGTGACGCCCGTCCTCACCGACGGCGCGCAGCATTTCGTCACGCCGATGAGCCTTGCCGCGCTTGCCGAAAGCCCCGTCTACACCTCCCTCTGGGATCTCAAGGACGAGGTGGAGATGGGCCATATCGAACTGTCGCGTGCGGCCGATCACGTCCTAGTCTGCCCGGCGACGGCAGGCCTGATCGCCAAGATGGCGGCGGGTCTTGCCACCGACCTTGCGACCACGCTGCTGCTGGCCACCGACAAGCCGGTTACCGTCGCGCCAGCGATGAACGTGAGAATGTGGGAACATCCCGCCACGCAGCGCAATATCGCGCAGCTGCGCGCTGACGGCATCAACGTCCTCGATCCCGACGAAGGCCCGATGGCCTGCGGCGAGTTCGGTCCGGGCCGCCTGCCCGATCCAGAAGCAATCCTCGCCGCCTTGCCGCTGGGAGATGCCACCACGCCGCCACTGGCAGGCGCCGAAGGTCCGCTTACCGGAAAACACGTCCTCGTCACTGCAGGCCCTACCCACGAACCGATCGACCCTGTGCGCGTCCTCGCCAACAAGAGTTCGGGCAAGCAGGGCTTCGCCATCGCGCAGGCCGCCGCTGCTGCTGGCGCGCGCGTGACCCTGATTGCCGGCCCGGTCAGCCTGCCCACGCCCTTCGGCGTATCGCGCATCGACGTGACCACCGCGCAGGAGATGCACGATGCAGTTATGACGTCACTTCCAGCCGATGTCGCAGTGATGGTCGCGGCTGTCGCCGATTGGCGGCCCCAGCCCAGCGACAAGAAGCTCAAGAAGGGCGACGGCCCGCTCGAGCTTAAGTTCAGCAGTAACCCGGATATTCTGGCGACGCTGGGTGAGCACCCCGACCGACCCGGCCTGTTGATCGGCTTTGCCGCGGAAACGCACGACGTCATTGAGAACGCTAAGGGCAAGCGAGAGCGCAAGAAGGCCGACTGGATCGTCGCCAACGACGTGTCGGGCGATGTTATGGGCGGCGATCGCAACACGATCCACCTCGTCACCGCCGATCGTGTGGACGATTGGGAAGAAGCGACAAAACACGCTGTTGCACAGAAACTTATCGACAGGATTTCAGATACCATCTCATGACTATTTCGATCCAACTCGCGCGGCTCCCGCACGGTGAAGGCCTGCCGCTTCCCGCTTATGCCACCAGAGGCGCAGCCGGTATGGACGTCGTTGCCGCGGAAAACGTGACGATCCCGCCGGGCCACCGCCACGCGGTCGCCACCGGTTTCCGCGTCGCGATCCCCGAAGGCTATGAGATCCAGGTTCGTCCGCGTTCGGGCCTTGCCTTCAAGCACGGTGTCACGGTGCCCAACACCCCCGGCACGATCGACAGCGACTATCGCGGCGAACTCAAGGTGCTCCTCATCAACCACGGCCCCACCGATTTCGAGGTCACGCGCGGCGAACGCATCGCCCAGCTCGTCCCCGCTGCGGTCACGCTGGCCGAGTTCGCCGAAGTCGAAGAGCTCGACGATACCGACCGCGGTGCGGGGGGGTTCGGCAGCACGGGAACCAAGTGAGCGAGCTTAGCGACGACGAACTCGACCGCTATGCGCGGCACATTGTCCTCCCCCAGTTCGGCGGCACGGGCCAGAAGGCGCTGAAAGCCACAAAGGTCGCGCTGATCGGCGCCGGCGGCATCGGCGCTGGCGCCCTGCCCAGCTTGGTAGGTGCCGGTGTGGGCCAAATTACCATCGTCGATGATGATGAAGTAGACCTGTCGAATCTTCAGCGTCAGCCGCTCTACACCACGGACGATGTTGGCAAATCCAAAGCAGAACTGGCCAAGGCGCATGCCGAAGCGCGCAACCCGCATCTTGCGATCGCTATCGAGAAGCGGCGCGTAAGCCACGAAAACGTCAAGAAAATTGTGGACAGTCATGACCTCGTCATCGATGGCACCGACAACTTCATGACGCGCCTTGCGGTCAACGATGCGTGCGTCGCGCTGGGCATCCCGTTAATCGCCGCGGCCGCCGCCCAGTTCCAGGGCCAGCTCATGCTGTCGAAGGGCCAGCCCTGCTATCGCTGCTTTGTCGGCGATGCCTTCGATGCCGACGATTGCGACACCTGCGCAGAACTTGGCGTGCTGGGCGCGCTGACCGGCACGATGGGCCATTTCGCCGCGCTGATGGCGATCCGTCACCTCGCCGATATCGGCCCCGACAGCGCGGGCAAGCTCCACCTCTTCGACGGCCTCAAGGCAAGCTGGCGCGAGATCACGATCGCTCCCGATCCCGCCTGCAAGGCCTGCGGGACCTAGGCCTTTTTCTTCTTCTTTGCGGGCGCCTTCTTGCGCTTGCGCTTCTTGGCCGGCCCCTTGGCGGCGCGCTCGTCGATCAGGACCACTGCCTGTTCGAGCGTCACGTCTTCGGGCGTCACGTCCTTCAAGGTCGCGTTGGTCTTGCCGTCGGTCACATAGGGCCCGTAGCGCCCGTCCATCACCTTGATCTCGGCGTCGCTCTCGGGATGCTTGCCCAGCACCTTCAATGGCTCGCGCGATCCGCGCCCCTTGCCCTTCTTGGCCGCCGCCTCGGCCAGCTTGGCCACCGCAGCATTCATGCCGACCTCGAACACCTCGGCAGTATCGGACAGGCGCCCGTAATTGCCATCGTGCAGCACGTAAGGGCCATAGCGGCCGATCGATGCGACAATGTCCTTTCCGGTCTCAGGATGCGGTCCGATCGTCCTGGGAAGGCTCAACAATTTCTTGGCCATCTCGAGATCGAGGCTGTCCGGCGGAACGTCCTTGGGCAGCGATGCACGCTTCTTTTCGCCATCGACTTCCTGTTCGACATACGGCCCATAGCGCCCAACCTTGAGCTCGATGCCTTCGCCCAGCTCCGCCGGCCCCTGCTCGGCATCCTCGCCGCGCACGCCGAAGGGCCGCGTGAAATTGCAGTCCGGGTAATTCGAGCAAGCGATGAACGCGCCAAATTTGCCGCCACGCAGGCTTAGTTGCCCGTCGCCGCACTTGGGGCAGAGCCGCGGATCGCTTCCGTCTTCCTTTTCGGGAAACAGGAACGGTTCGAGGAAGGTATCGAGCGCCGCGGTGATGTCGCTCGGCTTCTGGTCCATGACCTCGCCCGCCTTTGGCTTGAAGTCGCGCCAGAAGTCGCTGAGTAGCCGCTGCCAGTCGAGCCGTCCGCCCGAGACATCGTCGAGCTCCTCTTCAAGTTCGGCGGTGTAATCGTAGGACACGTAGCGCTCGAAGAAGCGCTCGAGGAAGGCCGTTACCAATCGCCCTGAATCTTCGGGAATGAAGCGCTGTTTGACGAGGCGGACATAGTCGCGATCCTTCAGCGTCTGCAACGTCGCTGCGTAGGTCGAGGGGCGTCCGATGCCGAGCTCTTCGAGCCGCTTGACCAGGCTGGCTTCTGAAAAGCGCGGCGGCGGCTGGGTGAAATGCTGGGTCGCTTCGACCTTGCGCTTGGTCGGCGCATCGCCTTCGCGAAGCAGCGGCATGCGACCGCTCTCTTCGTCGTTGGCATCATCACGCCCCTCTTCGTAAAGCGCCATGAAGCCCGGGAATTTCACGACCTGGCCGGTCGCCCGCAAGGTGCAGCGTCCGGCGCCGTCGAACAGTTCGACCGTGGTGCGTTCCAACCGCGCAGCCGCCATCTGGCTGGCCAGCGCGCGATTGTAGATCAGGCGGTACAGCTTGGCCGCATCGCCCTGTCCGGCATGCTCCTTGTTGAAGTTTGTCGGACGGATCGCCTCGTGCGCTTCCTGCGCGTTCTTGGCCTTTGATTTGTACTGGCGCGGCTTGTCTGGAAGGTACCCCGCGTCATAACGATCCGCGACTGCGTGCCGCGCTGCCGACAAGGCTTCGCCCGCCATCTGCACGCCATCGGTACGCATATAGGTGATCGCTCCGGCCTCGTAGAGCCCCTGCGCCAGGCTCATCGTATGGCTTGCGGAGAAACCGAGCTTGCGGCTCGCTTCCTGCTGCAGCGTCGAGGTCGTGAAAGGCGGCGGGGGATTGAGCGAACGCGGCTTGGTTTCGACCTTTTCGACCGTGAACTGGCCGGCTTCGACCGCGGCTTTTGCCTTCTCCGCGCTGCCCTCGTCGCCGATCGTCAGGCGATCGATCTTTTCGCCATCGAACTTGACGAGCCGCGACTGGAATTCGGTGCCATCGGCTTCGAAGGTTGCACCGACCTGCCAATATTCCTGCGGCTTGAAGACCTCGATTTCGCGTTCACGATCGACGATCAGCCGCAACGCTACCGACTGTACACGCCCTGCCGAGCGCGCACCCGGCAGCTTGCGCCACAGGATCGGCGACAGGGTGAAGCCGACCAGATAGTCCAGCGCCCGGCGCGCGCGGTAGGCGTCGATCAGGTCGTCATCGAGGGCACGCGGATGCGCCATCGCTTCGGTCACCGCGCTCTTGGTGATGGCGTTGAAGGCCACGCGCTCGACATCGTCTGGCAGTGCCTTCTTGGCTTCGAGGTGCTGGCGCACGTGCCAGCTTATCGCTTCGCCTTCGCGATCAGGGTCAGTCGCGAGGATCAGCGAATCCGCGGTCTTCGCTGCGTCCGTGATAGCCTTGAGCTGCTTGGACTTGTCGCGATTGGCGGCCCATTTCATCGCAAAGCCGTCATCCGGATCGACCGAGCCGTCCTTGGGCGGCAAATCGCGGACATGGCCATAGCTGGCGAGCACCTTGTGCCCCGGCCCCAGATATTTTTCGATGGTCTTCGCCTTGGCAGGCGATTCGACGATGACGAGTTTCAAAGCGTTCCCTTACGTACGTGTACGCGCGATGATCGTCGCGGCGATGTGGGCGTCAAGTCCCGTTATCGCAAGCTGACCCGCCCCCCTGCATGCCGGTCGAGCCGGTCGGCCAGGTCGAGCTCGAGCAGGGCAAGCTGGACCTGCGCCGGCGGCAAGCCGGACTGGCGCACGATTTCGTCGACCCCGACCGCAACGGGGCCGAGCAGATCCTCGACCGTCTTGCTGGCAGCGTCATCTTCGGTGGCGGTCGACGGCGCGTCGGCGCGGTCCTCGGCAACCCGTTCCATGCGGTCATCGAGCGGACCTAAGCAGGCCAGGACGTCATCCGCGTTTTCGATCAGCGTAGCGCCGTCTTTGATCAGGCGGTTGCCGCCGCGGGCGCGCGGATCGAGCGGCGATCCGGGCACTGCCATGACCTCGCGCCCCATCTCGCCTGCCAGCCGCGCGGTGATGAGCGATCCGGACTTGGGCGCTGCCTCCACCACCACCGTGCCTGCCGCCAATCCGGCGATGACGCGATTGCGGTAGGGAAAATGGCGCGCGCGCGGCTCGGTGCCCGGCGGCATTTCGGCGACCAGCAGCCCGCGCTCGGCAATGTCGGCCTGCCGCGCCTCGTTTTGCGGCGGATACACCACGTCCAGCCCGCCGGCGATCACGCCGATCGTTCCGCTTTCGAGTGAGCCGTCATGCGCAGCGCTATCGATGCCGCGGGCAAGGCCCGACACGACGACCTGCCCTGCCCGTCCCAACTCGCCGGCCAGTTGCCGCGCGAACCGGCACGCCGCCGCGCTGGCATTGCGCGCCCCGACCATCGCGACGGCGGGCTTGTCGAGCAGTTCGAGATTGCCCTTTACGCTCAGCACCGGCGGCGCGTCTTCCAACGTCGCCAGCAGGCGCGGATAGCGTCCTTGTCCCAGCACCAAGTGATGCCCGCCCAGCCGCTGCACCGCCTCGATCTCGCGCATTACCTCGCCGGGTTGCGGCACTTTGGGCGGTCGCCCGCGCCCGCGCCGCGCAAGATCGGGAATGGCAGCGATGGCGTCTCCGGCACTGCCGAAGCGCATCATCAGCTGCTTGTGGGTGACGGGCCCGATGCGGGGCGTGCGGATCAGCCGTAGCCGATCAACCAGATCGTCGTTCATACCCGCTGCTCTTGTCCTTGGCCTTGCGTCTTGACGACGGCTCTTCGCCGCGCATCAGGCGGCGAATATTGGTGCGGTGAAGATAGATCACCAGCACCGCTAGACCGAGCAGCAATGGAAGATATTGGGGCGAAACCGCCCAGGCGGTAATCGGCGCCGAAATCGCCGCGCCCATCCCCCCGACGGAGCTGATGCGCGTGGCGTAGTAAAGGACGATCCAGGTGATGGCGTAGACGAGCGCCGCCATCGGCAAGAGGCCGATCAGGATCCCCAGAAGGGTCGCGACCCCCTTGCCGCCCTTGAACCTTAGCCAGACGGGATAGCAATGGCCGATCAAGGCCCCGAACGCGGCATAAATTTCCGCGCCCGCCGCAAATTGGCTCTTGGCGAGAAGGACCGGCACTGCCCCCTTCGCAAGATCGAGCAGCAGGACGATCGCGCCCATCGTCTTGCCGCCCGCGCGCACCGCGTTGGTAGCGCCAATATTCCCCGACCCCATCTTGCGCAGGTCGCCCTTGCCCATCAGCGCCGACACGATCAGCCCGAACGGGATCGACCCGAAGCCGTAGCCGATGGCGAGCGCGATGAGGAATTCGGTGGGCGGCATGGCGGCTAGGCGTATCGTCTCACCGCTGCAGGCGCAATCGTGGATATTGCCCTTCGCGCCCTCAGCGGGCAGGACGGCGCGCCATGAATGCTCCCATTCTTTTCTTCGATTCGGGGATTGGCGGCCTGTCGATCCTCAAACCGACGCGCGCCTTTCTGCCCCGCGCGCCTTACATCTATGTCGCGGACAATGCGGCCTTTCCTTATGGCACGCGCAGCGAATCCGAGATCACGACGCGCGTGCCCGCTTTGCTCGGACGCCTCGTCGAGCGGCTCAAGCCGCAGCTGGTCGTGATCGCCTGCAACACGGCAAGCACGATCGCGCTCGACCATGTTCGCGCAGCGCTCGATGTGCCCGTGGTCGGCACCGTCCCGGCGATCAAACCCGCGGCGGAAATGACCAAGACGGGTGTCATCGGCGTACTCGGCACCGAAGCCACGGTACGCCAGGCTTACGTCGACGATCTAACGAAGGAATTTGCGCAAGACTGCATGGTAATCCGCCACGGCTCAGCCGAACTGGTCGAGCTGGCCGAGAAGCGTCTTGCCGGAGAAAAAGTCTCGCGGAGCGATGTCCGCCGCGCTGCTCGACCGTTGTTCGAAAAAGCCGGCGATGCGCCGATGGACGTGGTTGTCCTCGCGTGCACGCATTTCCCGCTGGTCGCCGACTGGCTCAGCGAGACCTGGCCCGACGTCAAGTTCATCGACGGGGGCAAAGGCATTGCGCGGCGCATCTACGAGCTTACCAAAGGCCAGCGCTGGCCGAGCAAGGCGCCCGAGGGACGCGCCATTTTCACCGCCGAACCGCCCGAGCAGATGCGCACCGCCTTTGCCCGCTTCAAGATCACCGACTTTTCGACCCTTTGATTCTGGCAAGCGAACCCGCTAAAGGCCCGCTCGTGGACTATAACCGCATCTTCTCCGACGCCATTGACCGTCTGCACGACGAGGGCCGCTACCGTGTGTTCATCGACATCATGCGGACCAAGGGCGCGTATCCCAACGCGCGCTGCTTCCATGGTCATAACGGGCCCAAGCCGATCACGGTGTGGTGCTCAAACGACTATCTGGGCATGGGCCAGCACGACAAGGTCATCGGCGCGATGGAAGACGCGCTGCACGATGTCGGCGCCGGATCGGGCGGCACCCGCAATATCGGCGGCAACACGCACCTGCATGTCGAACTCGAAAACGAGCTCGCCGACCTGCACGGCAAGGAAGGCGCATTGCTGTTCACCTCGGGCTATGTCTCGAATGAAGCTGCGCTGTCGACGCTCGGCAAGCTGCTGCCGGGATGCATCATCCTGTCGGACGAACTCAATCACGCGTCGATGATCGCGGGGATCAAGAATTCGGGCTGCGAGAAGCGCATCTTCCGCCACAACGATCTCGATCATCTCGAGCAGCTGCTGATGGAGATCCCGGAAGAGACGCCCAAGCTCATCGCATTCGAGAGCGTCTATTCGATGGATGGCGATGTCGCGCCGATCGAAGCGATCTGCGACCTAGCCGATCGCTACAGCGCGCTCACCTATCTCGACGAAGTCCATGCCGTTGGCATGTACGGCGCACACGGTGGCGGCATTTCGGAACGTGACGGCGTGGCGCACCGCGTGACGCTGATTGAAGGCACGCTCGGCAAGGCATTCGGCGTGATGGGCGGCTATGTCGCAGCCGACAAGAACATCATCGACTGCATCCGCAGCTATGCGCCAGGCTTCATCTTCACGACTTCGCTGAGCCCGGTGCTCGTCGCCGGCGCGCTTGCCAGCGTGCGGCATCTCAAGGACTGCGCTGAGGAACGCGAGGCGCAGCAGGCCAATGCAGCAAGCCTCAAGGCAAAATTCCGCGATGCCGGCCTGCCGGTCATGCCCAGCGTCACGCACATCGTTCCGCTCCTCGTGGGGTGTCCGCTGAAGGCGAAGCAGATCAGCGATATCCTGCTCGCCGAATACGGGCTTTACGTCCAGCCGATCAACTTCCCGACCGTCCCGCGCGGCACCGAACGGCTGCGCTTCACCCCGGGTCCCAACCATGACGAAGCCATGATGGACGAGCTGACAAAGGCGCTAGTCGAAGTCTGGGATCGCCTCGAACTCAAGGACGTGCGCGCGGCCTAGTCGCTCTGCCGACTACTCGTCATTCAACCGAAATAGGTCGGATAGATCGCCAATACCGTCAGCGCGGCCAAGCCCATCGACAGGCGGAAACGAAGGCGCATCCACCACGGCGGCACCAACCCTTTCAGCTTAAGCAGGTAATCTGCCCCCGGACTGATCGCGATCAAGATGGCGAGCAGGATATTCTGCATTTGGGGACCTGCGAAAAAGGTCAACAGCGCCAGCAGCGGCGGCGAGACGGCAAGCACCAGTAACGACGTCGATGGGGGATCTTCCTTCACCGCGAACGCCCACCAGCTGCCGCCCAGGAAACTGTAGATCACCGCCGCATAGGGCCCCACGATCCCGCCCCACTGGATCGGACCTGCAGGCATCAACCAATCGGCCAGGATCAGGGCGAAAGGTGGCAACAGCCCGGCATATCCCAGCACGAGGACATTGGCCGGTATCGTCGGTCGCTCCGACGTTTCGAGCGGGGTTTGCTGTTCCGTGCGCATGGAGAAGAGACGCGTTGAAAGTTTCACAGTTCCACGCCCCTTTGCGGGGTGGCGAATCGGGGGTGGCTGGCCTAGGTATTGCACATGCGCATCGCCCTTGCTTCCGACCATGCCGGATTCGCCTTAAAAGCGATCCTGATCGAAACCCTCAAACAGGCAGGGCACGAGCCCGTCGACCTGGGTCCCGACACCGCGGACAGCGTCGATTATCCCGATTATGGCAAGAAGCTTGCCGACCATATCGCGGCCGGCGAAAGCCCGTTCGGCATCGCCATCTGCGGCTCGGGTCTGGGCATATCGATGGCGGTCAACCGCAATCCCGCCTGTCGCTGCGCGCGCGTATCCGAACCGCTCTCCGCCGCGCTCGCTCGCCAGCACAACGACGCCAATGTCGTTGCCATGGGCGAACGCCTCGTCGGGGTCGATATGGCCAAGGCCATCGTCGATGCCTTCCTCACCACCGAATTCGAAGGCGGTCGCCACCAGCGCCGCGTCGACAAGCTCACGAACTGCTAGGACCCATGGCTACCGCACCCGACATCCAGAAAATTCGCGCCGAAGGCTTCTTCACCGACGCGCTTGCAAAGACCGACAGCGCCGTTGCCGATGCGATCGCAAACGAGCTCAAGCGCGAGCAGAAGCAGATCGAACTGATCGCTTCGGAAAATATCGTGTCAAAGGCGGTGCTCGAAGCACAGGGTTCGGTGCTCACCAACAAATATGCCGAAGGCTATCCCGGTCGCCGCTATTATCAGGGCTGCGCACCGTCGGACACGGTCGAGAGCCTTGCGATCGAGCGCGCGAAGGACTTGTTCGATTGCGCCTATGCCAACGTCCAGCCGCATTCGGGGGCGCAGGCCAATGGCGCCGTGCTGCTGGCACTGATCAAGCCCGGCGACACGATCCTGGGCATGAGCCTCGATGCCGGCGGTCACCTTACCCACGGCGCTGCTCCGGCGATGTCGGGCAAGTGGTTCGATGCCGTCCAGTACGGCGTCGACAAGGACACGCACCTCATCGACTATGACGAGGTCGAGCGGCTTGCCAAGGAGCACCAGCCCAAGATGATCATCGCGGGCGGCTCGGCCTATCCGCGTCATATCGACTTCGAACGCTTCCGCGACATCGCCGACGAAGTTGGCGCCTACCTGCATGTCGACATGGCGCATTTCGCCGGCCTCGTCGCAGCTGGCGAGCATCCCAGCCCCCTGCCCCACGCGCATGTCGTCACCACGACGACGCACAAGACGCTTCGCGGACCGCGCGGCGGCATGATCCTTTGCAATGACGAGAAACTGGGCAAAAAATTCAATTCCGCCGTCTTCCCGGGCCTCCAAGGCGGCCCGCTGATGCACGTCATCGCCGCCAAGGCGGTGGCGTTCGGCGAAGCGCTGCAGCCCGAATTCAAGACTTATTCGCGCCAGGTCATCCGCAACGCACAGGTGCTGTGCGCGCAGCTCAAAGACCGCGGCGCCGACCTGGTCGCGGGCGGAACCGACACACATGTCGGCCTCATCGATCTGAGGCCCCTCGGCATCACCGGCAAGGACGCCGACGAGGCGCTCGAACGCGCCGGCATCACTTGCAACAAGAACGGTGTGCCCTTCGATCCGCTGCCGCCGATGAAAACGAGTGGAATCCGCGTGGGCAGCCCGGCTGGCACGACCCGCGGCTTCGGCGAAGACGAATTCCGCGCGATCGGCGATATGGTCGCCGATGTCCTGCACGGCGTCGCCAAGACCGGCGGCGAAGGCGATGCGTCGGTCGAAGCGGATGTGAAGCAGCGCGTCGAGGCGCTGTGCGATCGTTTCCCCATCTACGAAGGCTGATCGTTGCGCTGCCCCTTCTGCACCCATGAATCGAGCCAGGTAAAGGACTCGCGCCCGTCTGAGGATGGCGCCGCGATCCGTCGTCGCCGCCAGTGCGAGGCGTGCGCGGCGCGCTTCACCACGTTCGAACGCGTGCAGCTGCGCGATCTCACCGTGGTCAAGAAAGACGGCAAGCGCGAACCCTTCGAGCAGGCCAAGCTGCAAAGCTCGATCCGCCACGCCTGTCGAAAGCGTAACATTTCCGAAGGCCAGATCGAGCGGCTGGCGCACTCGATCCAGCGCCAGCTCGAAACCGGCGGCGATGAAGTGCAGGCAGGCGAGATCGGCGAAAAGGTCATGGAAGGCCTCAAGTCGCTCGACAGCGTCGCCTATATCCGCTTCGCCTCGGTCTACCGCGACTTCAAGGAAGCCGGTGACTTTGCGGAGATCGCAGGCAGCGTCGACGACGAATGAGCCACAAGCCGATCATCGTGCTGGTCGAGCCCCAGCTTGGCCAGAATATCGGCAAGGCCGCGCGCGCAATGCTCAATTTCGGGCTGACCGAGATGCGGATCGTCAGTCCGCGCGACGGCTGGCCCAATCCCGAGGCAGGCCCCGCCGCCAGCGGTGCCGACATCGTCCTCGACCAGGCCGAGATCTTCAAGACGACCGCGGACGCGGTGGCCGACTGCAGCCTCGTTTACGCATCCACCGTGCGTCGCCGCGACGTGCAGACCCCCGTCGTCGGGCCCGAGGAAATGGCGCGCGAGATTCACGCCAGCGAAGGCCGCAGTGCGATTCTGTTCGGGCGCGAACGTTCGGGTCTGTCGACCGAGGATGTCGCTCTTTCGACCAAAATCGTCACCGTCCCGATCAACCCAGAGTTCGGTAGCCTTAACCTTGCCCAGGCCGTCATCCTGCTGGCCTACGAATGGTCGCGCAGCGCCGGGCTGGCACAGCCGACAGCCAAAGAATTCGATCCGCCTGCCCCGATGCGGGAACTGGAAGGACTGATCGGCCATCTCAACGAAGAGCTCGATGCTCGCGGCTATTTCTACCCGCCCGAGCGGACCGCTGCGACGCAGCAGACTATCCGCACCCTCCTGACCAAACCCGGCTGGTCGAGCCGCGAAGTGTCTGCCTTGCGCGGCATGATCAAGATCCTGGCGAAAAGCCGTTCGTAGAACGACGATTGATTCCAGCAAGTGGTCTTGCAATCGTCCGCGCCGAAATCTGAACAGGAGTTCCCCCAGTCATGATGATTACCTTGATGTCGCTGCTGGTCGTGCAGCCCGCCGATATGTCCGCGCAAAACGCGGGAGCCGAGGAGGAATTGGTCTGCAAACGCATCCGCGAGGAAGCGCGCCGCACCGGCTCGAACCTGCGCCGCCCCGCCAAGAGCAAGAAGGTCTGCCGCACCGCAACCGAATGGGCGCAGATCGAGCAGGCGAAGGAAGAAATGTTCCGCGCGATCAACGAAAATCAAGGGAACGGCGCAGAGCAGGGCGCCACGATTGGCGGCTAAGCCTACCCGCGCATTGCGTCGAACCGTTCGAATTCGTGCGCGATCGAGGTCTCGATGAGATCCTCGTACAATCGGTTTAAAAGATCAGGGTCGACGCCAAGCCTACGTGCTTCGGCGTCGACTTTCTTTTTTACGTCCGCCTTGCGCCATTCGTCGCGCACCGCCTCGCGGTCGGGTTTGATGCGCGCCGCCGCGTCCATGTAATCGAAACGTTGACGGAGGAGCCGCACGATTTCACGATCCACGGCGTCAACGCCCTCACGAACTTCTTCCATCGTCCGGCACTTGTCGCCCGATCGCAATTCGTCGGGCGTTGGTCGAATTTGCTTGTAGGTCACGCCATTTTCATCGCAGACGCGTTTACTCAATTCAACCTGTTAGGACTGCTGCCATGTTGTCGCTTGCCGTAGTCTTGGGATTAGTTGGAACGACCCCCTCGCCTGCACCTGCTCCGACGCCGGAGACCAAGGTCGAAGTTGAACAGGCCGAGGTCAAATATCGTGAGGTCCGCAAATGCCGTCGTGAGAAGATTACCGGCGAGATGGCCGGGCGCAAAGTCTGCGTGACAAAACGCGTCCCGATCGAGGCCGAAACCAAGAAGTGATGCTTGACGCGAGAGCGACGCTTCGCTAGTCGGCGCATCGCAATTGATCCCACATGCCTGGTGAAGTGGTGATCGCGGTGGATGCAAGGTCCATCGGTGCGGTCCAGGTAATTGAAAACGAAGCAAATTGGAGAACGACAATGTCGAAGCGCTCAAGCGCCAAGTATAAACTCGACCGCCGCATGGGTGAAAACGTCTTTGGACGTCCCAAGAGCCCGGTCAACCGCCGCGAATATGGTCCCGGCCAGCACGGCCAGCGCCGCAAGGGCAAGATGTCCGACTTCGGCCTGCAACTGCGCGCCAAGCAGAAGCTCAAGGGCTATTATGGCGACGTGACGGAAAAGCAGTTCCGCCGCACCTTCAAGGACGCCGCCAACATGAAGGGCGATACGGGCCAGAACCTGATCGGCCTGCTCGAGCGCCGTCTCGACATGATCGTCTATCGCGCCAAGTTCGCGCCGACCATCTGGGCCGCGCGCCAGCTTGTCAGCCACGGTCACATCCGCGTCAACGACGTGAAGTGCAATGTCGCCAGCCGCCGCTGCGACGTGAACGACGTTATCTCGCTCGGCCCCAAGGCCAAGGAAATGGCGCTGGTTCTCGAAGCGCAGAGCCTCGCCGAGCGCGACATCCCCGATTATGTCGTTCCCGATGGCAACGACAAGGTGAGCTTCACCCGCGTTCCGAGCCTCGACGAGGTGCCCTACCCCGTCCGCATGGAACCCAACCTGGTCGTCGAATTCTATTCGCGTTAATCGCGACTTTCACGACCTGATGAAAAAAGGGCGGTGCCGATGCGGCGCCGCCCTTTTTCGTTGGCGTCAGCTGCCGATGGTTCGATCGAGCAGTTCGCCGATCTTGGTCAGCATCTCGATTCGCGCTGCGCTATCGTCCAGCTGATGTTCGAGCTTGTCGAACCGTATCAGCTCGACCTGCTTGCCAGCGTCGGACAGCGCATCTTCCATGCGGATGCTGTGGTCCTTGTCGACATTGAGATCCATGTCCCCATGGACCAGTAGGACGGGCGCCTTGATCTTCGATGCATTGTTGATCGGTGATCCGGTGCGCGCATTGGCGCCGCCACCCACCATGTCGCGTACCAGCTTCGAATTGAACGACCGGCGCGCATCGCTGCGCAACTGAATGATATCGGTCACCGGCGCGATCGCGACCACCGCCTTGTACGTGTCAGGATCGAGCGCGGCCGATTGCAATGCCGCATAGCCGCCGTAAGACCAGCCGAGAATGGCGATCTTGCCGGGATCGGCGATCCCCGAACTCGCCAGATAATCGGCGGATGACGCAATATCGGACATCGCCGTCTGCCAATCGCGAAAGGCGTTATCGCCTAGGAAATCGGCGCCATAACCCGACGAGCCGCGAAAATTGGGCTGGATCACGGCATAGCCGCGCGCCGCCAGGAATTGCGGCAGCCAGTCAAAGCCCCAGCGATCACGCGAACTCGGTCCCCCATGCGGCAGCACGACTGCGGGACGTCCTGTCTGCGGGCCATCCGCGCTCATCGTGAGATAAGCCGGGATGCTGGTGCCGTCGGCGGCCTGGTACTCGATGGCCTTTACCGGAGCGAGATCGACACCTTCGAGCGGCGCGCGCGCTGCAAAGAGCGGGTCGAGCGTCTTGGCCTGCTTGTCGAACAGCCAGAAATAGCCAGGATCGGTGTCCGACGTGGCACGCACGATAACCTTGTTGCCGTCGACCGTCGTCGAAGCATAGCCGATCATCGGATCACCCTCGATCGCCCGCGACAGCGCGCTCCTCAGCGACCTTACATCGTCGTCGAAATATACCGTGGTTGGCTCGTCATCCTCGTAGCTGTAGCCAACGACGCGCTGGCCGTTGTCGAGTCGCACGACGCCGTCGATATCGACGCGGTCATGCGCGGCGACCAGCTCGCGCTCGCTGCTGCCGTCCAACTTGCGGCGATAGAGCGCGTCGCGGCCATCGAGCGCTTCGAGATGATAGAGCATGTTGGTGTCGGCATCGACCGCAAGCGGGAAAGGCCCCGAGTTGTCGGTGCTGTCATATGTCCCGAGGTCGAGCCACTTGTCCGAACCGGGCTCGCGATACTGCATCGAATATTCGCCGGTCATCTGGCCGGCCCGTACCCGCCGCACGGCACGGATGCGCACATTGCCGCGACCGTCGGTGCGGTAGAAGGCGATATTTTCGGCGGGTCGCTCGATCGTACGTGCCTTCAGGCTGTCGACGTCGATACGCTCGACCGTCGTGCCGCTGGTATCGTCGGAGATGCGCGATCCGGTTCGGCCTGCCTCGGGTGCGTAGTGACGGGTCATCAGCACCTCGCCATCGAGGTCGGGCAGCCAATCCAGGATGCCGCCGTCGGACAGCCACACATATTGGGTCGAACTGCGTTGCCGCGCTCCAAGACCCTTGGGATCGGAACCGTCGGCTCCGATCGAGATCAAACGGGTGAACGGGATGATTTCGCCATTCCATTCCTCGACCCCGCCGAACTGGCAGATGAGCCGTTCTTCAGAAGCGAAATCGCACCAATAGAGCGACTCAGGATCGCCTTCGGACGAGAGGATCGCGCGCGCGGTGTTCGATGCGACGTCATAGACGTAGACGACGGTCGATGCGCCCTCGCCAGCGGACAGATAGACAATTCGCGAACCGGAGGGCGAGAGTTGCGCGCCCCACGCGCTCGATCGCTGCCCGAATTTCTCCGCCGCTTCCTTGAGCGGCATGGCTTGCGCCTGCGCCGTAGCCGCCGCAAACGCGGCGATCCCCGCCAACCAAAATGATTTCATGATGTCCCCCAAACGCTACTAACCTTCAGCACGAGGGCCAGCATGCCCATCGACCACGCGATTGCAATATGCTTGGCGGAAATCCCCGCCACTGGTAAGCGCGCGCCATGACCAAGCCCCCACTTCCAGAATGGGCCCCGCACGCCGCGATGTGGATCGGTTTTCCGAGCCATGCGGACCTGTGGGAAGACGACCTTGCACCGGCACAAGAAGAAGTCGCCGCGCTCGCCGCTGCGCTGTGGCAGGACGGCAAGGGCGAGGAAATCCGGCTGGTCGCTGCAAACGAGGAGGCCGCGACCGAGGCGCAACGCCTTGCCCCATTCGCCACCGTGATCGTCGAGCCCTTCGGCGATATCTGGCTGCGCGATACCGGGCCGATCATCGTGGATGGCCGCGCGCAGGGTTTCGGCTTCAACGGCTGGGGCGGAAAATATGCGCTGGAAGGCGATGATAGCATCGGGCAACGCCTCGCCGCATCTGCAGGCCTGAACTACAGCAAGGCTGACTGGATCCTCGAAGGCGGCGCGATCGATGGGGACGGCACGGGCACGTTCATCACGACCGAGGAATGCCTGCTCAACCCCAACCGCAATCCGGAACTGACCCGCGAAGATATCGAAGCCCGCCTGGCGAGCGATTTGGGCGGGCGCCGCATCGTCTGGCTCGGCAAGGGACTGCGCAACGATCACACCGACGGGCATGTCGACAATCTCGCGCGCTTTGTCGGCGAAGGCCGCGTCGCGATTCCCATGCCTGATGGCGAGGATGATCCCAACGAACTGGTCTACGCCGATGCCGCCGAACGACTGCTCGACGCCGATCTGGACGTCACCGCCATACCGTCGCCCGGCAAGGTCGAACGCGGCGGCGACATCGTACCCGCCAGCTACATGAATTTTCTTATTGGCAATGCCGCGGTGGTCGTGCCGCTTTATGGCGCGCCCAACGATGACGCCGCGGTCGAAGCCATCGCCGACCTCTTCCCCGACCACCAGGTCATTGGCCTACGCGCCGACCATATACTGACCGGTGGGGGAAGCTTTCACTGCATTTCGCAACAGGTGCCCGCATGACCAAGATCACCGTCGCCGCTCTCCAGCTCGAACTGGGCGGCACCGCTACCGAAAACATCGCGCATGTCGTCGACCTCGTGAAGGAAGCCGCGGACAAAGGCGCCAAGGTCGTGCTGCCGCCCGAACTCTTCGAAGGCCCCTATTTCTGCCGCGTCGAGGATGAGGACTGGTTCAGCGCTGCGCGTGCACCGCATGAGCACCCGTCGGTGATCGCCATGCAGGAACTGGCCGAGCGCCTGGGTATCTGGATCCCCACCAGCTTCTTCGAAGCCGATGGCCCGCATCATTACAATTCGCTCGCGATGATCGGACCTGACGGCAAGGTCGCTGGCGTTTATCGCAAGAGCCACATTCCGGACGGGCCCGGTTATGAGGAAAAATTCTATTTCCGCCCCGGCAATACCGGCTTCAAGGTCTGGCCAGGTCCTGAATGCTCGACGCTTGGCGTGGGGATTTGCTGGGACCAATGGTATCCCGAAACCGCGCGCGCGATGATGCTGATGGGCGCCGATGTGCTGTTCTACCCGACCGCGATCGGCACCGAACCGCACGATCCCGAGCTCGACACCAGCCGGCTATGGCGCCGCGCGATGATCGGGCATGCCGTATCGAACGTCGTTCCGGTCGTTGCCGCCAACCGCATCGGCACCGAAAGCGGCCAGCGTTTTTACGGCCACAGCTTTATCTGCGACGAGCGCGGCGACCTGCTTGCCGAATTCGGAGCAAAGGAAACGGGCGTGCTGGTGGCCGAACTCGACCTGGCAGCCGCCAAGAAACACCGCGCCGCCTTCGGCTTCTTCCGCGACCGCCGCCCCGAGCTTTACGGACGACTGACGCAAGACATCTAAAGCTCTTTTCGCATATAGACGCTGTCGACCGGCTTGCCGTCGTAGAGCATGGCGTTCTTCTTGTAGCCCGATTGCGCGAACCCCAGCTTCTCGAACAAGCGCACCGATGCTTTATTTGCTGGGTCGATATCCGCCACCAGATAGGGAAAACTCCGCTCGCGGAGATACGCAATGATGGCGCTCATCGCTTCGAAGCCGATCCCCTGCCCCCATTGATCGCGCCGCACGAGCACGCCCAGTTCGGGAAGTTTGAAGGGCCCGACCTTGCCGAGAACCTCGCCATCCTTTTCGATGATATAATCGGCGCGGGCCATGCCTGATCCTTCGATCATCGACTGCAGCCAGTCGCGGCTTTCCTTCAGCGTCTTGTGCGGCGGCGTCGACCAATGCGCCATCGTTTCGGCGTCGGTGAAAATGGCGTGCAACTGGTCTAGGTCGTCGGGGCGCGCCTTGCGCAGCACCAGCCGGTCGGTCCGGATTTCGTCCGCCTCTTCCCCTTCGAGCGGATGTGCAGCGGCGCGCTGCACCGCGTTGGCGAACATCTCGTCGGTCAGGCGGCCCGTATTCTGGTTGTAACGGCTGCAGTGATAGCTATCGACGAGGCGAAGCCCGTTTGGCGTGAGATGTTCGGCCTCGTGCGCGAACTTGTTCTGCGCCAGCGTCATGCCCAACGCACGGCACGCGGCATCGTGCGCAATCTTGCCCAAAGCCAGGATCGACCGGACGTTGGGCAGGCTGGCCAATTGTTCTTCGAAGAAGGTTCGGCAGGTCTGGATCTCGCTGCCTGTCGGCTTGTTTTCGGGAGGAAGGCATTTGACAGCATTGATGATGATAGCCCCTTTGAGCTGCAATCCATCATCGATGCGCGCGTCGTAATTGCCCGTCGACAGCCCGAACCGCCGCAAGGTGTCGAACAGAAGGTCGCCGGCGGCATCGCCGGTGAAGGGCCGCCCCGTACGGTTGGCGCCATGCTTGCCGGGCGCCAGCCCGACGATCGCGACATGCGCATCGGGATCGCCGAAGGCCGGCACCGGTGCATTATACCAGTCCGGGTACTCGGCGCGGCAGGCCATGCGAAAGTCGACCAACCGCGGGCACAGCGGGCAATTTCGCGGCGGCTCGCTATTGGGTAGCGGCGACAAATCGGCGGGACTGGTATCGTTCATCAATCCCGACTAGGCGAGGCGGCATGGAAGAGGCAACGCCCCATCTCTATGCGATTGGCATCGGGTCCAATCGCCCGCATCATCGCCATGGCCGGCCTGCGGGCGTCGTCGAGGCCGCGATCGCCGCGCTCGAAAAGCATTTCCTGCTGTTCGACGCCTCTTCGATCGTCCTCAATCCCGCCATGGGCGTTGCCGGGCGCGACTTTGCCAATGCCGTTGCGATAGTCGAAGCCGAGCTGTCTCCGGAGCCCATGCTGGTGGCCCTCAAGGCGCTGGAACGCGACTTCGGTCGCCGCGGTGGCAAGCGCTGGGGCACGCGCGTGCTCGATCTCGACATCCTGGCGTGGAACGGCGGTGATTATGCCAGCCGGTCGTTGGTGATCCCCCACCCCGGTCTCGACCAGCGCCGTTTCGCGCTCGGCCCGCTTGCCCAGATCGCGCCCGACTGGCGGCCCAGCGGCAATCTGACCTTTCGTCACAAGGCATTTCGCCTCGGCCGCGCAAAGAAGGTTGAAAGCTGAGGCCACCCCCGCTAGGCAGCCCCCACGCTGGTTGGGCCGTTAGCTCAGTCGGTAGAGCAACTGACTTTTAATCAGTAGGTCGCAGGTTCGACCCCTGCACGGCTCACCAGCGTATTTTCCAAGAAATCCGGCTCCGATGGCTAGCTTCCGCCTAGTCGCCCCCGCGGCGTGCCTTGCCGCGTGACGCTGCCGATGCCCCAATAATCGCGCGGCTGCAGGGCATCGCCCTGCCGTGCAGTGAAGCGAGCTTCGCGGCGGCGAAAATCGATCGTCATCGTGCCGAAACTGCGCAGCACGTCCATACCCAGGATAATCGCTGGGCGATCGCTGAACCCCAGCCGATCGAATGGTTCGGCCTCTGCGAAAGCGACCGGCAGCGTATCGAAGTTCATCGACCCGATGCGCACGTCCTTCATTTCGCCGTATCGGATCTGGACGAGATCTCCGGTAACGGTCAGCATCTGGAGATTGAGAAATTCGGACAGTTCTTCGGCGCCCAGGCGCCGCGCCAGCGCGGCATTGCCGATGGTGATCGAGCTACCGGTGTCGAGAATGACGTCGATTCGCTTGGATCCCAGCATGGCCTCGCTGACTACCAATCGGCCTTTGCGCTCTCTCAGGTCTACCGAAATCGTGCCGCGTCGTTCGCGCTTGGATCGGTATGGACTCGGCCGCATCTGCATTTCGCCATTTTCGAAATCGAAGGTCACCAGTTGCAGCGCCAGCTGGTCGATGCCGATCAGCCCATCGCTGCCCAGCGCGCCGCGGCTGAGCGTCAGCGCACTGACGTCTTCGATCTCCTGATCGCTGAACGACATGCTGGCTACAGTCACCGCCGGGATCACCCGTTCGCCGCCAAAGCTCACGACGCGCCGTGCCGGGGCCTGCTCCAACGCCAGCTCTTGCGCCAATTCGACCGAGATAGCGCTATGTTCAGCGCCAGTATCGACAAGAAAACGAAGTTCCTCTTCGACCCCGCCAACCTTGACGGGGATCGTCATCCGGTCCTGCGGATCGCGTTCGAACAGGACGAGCAGGGTATCGTCACCCGCGCCCGCACCCGTGGCTTGCGGCGGCGGCGTGGGCGCCGTCATTTCGTTGCCGTTCGACGCTTCGGCGGCAGCGATGGCCAGCAGTGAGACAAGGGTTAGTTTGCCGATCATACACCCTCTCCTTACACCATGACTGTACGCGCCTCCGGACAATTTTACCAATTTCGCCAATCAGTTGCGCGCTTTCGTGCGGTTGAAATGTCCGATCAGGAGGTAAGCTGATCAAAGAAGGTGCGATTTAGCGGTCAACATCAACTCCTTGGTAACCCCATCTTGATAGCCCTTTTCCTGCCGAATGAACCCAATGGGTCGATGAAAAGGAACTGGCGTTGGACAAAGGTCCGGTTGAAACGACGTTATATTCGCTGCGGGACGAAGCACCCGACGTGAGCCAGGGCGAAGATCGCCGCGATGGCAAACGACATATGACGCTGTTTCGCGTCGGTGCCATCGTGCTCGCCGACCAGCGCGAGCTCTGCCTCATCAAGAATATCTCCGCCGGTGGGATGATGGTGCGCGTCTATTGCGACGTTGCTCCCGAAACCCCGATCCGGATCGAGCTCAAGTGCGGCGAACCGATTTCGGGCAGTGTCACTTGGGTCAACGGCAACAATTGCGGGATCACCTTCGATGCGCCGATCGACGTGCTCGATATCCTGGCCACCAACGAACACGGTCCCCGTCCGCGCATGCCGCGGATTGAAATCGAATGCCCCGTCACGCTGTATGACGAGGGCCATCGCATAGAAGTGCGCGCGCTCGACATCAGTCAGGGCGGGATCAAAGTCGAAAGCGATGCTTCGCTGCATTGCGATGCCGATATCGCGGTCGCCCTGCCCGGAATGGCGCCATTGGCGGGTGTCGTGAAGTGGGCCTCCGAGGACTGCGCCGGCATCACTTTCAATCGGCTGGTCCCCCTCGCCACGCTAATCGGGTGGCTGCAGGAACGTCGCGACGGACTGCGCAAGGCTAGTTAGGCCGCGACGCAATCCTTTCGTATTGCAAATAGTTTGTTGCGGCGATCAGTCCTTGGGCGGGATGATCGGTTCGCTCCACAGCCAATTTTCCGAATAGCGGCGTTCCTCAAGGCTCAAGTCCTTGGCACGGATCGCCGGACGCTTGCTCTGCGGCAAAGATTTGGGCCGCGGCGTCGGCACGTGGCGCAGCAATTGTGCGGGCGCCAGCGGCTGGGCGAAGCTGACCCCGGCACGATGCTGGCGGAGCCAGGCGATACGGCCCGGCACCTTGAGATCGCCCTTGCGGAACAGGAGCTGGCTGCCCTCTACCGGCAGGTCGTCGCTTTCGATCAGGGCCCCGTCTGCCGACAGGTTCCTGAGCTTCACTTCGACCGTACGGCCGCCGAATTCCAGCTCCGCCTTCATGAAGACGTGGCTGCGGCGTTCCTTGCGGTTATGGTTCATTGAGCTTTCGTCCATGACGAATGCAATTAAGTGAAATCGGTAAATAGCTGCTTAAAGACGCCGCGAAAAAATCATGCGCGTACGAGTCGCAGCATCATATTATTGGCAGGCATCAGCCTTTTTTCGACGAATCGAAGGTCACGCTCCTCCGCCTCGGCAACCAAATCCTCGACGCGGCGCAGCCCCCACCGCGAATCGCGGTCCTTGAGTGATTCGTCGAATGCCAGATTGCTCGCCGCGGTTTCTATGTCGTCCGCACGCCAAGGCCCGTATAAGATCAGTTGGCCGTCCTTGGACAATAGTCGTTGCGCGCCATTGAGCAGTCCCAGCGTCGCTTCCCATGGCGCGATATGCGCCATGTTGATCGACAGGATCACATCGGCGCGATCAAGATCCCAGTCGCCATCGCGCGTATCGATCATCAGTGGGCCGAACAGATTGTCGGGACCGGCCTCCTGCCGCCACGCCTCGATCGAGGCGAGCGCCAGCGGGTCGGGATCGCTCGGCTGCCATTCGAGATCCGGAAAACGCTTGGCAAAAGCCAGCGCGTGTTCGCCAGTCCCGCTTGAGGTCTCGAGCACCAGGCCCTTGGCTGGTAGCCATTCCTCGAGAACATCACCGATAAATGTGACGTTGCGCGCTGAGGCGGGCGCATGGCGCTTCGCCTCCGCGCCGAGGTCGCCCATCGTATAGGGTGGAATTTGTTCAGCCACGCGCCACCTTCCGTGCCGCCGGCTCGCGGATGATCATCCACAAGAACAAGCCCAATGGCCCGGCCATCAACGTGAGGAAAAGCACCGGAAGCTGCACCAGGCGCGAAATCTTCTTGATGTCCGCATCCCTGGCGATCCATTGGCCGACGAATAGGTCGAAAGCGAGATAGTGCGTCCATCCGATGACAATGCCAGCGTCCGTCCCGAATAATCCCCGAATGCCTTCGATGCTGCCGAAGGCACCGAAATCTAATCCGCCTTCACTCGCCACCAAGCTGACGAGTCCGACGCTATAAATGCCCGCAAGAAGTCCGATCCCGAGATAGAATACCAGCGCATGGATCTTGGGACCGCGCGGGGTAAAGGCCAGCAGCACCCACCCGATCATCGCGATGATGTTGATCACCGTGAAGACGAAGCCCCAGTCCATCAGCCGCCGCCGTATCGCGCGCCCAAACCGGTCGAGCTGCCATCGGGCGCAGGCGTCTTGTGCGCCAGCACTGGCTTGCGCGCCGCCAGCGTCTCGTCGAGCCGCGCGCGCGGCGCGTAATACGGGGCGCCCTTCAGGCTCTCATCGCCCGCCTTGGCGCGTTCGACGACATGGCGAAACGCTTCGATGAATTGGTCGAGGCCATCGCGGCTTTCGGTTTCGGTCGGCTCCACCAGCATCGCGCCGTGCACCACCAGCGGGAAATACATCGTCATCGGGTGATAGCCCTCATCGATTAGCCCCTTGGCCAGATCGAGCGTGCTGATGCCCTCGGCAAATCCCTTGTCCGAAAAAATCGCCTCATGCATGCACGGCCCCGAATGCGCGTAGGGCGCGTCGAGCAAATCTTCCATCCGCCGAAGGATGTAATTGGCGTTGAGCACGGCATCTTCCGATACCTGCTTCAATCCATCAGCGCCGTGGCTCTTCATGTAAGTAAGCGCGCGCGTGAACATCCCCATCTGGCCGTGGAAGGCGGTCATGCGGCCGAAACTGTCGAGCGGACCGCCGAAATGTTCGGTCTCGAAGGCCGCGGCATCCTCTTCCTCGATGAGATGGACAAAGCCGTCCTTGGTTCGCGCCGTGTAGGGCAAAGGCGCGAAACGAGCGAGCGCTTCGGACAGCACCACCGGGCCAGAGCCAGGCCCGCCGCCGCCATGCGGGGTCGAGAAGGTCTTGTGCAAATTGAGATGCATTGCGTCGATGCCAAGATCACCAGGCCGGACGCGGCCGACGATGGCGTTGAAATTGGCGCCGTCGCAGTAGACGTAGCCCCCCGCCTCATGCACCGCATCCGAAATCTTTTTCATGTCGGGTTCGAACAGGCCACACGTGTTGGGATTGGTAATCATCACGCCCGCGACATCGGGGCCGAGCCGTGCCCTGAGCGCTTCGAGGTCGACGCGTCCCGCCGCATTCGCGGGGATATTCTCGACGCGGTAGCCGGCAAAGGCGGCGGTGGCAGGATTGGTGCCATGCGCGCTTTCGGGCACCAGCACCACCTCGCGCGGATCGCCGCGCGCTTCCAGG
This sequence comes from Sphingomicrobium marinum, assembly GCF_026157105.1. Lineage (GTDB taxonomy): Bacteria > Pseudomonadota > Alphaproteobacteria > Sphingomonadales > Sphingomonadaceae > Sphingomicrobium > Sphingomicrobium marinum. Next base: position 1,581,406 of record NZ_JANPVQ010000001.1, read on the forward strand.
GCGGCGCGGATGCAGAGAATGCCGCACAATTCGCCGTGTGCGCCTGCCTTGGGCGTCATCGCGACACCATGCATGCCAGTGAGGATGATCAGCCAATGGGCGAGCTCATTGATGCATTCGAGCGCGCCCTGCACGGTTTCGACCGGCTGGAGCGGATGAACGTCGGCAAAGCCCGGCAGCCTCGCCATTTTCTCATTAAGCCGCGGGTTATGCTTCATCGTGCAGCTACCCAGCGGAAAGACACCGAGGTCGATGCCGTAATTCTGGCGGCTGAGACGCGTATAGTGACGCACCGCTTCGGGTTCGGTCAGACCGGGCAGGTTGACGCGGCCGCGTTCCAGCCGGCCGATGCGCGGGGTGAAATCACCCGGGTCGTCGATATCGACGCCCGACTTGAGATCGTGCCCGATCTCGAAGAGCAATTTTTCTTCCAGCATCAGCGCCTTGTTGCCCGTCATCGTTGCGGGGGCATCGCCGTCAATGTTCGCCGGGGATTTGGGCGCCCAGCCCGAGGGATTCTCGGCCATTACAGCACCTCCTTCAGCGCTGCTTCGAGCGCATCGATATCCGCATCGCTGACCGTCTCGGTCACCGCGACAAGCAGGCCATTTTTCAACGTATCTTCCGTCGGATAGAGGCGACCGAGCGACACGCCGCCAAGCACGCCGGCATCCGCCATCGCGCGCACCGCAGGCCGCGCTTCGATCGGCAGGCGGATCGCGAACTCGTTGAAAAACGTCTCGTTGATGACGTCGACGCCCGGAAGCGACGCCAAGCGATCCGCGACCTGGCAAGCCTTGGCATGGTTGAGCTTCGCCAACCGCTCCAGCCCTGCGCCGCCGAGCAGTGTCATATGGATCGAGAAAGCGAGCGCACACAGGCCCGAATTGGTGCAGATGTTGCTCGTCGCCTTTTCGCGGCGGATATGCTGTTCGCGGGTCGAGAGCGTAAGCACATAGCCGCGCTTGCCGGTGGCATCGACGGTTTCGCCCGCGAGGCGCCCTGGCATCTGGCGGACATATTTCTCCTTACAGGCGAACAGGCCGACATAGGGCCCGCCGAATTGCAGCCCGACGCCGAGCGACTGCCCCTCGCCCACCACGATATCGGCGCCTATTTCGCCCGGTGCTTTCAGCATGCCGAGCGCAACCGGCTCGGTCACGACCGCGATCAGCAGCGCCTTGTGCTCTTGGCATTTGTCAGACAGCGCCGACAAATCGTCGATCCGGCCAACAATGTCGGGGTATTGGACGACCACGCAGCTCGTATCGTCATCGACCTGGTCGATCAGCTTGGCGACATCGGTGTTTGCCTCGAGGCCGGGTGCCGCATAGCGCAGGTCGTCCTTGGTGAACTTCGCCATCGTCTGGCAGACCGACACATAATGCGGATGCAGCCCGCTCGACAGCAGCGCCTTGCCCCGCCGCGTGATGCGCCGCGCCATCACGATCGCTTCCCAGCACGCCGTCGAGCCATCGTACATCGAGGCATTCGCGATTTCGGTGCCGTAGAGCCGCGCGACCTGTGTCTGGAACTCGAACAGCATCTGCAGCGTGCCCTGAGCGATTTCGGGCTGGTAGGGCGTGTAGGCGGTCAGGAATTCGCCGCGCTGGATCAGGTGATCGACCGATGCCGGCACATGGTGCCGATAAGCTCCCGCCCCAAGGAAGAAGGGCACCTCGCCCGCCACGATGTTGCGCGATGCCATGCGCTTCATGTCGCGCTCGACCGCCATCTCGCTGGCATGCATCGGAAGATCGCGGATCGGCCCGTCGAGACGGGCTTCTTCCGGCACATCGACAAAAAGATCGTCGATCGTCGTCGCGCCGATGACCTCGAGCATCTTCGCCCGGTCATGATCGGATTGCGGCAAATAGCGCATTGTCAGTACTTCACTTTCCATTTCTTGGGCGTGAGTTCGGGCGGCCGGTCCGTGCAGACAAACTCACCGCTAAAACAGGTGGCATCTACAGTAGCGGTCAGTTTAACCCGAACCGGGGCCTGTGCGCCCACCACGGTGTCGAAGATCGTCCCGCTTGCAATCGAGAGTGACGGCGCATCCATATCGCGATGATCTCGAATGGCGCAGTCATACCCTTGGCATCGCATCACCCAGCCCTCGATCACGACTTCCTTGCCATGAAAATCGCTCGGCGCAGCCTTCATCTCCTCCACCGTCGTGTTGACCGGCGCAAAAAGCGCGGCAAGAATGATGGAGGAAGCAAGGATCACAGCGTCTTCACCCAGTCGCGATATTCGTCTTCGGCCATCAGGCCGTCTAGTTCGGACGTGTCGGCGAGCTTCAGTTTGAAGAACCAGCCCTCGCCTTCCGGATCTTCGTTCACTAGCGCGGGGTTATCTGCGAGCGCTTCATTGCCTTCGAGCACTTCGCCCGAAACCGGCGCATAGACGTCCGAGGCTGCCTTCACGCTCTCGACCACCGCAGCATCGTCGCCCTTGGCGACATCGCGGCCCGCTTCGGGCGTTTCGGCGAACACGATATCGCCCAATTGCTGCTGCGCGTGGTCCGAGATCCCGACCGTGGCGACATCGCCTTCGACGCGGACCCATTCATGTTCCTTGGTGAAATAGAGGCTCATCACTTCTTCCCCTTGCGGTGATAATTGTGCGGCACGAAGGGCATCTGCGCTACTTCGGCCTGAAAAACCTTGCCGCGCTGCGACAGCTGGACCTTGGTCCCCGGCGAAGCCATCGCGGTCGGCACATAGGCCATCGCGATCGGACGCTGGAGCGAGGGCGAGAAGCCGCCGCTCGTCACCTTGCCGACCTCGTTGCCTTCTTCATCGATGACCATCGCGCCTTCACGCACGGGCTGGCGACCTTCGACGTTGAGGCCGACGCGTTTGGTGATGGCGCCATTGGCCAGCTCATCGAGGAGTCGTTCGGCCCCGGCAAAGCCGCCTTCGGCGCGGCGGCGCTTGGAGATTGCGAAGCCGAGGTCCGCCATCACGGGCGTCGTCTCGGTATCAAGATCGTGCCCGTAGAGCGGCAGCCCCGCTTCGAGCCGCAGCGAATCGCGTGCGCCTAGCCCGACCGGCTTGACCCGTTCATCGGCCGCGAGCGTTTCGGCGAGCGCGGTGGCGTATTCTGCCGCGATAGAAATTTCGACCCCGTCTTCGCCCGTGTAGCCCGCGCGGCTTACCCATAGGAACGCGTCGTTCCAGACCATGCCCTTGGACGACATGAAGCCCAGATCGCTGATGTCGCCGATCACGTCGGTAATAACGGCGGCAGCTTCAGGTCCCTGCAAGGCCAGCAGCGCTTGACCTTCGTGATGCTTGATCTCGATCCCGTCGGGCAGCCGTCGGCGCATATTTTCGATATCGCCATGCTTGCAGGCACCGTTGACGACCATCGCGTAATGGCTCGTCGTTGGCGTCACCACCTTGGTAACGATGAGGTCGTCGATGATCCCGCCATCCTCGGCGAGCAGCATCGAATAACGCAGCTTATTGTCGCCAAGGCCCTTGATGTCGCCGGGCAGCAGCGTCTCTAGCGCTTCGGCGACATCGTCGCCATGAAAGGTAAGCTGCCCCATATGGCTGACGTCGAACAGGCCGGCATGCTCGCGGGTCCAGAGATGTTCGGCCATAATGCCCTCATACTGGACCGGCATGGAATAACCCGCGAACGGCACCATGCGACCGCCCCTTGCAATGTGCCAGTCATTGAGAGGAAGGGTTTTCGGGTCCGACACGCGCGCTTCTCCAAGGTCCGAGGCCGCGTGAATGCGGTCCTCCAAACCCCCAGCCTGTCACTTGTGCCTGAGAGCATGACCCCTTCGGCGCCCCGGCATTTCCCGGGATCTTTCCAGACTGTCGAGCGCGCACGGTCCTTTTGCCTGAGAGATTCCGGGGGCGGTTGCTCCTTCGGCGCCCGCGTGTCGAACGCGAGTCTCTCCCATGCGCCCACCCGGCCCGAAGACCGGAGACACGTCCTCCTCGCGCGGGTGCGCGCGGGAGTCAATTAGGATTGGCGCTCGTCGCGTCCGAAGGTGAAGATTTAGCGCGTGACGTTGTAGCGCAGCTGTTCGGGCGTCAGCTGGAAGCCAACGAGATGCTCGAAAGTCGCGTTCTTCACGGCATCGCGCACGCTGGGGATCGTCAGCGGATCGACCGCAGCATCGACGTCACCCGGACGACGGCGGCGCGTGAGTTCGCGGCGTGCTTCTTCGGGGATTGTCGCCGCGCCGCGGTCCACGCGGATGGTCGCCTGACCGTTGGTTGCGGTGCGGATCGAGCCGGCTTCGAAATTCAGCACGATACGGCCGACCTTCTTCGAGGCCACCGTTTCGCCGCCCTGCATCGACACGTTGAAGATCGGCAACACCACCTGGCGCGCAGGCCCGGCATCGCGGCGCTGCGCCACCACGTCGAATGTCGCGACCGAGGTCACGTTCGCCGTGTCTTCATAGCAATTGGCGCGCAGGTTCGTGATCGCCGCCGAAACGTCGATAGCCGATGCCGCCGTGCTGTCGGCCGGGTCGAACAAGGTGATGTCGCCGGTGCCGGCCGGAATGGCGAGCTGCGGGCACGCCGACCGCTCGACGAAGATACCGCCTTGGCCGATGCGCCCCTCGCGCGAGCAGGCGGCGAGAGCAAGAAGGCCGATAAGCGGAAGAATGCGGGACGTCATGAAGTACCTCGAGAATCTGAAAAGCTTGGCTCCCTCCATAGGAAGGCGCTTTCAACCCCGCAAGCAATCGCTTACATGGGGTCCGACCATGCAAAAGCCTTCACTTCATCTCAAAATTGCCGCCCCGCGCGGATTTTGCGCAGGCGTCGACCGCGCCATCCGGATCGTCGAACTCGCGCTCGAACGATATGGCCCGCCCGTCTACGTCCGTCACGAAATCGTGCATAACAAGTTCGTGGTCGACCGGCTGCGCGGAATGGGCGCGGTGTTCGTCGAAGAACTGGACAAGGTGCCGGACGGCGTTCCTGTCGTCTTTTCCGCGCACGGCGTACCCAAATCGGTGCCCGCCAAAGCGCAGGCCCGCGGCCTCGACTATCTCGATGCCACCTGCCCCCTCGTCTCCAAGGTCCACCGCCAGGCCGAACGCATGGTCGGAAAAGGCATGCAGATCCTGTTCGTGGGCCATGAAGGCCATCCCGAAGTCATCGGCACCTTCGGCCAAGTCGCGGAAGGCAGCATGCAGCTGGTGGAAACCGAAGAAGACGCGCGCACGGTCGAGGTGGCGAATCCCGATAATCTGGGATTCCTCACCCAAACAACGCTGTCGGTCGACGACACCGCCGCCATCATCGACATTTTGAAATCGCGCTTTCCAAATATTCAGGGCCCGCGCGGCGAGGACATCTGCTACGCCACGTCCAATCGCCAGGCGGCGGTCAAACAGATCGCGCAAAGCTGCGACAAGATGCTGGTGATCGGTGCGCCCAACAGCTCGAATAGCCGGCGTTTGGCCGAGGTCGCCGAACGCATGGACGTGCCGTCGCGTCTCGTGCAGCGCGCCAGCGACATCGACTGGGACTGGCTGGGCGAACCCTCGTGCCTTGGCGTGACGGCCGGTGCCTCGGCCCCCGAAGTCCTCGTGCGCGAAGTCATCGATGCAATCGCCGAGCGCTTCGAGGTTATCGAAGAAGAAGCCGAGCACGAGCCAGAAGCCATGGTGTTCAAACTGCCGAGGCAGCTCGTTGCCTGACGATCTCGTAGAGATTTTCACCGATGGTAGCTGCAAGGGCAATCCAGGCCCCGGCGGCTGGGGTGCCGTCCTGCGCATGGGGCAGCATGAAAAAGAGCTGTCGGGCGGCGATGTCGAGACCACCAACAATCGCATGGAAATGACGGCGGCGATCGAAGCGCTCAATGCGCTCAAGCGTCCGTGCAAGGTCACGCTGACCACCGACAGCACCTATGTGCGCGATGGGATCACCAAGTGGATTCACGGCTGGAAAAAGAATGGCTGGAAAAACGCGGCCAGGAAGCCCGTCAAGAATGCCGACTTATGGCAGGCGCTCGAAGAGGCGGCGGCGCGGCACGACGTCACGTGGAAGTGGGTCAAGGGCCATGCCGGCCATCCGGAAAACGAGCGCGCCGACGAACTGGCAACTGCGCAGGCCAAGAACTGGGCCTGCGAATAATCTTTACGGCTGAAACGCCGCCGGATCGATGCCCTCGAGTTCCTCGGGATGATCGTCCCCCAATATAAGGTGCGCGCATAGGAGCGAATAGGCCGGCGCAGCCTGGATCCCCATGCCCCCCTGCCCGACGCACCAAAAGAAACCTGCCGCATCCTTGTCGAACCCGAACTTCATATGTTCGTCAGGCGCAAAAGTTCGCAGCCCCGACCATTTATGTTCAACGCGCACCACCGGCCAGTTGATGGCTTGCTGGAAGCGGTCGATTGCAGTCGCGACATCGATCTCTTCGGGGGCGGAATCGCAAGGTGGGCTTGGCGTCACGTCGAGTGGGCACACCCAGACCGACGAATCTCCTTCGCCCTTGAAATAGAAGCTGGCGTGCAAGTCGGTCACGAACGGCGTGTCGCGCAGACCGGTACGGTCGATTTCCAGCTGCACGACGGTTCTGCGGCGCGCTTGGAGACCCAGCCCAGTCACCCCGCAGCGTTCGGCCACGACGTCACCCCAAGCACCCGCGGCATTGACGATAATGTCCGCATCGATCGCGAACATCGCCGTCTGGGCGTGCCAAACACCCTTCTCAAAGCGGGCAGACTGTAGTTCCTGCCCGGCAACGACTTCGCCCCCGGCGCGGCGGAAAGCCGCGAGGCATGCCTGGTGGAAGGCCGCGACATCGATATCGGCGCAGCTCTCTTCCCACCATCCTCCGGTATAATGCTCGCCAAGGCCCGGCAGTTGCTCCAGAACCTCTTCCCTGTCCAGCTTCACCGGGCGGTGTTCGCCTTCGAGTGATCCCAGGTTGGGAAAGTCTTCGCCGCACGGACCGGTAAGATGAAATGCGCCGCGTTCGCGCAACAGTGGCACGTCGGCGCCCGGCCAGCGCGCGTCGAACATCGGTTTGGAGGCAAGGCTCAGTGCGCGTTCTGGGCTGTCCCCGCCGAGGCTCGCCTGCCAGAAGGCGGCCGAGCGGCCCGTCGCATGCATCCCGCACTGCGCCTCGGTCTCCAGCAGGATGACCCGCTTGCCCGCACCCGCGAGCCGCGCACCCAGGCTCGCGCCGGCTATGCCACCACCAACGATCAGAATGTCGATTTTCGTGCCCATGATTCGCCATCGTGGTTACGGTTTGGAAAGTGCTGCCGTCTACAGCACATTTCATGACCAATGTCGCTTTAACGCTAAACGGCCTGTTCGCGCTGCTGCTCATCTGGGCCGCCATCCGCGATGTCCAGACCTATACGATCCGCAACCAGCTCGTGCTGGTCGTGGCGGCGCTGGCCGTACCCTACTGGTGGGCAACCGGTCTTTCGTTGTGGCCGGACATTGCCTGGCGCGTCGGTATCGCGGCGCTCGTCTTCGCGATCCTGGCGATCGGATTCTACATTGGAATGATGGGCGGCGGCGACGTCAAATTGGGCGCCGCTTGCGCGCTCTGGTTCGCGCCGACGGGCGTTTTGCGATTCTTGATCATCATGTCGCTGTCCGGCGCCATCGTAACGCTAGTCGCTATCATACATCATAAAATCACCGGAAAAGCTGGGAAAACAAAGGTTCCTTACGGCGTTGCCATTGCCATCGGCGCACTCGCGAACCTCACCCAACGCTTTCTTAACCATTTTGCCTGATCAGTAGGGCCGTTGTGGGGAAACCCAAATTGGGGAGGCGGATACGCCATGAACGCGAAGAAAATCATGTTGCTCGTCGGAGCATTGGTCATTGCTGCGGTCACCGCGGTGCTGGCCAAGAATATGTTCACCGGGGCCGGCGCCCAGCAGGCGGAAGCGGCGCAAGTCGTTCCTGCCGGGCCCAAAGTCCTTATCGCAAAGAAACCGCTGCCGGTCGGTACCATCATCGATGCCGAGGCGCTGGGCTACCAGGCCTGGCCCAAGGAGCTGGTGACCGCGGCCTACTACACCGAGGATTCGGCGGATAGCGATCCGGCGGAACTTATCGGCCGTGTGGTGCGCACCGAAATGCAGGCGGGCCAGCCGATATCGCGCGGTTCGCTGATCGGGCCGCAGGACCGCGGCTTCCTCGCCGCGGCGCTTGGCCCGGGCATGCGTGCCATCACCGTTCCCGTTGATGAAACGTCGGGTGTTGCCGGCTTCATCTTCCCGGGCGACCGCGTCGACATGGTGCTGACCCAGACGGTCGGTGAAGATGACGGCCGCGGCCTTACCGCTTCTGAAACGATCATTCGCAACCTGCGTATTCTCGCGACCGATAATCGTCTGACCGAAACCAAGGACGAATCGGGCAACGTGCAGGTCCTCCAGGCAACGACCGTGACCCTCGAAGTCACCCCCAAGATCGCCGAGAAGATCGCGATTGCCCGCCAGATCGGTACGCTCAGCCTGGCGCTGCGCTCGATCGCCGACAACCAGTCCGAACTCGAACGCGCCATCGCCTCGGGTGAGGTCAATGTCAACGAAACGACCGATCCGGCTGAAGAACGTCGCATGCTGCTGGCCGTGGCCAACCAGCCTGCCGACAAGAACACCACTTTCACCACCGGTGGCCAGGTGTCGCGCTTCCAGCGTTCGACCATCCCGGCCGTGGGCGCTCCGGCACCCGCACCGGCCGCCAACAATGGTGGCGGTGCGCCGGCTGCCCAACCGTTCGTCAATGCTGGTCCGACTGTTCGCGTATCGCGCGGCAATGCGACGACCACTGTTTCTGTGGGAGCACGTTAAGATGAAGACCACTACCTTCACCAAGACCGCGCTCTTCGCGCTGGCCATTGCGACGGCGCCCACGGCGCTGACCGCCCCGGCCGCCGCGCAGAGCCGCTCGGTCCAGCCGACCGAACAGCTCAACGTTTCGCAGGACAGCGGCACCCTGGTGCGCCTGCCCGCGCCGATGGCCGACCTGTTCATCGCCAATCCCGAGATTGCCGATATCCAGGTCCGTTCGGAACGCGAACTCTATATCTTCGGCAAAAATGCGGGTCGCACGACCATCTATGCAACGGGGCGCGGCGGTAACGTCGTCTACGCTGCGGACGTGGTTGTCGGTCGCAACGTCACCAGCGTCGATCAAATGCTGAACCTGGCGATGCCCGAAGCCAACATCCAGGCCACGCCGATGAACGGGCTCATCCTGCTCACCGGCACCGTGGCCTCGCCTGACGATGCGCAGGAAGCCGAACGCCTCGTCGCTGCCTATACCGGCGGCGAAGTCGAAGTGGTTAGCCGCCTCAAGCAGGCGACCCCGCTCCAGGTGACGCTCAAGGTGCGCATCGCTGAAGTGAACCGTTCGATGCTGAAGAATATCGGCATCAACCTCACTTCGCAGGACAGCACCAGCGGCGGTCGTTTCGCGATCGACCAGGGCTCTGCCTTCGGGTCACGCAATCCGTTCGACATCGCAGGCGGCCAGATCGGCACCTCGCTCGGCATCATGGGCAAGGTCTTCGGCCTCGACCTGCTGTCGACGATCGACCTTGCGGAATCCGACGGCCTCGTCACGACGCTGGCCGAACCGAACCTGACCGCGCTTTCGGGTGAAACCGCCAGCTTCCTGGCCGGCGGCGAATTCCCGATCCCGGTCAGCCAGGAGCTTGGTTCGGTGACCATCCAGTACAAGCAGTATGGTGTCGGCCTCGCCTTCACGCCGTACGTGCTCAATGATGGTCGTATCTCGATGCGCGTGCGTCCCGAAGTTTCGGAACTCTCGACGCAGGGCTCGATCCGCCTCAACGGTTTCGACGTCCCCGCGCTGACCACGCGTCGTGCGGAAACGACGGTCGAACTGGGCTCGGGTCAGAGCTTCATGATCGCCGGTCTGCTCCAGCACACCAACAACAATACGATCGACAAGGCACCGTTCCTTGGGGACATCCCCATTCTCGGCGCCCTGTTCCGCTCGACCAGCTATCGCAAGCAGGAAACCGAGCTGGTCGTCGTGGTGACGCCGTATCTCGTCAAGCCGGTCTCGGGCCAGATGGCCCTGCCGACCGATGGCTACCGCGTGCCGACCGACGCACAGCGCCAGCTTGAAGGCCAGCTGTGGGCACCACGTCAGCCGACTGCTCCGGGTGCCGCCGCGGCGCCCGCCAGCCAGCCGGGCATGAGTGCCCCTGTCGCTTCGGCACCGACGGCAACGCCGGTCGCCGCAGCCCCTGCCCAGCCGGGCTTCGGCATCTAGGCCGAGCATCAGGAAAGGATTGATAAGATGATGAAGAAGATCGCCATCCTGCCGCTCGTCGCCTTCGCCGCGGCTTGCGCCAACCACCAGCCCTATGACGAGCTGTCGCGCGGCCTCGCGCCGGTCAACCAGCCAGTCGTCACGCAGCAGAGCTACGCCTTCGACGTGACGACCACGGCGGGCACGCTATCCGGCCCCGAGGCCCAGCGTCTCGACAGCTGGTTCCGCTCGATGAAACTTGGCTACGGTGACGCCATCTATGTCGACGGCGGCCCCGCTGCTGCCAGCGCCCGCCAGGACATTGCGCGGATCGCCGGCCGCTACGGCCTCCAGCTTTCGGAAGGTGCGCCGGTCACGGCCAGCCAGATCGCGCCGGGAGCGGCACGCGTTATCGTGACGCGTACGCAGGCCAGCGTTCCGGGTTGCCCGAACTGGTCGGAAGCGACCGTTCCCAACTGGAATAATCGCCAGCTGCCCGGCCTTGGCTGCGGCGTGAACAGTAACCTGGCCGCCATGGTGGCGAACCCGGAAGATCTGATCCGCGGCCGCGAAGGCTCTTCGACGGTCGACGTTCGCACCTCGAGCCGCGCTGTCGGCAGCTATCGCGACGCAGAGCCCACGGGCGAAGGCGGTCTCGAAGACGTCAGCACCGGTGGTGCACAGGGCGGTCGTAACTCTGGGGGAGGAAACTAATGAACGCACCTTTCCAGGCCCGCGCAGGGCTTCGTGAACCTTTCACGGCATTCGTCTGTGACGAAGAAACGGCAGACATGCTGCGCCCTGTGGCGGTCGAGCATGGCTGGTCGCCGGAGAAGGTCAACATGGGTGGACTGCGCAATGCCGTCCAGTCGCTCTCGGTTTCCGCTAGCCCGAACGTGCTGTTCGTGGACCTGTCGGAATCGGCCGACCCGCTCAATGACATCAACGCCCTCGCCGAAGTTTGCGAGCCGGGCACGATCGTCATCGCCGCTGGCCAGGTCAACGATGTCCGCCTCTATCGCGACCTCGTCGCGAGCGGCATCCACGATTATCTGCTGAAGCCGTTCACGGTCGACCAGGTGCGCGATACCTTCGCCAACGCCCAGTCGATCTTGTCCGGCCCGCGCGGCGAACAGCAGGTTGAAAAGCCCAATGTCATGACGGCCGTTATCGGTACGCGTGGCGGTTGCGGCGCCTCGACTATCGCTTCCAGCCTCGCCTGGATGCTCGGTGAAAAGGCCGAACGTTCCACTGCCCTCCTGGACCTCGACGTCCATTTCGGCACCGGTGCGCTCAGCCTCGACCTCGAGCCCGGCCGCGGCCTGACCGACGCGATCGAAAATCCGAGCCGTATCGACGGCCTGTTCATCGAACGCGCCATGGTGCGCGCCAATGAACGACTGTCGGTCCTCTCGGCCGAAGCGCCGATCAATGCCCCGCTGCAGACCGATGGCACGGCTTTCTTCCAACTCCAGGAAGAAATGAAGAATGCCTTCGAAGCGACGGTCGTCGATCTGCCGCGTCACATGATGATCCAGTATCCGCACATGGTGCACGATGCCCATGTCGCGATCGTCTGTTCGGAACTGACGCTTGCCGCCACGCGCGACACCATTCGCGTCCTCGCCTGGCTCAAGTCGAATGCGCCGCAGACCAAGGTCATCACCGTGGCCAACCGTGTGCCCGCCGGCGGCGCGCTCGAAATCTCCAAGAAGGATTTTGAGCAGTCGATCGAGCGTGACATCGACATCGTCTTCCCGTTCGACGCGAAAACGGCGGCGCAGGCTGCCAAGCTCGGCAAGCCGCTCGCGGAGATCGCCACCGGCAAGCTCGGTGCGCCGTTCGCCAACCTGTCGAACATGGTCCTGAGCCATGCTTCGGAAGATGGCGCGGATACTGTCGACAAGCCGTCCGGCGGCAAGGGGGCCAAGACCCTCGTCGACAATCTGAAGAACATGCTGTCGAAGCCCAAAGCCGAAGCAGCCTAATGTAACGGGAGCCCGGGCGAGGGCAACGTCCCTCGCCCACCGGCTCCCACTCGAGGGGATGACGCAATGCTGCTGATCATCATTGCACTGGGACTGGCCCTGTTGGTGGGCGGCGTATGGATCGCCATCAACTCCAACGGTCCGTCCAAGACGTTCAAGCGCCGTGTCGCTCAGATGCGCGATCGCCACAGCGAAGGCGGCGCGCTCAAGGCCAGTGCACAGATGCAGATCCGCAAGCTGATGGCCGACCGCGACAGCCGCATGGAAGGCTTCGCGACGTCGCTGATGCCCAAGCCCGAGCTGATGCGCCTGCGTCTCGAGAAGACCGGCAAGAACATTCCGCTCGCCAAGTATCTTGGCATCAATTTCGGCATCGCCGGCGTCATCACCGTGCTGATGGCGTTCAAGGGCATGCCGTTCCTGTTTGCGTTGATGTTCGGCCTGGCCGTGGGTGTCGGGTTGCCGCACCTGTGGGTCGGCATGATGATCAAGAAGCGGATGGGCCAGTTCAACCAGAACTTCCCCGATGCCATCGAACTGATGGTTCGCGGCCTGCGCTCGGGTCTGCCGATCACCGAAACGCTCGGTATCGTCGCCGGCGAAATTCCTGGCCCCGTGGGCAAGGAATTCAAGGAAGTCGCGGAAAAGATGAAGGTTGGCCGCACCATGGAGCAGGCGCTCCAGGAAACCGCCGATCGCCTCGGCACGCCCGAATTCCAGTTTTTTGTCATCACGCTGGCGATCCAGCGCGAAACCGGCGGTAACCTCGCCGAAACGCTGGCCAACCTCGCTGACGTTCTGCGCAAACGCATCCAGATGCGCCTCAAGATCAAGGCGATGAGCTCGGAATCCAAAGCCTCGGCGATGATCGTTGGCTCGCTGCCCTTCATCGTGTTCGGTCTCGTCTACATGATGAACCCCGAATACATGGAGAATTTCTTCATCGACGAGCGCCTGATGGTGGCCGGTATCGGTGGCCTCGTGTGGATGTCGATCGGCGTCGCCATGATGGCCAAGATGGTCAACTTCGAGATCTAGGGGGAAGACGATGACCACACTCACCACTTTCATCGCTGCTGCCCTGTCGATGGGCGGACCCGAACTTCTCGGTGTCGATGTCATCCTGGTTGCGACAGGCCTGGCCTTCGTCGCCATGATGGCCGTGCTTACCGCCATCTATGCCGCGACTACGGTCAAGGACCCGATGGCCAAGCGCGTCAAGGCGCTGAACGCTCGCCGCGAGCAATTGAAGGCCGGCATCGTCGCCTCGACCAACAAGCGCAAGAAGCTGAAGCATCAGAACGAAGCGGCCGACAGGGTCCGTTCGATCCTGTCCAACTTCAAGATGCTGCAGGAAGACCAGATCAAGACGACCCAGGAGAAGCTGGGTCAGGCGGGTATCCGCTCCAAGGAACTGGCCTATTTCATCATCTTCGCGCGTTTCGTGCTGCCGGTCGTGCTCGGCATCACGGCGGTCGTCCTCATCTATCTTGTCGACTATTTCCCGGAGTGGGGCTGGTTCAAGAAATATGCGACCGTCGCCGGCACCATCCTGCTGAGCTACAAGGCGCCCGATATCTGGCTTAAGAACAAGATCACCAAGCGTTCGCATGCGATCCGCAAGGGCCTGCCCGATGCGCTCGATCTCTTGGTCATCTGCGCCGAAGCCGGCCTTACGGTCGATGCCGCCTTCAACCGCGTCGCGCGCGAACTGGGCAAGGCCTATCCCGAACTGGGTGACGAATTCGGCCTGACCGCGATCGAACTGGGCTTCTTGGCCGAGCGTCGCAAGGCCTTCGAAAACCTGTCGAAGCGCGTCGATTTGGAAGCTGTGCGCGGCGTCGTGACGACCATGATCCAGACCGAGAAATATGGTACGCCGCTGGCCTCGGCCCTGCGCGTCCTGTCGGCGGAATTCCGTAACGAGCGCATGATGCGCGCCGAAGAAAAGGCCGCGCGCCTGCCGGCGATCATGACCATTCCGCTCATCCTGTTCATTCTTCCGGTGCTGTTCATCGTGATCCTTGGCCCCGCGGCCTGTGCGATCAGCGACAACTTTGTGAACCGCGCCTAACCAAGCTTCCCAGGTGGGGGGAAGGTACCGCCGTCGCCTTTCGGGGCGGCGGCGGTTTCATTTTGCGCGGCCCCTCGCCCCGTGCTAGCGATCAGGCAAACAACGGGGAGTTTTCGCATGCTCGATTTCACGCAGGACCAGTGGATCCTGGTCGGGATGGTGTTTCTGCTCGGCATCTTTGCCGGCATGTTCCTGCTCTCGGGCGGGAGCCGCAAATGGAAAGAGCGCTACCGCAACGAAGTGGAAAAGCGCGAGCGGATCGAAGCCGACTACAAGGCGGCGGAGACCGAATGGCGCGAAAAGGATTCGCTGCGCGCCGCCGCGCTGCGTTCCAAGGGCATCGATGTCGAAGCCGTGGACGACGGCGAGGAAGCGCCCCCGCCCCGCGCCTAACCTTCGATTTTACCGAAGTCGGCGACGCCATTCACCAGCTCGCGGAACCGCGCGAGCAGGCCGAGGCGTCGCTTGCGCACGTCCGCATTGTCCGCATTGACGATCACGTCTTCGAAAAAGGCGTCGATCGGCCCGCGCAGCGACGCCAGCGCGCCCATCGCGGCGGTGAAATCTTCGTCTTCCAGCGCCTGCGTCGCCACCGGCCCCGCCGTCACCAGCGCATCGGCCAGCGCGCGTTCGGCGGGTTCGAGGCTGTCATGGTCAAGCTCCGCGATGGCGTCTTCGAGACCGTCGGAGACCAGCACGAACGGATCTTCCTCGCCGGTCTGCTCAATCCTGCCGGGGATCGAACCCTCGCCTTCGAAGCCCTCTTTTTTGAGTATATTCGCGGCGCGTTTGTAGGCGGCAAGCAGGTCGGTGCCCTCCTTGGTCTCGACGAATGCTTGAAGCGCTTTGACGCGGTCCACCAACCGCACCTTGTCGCCATCCGTTTCCACGGCGACGACCGCATCGATCATGTCGTGACGGACGTTTGCTTCCCTCTGTTGAACCTTCAGGCGATCGATAAGGAAACCGCCGATGTCATGCCCTGCATCGGCACTTCCTTCCGGGTGTGACGCAGCAGCAATCAGATCACGCATCGTCACTCGCAATCCGTTTTCGAGGATTAAGGCGATGACGCCAAGAGCTGCTCGGCGAAGTGCGAATGGGTCTTTGGACCCAGTCGGCTTGAGGTCAAACTGGAAGAACGAAACCAGCGTGTCGATCTTGTCCGCCAAAGCCACCGCCACAGTCACCGGCGCAGTAGGGACGTCATCGCCCTGCCCTACCGGCTTGTAGTGATCGCGCACGGCATCGGCGATTTCGTCGCCTTCGCCTTGCGCGCGCGCCAAGTGACCGCCGACGATGCCCTGAAGCTCGCCAAATTCGCCGACCAGGCCGGTGACGAGGTCGTTCTTGGCGAGGCGCGCGGCGCGTTCGACCGTGTCGGGATCGGCGTCGACGATCTTTTCTTCGGCGAGCCAGCGCGCCAGCTTGGCGACGCGCTCGACCTTGTCGGCGACGGTGCCGAGCTTTTCGTGGAACACGATGTCGGCCAGCTGATCGCCGAGGCTCTCCAGCGGCACCTTGAGATCGTTTTCCCAGAAAAAGCGCGCATCGGAGAGCCGGGCCGCCAGCACGCGTTCATTGCCCGCCACCACCGCGGCGGGATCGCTGCTGTCGATGTTGGCGGTGCAGACGAACGCAGGCGCCAGCTTTTCGCCGTCGCGCATCACGAAATATTTCTGGTCGGCGCGCGCGGTCTTCTGGATCACCTCTTCGGGCACGTCGAGAAAGTCCGGATCGAAACGGCCGAGCAGCGGCACCGGCCATTCGGTGAGGCTGGCATTCTCGATGACGAGGCCTTCATCCTCGATCAGGTCATAACCAGCATCGGCGGCGGCTTTCGCGGCACCATCGCGGACGATCGCCTCGCGCTCTTCATGGTCCACCAGCACGTGCGCCATCTTGAGCTTTTCGACATAGTCATGGGCGCCGCCGATCGTGATCTCGCCCGGGTGATGAAAGCGATGGCCGAGCGTCGCCGCGCCGCAGCTCACACCCTCGATCTCGACCGGCACGATGGCCTCGCCATGCAGCGCGACGACGCGGTGCAGCGGGCGAACCCAGCGCAGGCTCTCGCTGCTCGCCGAGGCAGCGCCCCAGCGCATCGACTTGGGCCACGGGAAATCGCGCACGATCGCCGCAATCGCTGGGCCGAGGATGTCCACCGTCGGCTGCCCGGGTTTGTCGATGACGGCAAAATAGGTGTTGCGGCCCTTGACGTCGCGCACCTCGAGATCGTCGCGAGAAATCGCGTTTTTCCGGCAAAAACCGTCGATCGCCTGATCGGGTGCGCCCTCGGGCGGCCCCTTGATTTCCTCGCGCACGGCTTCGGTCGCGTCGGGCAGCCCTTGCGCGATCAGCGCAAGCCGCCGCGGCGTCGAGTAGGTGCGGATCGCGTCCGCCTTCAGCCCTGCCTCGGCAAGCTGCGCTTCGAAGAGGCGTTGCAAGTCACGCCGCGCCCCGACCTGCATCCGCGCCGGGATTTCTTCGGAAAACAGCTCCAGAAGGAAATCGCTCACGCCGCTTCCCCTTCAAGCTGCTTCATCCAGTCAGCACAGGCACCCTTCGCCAGATCGCGCACGCGCCCGATATAAGCCTGGCGCTCGGCGACCGAGATGACCCCCCTCGCCTGCAGCGTGTTGAAGATGTGGCTCGCCTTGATCGCTTGCTCGTATGCGGCGATCGGCACGTCGTTCTTGAGGCAGTTTTCGGCTTCCGCTGCGGCCTTGCGGAACAGGTCGAACAGCGCCTCGGTATCGGCGACCTCGAAATGATATTTGCTCATCTGCTTTTCATTTTCGAGGAACACGTCGCGGTAGGTCGTGCCATGGTCGTTGAACTTGAGGTCGAACACGTTGTCGACGCCCTGGATGTACATCGCCAGCCGCTCGAGACCGTAGGTGAGCTCGCCAGACACCGGCTTGCAATCGAACCCGCCGACCTGCTGGAAATAGGTGAATTGCGTGACTTCCATGCCGTCGCACCACACTTCCCAGCCCAGGCCCCAGGCACCCAGCGTGGGGCTTTCCCAGTCGTCCTCGACGAAACGGATGTCGTGCTTGAGCGGGTCGATCCCGATTTCTGCCAGGCTGCCGAGATAGAGATCCTGCAGGTGATCAGGGCTCGGTTTGATCATCACCTGGTACTGATAATAGTGCCCCAGCCGGTTGGGATTTTCGCCATAACGCCCGTCGGTTGGACGGCGGCACGGCTGTACGTAGGCAGCGCGCCACGGCTCAGACCCCAGTGCGCGCAGCACGGTCGCCGGGTGAAACGTGCCCGCACCCATCTCCATGTCATAGGGCTGGAGGATCGCGCACCCATGCTCACCCCAATAGCGGTGCAGCGTCAGGATCAGGTCTTGAAATGACAACATGGTGCAGCGCTTTGCGTGAGGCATGCGCAAGCGTCAAGCAAAGGTCGCATTTCCGGGGGAAAGGAAGGGTAATCACGACCGTTCGTCGAAATCTTCGCTCTAGAAATTCGGCCTTTCCGTCGGACCGCTCCAATAGATGCTGTGCATTTGCGACCACACCGCCCTTTATGCCGGGTTGCTTTTCTACCGTTACCGCTAAACAACAGTTTTGTATAACAGGAGATTATCGTGAAAAAGTTGCTTGTTACCACCGTCGCCGCGGTTGCCCTCGCTACCTCGGCCTGCGCCAGCTACGGCGAGACATATAGCGCCGCAGATAGCGCGTCCGCACTTGGCAACGTCGCCGCCGAAGGTCAGGTCGATCCGGCCATCTGGAAGCTGAACGACGAAGACACGACCGTTTACCTGCTCGGCACCTTCCACCTGCTGCCCAAGGACCTCGAGTGGCGCACCGACACGATCGACAGCGCGCTTGCCGCCTCGGACGAAATCTATTTCGAGATCGAGGACGACCTGCGCGATCCGTCGGCGATCATGCCGCTGATCCAGAGCATGGCGATCGATCCGACGCAGCCCTCGCTTGCCGAACGCATCGGGGAAGAGAACGCCGCGCGCGTCGCCGAACTGCTGACGCCGGCCGGCATTCCGCCGCAGGCGCTCAACGTCATGGAAAACTGGTTCATCGCGCTCACCCTGTCGAGCGTGACCGCGATGAAGTTCGGCTACGACACCGATGCCGGTGTGGAAATCGTCCTTCGTGGTGACGTGGACGAGCGCAACCTGCCGGTCAAAGGCCTTGAGACCGCCGAAGAGCAGCTCGGCCATCTCGACGGCATGTCGCTCGAAGCGCAGACGATGTTCCTGACGGAATCGCTGGTGCCCGAAGAAGAAATGCGCGCCACTCTCGACGGGATGCTCGAAAGCTGGAAGCGCGGCGACACCGACGGCATTGCCGCGACCTTCAACGAAGGCGCCCCGATCGGCTCCGAGGTGCGCCAGGCGCTGCTGACCAATCGCAACGCCGATTGGACGGGCGACATCGTCGAACGCATGGGCCAGCCGGGTACCGTGTTCGTCGCGGTCGGCGCGGGCCATCTGGTCGGCGACGATAGCGTCATCAACATGCTGGCCGAAAAGGGCTATGTCGCGACCCGTATCGACGATTAGGCCTAACGTCATTTCGGACAAAAGAGCGCCGCGTCGGGACTATCCCTGGCGCGGCGTTCTGCTTAGGCTCCAGCCAGTGTCATCGTCGCGAAGGACAAAGTGATCGTGCGTTTCCTCGTCGCAGCCATGCTGCTGCTGTTACCCGCTTCGCTCGCAGCGCAGGACGTCGCTCCGGACAACGAGCCGCCGATTGAAGTCGTTCTTCCGACGTCACCGCCCACACAGCCGGGCGGCGAGGTTGCTGACGCGGAAGAAGTCGACGCGCCCGTTTCCGAGCCCATCCCCGCCCCCGCAATCTGGGCGCTCGCCGATGACGATACCACGATCTATTTCTTCGGCACCATTCATGCGCTGCCTGAAGACTTTGCCTGGCGAAATGCGAAACTCGATGAAGTGATCGAGGCATCGGACATCCTCTATCTCGAGATTGCCGACGACGGGTTCGACGTCATGCGCTTCATCGGCATGCTTGGCCGGCTTGGCGTCAATCTCGACCATCCGACGATCCGCGAACGGATCGATCCCGACCTGCACGACGAATTCGACGCCGTGTTGGCGAAGATCCCGATCCCCGAAAGCGGGTTCGACAATCTCGATTCCTGGCTCGCCGCCATTCTGATCTATGAATTTACCTACGAAGAATATGCCGACAGCGAAGGTGCCGACGAGCAGTTGCAGGCCATCTTCGATGCCGACGGAAAGCCGGTGCGCAGCCTGGAAAGCGGGATAGAACATTATGGTTTCTTCGATACGCTGAGCGAAGCGGCGCAGTTGGCCTTCCTCGAAGCCATGCTAAGCGACGAGGAAGATGAAGCGGACAACTACAATCAGATGATCACCGATTGGGCGGCAGGCAATGTGATTGCATTGAACGAGGACGACTGGTTCGACGGCGTCGACCCGGCAATCGTCGCCGAATTCGACAAGGCCATCCTCGATGATCGCAATGCCCGGTGGGTGCTTGAGGCGCTGCGCCTGCTCGATGAAGAGCAGGGCACCTTCCTCATCGCCGGCGGTGCCGCACACTTCGCTGGAGAAAACAGCGTAATCGACATGCTTGAAAAACAGGGATTTTCCGTGCCCCGAATCCAGTAATGCGTGCGCCTTCTTTCCCTTGCATCAGGCCCGCTTCCTCTCTATAGCGCGCCGGTCCTTCGCCATGGTCATCCCTGGAGGCGTGGTGGGACATGACATATCCATTTGAAGGAATACGCACATGAGCGATCAGCTGACGCTGCCCGCCGAACCGCGCGAACGAGCAGGCAAGGGAGCCTCTCGTGCCCTGCGAGGCGAAGGTCGGGTCCCCGCCGTTGTTTACGGCGCCAAGAAAGATCCCATCTCGATTCACGTCGAGGAAAAGGTCCTGGTGAAGATGCTCCAGACGGGCCACTTCATGAACTCGGTTGTCGAGATCAAGGTCGACGGTGACAAGCACCGCACCCTGCCCAAGGACGTCCAGTTCCATCCGGTCACCAGCCGTCCCATCCACGTCGACTTCTTCCGTCTTGCCAAGGGCTCGAAGGTCGAAGTCAATATTCCGTGCCGCTTTATCGACGAAGAAGCCTCGCCGGGCCTCAAGCGTGGCGGCGTGCTCAACGTGGTGCGTCACGAGCTCGAACTCCTGTGCGATGCAGCCAGCATTCCCGACGAGATCGTCATCAGCCTCGATGGCCTCGACATCGGCGACAGCGTCCACTTCTCCGACATCACGCTGCCCGAAGGTTCGACCAGCGTGATCGACGATCGCGATTTCACCATCGCCGGCGTCACCGCGCCGAGCGCCATGAAGTCCGATTCCGAAGAGGAAGAGGATGAAGAAGGCGTCGAAGGCGAAGAGGGCGAAGCCGCAGAAGGTGAAGAAGGCGCCGAAGGCGAAGGCGGCGACGCCGAAGCCAAGGACGGCGAATAAGCCTTTCCTTATTGCACCTGACGAAATTGGCCGTCGCGCACCAACGGGTGGGCGGCGGCCTTTTTCTTCGCTAGAGCGCCCTGATGCAGATCTGGGCGGGGCTCGGTAATCCGGGCGACAAATATCAGGCACACCGGCACAATGTCGGCTTCATGGCGGTCGACGCGATCGCCGAAGAGCATGACTTTTCACCGTGGAAGAAACAGTTTCGCGGGTTGACCGCCGAAGGCCGCATTGGCGGCAAGAAGGTCGTGCTATTAAAGCCCCTCACCTACATGAACGAAAGCGGAGGCTCGGTTCGCGCCGCGCTTGATTTCTACAAGCTCGGCGAAGAGGACCTGACTGTCTTCCACGACGAGCTGGACCTGGCACCGATGAAGGTGAAGGTCCGCATTGGCGGCGGCCTTGCCGGGCACAATGGCCTGCGTTCGATCAACAAGCATCTGGGTCCCGATTTTCGCCGCGTTCGCATCGGCATCGGCCACCCGGGCAGCAAGGAGCGCGTCCATGGCCACGTCCTCGGCAACTATCACAAGACCGAGATCGACGACCTGGGCGCGATGCTGGTCGCGATGGCGCTGGAAGCGCATTGGCTGGCCAAGGGCGAGGACGCGCGCTTCATGAATGATGTCGCGCTACGGTGCCAGTCATGACCCGCAACCTGTTCGTCACCCCGCTTTATGAAGCCATGCTCGACGAAGACGATTTGCTCGAGGAGCTTGCCTATTCGATCCGTGTTCTCGCAGAGGACGATACGGCCGGTCGCGATTGGAGCGCTGCCAAGGGCTATAAGGGCTATACCAGCTACGCCTCGCTCAATGACCTGCCGCAGCGCGATCCTGCGTTCGCCGACCTGAAGCGCATCCTCACCCGCCACGCCCGTGCGTTTGCCAAGGAGCTGGCATGGGACGTGAAGCCCAAGCTCGACAGCCTTTGGGTAAACCTGATGAAGCCGGGCGCGCATCATAGCGCGCATATCCACCCGCACAGCATCCTGTCGGGCACGCTGTACGTCGAAGTACCGGGCAAGGCGGGCGCGATCCGCTTCGAGGATCCGCGCCACAGCCAGATGATGGCGGCCCCGATGCGCGATGACGACGCGCCCGAACATCTGAGACCCTACGTGTCGGTCGATCCGAAACCGGGCATGCTGCTATTGTGGGAAAGCTTCCTGCGCCACGAGGTAATGCCGCACCGAGGCCGCGGCGAACGCCTGTCGATCAGCTTCAACTTCGCCTGACGGTGCGATAGGGTCATCGCCGAAAGGAGCCACGCATGACCATCACCCGCCGCCAGCTTCTCGCCTCCGGTGCTGCCCTTTCGGCCGCCGCCGCCTTGCCCGCATCCGCGCAAAAGGTCGCCGCGCCGCCGCGGCTGGAAGGCAAGCGCATTCTGATTACCGGCTGTTCGTCGGGCTTCGGCAGATTGTCCGCGCTGCATTTCGCCCGCCAGGGCGCGCGCGTTGTAGCCACGATGCGCAACACGCCGCGTCCGGAGGCCGAGGAACTGCTCGATACGGCACGTAGCGAGGGCCTCGACCTTGCCGTGATGCAGATGGACGTGTTGCAGCAGAACGAGATTGACGATGTCGTCAGCGCGGTCGAGATGGATGGCGGGCTTGATGTCCTCGTCAACAATGCGGGGATCGGGATTACCGGTCCCGTCGAAGTGCAGGACGAGGAGGCGATCAAGCTCCAGTTCGATACCAATGTCATGGGCTATCACCGCGTCGCGCGCAGCTTCCTGCCGATGATGCGCGAGGCGGGAGCGGAGCAGATTTTCTTCATTTCTTCCCAACTGGGGCGCGTCATCGCACCGGGCGCAGGCCATTATTGCGCTACCAAGTTCGCGGTGGAGGCGATGGCGGAGCAGCTCGCATACGAACTGGTGCCGCACAATATCGACGTCACCATCATCCAGCCAGGCGGTTACCCGACCGAAATCTGGCAGAACCGCAACATCTACAATGCCGCGTTGAAAGAGCGCGCGGCGCAGCGTCACAAGGCGGGCTATCCCGAAATGGTCGCCGCGATGGGCAATGAGGACGGCTCAGGGCGCAGCGCCGATCCGATGGATATTCCCAATGCCATCCATCGCATAATCGCCATGCCGCCGGGCACGCGCCCCCTGCGCCAGGCCGTGCACCCCGGTAACAAGCCGCAACTCGCGATCAACAAGGTCAGTGCCGAAACGCAAGTCGGCTGGCTCGGCCAGTCAGGCCGCTGGGGCGACGCTGTCAGGGCGGTCCACAGTAGCTAGGCGCCGCAGCCGTTCCAACGCGAATACGTCGTTGAGAAAGTGGGCAATGATCGTAACGAGCAGGTTGCCCGTGAGAACGTAGATTGTTCCCAGCGCAATGCCGATTACCAGCACATAGACCACGTACGCGCGGCTGATCGGATGTAGTGCGGCAAAGATGATCGCCTGGGCAATAATTGCGGACCAGACTGGCGAGACCGTTTCCAGCCAGCCCTGCAATGCTCCGCGGAAGACGATTTCTTCGCCGATCCCTGCAACCGCACTCAACATCAGGATGATGGGCCAGGACAGCTTGAACGGTGCCTGCGCGAATAGCCGCCCCGCGCGGTGATCGAGGTCTGCCCAGATTCCGGGGAGCAGCGGCCGAGTTCCGTAGACTGCAACGATCAAGGCGATTGCTGCGACGATACCGAGCACCACGCCCTCTACCGTCAGCGCAAATCGTTCCAGCGGCCAGACACCGCTCCAGATGTGCACGACGAAGGCGAGAACGACCAGGGCCGCCTGCGGCACCAGCAGCATCGCCATTGCCTTGGCGGCCGTGGTACCTTCCGGCCAGTATTCCGGTTCCTTGTCGTCCAATCGTTCGTCCCGAGCTTGTCGAATGTGTCGACATTCTCTACCTGAGCGCCACGAGAACAACAGCCCCGCAATTTGGCACGGGGGCCAAGCAAAGAGTTTCAAGCATCATGGGTTTCAAATGCGGCATCGTCGGGCTGCCCAATGTCGGCAAGTCCACGCTTTTCAATGCGCTCACCGAAACACAGGCGGCGCAGGCGGCCAACTATCCCTTCTGCACGATCGAACCCAATGTCGGGCAGGTCGCGGTGCCCGATCCGCGGCTCGACAAGATCGCGGACATCGCCAAGTCGGCCAAGGTCGTACCGACCCAGCTCGCCTTCGTCGACATCGCGGGGCTCGTGAAGGGCGCGTCGAAGGGCGAAGGCCTGGGCAACCAGTTCCTCGCCAACATCCGCGAGGTCGATGCGATCGTCCACGTGCTGCGCTGCTTCGAGGATGACGATATCCAGCACGTGTCCAACAAGGTCGATCCCATCGCCGATGCGGACGTCGTCGAGACCGAACTGCTGCTGGCCGACCTCGAAAGCCTCGAGAAGCGCGTACCCAACGCGCAGAAGCGCGCCACGGGCGGCGACAAGGATGCCAAGATCATGGCGGCGGTACTGGGCAAGGCCCTTGACCTGCTGCGCGAAGGAAAGCCCGCGCGCCTGACCGACATCAACGACGAGGAAGAGGCGAAGCATTTCGCGCAGGCCCAGCTGCTAACCGCCAAGCCCGTCCTCTACGTCTGCAACGTCAACGAAGAAGACGCCGCGAACGGTAACGAATTGTCCGCCAAGGTCTTCGAGAAAGCCGAGGCCGAAGGTGCACAGGCCGTCATCGTCTCGGCCGCGATCGAGGCCGACATGGTCGGCATGGACATGGACGAGCGTCTCGAGTTCCTCAAGGAGATGGGGCTCGAGGAAACCGGCCTCAATCGCATCATCCGCGCCGGCTACGATCTCTTGAACCTCCACACCTTCTTTACCGCCGGGCCCAAGGAAAGCCGCGCCTGGACCGTCGAAAAGGGCGCCAAGGCCCCGCAGGCGGCCGGCGAGATCCATACCGACTTCGAGCGCGGGTTCATCCGCGCCGAAACCATCGCCTATGATGACTATGTTTCGCTGGGCGGCGAAAGCGCGGCGCGCGACGCCGGAAAGCTGCGCCAGGAAGGCAAGGACTATGTCGTCAAGGACGGCGATGTCATGTTGTTCAAATTCAACGTCTGATCGACTAGACCGGTCGCCAATCACGGTTTGAGAGTAGCGCGTATGATGTTTTTCGAAGATGTAACTGTGGGCGATACGGTCGATTACGGAAGCGTCGAAGTGTCGCGCCAGGAAGTGCTCGACTTCGCCCGACGCTACGATCCCCAGCCTTTCCACCTTTCCGACGACGCAGCGGCCATGACGCCGTTTGGAAAGATCGCCGCATCGGGCTGGCATACGGCGTCGATGGTGATGCGCCTGATGGTCGACAGACTGATCAGCGAAGGCTTCGCCGCGCTCGGGTCTCCCGGTGTTGAAGCTCTCAAGTGGCACAAACCGGTGTTTCCGGGCGATACGATCAGCGCCCGCTCCGAAGTGATCGAAAAGATTGAATCGCGCTCAAAGCCCTTCATGGGAATCGTCAAAAGCGAAGTGACGGTGACCAATCAGGATGGCGTTGTCGTCATGACGAGCCGCCCGACCATGATGGTCGCGCGCAAGCCCGCCAGCTAACCGCCGGGAAACTCCATCAGGCTCATCGCCTCGATGCCTTTATCCCGCAGCTTCGCGCTTCCCCCAAGATCGGGCAGGTCGATAATGAAGCGCGCGCCGATCAATTGGCCCCCTGCCCGCTCCACCAGCCGTGCTGCCGCCAGCGCGGTGCCGCCGGTGGCGATCAGGTCATCGACCAGGAGGACGCGGTTACCGCTGGCGATCGCGTCGACATGCATGGCGAGCCGGTCGGTGCCATATTCGAGCACATAGTCTTCGGCGATGGTGTTGCCCGGGAGCTTGCCGTCCTTACGCACGAGCAGGAGACCCGCCGACATTTCGCGCGCCATCGCACCGCCGATCGCAAAGCCCCGCGCGTCGATGGCGGCGACTAGGTCGACCTTGCCGTCCACGCTGGCGACCAAGCGGTCGATCGTCGCACGAAACCCCGCTGCATCGAGCAGCAGGGTCGTGAGATCGCGAAACTGGATGCCCGGCTTGGGAAAGTCGGGAATGGTGCGGACCAGCGCCTTCAAGTCGTCGTTGGCGCTGGTCACACGCTTAGCCTTTGACGCCGCGGCCTTCTTCGGCAGCTTCTTCCTTGGCTTCTTCGCGAAGGGCCATGTTCTCAGGATCCAGCGGACCCTTCATGGCAACATCGCGCTTCGCCGTCGCCCAGACATTGCGATAGGCGAGGAATGCGAAGATGGTCGCGAGCAGCAGGAAGATCAGCACCGCAACGCCCGTGCGCTTGCGATCGACAAGGCTGGGTTCGGCGGTCCAGATCAGGAACGCCGCCACGTCCTTGGCCATCTGCTCGGTCGTTGCTTGAGGAGCGTTCTCGCCTTCATAGGTCACGATCCCTTCGGCCAGCGGCGGTGCCATGGCGAGGTTGAGGTTCTTGAAGTACGGATTGAAGTAGGTTCCCGGGGTCGGATACGCTTCTTCGGGCAGCGGTTCACCGTCCTTGTTCGTGTACCCTTCGTGATCGGTATAACCGGTCAGCAGCGAATAGATGTAAGGGGCACCACCGCTGCGCGCCTTGGTGATCAGCGACAGGTCGGGCGGATAGGCATTGTTATTGGCCGCACGCGCCGCGATCTCGTTGGGATAGGGGCTCGGGAACGCATCAGACGGCTTGCCCGGACGCGTGCTCGGCTGGCCGACTTCGTCGATACCCGGCACGTCCTTCTGCGCCGCGATCGCTTTGACGGCTTCTTCCGAATAGCCCAGGTCTTCCAGATTACGGAAGTTGACGTACTGCAGGCCGTGGCAGGCCGCGCAGACCTGGTCGTAGACCTGGTAGCCGCGCTGCAGCTGCGCCTTGTCCCAGCTGGCAAGCACGCCGTCGGTCGTGAAGGTTACGTCCTTGGGCTTCTTGTGGAACGCATATTCCAGGTTCACCGGCGGTTCCGACGAGAAATAGGCGCGCAGATCGTTCTGGAACGACCAAAGCAGGATCAGCACGAAACCGATCCCCAGCAGGAAGCCGAAGCCGCGTACGCCGATCAGTTTGAGAATGTCACCCATGTTCGTCTCGTCCCCTTAGGCGTTGCTTTTGGCGAGCCCGTAGGGCGCGCTTTCTTCAGCTTCCCCGTGCAGCACGGAGCTCGAAATCGACTGCGGCAGCGGCAGCGGCCGTTCGATCTTCGAGATGATCGGCAGGATGATCAGGAAGTGAGCGAAATAGTAGATGGTGGCGAGCTGCATGGTCGCGACGACCGGTGCCGTCGGCACTGCGCCCCCGGCCCAGCCTAGGACCAACACGTCGATGACCAGCAGCCAGTAGAAGCGCTTGAACAGCGGGCGATAATGTCCCGAGCGCACCGGCGAACGATCGAGCCAGGGCAGCAGGAACAGGATCAGGATCGACGCGAACATCGAGATGACACCGAGCAGCTTTGCCGGGGCAATCACAATGTCAGTGAACGGGATCGACAGATCGACCGTGAAGGCTTTCAGGATGCCGTAGAAGGGCAGGAAGTACCATTCGGGCACGATGTGCGCCGGCGTCGCCAGCGGGTTTGCCTCGATATAGTTGTCGGCGTGGCCCAGCGCATTGGGCAGGAAGAACACGACGGCGAAATACGCCATCAGGAAGGCCAGCACGAACCAGCCGTCCTTCGCCGTGTAGAACGGGTGGAAGGGAAGCGTGTCCTTTTCCGCCTTCACGTCGACGCCCGTCGGGTTGGACGAGCCCGGAATGTGCAGCGCCCAGGTCTTCAGGATGACCACCGCGGCGATCACGAAGGGTAGCAGGTAGTGGAGGCTGAAAAAGCGCGTCAGCGCGGCCTGGTCGGGCGCGTAACCGCCCAGCAGCCAGATGCGCAGCGGATCACCCACTAGCGGGAAGGCGCTGAAGAAGCCGGTGATGACCTGCGCACCCCAATAGCTCATCTGCCCCCAGGGAAGCACATAGCCCATGAAGGCGGTCGCCATCATGAGGAGGTAGACGACAAGCCCCAGCATCCAGACCAGTTCGCGTGGCGCCTTGTAGGAGCCATAGAAAAGGCCGCGGAAGATATGGATATACACGACGATAAAGAAGAAGCTGGCACCGTTGGCGTGCGCATAGCGCAGCATCCAGCCGTAATTGACGTCGCGCATGATATGCTCGACCGAAGCGAACGCGCCGCCCACCGAGCTGTAATAGTGCATGGCGAGCACGATGCCCGTGACGATCTGGATCATCAGGAACACGCCGGCAAGGACGCCGAAGTTCCACGCATAGTTGAGGTTGCGCGGCACGGGATAACCCCCGCCCACCGCGCCATAGATCATCCGCGGAAGCGGCAGGCGCTCGTCGACCCAATGGCCAAGAGCGGTTTTCGGTTCATAAGGCTTGGCCCAGGCGAAGCTCATGTCTCGGTTCCTTCTCTCTAGCCGATCGTGACGACGGTATCTGAATTGAAGACGTAGTCCGGCACCGCAAGGTTGGTCGGTGCTGGGCCTTTGCGAATGCGGCCGGCGCTATCGTAGTGCGAACCGTGGCAGGGGCAGAAATAGCCGTCATAGTCGCCCTTGCTTTCGCCCGGCTTGATGCCCAGCGGCACACAGCCAAGGTGCGTACACACGCCCAGCTGGATCAGCATGTCGCGGTGACCTTCCTTAGTACGGTCGGCCAACGTTGCCGGGTCGCGCAACGCGTCGAGCGGCACCTGGTCAGCCTCAGCCATCTCGGCGTGGGTCAGCTTGCGGATGAAAACGGGCTGCTTGCGCCAGCTGGCGACGATGCCCTGCCCGGGCTGCAGCGAGGAAACATCGACCTCGATCGAGGCCAGCGCGCGCACATCGGCGTCAGGCGCCATCTGGCTGAGCAGCGGAATGACGACCGCGCCGGCTCCGACGCCCGCGAAGCTTACCGCTGCAATATTGAGAAAGTCACGACGACGAACACCGTCTTCGGTGCTGCCCTCTACCGTTTTCGTGTCTTCGGCCATGTTGGTCCTTCAACCGCTGATGACAAAAGGGCCCGAAAGAACTCCGGACCACAGGTTTGGCGCGCTGATAGCCGCGCTTTCCCCCTTTTGCCAAGGCATGATTTTGCCCGTAGCTTGAAAAGGCGCTGCGCAGCCGCCATGCCAAGCCCATGAAGCCATTGGACCAAGAACAACAAGCTACTCGCGACTGGTTCGAATCGCTGCGCGATCGGATCACATCCGCCTTCGAGGAAATCGAGCGCGAAGCGGGTTCCGACGCTGCATTTGAATATATCCCGTGGGAGCGTACCGACGAGAACGGATCGCCCGGCGGCGGCGGCGTGCGCGGCCAGATGAAAGGCAAGATATTCGAGAAGGTCGGCGTCAATGTCTCGACCGTGGGGGGCACCTTCAATCCCGATTTCGCCAAGCAGATACCGGGCGCTGAGGAAGACCCAAGCTTTTTCGCCACCGGAATCAGCCTGGTTGCACACATGGCCAATCCGCATGTTCCCGCGGTCCACATGAACACGCGATTCCTGTGCACCACCAAACGATGGTTCGGCGGCGGTGCGGATTTGAACCCCGCCATACCTTACGAGGAAGATACCGAGGCCTTTCACGCTCGCTTACGGGCCGCCTGCGCCGCGCACGATCCGACCTATTACGAAAAGTTCAAGAAGTGGGCGGACGACTATTTCTTCCTGCCGCATCGCGGCGTCGACCGCGGTGTCGGCGGCATCTTCTACGATCGCCTGTTTGCCGAAGGCGGCCTGTTCGAACCGCACTTCGCCTTCACCCGCGATGTAGGAGAGGCATTTCTCGACATTTTCCCGCAGATCGTGCGCAAACGGATGAACAGCGCGTGGAGCGAGGAAGATATGAACACCCTCCTCGATTTCCGTTCGCGCTATGTCGAATTCAACCTGCTCTACGACCGCGGCACGATCTTCGGCCTCAAGACGGGCGGAAACGTCGATGCCATCCTCATGAGCCTGCCGCCGCTGGCGCGCTGGACCTAGTCGCCGCCCGCGTCGGGAACGCTCGCGTACGCCACCGTTTCTGCCGAAAGCTGGCGGTAGATGCGCGCTACCATTACCGAATAGACCACCGTGACCGCGGCCTGCAGTAAAGTGGCGACAAGACCATAAGCCAACGCGCCAATACTCATCGGTTCGGGATCCCCGAAGATCAGCGCCAGCGCCAGGTTGGCGATCAGTCCGATTCCGCCCATGACCAGCAACGCACCAAGCGCAATCAAGAGGAAAAAGGCCAGAAGTCGCCAAAAATGCCCCTTGGTGAGATGCCAGCTTCGCTTGAGCGACTGCAGCGGGCCATGATTTTCAGCGGCGATGATAGGGGTCAGGAGGCTCAGCCGCACGGCAAGGATGATGGCGGCGATAACAATCAGCAGGACGATCAGAAGCACGGAACCAGACATGGTGGCAAGCTCGCCGCTCGAAGCCCTGCTCATGGCTTCAAGATCACCACCGCCCGTCACCACGGCCAGCAAGGCCGCCAGAACGGCGACGATGGCAAGCGCCGCCATCATGATCAGCACGGCCCCGATGGTCACCCAGAACCGCTGCAGGCCGCGGCGCAGCGCGGCACCGACGGTCGTTCCCGGAGTCAGCGCCAGATAGGAAATGGCGATCGAACCGATGATCCCGATGAGGCCACCGATAAACGATACTATGAACATGCTCCAATCGGACGCCGCATCGCTGGCCTGCGCGGTGATGTCGCCGGCGCTGGGGTCCATCATGAAGAGCAGCGTGCCGGGCAAAACAACTGTCGCCAGCGCGACCGCGAACATCAGGTTACCGTCATTCGCGATGATCGGACGGCTATCGTCCCATGCCTTGCTGATCGACAAATTCGCCACGTGATGTTCCCCCTTGTTGCTGTTTGCGGCCCTTCAACCATTGCGCCCGCGCCGATGCAAGCGCACATAGCGCGGCATGATCGATGGCGTGGAATGGCGGGTGAGCGACGGGCTCGTGTCCTATGAGGATGCGCTGGCCGACATGGAGGCGCGCGCTGCTGCCATTCATGAAGGCACGGCCGCCGAGCGCGTCTGGTTGCTCGAACACCCGCCCCTGTTCACGGCGGGCACCAGCGCCGACCCCGCCGAGCTGACAAATCCTGACGATTTCCCCGTCTTCGATGCGGGGCGCGGCGGACGCTACACTTATCACGGCCCCGGCCAGCGCGTCGGCTATCTCAACCTCGACCTCGCCAGACGCGGCAAGGACATTCGCTGCTTCGTGCATAGCCTCGAAGGCTGGATGATCGCCGCCCTCGCCCGCCTCGGTGTCGAAGCGCGCCGCGAAGAGGGCCGCATCGGCATCTGGACCGGCAGCGGCGCGGATGAAGCCAAGATCGGCGCCATCGGCGTACGCGTGAAACGCTGGGTCACGCTGCATGGCTTTTCGATCAACGTTGCCCCCGATCTGTCGCATTTCGGCGGCATCGTGCCCTGCGGCATTGCCGATTATGGCGTCACCAGCCTTGAAAAACTGGGGCTAGACGCGCGAATGGGGGCGTTGGATGATGCCCTGAAAGCAGAATTTTCCAACTTCCTTGCCGCGCTCGATGCGGCATCCAGTCGCAAAGGACAGACATGCGCACCCTGATCGTTCTTCCCATCCTCGCGCTCGCCGCCTGCGGCAGCGACGCCGAAAATGTCGTCGTCGAAAACGCCGCCGATGCGCCGCTCGACCTCGAAGATACCGGGGCCGATGTTACCGCGATCGATGCCGCAACCGGCGATGCCAGCGGCATGGCGGGTGAACCCGTCGACAACAGCGAGGAAGATTAAGGCAGGCCCAGAAGCTTGTGCGTCTGCAGCGACAGGCGCCATTCAGGACGCTGCATGACCTGCTCGATCGCAGCGAGCCGGGCGGCGTGGGCCTCCGCGCAATCCATGGGCTGCAGCAGGAAATGATCGAAATCCATCTTAGCCAGCGCGTCGAGATCGTACGGTTGCGGCCAGACCAGCTTCAGTTCGTTGCCCGATCGCTGCACCAGCTCGGATCCCGCCTTCGGGCTGACGCATAGCCAGTCGATCCCGTCGGGTGCCGCGATGGTCCCGTTGGTCTCGACGGCGATTTTGAAGCCGCGATGGTGCAGCGCATCGATCAACGCCGCGTCGAGCTGCAGCAGCGGTTCGCCGCCGGTGATCACCACCAGACGGTCCGGCATGTCGCCATCCCAGACCGCCGCGACCTGGTCGGCCAGGGCGTCCGCGTCATATTTGCCGCCATGTTGGCCGTCGATGCCGACAAAATCGGTGTCGCAGAATTGGCAGATCGCCTTGGCCCGGTCCTGCTCGCGACCGGTCCACAAGTTGCAGCCCGAAAAGCGCAGGAACACCGCCCGCGCACCCGTTTGCATCCCTTCGCCTTGAAGGGTCAGGAATATTTCTTTGACGCTATAGGCCACGGCGTTTCCGATAGGCTACTACCCAAGCATCCGCTTTCGCATCATTTTCATCACATAAGGTCAGATGAGGATCGAAAATCACCGATGATGCGCCAGCATTTTCTACGGCTGTTCCTAGCAGATGGCGTTCCCAATGGTGTAGCGGCCGTGTGACATCCAGCTTGAGTTTTGCGGGACGAAACAGAAACCACGGACTGCCGTTTGCCCTTTTCAGTGCCATACGGACCATTTCCTCGAGAATGTCGACGTCGCTCACCAGGGAATGACTGCAGGAAAACGGACCTTCTTCACTGGCTGTCGTGCCGTTTTTTGGATTGAGGACATGGACCTTGTTTGACGAAATCGTCAGCTCAAACGGTGTCGATAGACGCTCCAGAAACTTCACGATCATTGCGCATACCGCGTCGGATCGACCAGCCCCGCTTCGGCAAACCCCCCGCTGCGCAGGCGACAGCTATCGCACAGTCCGCAATGCATGAGGTCGGGCGTCGGGTCGTAGCAGCTCCAGCTCATGCCCGCATCAAGGCCTAGGCGCGCCGCTTCCCTGGCGATATCCGCCTTGGTCATGTGCTGGAGCGGCGCCCGGATAGTGAAGCCCGGCCCGCCGTCGGCTGCCTTGGTGCCCAGCGTCGCGACCTTCTGGAAGGCCTCGATGAATTGCGGTCGGCAATCGGGATAGCCCGAATAGTCGAGACTGTTCACGCCGATATAGATGTCGCGCGCGCCGCCGGCTTCCGCATAGGCAAGGCAGAGCGACAGGAACACCGTGTTACGCGCGGGCACGTAAGTGACGGGAATTTCGTTACTTACGCCGTCTTTTGGCACGTCGATATCGTCGGTCAGCGCGCTGCCACCGAAGACGCTGAGATCGAGCGGCAGCACCACGTGGCGTTCGACACCGACAGCCTTGGCGATCGCCTGGGCCGCCTGCAATTCGACGCGGTGGCGCTGATGATAATCGATCGTCAGCGCGAGCACGTCGTGACCGGCCTCTTTCGCCAGTCCCGCGCACACCATCGAATCCAGCCCGCCGGACAGAAGAACTACTGCTTTGCTCATGATGACAGCGCCCTTAGCCGCGCTTGGCCGTCCGCTTCAAGCTAGCAGGTACCGACGCGGCGCGCATGATATGTCGTGTGGAAGGGCAGCTGGCCCGCCACGCCCTGCGTTTCGATCCGCAGCGAACGCGGCGTGACGACACTCATCTTCACGCGGCCAAATCCGGCGCCCGAACAGGTGTAATGGATCAGCACGTCCTGACCCTGTTCATCGACGGTCACGCGCGTGCACTGGCGGGTGCGGTGGGCGACCTGCGCCAGCCGGCTCGGATCGCCGACGCACATGCGTATCGGGGCCGCGGGCGTACCGGGACGCGTGAGTTCCCATTCGCCCGCTTCGACATCGCGCAGCGCGTTGATGCCGCCCTGCGTTGCTGCAGGCGCTGTCATCACTGCAGCCAATGCCGCGCCAAGAGCCAAAATCCTTTTCATTACGCATCCAAGATAGGGGCGACTTAAAATGGATTAAAGACAATCGATCGGCTTTTTCGACAAATGGACCGATTGTCGTCCTAATTTCCGATGGATTCGGGAGAAATCGG
The DNA here is from genome assembly GCF_026157105.1 of Sphingomicrobium marinum. Classification (GTDB taxonomy): domain Bacteria; phylum Pseudomonadota; class Alphaproteobacteria; order Sphingomonadales; family Sphingomonadaceae; genus Sphingomicrobium; species Sphingomicrobium marinum. Next base: position 1,615,153 of record NZ_JANPVQ010000001.1, read on the forward strand.
GAAGTTGGTGGCGCAAAAGGCGCAATCGACCCGGATGAAGCCGTCGTCGCCGACCATTTCGACGCGTTCGCTTTCCGGGAATTTGGCGATCACCGATTCGATATAGTCGCGGCTGCAGCGGCAGCCTTTTTTATGGTCGACCGCCGGCAGGATCCGCACCTCGTCCTCTTCATGAAACAGCCGCCACAGCAGCTGGTCGAGACCCAGCTTGCGATCGGTCAGTTCCTCGCCCTTCACCGATCCGGCGAGAATGGCGACGTGCGGCCAGTCGGGATGGTCGAGCTTGGTATGCAGCCTGTCGCGGCCCTCTTCGCCTTCGGGCAAATGCTGGAACATCAGCCCGCCCGCGACCCAACCATCCTCACCCTTGTGCGCGGCCAGCCGGACAATCGAAGGAATCTGCTCGGACTGGGTGAAAAAGCTTTCCGCCGCCTGCGCCAGGCTCTCCCCTTCTAGCGGCACGACGCCTTGGTAGCGGTCGTCATTAGCCGGCTGATCGAAGGTGATCGCCAGGTAGCCTTTGCCGAACAACGAAAACAGCGTGGGATCGGCCGGCGCTTCGGCCAGCCGGTCGGGATCATGTTTGATATAGCCGCGCAGTTCGCCCGCCTTGTAGTCGCACACCATCAGATCGATGATGCCGCTTTCAGTCTGCGCCTGCATCGTCAGCTGCCCGTCGGGATCCTTGAGCAACGAGCCGAGGATAGCAGTCAGCGCCAGCGCCTCTGCCAGAAGCTTCTCGAGGACTTCCGGATAAGCATGATTGACCAATATCTCGTCGAGCACCGGCCCGAGGCGCGTCAGTCGGCCACGTGCGCCGCGGGTCGGCAGCATGGCGCCGATCGTCGCGTCCATCAGGATAGGCTTGGCCTCGCTCATGCTTCGGCGGGAATTTCGTACTCGCTCGCAGCCTTCGACAGGGTTTCAACAAATTCGCTGATATGGCTCTCATCGATATTGAGCGGCGGCAGGATCCGCACGACATTGTCGCCTGCAGCCACCAGCAGAAGGCCCTTGTCGCGCAGCCAGCCGACGAAATCGCGGCTCGTAACCTTGTCGGTCATCTTGACGCCGAGCATCAGTCCCATGCCGCGCACGCTTTCAAACATGTCGGGATGATTGCCGATCATCTGCTCGAGGCTCGAACGCAGTCGTTCGCCCGTCACCTTCACATGCTCGAGAAACTCGTCGTTGGCGACGACATCGAGGACCGCCTGGCATGCCGCCATGGCGAGCGGGTTGCCGCCATAGGTCGACCCGTGCGTGCCGAATACCATGCCGGCGGCCGCCTTTTCGGTGGCCAGGCAGGCACCGACCGGGAAGCCGCCGCCAAGCCCCTTGGCCGAAGCGAGAATATCCGGCTCGATGCCATATTGTTCATACGCGAACAGCGTGCCCGTGCGCGCCACGCCGCACTGGACTTCGTCGAGCGCCAGCATGAGGTCGTGTTCGTCGCACAACTTGCGCAGCCCCTGCATGAACTCCATCGACGCAGGACGGATACCGCCTTCGCCTTGCACCGGTTCGACCAGGAAACCCGCCGTCGTGTCGTCAATGGCGGCTTCGGCAGCTTCTAGATTGTCGAACTCGACATAGGTGAAGCCCGGCAGCAGCGGTTCGAACCCGTCGTGCAGCTTTTCCTGATTGGCCGCGCTGATCGTCGCCATGGTGCGCCCGTGGAAGGCGTTCTTGAAGGTGATCAGCGTCTTCTTGTGCGGATTGCCCTGCGCCACGTGATAGCGCCGCGCCGTCTTGATCGCGCACTCGACGCTTTCCGCGCCCGAGTTGGTAAAGAATACCGTATCGGCAAAGGTCAGGTCGACGAGCCGCTGCGCCGCCGCTTCGCCCTGCGGCGAGCCATACAGGTTCGACACGTGCATCAGCGTTGCCGCCTGATCCTGGATCGCCTTGGTCAGGTGCGGATGGTTATGGCCGAGCAGGTTGACGGCGATACCGCTGGCGAAATCGAGCCATTTTTCACCATTTTCGCCGTAGAGATAGGCCCCCTCCCCTTTGACCGGCCGGGTCGGGCAACGCGGGTAAACGGGCATGAGCGGCGTGATGGTCATAATCTCTCCGGGGAATCGCTTTGGCGTTATCGTTGCCCCGCTCCTATCGCCCCCTCTTGGGGCCCGTCAAAAGGAAAAGGGCGCCGCGTCGAAACGCAGCGCCCTCATTCGCTATTACCATTGCTACCGTATCGGCAGATCAATCATCGTCATGATGATCGTTGCGATCGTGCCAGCGGTCGTGCCTGCGATCATATTCCCGATCGCGGCGGTCGTAGCGGCGGTCGCGACGGTCGTAGCGGTCGCGGCGGTCATACCGATAGCGACGGCCTTCCCGCACTTCCTCACGCACGTCCTGGCGCAGGTCGCGAATATCTTCATGCAGATCGCGGATTTCGCCGCGGGTCAGCCCGCGATGGGTGCGCTTCCAGACCTTACGCTGCAGCTTGGTGGCCTTCTTGTCGAGCTTGCGCGCTTCCTTCCAGCTCAGCATGCCGCGATGGCTGAAGCGGTTAATGTCGCGGCGGATTTGCGTGATGTTGGCGATCAGGCGCTGCGCGCGCATTCGGTCGGCGCGGTGGTAATTGTAACCACGGTCATAGCGCTGCTGCTCATAACCGTAGCCGCGGTCGTAATATTGGGCACTGGCCGGGGCGGCCGCCATCATGGTGGCGCCGCTCGCTGCGGCCAGGGCGATCATCATCTTGCGCATGGCGGGTCTCCTTCTTGTGCCTTGCTACACTCTGGGAGACGTTTTGCGCCAAGCACGATGAGGTGACACTGAATGCCATTTTTAGGCGAGGTTCAGTTAGGCGACGTTCAGCTTCGCAGCTTCCATCCGGACTTCAGCAGCGCGAAACAGCCAAAGAACAGCAGGACGTTGAGACCGGTCAGTAGCCCGGCACCAAACATCACATTGCTATCGGCCGCGCCGATGAAGCCATAACGAAAACCGGAGATCACGTAGAAAAAGGGGTTCGCGTAGCTTGCCGCCTGAAATGTTTCGGGCAGTGCTTCGACCGAATAGAATGTCCCCGACAGCAGGGCGAGCGGCGCGACCACGAAATTGGTCACCATCGCCGCGTGATCGAACTTTTCGGCCCACAATGAGGTCATCAACCCGAAGAAAGCCAGCATCAGCGAGCCGAGAAAACCGAACAGCAGGATCGGCCAGATCGAAGCCGGCGTCATGTCGACGTCCGGCCACAGCCACAGCACCAGCCACACCGCGCCCCCGACCAGGAAGGCGCGCGTTACCGACGCCGCCACCAGCCCGGCAATGAGCTCGCCGATCGACAATGGCGGCATCAGGTAATCGACGATGGTGCCCTGTATCTTGCCGACGAGGAGCGAGAAGCTGGCATTGGCAAAGCTGTTCTGGATCATCGCCATGATGACGAGGCCGGGTCCGATGAAATCGGCAAAGCTCACGCCCAGTATTTCCCGGTCGCCGCGGCCGAATGCCACGGTGAAAATGATGAAATAGAGGAGCGCGGTGACGGCCGGTGCCCACACTGCCTGCATCTGCACCTTGAAGAAGCGTTTTACTTCCTTGGCATAGAGGGTCTTGAGACCGGCCCAATTGATCCCATCTAAGGAAGGATCGCCCGGAGGCCTAATTGTCCAATCGGGTGTCTTTTCATTCACGGCTCAAGCGCCTAAATGCTGGCTCGAGCCAAGACAATACGGGATTTTTCATGAGCTGGACCGAAGAGCGGATCGATCGCCTCAAGAAGCTGTGGTCGAAAGGGTCGACCGCAAGCGAAATTGCCGAGGACCTTGGCGGTGTCAGCCGCAATGCCGTGATCGGCAAGGCGCACCGCCTTGGCCTGGAATCGCGCCCCTCGCCGGTCAAGGGCGACAAGAAAAAGAAGGCTGCCGCCAAGAAAAAGCCGGCGGCCAAGAAGGCTGCACCCAAGAAAGCTGCGCCAAAGGCTGCACCCAAAAAGGCCGCCGCGCCCAAGAAAGCGGAGCCGGCCAAGGCTGCGCCGAAGGCCGAGCCGGAGACCGCGAAAGCAGCGGGGGCGGGCAAGGCCAGCGACAAGAAGAAGGACAACATGCAGTATCGCTCGGTCGGTCCCGGCGGCTTTATCCGCCAGGGCCCGTCGGATACTCAGGCACCGATCCCGCCCGCGCCGCCGCGCCGCCTGATTCCCGAAAAACCGTCGGAAGAAGTGGCGGACAAGACCTCGCTGCTTGACCTCAACGAGCGCATCTGCCGCTGGCCGATGGGGCATCCGGGCGAGAGCGATTTCCATTTCTGCGGCGAGCCCGCCAACCCGGGCTTCCCTTATTGTGTCGAGCATTGCGGCGTTGCCTACCAGGCGCAGTTGCCGCGCCGCGACCGCAAGCCCCCGCCTCCGCTGCCCTTCGGCGGCCCGCGGGTTCGCTGATCGGGCGACTGAACACGCTTCATTAAATAGGGGCCCCGGCAGGCAGGGTGCTTGCCGGGGCCCAGCGCAGGGTCGAGATGCGTTCCGCTTTCGTTACGCGTTTTCCATCTGCTTCTTGGACTTTGCGGAAGATTCGATCCGCTTGGTCGAGCCGCCGCCAATTTCGATCTGGCGCGGCTTCATGGCTTCGGGAATCTCGCGCACGAGGCTGATCGACAACAGCCCGTCGTGAAGGTCCGCATCGGTCACGCGGATATGATCGGCAAGCCCGAAGCGGCGCTCGAATTCGCGCGTCGCGATGCCGCGATGCACATATTCGGTACCGTCTTCATCGGTCCGCTTGCCCTTGACGATGAGCTGGTTCTGCTGCGCCGTGATCTCGATATCGTCGCGGCTGAAGCCTGCGACGGCGAGATCGATACGATATTCGTCATCGCCGACCATCACGAGGTCGAACGGCGGATAGTTGTCGCTGCTGCCAACGGTGCTCTCTTCGAGCATGTCGAACAGTCGATCAAACCCGATTGTCGAACGACGAAACGGTGAAAAGTCAAATGCACTTCGCATGGTATTGTCCTCCTATTTGAGCAACAGATGTCGAGGAGGAGCGCCGATCACCGGCGAACCGATCCTCGACTGCCGGACCCCTTAGGCATCCGGCGCGAAACATATGGGAAGAGCCAAAATCGGCGTCAAGCAGTTCGTCGATGAAATTGCACGTTTCGCCGCACGAGTGCCGATTTGTGAAAATGGCCAAAAGTGGCTTTTCTTTTGCAGCCCGTCGGCAGCCTTCCTATACCGGCATCAATGTCAGACCTGTTCGATTCAAAAACTCCCGCGACCGACGATTATGATGCTTCCGCGATCGAGGTGCTCGAAGGCCTCGAGCCGGTGCGCCGTCGTCCTGGGATGTATATCGGCGGCACCGATGCGCGCGCGCTGCATCACCTCGCCGCCGAGGTCATCGACAACTCGATGGATGAAGCCGTCGCGGGCCACGCCAACCGCATCGAGATCACGCTGGAGCCCGGCAACAGGCTGACCGTCACCGACAATGGCCGCGGCATTCCGGTCGATCCGCACCCCAAGCACAAGGACAAGAGCGCGCTCGAAGTCATCATGACGACGCTTCATTCGGGCGGCAAATTCGAGGGCAAGGCCTATGCCACCTCGGGCGGCCTGCACGGTGTTGGCGTGTCGGTCGTCAATGCATTGTCGACCGAGACCATCGTCGAAGTCGCCCGCGACAAGACGGTCTGGCGGCAGACCTTCGCGCAGGGCCACGCCACTTCGAAGCTCGAAAAGGTCGGCACGACGCCCAACCGGCGCGGCACCAGCGTGACCTTCACGCCTGATCCCGACATTTTCGGCAAGGACGCCAAGTTCAATCCCAAGCGCCTCCACGATCTTGCCCGATCAAAGGCCTATCTTTTCGCAGGCGTCGAAATTCGCTGGAAATGCGACCCCAGCCTGGCTGGTGACGACGTTCCCGAGACGGCCGTCTTCAAGTTCGAGAACGGGCTCGCCGATCACCTCACCGAACAGCTTGACGGGCGCGAGACGATTACCTCGCCCATTTTTGCGGGCACGCAGGACTTTCCCGACAATGAGGGCAAGGTGGAATGGGCTGTCGCCTGGCCCATCTGGACCGACGGTTTCCAGCGTTATTACTGCAACACGATCCCCACCCCTGACGGCGGTACGCATGAGGCTGGTCTGCGCGCGGCGCTGACCAAGGGATTGCGCGCGTTCGGCGAGCTGGTGGGCGAGAAGAAGGCCGCCAAGCTGACCGCCGATGACGTATTCGGCGGCATCGAGGCGATGCTAAGCGTCTTCATCCGCAATCCGCATTTCCAGTCGCAGACCAAGGATCGCCTGACCTCGACCGAGGCCGCGCGCTTCGTCGAAAATGCCGTGCGCGACCATTTCGACCATTATCTGGCCGACAATATGGACCGCGGCCGCGCGCTGCTGGGCAGCGTCATGGAGCGGCTCGACGAACGGCTGAAGCGCAAGGCGGAACGCGAAGTGAAGCGCAAGACGGCAACGTCCGCGCGCAAGCTGCGCCTCCCCGGCAAGCTCACCGATTGTTCGAAAGACGGCAACGAGGGCACCGAGCTCTTTATCGTCGAAGGCGACAGCGCTGGCGGCAGCGCCAAGCAGGCGCGCGATCGCAAGACGCAGGCCATCCTTCCGATCCGCGGCAAGATCCTCAACGTCGCCAGCGCCACCAAGGACAAGATTCGCGCCAACGCCGAAATTGCCGACCTCACGCTCGCGCTCGGCGCGGGGCTGCGTGACCAGTATGACGACGACGCGCTGCGCTATGACAAGATCATCATCATGACCGACGCCGATGTCGATGGCGCGCACATCGCCACTTTGCTGATGACCTTTTTCTTCAAGGAAATGCCCGACCTGGTGCGCAATGGCCGCCTCTATCTCGCGCAGCCGCCGCTCTACCGCCTGACCGCGGGCAGCAAGTCCCTCTACGCCCGCGATGATGCGCATCGCCGGCAGATCGAAGAAAACGAGTTCAAGGGCAAGAAAGTCGAAGTGTCGCGCTTCAAGGGTCTCGGGGAAATGAACCCCAACCAGCTCAAGGAAACGACCATGGACCCGGCGACCCGCTCGCTGATCCGCATCACGCTTCCCGCCGAATATCAGGACCAGCAGCCCGTCCGCGATATCGTCGAGCGGCTGATGGGTAAAAAGCCCGAGCATCGCTTCGAATTCATCCAGGCCGAGGCGGGCAGCCTCGATGACGAAGCGATCGATGCCTAACCCCCTTTTCGCGCGGGCCGTGAACGCCTAGATAATGGCGATGGATCGACGTCCTCGTCTCGCCAAGGTCACGCCCTTGCTGCGCCAAAAGTCGCCGCTGAGCGTGACGGCGCAGCTATTGATCCGCCTTGGCATCCTGTTCGCCTTGTTGTCGTTCATTGTCCTCGTTCACTGGATCGAGCGCGATGCCTTCGTCGACAATGTCGATGGCGAACTGTCCTTCGCGGACGCGATCTATTTCACCATGATTTCGGCGACGACGACGGGCTATGGCGATATCGTCCCCGTCACCGAGCGCGCGCGCCTGTTCGACGCGCTCGTGGTCACTCCGGCACGTATTTTCTTCATCTTCATCCTTGCCGGGACCGCCTATTCGTTCGTCATCAAGAGAAGCTGGGACAAATGGCTTATGCGACGCATCCAGAAAACGCTTGAAAACCACATCGTGGTGGCGGGCTATGGCACATCGGGCAAGGAGGCCGTCGACGAGCTGATCGCGCGCGGCGAAGACCCTACCAAAATCCTCGTCATCGATCAGGATGGCGAAGCATTGGCGCATGCCGAACGCCTCGGCTGCATCGTGCTCCAGGCCGATGCGACCCGCGACGCCACGATGGAAGAAGTGCGCCTGCGCGAAGCCGCGACCATGATCATTTCCGCCGGCCGCGACGACACCTCGATCCTGATCTGCCTGACCGCGCGCCATCTGTGCCCCAACTTGCCGATCAGCCTCGCGGTGCGCGCCGAAGATAACGAATTTCCTGCCCGCGCCGCCGGTGCGACCAGCGTCATCAACCCCACCAGCTTTGCCGGCCTGCTGCTCGCGGGTAGCGCGCACGGCATGGGAATTGCCGATTACCTGGCCGATCTGGCCAGCGCCAACGGCCGCGTGCGTTTGCACGAACGCACCATCGAAAAGTTCGAAGTCGGCAAGCCCTTGAAGGAAGTGGCGATCGGGCTTGGCGTGCGCATCCTTCGCGAAGGCCAGGCCATCGGCTTCTGGGAAGAAGGCGCGCAGGAATTGCAGGCGGGCGACAAGATCATCGAGATCATCCCAGGCTTCGCTTTTCCGCCCTGCAACTAGGCCGCTGAAACAACTGGCAATTCTCGCGCGTGCCCGCTAAAGGCGCGGCCAATCATGGCAACGCAAATTCCTTCCGCGCCCAAAGTGGGCATGGTGTCCTTGGGCTGTCCCAAGGCGCTGGTCGATTCCGAGCGCATCCTTACCAAGCTGCGCGCCGACGGCTATCAGATGAGCCCCGACTATGACGGCGCCGACGTGGTGCTGGTCAATACGTGCGGATTCCTCGACAGCGCCAAGGAAGAAAGCCTCGAAGCGATCGGCGAAGCCATCGCCGAAAATGGCCGCGTCGTCGTCACCGGCTGCATGGGCAACGAGGCCGATGTCATCCGCGCCAAGTTCCCGCAGGTTCTCGCCATCACCGGCCCGCAGCAATACGAAGAAGTCGTTAGCGCCGTCCACGAGGCCGCGCCGCCGGGCGTGTCGCCTTATGTCGACCTTGTCCCCCAGCCCGATACCAAGCTGACCCCGCGCCACTACAGCTATGTAAAGATCTCCGAAGGCTGCAATCACCGCTGCGCCTTCTGCATCATCCCGAGCATTCGCGGCGACCTCGCCAGCCGCCGTCCCGACGCCATCTTGCGCGAGGCCGAAAAGCTGGTCGCCGCGGGCACCAAGGAACTGCTGGTCATCAGCCAGGACACGAGCGCCTATGGCCTCGATCTCAAACACGCCAGCTATCCGCTGAAAGGTGGCGGCGAGGTGCGCGCCCACATGAACGATCTTGCCGAAGCGCTAGGGCGCTTGCGCACGCCCGACGGCGAGCAGCCCTGGGTGCGCCTCCACTACGTCTACCCCTACCCGCACGTCGACAAGGTCATCCCGCTGATGGCTGAGGGCAAGCTGACGCCGTACCTCGACATTCCGTTCCAGCACGCCAGTCCGAAGATCCTGAAGTCAATGAAGCGCCCTGCCGCCAGCGCCAAGGTGCTCGACCGGCTAAGGACATGGCGCGAGATCTGCCCCGACATCGCGGTGCGCAGCAGCTTCGTCGTCGGCTTCCCCGGCGAGACCGAGGAGGACTTCGAGTATCTCCTCGACTGGCTCACCGAAGCGCAGCTGGACCGCGTCGGTGCCTTCCGCTTCGAACCCGTCGAGGGCGCGGAGGCCAACCACTTTGCCGACCCGGTGCCCGAAGAGGTCAAGGAAGAGCGCTACGCCCGTATCATGGAGCACAGCGCCAAGATCAGCGCCGCCAAGCTGCAGGCCAAGATCGGCACCACCATCGATGTCATCATCGACGCGGTGGACGCGGATACTGGCGGCGCCACCGGCCGCAGCAAGGCCGACGCCCCCGAAATCGACGGCGAAGTCCACCTGCGCGACGCAGGACACCTCAAAGCTGGCGATTTTGCCCGCGTGGAAGTCGAAGACGCCGACGAACACGACCTGTTCGGCGCACCGTCCTAATCAAGAAAACTGGCGATGATGATTAGCGCCAGCCCAACGCCCCACACGCTGTAGAGGATCGCCACATACCAGCCGGTATTATTGGCAGACCTTTTCGGCCTTCTTCATTGGAGTTTCCGATCGATAAGAGTGCGACAGCGTGCCGTCACTCTTCAACGCCCCGTCACGCCCTTCGGGCCCGGCGGCCGCGAAATCAGGTCAGGCTACACTCACAAATTGCATCTGTCGGCCAGATCCTGCTCAGCCCGGTCATATTTGCGCTCTTCAAGCGCCTTGCGCGTGCGATTTATGAGAAATGAAAGCCGGTCGGAGGCATCGATGTCCAAGGTGGGCAGCGGCGTTTCGTCGTTGATCATCGTTTTTTCCTTTGTGTCTGCGGGATAGCGGGCAGTTAGTTAACGAATGGCCCTCGCGACGAAAAATCTAGCGGGTTATTAGCCTTCCTGCCGTCTTTGCAGCGACGCGCGCAAGGAACCCTCTTTTCTTCCGTTCGCTATGCTCCGGAAGGGAAAAGGGAAGACAATATGGGCGCCGGACACGATCACTCCCTGCATCAAAACAACGAAGGCAAAGTCGCGATCGCTGCGGGGCTGACTGGTATATTCATGGTTGCCGAAGTGGTCGGCGGCATCATTTCCGGGTCGCTGGCGCTGATTGCCGATGCCGGGCACATGCTTACGGACTTTGCATCATTGCTGCTGGCCTGGCTTGCGTTTCGGATTGGTCGTCGCCCTGCTGACTGGAAACGCACCTACGGCTTTGACCGATTTTCCATACTCGCGGCATTCGTCAACGGACTGTCATTGTTCGCGATTGCCGCATGGATTATCTACGAGGCGATCAAGCGCCTACGGGACCCGCACGCGATTGAAGGCGGATTGATGCTCGGCATCGCGGTGGTTGGCTTGATCATCAACATCGTCGCCTTTTACATCCTCACCCGCGGCAAGAAGGAAAATCTCAACATTCGCGCAGCTGCGCTTCATGTCGCAGGCGATCTGCTCGGATCGGTTGCGGCCATCGTAGCTTCAATCGTCATTCTCCTTACCGACTGGACGCCGATCGACCCGATACTATCGGTGTTGGTTGTCCTCATCATCTTGCGTTCGGCATGGAACGTTGTCCGCGAGAGCGGTCATATTCTGCTCGAAGGTGCACCCGAGGGCTTCGACCGGCGAGAAGTCATTGCCCAGCTCAGCGCGCTCGAAGGTGTCCATTCCATCGACCACGTCCATGCCTGGTCCGTGACGCAAGAGCGGCCCGTTGTCACGATGGAAGTCACACCGCAGGCCAATGCCGATGCAAACGCGGTCAAGCATGCAATCAAGGACTGGCTCCGCCGCGAGTTCAATGTCGATCACGCGACCGTCGAGATGCGCAGCCCGACATCATAGGGTCACGCCTGCTACCCATCGCGACGCGAAAAGCGCCATTGCAAGCCGCCATCGCTTCAACCATCGTGGCGACCATGAAGACTGTTCTCGTTGCGCTAGCCGCTCTTGCTCTTACCGCCCCCGCCATGGCGGCATCGCCTCCCGTCTTTCCGATAAGCGACACCGAGAATGTCGCGCCCGACTACCCTCGTATCCTCCCCATGCGCGAACGCGCCGAGGTTATCGATCGCATCCTTGAAGAACGGCTCGACACCATCATTCCCAAGATCATGCGCGAGCAGGGCATCGACATGTGGCTGCTGATGAGCCGCGAATATTTCGAGGACCCAGTGACCGCCTCGATGCTCGATGCCAATTCGATGAGTGCGCGGCGGCGCACGATCCTCATCTTCCACGCCCCGGGCGACGGGCAGCCCGTCGAACGGCTCACGGTCAGCCGCTACGGGCTAGCCGATCTGTTCGAACCAAGCTGGGATCCGGCGGTCGAGCCCGACCAGTGGAAGGCGGTCGCGGACATCATCGCGGATCGCGATCCCGACAAGATCGCCGTCAATTATAGCGACCTCAAGGCCTTTGGAGACGGCATGACGCTGAGCCAGTACCGCCTGATGATGGCGGGGCTTCCGGAGCAGTACCAGAAGCGCATCGTTTCAGGCGAAACTCTGTCGGTCCGTTGGCTTGAAGAACGCGTGCCGAGCGAGCTCGAAATCTATCCCGGCATCGTGCGTCTGGCCCACGCGATCATCGGCGAAGCCTTCAGCCGCCACGTCATCACGCCGGGCACCACGACGGCTGACGATGTGCGCTGGTGGATGCGCGACCAGATGGCCGCCAATGGGCTTACGCCATGGTTCCACCCTTCCGTGTCGATCCAGCGCGAGGGTGTCGAGGGCATGATTTCAGGCGACGCGGTCATCATGCCGGGCGATCTGTTGTGGACCGATTTCGGCATCACCTACCTACGCCTCAATACCGACACGCAGCATCTTGCTTACGTCCTGAAGCCTGGAGAAACCGACGCCCCCGCAGGGTTGCGCCAGGGCCTCGCGAACACCGTCCGCCTCGGCGATATTCTGCGCGAAAGTTTTCGCACCGGAGATACCGGCAACGACATCCTGTTCCGCGCCCGCGAGCGCGCCATCGCGGAAGGGTTGGATCCCTCGATCTATTCGCATCCCATCGGCTTGCACGGCCACGGCGCGGGCACCGCGATCGGCTTCTGGGACAACCAGCAGGGCGATCCGCGCAGCGAGTATCGGCTACGCGCCAATACCGCCTGGTCGATCGAATTTACCAATTACACCGCGGTGCCCGAATGGGGCGGACAGCGGGTCGATTTCCGCAGCGAGGAAGACGCCTGGTTCGATGGTAATACCGTCCGATATCTTGACGGTCGGCAGTCCGAATTCCACCTGATCAGCAGCGAATAGGCCTTAATAAAAGGCCCGGCTTCGATAATATTTTCAAGAAAAACTGAACCGATTGCTTAGCCCATACGTAGTTGCAATGACCGCAAAAAAGGGGTCGTTACGGAGAAGCAACTATGACTAAACTTATGATCGCCGCAGGCGCTGCCTTGGCCGGCGCCGTTGGACTTACCGGGGCGGCGCTCGCCGATCACCCCTATGCCTTTACCGGCACGATGTTCGAAACGACTCTTTCCGGTGCCGCCGAAGTGCCCGGACCGGGTGACCCCGACGGCAGCGGCATCACCAAGCTGTGGCTCAACCACGGCCAGAGCGAAATCTGCTACGAGATCATGGTCACCGACATCGCTCTACCGGCAACCGGTGCGCACATTCATGAAGCGCCGGCTGGATCGTCAGGCGGTGTCGTCGTCGGCTTGGCGGCGCCCAACGCCGATGGTGCCAGCATGGGCTGCACAATGGTTGACCAAAATCTGATCAAGGAAATCCGGAAGAACCCGGCCGACTATTATATCAACATCCACAACGCTGAATATCCGGCTGGCGCGGTGCGCGGCCAACTGCGGAAGAAAAACCGCTAGATTGCATTGAAGCGTTGCGAGCGGGGGCGCGGCCAACCGGCGGCGCCCCCGTTTCTTTACCAAGGGTCTTGGAATCTTGTCGACGGAGTGACTATCTCAATGGCCATGACCGATCTTTTAAAAGCCGACAAAGGCCAGCCCGCAACAACGATCCACCTCGTCGACGAAAACAGCTTTACCGATTGGCGCGCCGCGCAGCCTGCGCGCGTGCGCACGCTCCTCGATGCCCGCCGCTTCGACGGCAAGACGGGGTACAGCAACATCATCATCCCGGGTGACGGTGAAGACGAATGGTCGGTGGTGACGACGGTCGCAAATGTCGATGAATTGTCGCCATGGTGCCTGGCCAAGCTGGCGCAGGTCTTGCCGGGCGGCACCTACCGCCTTGCCGATGACCGTCACCCTGGCCCGGCAAAGCTGGGGTGGATACTCGCCCAGCACCGTTTTGATATTTATCGCAGCGAGCCGGAGGAGCCGGCGGGTCCCCGCGTCCTGTTGGCGAGCGACGTCGCCGACATGGAGCGCACCGCACGGCTGGCCGATGCGACTACGCTGGTGCGCGACCTGATCAATACCCCCGCCGACGATATGGGGCCCGCGCAGATTGAAGAGGTCATCCGCAAGCTTGGCGACAAGCATGATGCGAGCGTGACCGTCACCAAGGGCGACGGGCTCGAACAGGGTTATCCCATGATCCACGCCGTCGGTCGCGCTGCCGCCAAAGGGCGCGAGCCGCGCCTGGTCGAGCTCGAATGGGGCCGCAAGGACGCGCCGCGCATCGCCATCGTCGGCAAGGGCGTCGTCTTCGACACAGGCGGCCTCAGCATGAAGACGGGTCGGGGCATGGCGCTCATGAAAAAGGATATGGGCGGTGCCGCGCACGCCATCGCGCTGGCGCGCGTGGTGATGGAAAGCCGCCTGCCGGTGCGGCTGCACCTGCTGATCCCCACGGTGGAAAACAGCGTCGATGCCAACGCCATCCGCCCGAGCGATATCATCAAGAGCCGTAAGGGCCTCACCGTTGAAGTCGACAATACCGATGCGGAAGGGCGCCTGATCCTCGGCGATGCGCTTACCAAGGCTGGTGAAAGCGAGCCTGAGCTGATCATCGACTACGCAACGCTGACGGGCGCGGCGCGCGTAGCGCTCGGCCCCGACCTGCCGCCCATGTTCGCCAATGACGACGATCTCGCGAAGGATCTCGAAGACGGGGCCGAGCAGGAGAGCGATCCGATCTGGCGGATGCCGTTGTGGTCGGACTATAACAGCATGCACAAATCCACCATCGCCGACATGGTCAATTCGGGCGGTTCGCCCTTCGCCGGATGCATCACCGCGGCGTTGTTCCTGCAACGATTCGTGCCATCCGAGATCGCCTGGGCGCATTTCGATACGTTCGGATGGATGCCCAATGCCAAGCCGGGTCGGCCAAAGGGCGGCGAGGCCTACGGCCTGCGCGCCGCCTTCGCGATGCTGGAGCAACGCTTCACCGCGAAATAATTTCTATTTGCTTGATACGACAGCGTAATTTTTGGCGGAGATGCAACCAAAAGACGCGCGGTCAGTTGCTTTACCGAATCAAAGTTCGAGGCGAAGGAAATAGGATGGGAACCCTATCTTTGGCCGGATGGAACAGGGCCCTGACACAATATGTGCGTTCAGGGGCGCCCGATCTTACCAACCGGCAAATGGCATTGCTGCTGACGGTTTATCTTACCCCCGGACCGCACACCGTGCGCGGTCTGGCGCGCAAGCTCGACGTTTCCAAACCTGTCGTCACTCGCGCCTTGAATACGTTGAGTTCCCTCGGCTATCTGAAGCGCGAGCGAGACCAGGACGATCGCCGCAACATCTTCATCGTCCAGACGCAAGACGGGGCAAAATTTCTTGAAGAATTCGAAGCCTATCTCGGGCAGGAAGGAAACGGCGTCGCCAAACAGCGATCCGACGAGCGCGTCTTCGTCGCCGCCGAATGAGAGTTTTCCGCTAACGCCTAGCGGCGATCTCCCCGATCCCTCGACCCATGCCTGGCGCAAGGATCTAGCCGATGTCGCGCTCGCCGGGCGCGTGATCGCTTCCCATTATGCCGCACCCGTGCCGCGCACGCTTTGCCGGGACACCATCATGTTCGTGGACGCTGACGAGAAATCCGACGCGATGGCAAAGCTGGTCGCGGGCGATTGTTTCGAATTGCTGGATAGTCGCGGCGGCTGGGCCTGGGGCTATGGCGGCAAGAACCGGCTCGTCGGCTATATCGACGCCAGCGCTTTGAGCTAGAGCCCCCGCTCCTCACGGATCCGCCGCCACTCCCTGACATTTGCATTATGCTCTTCGAGCGTGCGCGCGAAGACGTGTCCGCCGGTGCCATCGGCAACGTAATATAGCGCATCGGTTTCGGCCGGATTGAGTGCGGCGCGGATGCTTTCGATCCCCGGATTGGTGATCGGCCCTACCGGCAGGCCGGATATCGCCCGCGTATTGTAGGGGTTGGGATCGCGTAGTTCGCTGACCCGGATCATACGCCCCAAAGGGCGGCCTTGCGTGATCGGATAGATGGTCGTTGCGTCCGCCCCCAACTGCATGCCGATCTTGAGGCGGTTGGTCATGACGCCCGCCACCATTTCACGCTCCTCGGGCTTGCCGGTTTCCTTCTCGATGATCGACGCGAGGATGATCGCTTCCTCGGGGGTCGATACCGCCGCGCGATCGCTGCGCGCCGCCCAGGCTTCGGCCAGCGCCTTGTCCATTGCCGCCTGCATCCGCTGCACGACCGCCGCGCGCGTCTCCCCGCGCTGATAGCTATAGGTCTGCGGCAACACGCTGCCCTCAGGCGGCAACGGCGCCTCGCCTTCGAGATAGGGAATCTTGGCAAGCTTTTCCTGAACCAGCACGCTCGGCATCCCTTCGGGAATGGCGATCATGCGCTGGTAGGGCGTGTCGTGCTGGACGATATCCAGGATTCGCGATGCGCTGGTGCCCGGCGGAATACGAAATTCCCCCGCCTGGATCGGATCGCCGCCGCCGAACAGCTTGGCGCCGATGCGCCACAAGGTCGGCGAAATGACGATCTTGCCCTCGGCCGCCAGTCGCTCGCCGAGGCCGTTCAGGGTCGTGCCTTCCTCGACGATAATCGTATCGGGCTGCTCGCCAGGACCCTCGCCCCACCAGCCATAGCCGATGAACGCGAAAGCCGCTGCACCAAGCAGCAGGAGGAGGATCAGAAGCTTTTTCACACGCGCTTCATGATCAGGCTGGCGTTGGTGCCGCCGAAGCCGAAGCTGTTATTGAGCACCGCATCGACTTTACGTTCACGCGCCTTGAGCGGGACGAGGTCGACACCTTCTGTGCCTTCGTCCGGATTATGCAGGTTGAGCGTGGGCGGGACGATCTGGTCGCGAATGGCGAGAATGCAGAAAATGCTCTCCACCGCGCCCGCGCCGCCTAGCAGATGGCCGATGGCCGACTTGGTCGAGCTCATCGAAGCGCCGCCGATATCGTCACCGAAGAGACGCTTCACTGCGCCGAGTTCGATGGTGTCGGCCATCGTCGAGGTGCCGTGCGCGTTGATATAATCGATATCGCCCGGTTCAAGACCCGCCTTGTCGAGCGCGGCCTTCATCGAGCGGAAGGCCCCGTCGCCGTCGGGATGCGGGGCGGTAACGTGGTAGGCATCGCCCGACAGGCCGTAGCCGACGACCTCGGCATAGATTTTCGCGCCGCGCGCCTTGGCGTGTTCATATTCCTCGAGCACCACCACGCCAGCGCCTTCGCCCATCACAAACCCGTCACGATCCTTATCGTACGGGCGCGACGCTTCGGTCGGTCGGTCGTTATAGCTGCTGTTCAAGGCGCGCGCCTGGGCGAAGCCGGCCACGCCAATGGGGCAGATGGTGGCTTCGGCACCGCCCGCCAGCATGATGTCGGCATCGCCGTCCTTGATCATGCGCGCTGCGTCACCGATCGAGTGCGCGCCAGTCGAGCAGGCCGTCACGACCGCGTGGTTGGGGCCCTTGAGACCATATTTGATCGAAACCTGGCCCGAGATGAGGTTGATGAGACGTCCATGCACGAAGTGCGGGCTGACGCGGCCAGGACCGCGTTCGTCAAGGACGAGGCTCTCGCTCTCGATGCCCGGCAGGCCGCCGATGCCCGACCCGATCGAGCAGCCGGCGCGCAGCTTCATCTCGTCGCTCATGTCCTCAAGCCCGGCATCCTCGATGGCCTGGCCTGCGGCGTCGATGCCGTAGACGATGAAGGGATCGACCTGGCGCTGCACCTTGCTGTCGACGCGCTTGTCCGGATCGAAACCATATTCATGGTCCGCGGGCTTCACCTCGCAGGCGATCTGGCACTTCTGGTCCGATGCATCGAACCTGGTAATCGGGCCGGCGCCCGATTTGGCGGCAAGGATGTTCTTCCAGCTTGTCTCGACGTCGCCGCCAAGCGGCGTCACGAGTCCCAGTCCGGTTACGACCACACGGCGCATATATGTCTCCAAATACAGCTAAGGCCCGGCCCCCTTTTCAGGTGCCGGGCCTTTTTGCCACTCCCGGCCCCTTCCGGGGGTCGGTCAGATCAGGCGCTTAGCCCTTGTTCTTTTCGATGTAGTTGATCGCGTCCTTGACGGTTGCGATGTCTTCCGCCGCATCGTCAGGGATTTCCACGCCGAATTCTTCTTCGAACGCCATAACCAGCTCGACGATGTCGAGGCTGTCGGCACCAAGATCGTCGATGAAGCTGGCATCTTCGGTGACTTTCTCGGCTTCGACGCCAAGATGTTCCACAACGATTTTCTTCACACGATCAGCAGTGTCGCTCATAAAAGGTTCTCCTGTTAGTCTTTGACCAAGGCCCTAGCGTCGGGAAAGGCGCACCGCAAGCCTGCTCGACGAAGCCATATCCTCTCTCTAGGAAGGGAATATGACGCGCGAGCGCCCCCTTACTGCCGGTGAGATCGAGCTTTCGCGGACGATTTTCAAGGATTCGATCGATTATCGGCGGGTCCGGCTCAAGCGAAAGAAGTGGTTTCCTTTCCAGCCGCGCGGCGTGGTGATGGCTCCCACGGGGCATATACACTTCCATCCCGAAAGCCGCGCTTGGTCCGATGACTTCTCAAAGGAGCCGATCGCGCACCAGGGCCTGTTCATTCACGAAATGACCCATGTCTGGCAGACGCATAAGGGCGGTTGGTGGTACCTCCTCCTCATGCGTCATCCCTTTTGCCGCTACGGCTTTGAATTGCGCGATAACAAGCCGTTTCGTCTTTACGGGATCGAGCAGCAGGCGGAGATCGTGCGCCACCATTTCATGGCGCGCCGTGGGCGGCACGGCATCATTGCACCCCCGCCCGACCTTCTGCCGTTCTAGCTGCCGCGACGGTGTAGCCAAATTGCCACTGTCGGGAATCTAACGTCTGCGCGGGGTCAGAATTGGCTTTGATCGCGCCGCATTTTGACTCATGAATCTTCCCAATCTCGTGAAAATAGGGGAGATCTCATGAAAACTATACGCAAGACGACCGCCGCTTTCCTCAGTGGAACGGCCATTATGCTCGTCGCTGCGCAGCCTGCTTTCGCGCAGTCCACCGAGGAAGCCGAAGCGCAGGCCGCGAACCAGCCGGACGATGATGCGCCCGACGAAATCATCGTCACCGCGACCAAGCGTGCCAGCACGTTGCAGGACGTCCCCTTCTCGATCGACGCCAAGACGACCGAGGATATCGAAAAGCAGAATGCCACGACGGTCGAAGACCTGTCGCGCAGCGTTGCCGGTCTCACCATCCAGAACCTCGGGCCGGGTCAGAGCCAGGTATCGGTGCGCGGTGTTTCCGCCGGCCAGATCGTCCGCGACCAACCGGGCGTCAAGGAACAGGTCGGCATCTATCTCGATGAATCGGTGATCTCGCTGTCGCTGTTCACGCCCGATATCGACCTGTTCGACCTCAACCGCGTCGAGACGCTGCGCGGTCCGCAAGGCACGCTGTTCGGATCGGGTAGCGTCGGCGGCACGCTGCGTTACATCACCAACCAGCCGCGCATCGGCGTAACCGAAGGCATCATCGAAGCCAATGTGAACACCGTCCATGACGGCGGCGAAGGCGGCCATCTCAAGGGCGCACTCAACATCCCGCTGGGCGATACGCTGGCCGCGCGCGCGGTCGGCTACTACCAGCTTTACCCCGGCTTCATCGACGCCATCGGGCCGGTGACCGAAAACAACATCAATGATGGCAGCCGCGTCGGTGGCCGCCTGTCGCTGCTGTGGGAGCCGTCGGATTCGGTTCGGATCACCCCGCGCGTCGTCTACCAGGAAATCCAGACCGACGGATTTAACAGGCAGGAATTCTACAACCTCTACGCCAACGAATTCACGTTGCCGTCCGTCATCTATGACGAACGCACGCAGTACCTGCGCCTGCAAGAAGCGTTCGAGGATGAGTTCCTCCTCGCCGACCTCACGGCGAGCGTCGCGTTCGGCGATATCGAACTGACCAGCATCACCAGTTATACCGATCGCTCGATCCTCGTGTCGCGCGATGCCTCGGCGCTAACCGGCTCGGTCTCCGTCGATCTCGGCTATCCCGACAGCGCGGTGCGCACGCCGTCCAACCTGCGCGACACCACCGAACTTGAACAGTGGACGCAGGAAGTGCGCCTCGGTTCGATCGGACCGGGTCCCTTCCAATGGTTGATCGGCGGCTTCTATTCCGAAACCGATCGCGTCTACGCGCAGCGCCTGCCCACGCCGGGCTACGACGCCGTGACCGACGCCGTTCTGGGTGCGGGTACGTCTGACGCGGTGCGCAATGGTATCGCGCCGGTCGACAGCCCCTACGCCGCGGACATCCCGTACGACATCAAGCAGAAGGCCGTGTTCGGCGAAGTCAGCTACGAATTCGGCCGCCTGATCGCGACCATCGGCGGGCGTTATTACGACTTCGAAGAAGAGCGTTCGTTCGTCAACGGCGGCCTCTTTGCCCCGGGCGATAACCTGTTTGACACCACCCAGTCGGACGGCTTCACGCCGCGCTTCATCCTTTCCTATGAAGCCAGCAACGACCTTCGCTTCAACGTCCAGGCATCGAAGGGCTTCCGCCTCGGCGGGGTCAACGATCCGCTCAACGTCGCGCTCTGTTCGACCGAGGACGAGGCCATATTCGGTCCGTTCGCCGGTGCCTATGAAGATGAAACCTTGTGGAACTACGAAGCGGGGGTGAAGTATTCGACCGGTGCCGTGACGTTCAACGCAGCGGCCTTCCACACCGAAATCAGCGACCTTCAGGTCACGCTCGATGCCGGAACCTGTTCGAGCCGTATCGTCTTCAACGTCGAAGATGCGCATACGACGGGTGTCGAGGCCGAGTTCGCCGTTGAACTGGCAGAGGGCCTCGATCTGAGTTTCGCAGGCTCGTACGTGCAGGCGGAATTCGACAGCTCGCTGCCGGGCGCGCTGGCCGTCGCGACGGGTATCCGCGAAGGCAATCGACTGCCCACGGTGCCTGAATTCCAGATGGCAGCCACGGCGGGTTACACTACCGCGCTGTCGCGCAACGCCGACGTTTTCATGACGGCAAGTTTCCAGCACGTCGGATCGCGCTATACGCAGCCGGCCGATCAGGAAAACAACCCGCGGACCTTTGCGCATGGCCTGCCCTTCAACGGACAGGACGGCACCGAAGCGACCGTGGTGGACCTCGAACTTCCGAGCTACAACTTGGTCGACCTGTCGGCGGGTATCGAGTTCCTCGATGGGCTCGATGTCGTGGTCTACGCGAAGAACATCTTCGACGAGAATGCGCTGCTGTCGTTCGACCGCGAGCGTGGCGGGCGCGCCCGTCTCGGCTACCGTGTCGGCAACCCGCGCACGATCGGGCTGACGCTGCGCAAGCGCTTCAGCGAGCGTCGTGCGGTGATGCCGCCGCCTCCGCCGCCGCCCCCGCCGCCGCCGCCGCCCGAACCCGCGCCGGCAACGCAGACCTGCCCCGATGGTGCGGTGATCCTGGCGACCGAGGCGTGTCCTCCGCCCCCGCCGCCACCGCCTCCGCCGCCACCTGCGGTCGAGCCCGAGCGCGGCTAAGCGGACCAGCGGGAGGGATGGCCAACTTTCCTCTCAACCGCCGCCAGCTGATTGGCGGCATGACGGCCGGGGCACTCGCTCCGGCCGTTTTGCGTGCGCACAGCCGCGGCAGCGCCGGGCGCGCCGTTGTGGTGGGCGCGGGCGTGTTCGGCGTTTGGACCGCCAAGGCACTGATGGACGCGGGGCTGCACGTGACGCTGATGGATGCGAATGGTCCCGCTAATGCGCGCGCTTCCAGTGCCGGCGAAAGTCGGATGACCCGCGGCGCTTATGGGCCCGACGAAATCTATACGCGTATGGCGCTCGCCAGCCTGAGCGACTGGAAGGCGCTGAGTGTCAGCGCCGAACTGCCGCTTTTCCACGCGCATGGAGTGCTTTTCTTCTTCCACGAGGAAATCGACTATTTCCGCCAGTCGCTCGAGGTTCACCACCGCCTCGGGCTGCCGACTGAAGAACTTACCCCCGAACAGATGGCCGCGCGCTATCCGATGATCGATTATGACGGCGTAGCGGTGGGTCTGTTCGAGCCCGAATTCGGGGCGATCATGGCGCGGCGGTCGGTGCAGACGCTGGTCGCGCAAATGGTGCTTGGCGGGCTCGACTATCGCAGGGGCAAGGCGAGCCCGCTGACAATGCCGCGTGGCCCCTCGCCACTTGGCGCGGTCAGGCTGGACGATGGCAGCCAAATCGAGGGCGACATCATGGTCTATGCGCTGGGACCGTGGATGCCGCAGGGTTTCCCCGACATCCTCGATCGCAAGATCGTCACGTCGCGCCAGGAAGTCTTCTTTTTCGCGCCGCCCGCCGGAAGCGACGATTTCAGTCCGGCGAAAATGCCCGGATGGGCCGATTTCGATGCTGGCGGCCTGCACTACGGCTTCCCCGACCTCGAAGCACGCGGCGCCAAGATCTGCTTCGACAATCACGGGCCCGAGGTCGATCCAGACACCAACCCCCGGCAGGTGACCAAAGAAGGACTGGCGGAAATCATTGCCTACCGCGATCGACGCTTTCCCAAGCTACGCGGTGCACCGCTGCTGGAAACGCGGGTCTGCCAATATGAAAATAGCTCCAACGGCGACTATCTGATCGATCGCCACCCGGGCTACACCAATGTCACGATGGTGGGCGCCGGATCGGGCCATGGCTTCAAGATGGGGCCGGAGGTCGGGCGGTTGGCGGCCCGCGTCGCGCTTGGCGAAGATCTTGGCGAGCCGCGCTTCACGCTCGCCACCAAGGGAACCACGCAGGCACGCAGCGTTATCTAGAGCGCGGCGGCGCGTTGCAGGTCCTTGCCGCGCCCGAAGCGATGCAACATGGCCTTCAATTCACTGCGCGAGGGTACGAACAGGCCGCCCTTCGCTTCGCGTGTCTGCGGGGCGATGGGCGTCCACTGCCCTTCTTCCATCACTGCAAAACCCGCCATGAACTCCACGGGAACGGGCGTGCCGTCCCAATGCGCGAACCAGCGCGAATGGAAGAGCGGGTGCGGGTCCTTCATCACGGGAAGGATGCCGCGCGGCTCGAGCACGCGCTCGGCATCGGCCTCGCTGAGCAACACGTCGATATCAGCAATGCCCCCGGGATCGCTGCCATGCAGCCACACTGCGGCCGACCCGATTATCCACCAGTGATCCTGCGCGTCAGCCAGAATCGCCGCAACACGCTCCAAAGACGCAGATAGCGCTTCCTTCAGGGCTTTTTCGCCACCCCGACCATGGCCGGGCGCAGCAAGCGTTCGCGCAGCAGGTAGCCGGCCTGCATCTCCTCGACGATGGTGCCGGGCTTTGCATCCTCGGTCGGGATTTCAATCATCGCCTGATGGACGTTGGGATCGAGTTCAAGCCCAACCGACTCCACCCGCACAATGCCATTGCGGCCCATCACCGCCTCAAGCTCGCGCAGCGTGGCTTCAATGCCTTCGATGAACTTGGCTGCGCGTCCGTCGCGTGCCTCATCGGGCACGTGGTCGAGCGCGCGTTCCAGATTATCCTTCACCGACAGGATGTCCCTGGCAAAGCCAGACACCGCGAACTTGGTTGCGTCGGCCTTTTCCTGCTCGAGCCGGCGGCGCACGTTCTGCACTTCGGCGGCAGCATAAAGCGCCTTTTGCTGCGCTTCTTCCAATTGGCCTTCCAGTTCGGCGACCCGATCATGCTCTTTCAGTTCGGGCGACTCTTCGGCCGTCTCTTCGCGAATCTCTTCGGCTTCTTCGTGCAAATCTTTGTCTTCGTTCATCATGACAATCGTCTCGTAAGCGCTTCTGCGGTGAAGTCCACCATGGGAACGACCCGCGCATAGTTTAAACGGGTGGGCCCGATCACGCCGATCACGCCCACGACTTCGCCATCGGCGCCCCGATAGGGCTTCGCGATGACGCTCGAACCCGACAACGCAAACATGCGGTTTTCGCTGCCGATAAAGATGCGGACCCCTTCACCCTCGCGCGCGCCTTCGAGCAGGCGAACGATTTCCTGGCGTTCTTCGAGCTCTTCGAGGAGGTGGCGGACGCGGTCGAGATCCTCCGCCGCGCTATCGTCGATCAGGTTGGCCTGCCCGCGCACGATCAGGATCGGGCGATTGTCACCGTCGGTGCGCCAGTCGGCAAGGCCTGCCGCCACAAGTTCGGCCGCGGCCTTGTCCAGCGCTTCGCGACGATCGCGAATGTCGCGCTTCAGCTGCGCCTGCGCTTCGGCAAGCGTCAGCCCGGCCAGTTTGGCGGTGACATAATTGCCGATCTCGGTCAGCGCGATCGGACTGATGCCGACCGGTACGTCGATGACGCGGTTTTCGACCGACCCTTCGCTGCCGACCAGCACCGCCAGCGCCCTTCCAGGCTCGAGCGGCACGAACGCGAGTTGCTTGAGGCGGAATTCCGCCGTCGGCGCGGTGACGACGCCGGCGCAGGACGACAGACCGGACAGCGCAGCGGTGACGCTGCGCAGCGCATCGTCGATGCTGCCTTCGGAGATTTCCGCCTCGATCTTCTCGCGCGTACGCCGATGCGGCGCCGAGCTCTGCATGATGCCATCGACGAACAGCCTGAGACCCATCTCGGTCGGGACGCGCCCGGCACTGGTATGCGGATGGGTCAGCAGTCCGCGCTCTTCCAGCTGCGCCATTACGCTGCGGATCGATGCAGGCGACAGGTCGACCTTGCTGGAAATTACCTTCGAACCGACCGGCGCCCCTTCTTCCAGGTACGCGTCGACGACCTGCGCGAAAATGCTGCGCATCCGGTCGGTCAGATCAAGAATCGGTTCGCTCATCGCGCAGCGATGTAGGGACTTATCGACCGATATAAAGGCCGAGCGGCAGGCGATCGGGCGCATCGGCCAGCGCCTGGTAGAGGGAGCGGTTTGCATCGAGGTCGCAGCCGAAATAGGCGTTCAGGTAATCGTCGCGATCATCGTCGCGCCAGCGGATTTCCACGCCCGGCGCATCGGTCGCGATCGGGCCGCTACAGGTTTCGGGGGTCGATCCGTAGACTTGCGTGCCGGTGGGGCGATAGGGCGCCAGCGCGGCCTTGAACGCATCCCACTCGCGCGGCTGGATGACGAATTGGCGGCGCCCCTTGGTCGCGACGTGCTGGATGCCTTCCCACGCCACTACGCCGTCGGACGACACCGCGACATGATAGACCGGGCAGGCGCCGAAGCAGGCCGAGGTGCGATATTCGATAACTTCGATGGGAGGTGCGGCCGATTCCGGGGTCACGCATCCTCCGAGCACCAGCACCCCCGCCAATATCGACTTTTTCATGAAACGCCTCCCTTTCCCTTCCACCCTAGCGCGGCTAGGGCCTGAGACAAGAAATTCAGGAGAAGATTCATGCGTCCATCCGGTCGCGCGCCCGATCAAATGCGCGAATTGTCGTTCGAACCCGGCTTTACCAAACACGCCGAAGGATCGGTCCTCGTTTCGACCGGTGCGACCCGCGTGCTCGTCACCGCCAGCGTGGAAACAAACCTGCCGCCCTGGTTGCGCGGCAAGGGCAAGGGATGGGTCACGGGCGAATATGGTATGCTGCCCCGAGCCACCCACACGCGGGGCAATCGCGAAGCCGCGCGCGGCAAGCAATCTGGTCGTACGCAGGAAATTCAGCGCCTCATCGGTCGATCGCTGCGCGCGGTGGTCGATCTCAAGGCGCTCGGCGAACGCCAGATCACCCTCGATTGCGATGTCATCCAGGCCGATGGCGGCACCCGCACCGCCTCGATCACCGGCGCGTGGGTCGCGATGCGCATGGCGGTCGACAAGCTCATTGAAAGCGGCGAACTCGAAACCGATCCGATCGAAACGCAGGTCGCTGCCATCAGCTGCGGGGTCTACAATGGCACCCCGGTGCTCGATCTCGACTATGACGAAGACAGCGCGGCCGACAGCGACGGCAACTTCGTGCTGACGGGCGACGGCAAGATCGTCGAGGCGCAGATTTCCGCCGAAGGCGAACGCTTCACCGAAGAAAACCTGTTGCGCCTCATGCGGCTTGCCAAGATCGGGTGCGACGAGATTTTCGCCGCCCAATTAAAGGCCACCGGTCGATGAAACAGATTGGCGACAAGCTTGTCATCGCGACGCACAATGCGGGCAAATTGCGGGAAATTCGCGAACTGCTCGCCCCGTTCGGTATCGAATGCCTGGGCGCGGCCGAACTCGACCTGCCCGATCCCGAGGAAACCGGCACGACCTTCGTCGCCAATGCCGAATTAAAGGCGCGGCAGGCAGCCGATCTTAGCGGTCTGCCCGCGCTCGCCGATGACAGCGGCCTTTCGGTCGATGCGCTCAATGGCGACCCCGGCATCCGCTCCGCCCGCTGGGCCGAAGACGCCGACGGCAACCGCGATTTTTATCGCGCGATGAAAAAGGTCGAGGACGCGCTCGGCCCCGATGACGCCCGCGATGCCCATTTCGTGTGCGTGCTGACCCTCGCCTGGCCCGATGGCCGCGTCGAAAGCTTCGAGGGCAAGGTGCTCGGCCATCTGGAATTCCCGCCGCGCGGCGACAAGGGGTTCGGCTACGACCCGATCTTCGTGCCCCACGGCCACGACATCACCTTCGGCGAAATGGATCCCGCCAAGAAGCATGCGATCAGCCACCGCGCCGATGCGTTTGCCAAGCTGACCGCCTGGCTCGAAGGCTAGAGCGCGCGTCCGTCGATATTGCCCGGCGGCGAATAGCGGCAGACGAGATAATCGTGCCCACTATTGCTGGCGATTGCGCAGCCGACACGCGTCGTCTGCGGCCAGATGATCTGCGTATAGTGGCCGACATCCTGCCAGCGCCCGGTCGTGCTGTTGTCGGGAAAGACGCCGCGCCGGAAATAGCGCCGTTCGTCGATCATGCTGCCGATCATGGCTTGATAGGAAAAGGCACCGCGCGTTCCCATCCAGATATTCTCGCCCTGCACCCGCCGACGCTCGCGGCTGGGATCGTGTCGAAAGACGCCGGTGCGCGCCATCTCGCGCGCATAGGCGTGCGCGGAGGCCTCGAGATCCCGGTCCCATACCAGGGGCGCAGAACCATAGCGCGAACGGGCATCGTTATGCGCCGACAGCATCACCTGCCTGAAATCGCCGCGCTGGACCTCGCCTCCGGACACTCGCTCGCGATGCGAGGGGGGATAGCCGGACGACGGCGGTGGAACGGCCGCGCACTGCGAGAGTAGCGGGACCAGCACGAACAGACTAAGGACGCGAGCAATCATGGCATCAGTCCTTAAACCCGAAGGCATGAACGAAGCGCAAACGCTGGCGCTTTACGTGCATTGGCCGTTCTGCGTGTCGAAATGCCCCTATTGCGACTTCAACAGCCATGTCCGCGATACTGTGGACCAGGAGGCGTGGCGTTCGGCGCTGCTTCAGGACCTGGCGCATGAGGCATCGCTGCTTCCTGGCCGCGAACTCACCAGCATCTTCTTCGGCGGCGGCACTCCGTCGCTGATGCCGCCAGAGACCGTGGCCGCCGTGATCGACGCGGCAACTTCGCATTGGTCATCCTCGGGCGACTTGGAGGTCACCATGGAAGCCAATCCCAACAGCGCGGAGGCAGCGCGTTTCGCGGATTTGGCCAAGGCCGGCGTCAACCGCATCAGCCTTGGCCTCCAACGCTTTGACGATGCCAGTCTCGCCTTCCTGGGCCGCGCGCACAGCGGCGACGAGGGATTGGCGGCGCTGTCGGCCGCACAAAGCGTTGTCGACCGTGTCAGCTTCGACCTGATTACGGCGCTGCCCGGCGATGACGAGGAGGCGTGGATGACAACGCTTGGCCGCGCGCTGTCGCTCGGCACCGAACATCTGTCGCTCTACCAGCTGACGATCGAACCCGGCACGCGGTTCGAGACAATGGTGCGCAAGGGCGATTTCACACCGCTTGATGAGGACATGGCGGCGCGCCTGTTCGAAATCACGCAGGAGATGACCGAGACCGCTGGTCTTCCCGCCTACGAGATCTCGAACCATGCGCGCCCCGGCGCGGAAAGTCGGCACAATCTCATCTACTGGCGCTACCAGGAATATGCCGGGATCGGCCCCGGCGCGCATGGACGCCGCCTGGGACAGCGCACGATGCGCCACCGCAAGCCCGAAAATTTCCTGAAGGCCGTCGAGCGCAATGCGCACGGTCTGGTCGAGGAAGCTGCGCTGACGCGCGAGGAGGCCGCCAACGAAGCGCTCGTCATGGGGCTACGCCTTGCCGAAGGGATCGACGTCGCCGCGCTGGAGAAGCGCTTCGGCCAGATCGTCGATCACGACCGCGTTCGGCGCCTCATCGGCCAGCGACTGCTCGACCAGCAAGGCACGCGCCTGCGCCTGACTGGTCGAGGTCGCTTGCTGCTCGACGCGATCCTCGTCGAGATCGCTGCCTAGAATTCGCTCGCTGCGTTCTGGACGACTTCGTGCCCGCCGGGCGTCACGCGCCTGACTTCGAGCGCGCGCTCGGCGATACCGTCGCGATTGAAGCGGAAAATACCGTCCACGCCCTCGAACCCGCCGCGATCGCGTAGCAGGCTGCTCGGGAATCGATCGCCCGGCCGCCAGGACTGCGACGCGCGGATCGCCAGCAGCATGCCGTCATAGCCCAGGCTTGCCAGCCTGAAGGGCGACGAACCGTAGCGCGAGCGGTAGCGCCGCTCGAGCGATTCGAACCGCGCGGAAGGCACTGCTGAATAGATCGCGCCCCTCAGCGCGCTGGTTTGGCCCAGATCGTCCTCGGCTGCCCACAATTCGGTTCCCATCAGCGACACGCCGGTCTGGATCTTTGGCGCGATATAACTTGCGACGCGGCCCGAATCGGCAATCAGCAATGCATCGACCGCCTGGCGTGCGATCACGCGCGACACCGCGGCATCGATGCCTGCGCGGCTGCGGTCGAACGTCTCGATCGCACGGGCATTGCCGTTGACGTCGTTAACGGTGCGCAGGAACGCCTGCGCCGCGCGCTGGCCATAGTCGCCGCTCGGCACCAGCGCCGCGAAATCGCGGGCACCGCGGGCCCGTGCATAGCGCACCGACGATTCGATCGACTGGGTTGGCGTAAAACCCATGATGTAGACCCCGTCGCCCGCGACCTCTTCGTCGTTGGAAAAGGCCAGCACCGGCACGCCGCGATTGCGCGCCGCCGGGGCCACCTGCCGCACGTTTTCCGAAAGGAGCGGGCCAAGGATAAGCCCGTTGCCCGCGGCCAGCGCGTCGTTGACCGCCTTGTTCGCCCCGCCGCTAGCCGCCGTGTCGTAGATTGAAAGGCGAATGCTGCTGTTGTTGGTATCGAGCAGCGCCATCTTGGCCGCGTTGGCGATCGAGTTGCCCACGGCAGCATTGTCGCCGGTAAGCGGCGCCAGCACCGCGACGCGCAGACGATCGGTTTCGACGACCGGACCGGTCGGGGTCGGCGTCGGTGCCTGGGTGGTGGGCGGCGGCTCGGTCGTGCGCGGGCCGGTCTGGCAACCCGCCAGTGCAGCCAGCGCGATGCCGCCGATGAGAAATTTGCGACGCGATTGCTTGAATTCAGCGGCCAATGGGATCACCCTTCTTGAACATGACAACGTCCCCCTCACCCGGTCTCTATATCGTCGCGACCCCAATCGGCAATCTTTCCGATATGACGCCGCGCGCCGCCGACCTGCTGATTAACGCCGACATGGTGTTGTGTGAGGACAAACGGGTCACCGCCAAGCTGATGCACCATATCGGCGCGCATACCCCGCTGCGCCGCTACGATGATCATTCGAGCGACGGCGATCGCGAATCAATATTGGGGATGCTCGGGGACAAGGTCGTTGCGCTCGTCAGCGATGCGGGCACCCCGCTTATCTCCGATCCCGGGTACAAGTTGGTGCGCGCGGCCCGCGCTGCGGGATACGAAGTCTACACGCTACCCGGCCCCAGCGCCGCGATCGCCGCGCTGACGCTGTCGGGTTTGCCAACCGACCGGTTTCTTTTCGCCGGCTTTCTTCCGTCCAAGCAGAAGGCCCGGCGCGATGCCATCGCGGAACTCGCCGCTGTCAGGACCAGCCTCGTCTTGTACGAAAGCGGCCCGCGTCTCGGCGCGTGCCTTGCCGATCTTGCCGAACTGCTGCCGGGCCGCGACGGCGCGGTCAGCCGCGAGATTACGAAGCTGCACGAGGAGACGGTGACGGGCACGCTCGCCGAGCTGGCCGAGCGCTACGCTGACGGCGGGCCCAAGGGCGAGATCGTGATCGTGATCGGGCCCCCGCCATCGCCGGAGGCGGCGTCCGACGACGATCTCGACGCGGCGATCGACCTTGCCTTGCAGGACCTGTCTCCCAGCCGCGCCGCTGCAAAGGTGGCCGGTGATCTCAACATCCCGCGCAAGCGTGCCTACGCCCGCGCGCTGGAAAGGGCCAAAAGCTGAGCCGCATCGTCGCCGAAGCCGCAGGACGCACGGCCGAGCGCCGCGCCGCATGGCTGCTCCGCCTCAAGGGCTATCACATCCTTGCCATGCGCGCCCGCGGATCGGCGGGCGAAATCGACATCGTCGCCAAGCGCGGCAAGACCGTCGCCTTCGTCGAAGTCAAACGCCGTCCCACGATAGAGCAGGCCGCCGAGGCGATGTCCGGGCACCGCCTCGACCGCGTGGTCAGCGCTGCGCACCAGCTCGCGCCGCGCTTCGCTCCAGCGGGCGAAGACATCCGCATCGACGCCATCCTGATGGCACCCGGCAAGTGGCCCAGACATCTCACCAATATCTGGCATGGGTGACAAAGCAGGTTGCTTCGCCTAGGCGCTTTTTCCATGAAAATCGCATTCCAGATGGACCCGCTCGAAAGCATCAATGTGAAGGGCGACAGTTCGTTCGCGCTGATGCTGGAAGCGCAGGCGCGCGGGTACGACATTTATGAATATCAGGTCGAGGCGCTGACCTACGACGGCGGCGATCTCTTTGCTTCGACCGCGCGGCAGGTGAAGGTGCAGCGCGATGGCAGCAACCATTTCACCGTGCTCGATGAGACCGCGCTCGATCTTGCCAGCGACGTCGACGTGGTCTGGCTGCGGCAGGATCCGCCGTTCGACGTCGGGTACATCACCGCGACCTACCTGCTCGAACGGCTCGAAGGTCAGACGCTGGTGGTGAACGACCCCAAATCGGTCCGCGATGCCCCCGAAAAATTGTTCGTTCTCGATTTCGCGCGCTTCATGCCGCCCACGATGATCACGCGCGATCTCGCGAGCCTGCGCGAATTCCACGCCCGGCACGGCGACATTGTCCTCAAGCCGCTCCACGGCAAGGGCGGTGAAGGCGTCTTCCGGGTCGGTCCCGAGGGTCGCAACCTTGCTGCGCTCGCCGAAATGTTCACCGAAGCGATGGACGAACCCTTCATCGCGCAGGCGTTCCTTCCCGATGTCAGTGCCGGCGACAAGCGCATCATCCTCGTCGACGGCGAAGTCGCAGGCGCGATCAATCGCATTCCGGGCGAGGGCGAATTCCGCTCCAATCTCGTGGCCGGCGGCACCGCGCACAAGGTCGGCCTGACAGAACGCGAAGAAGAAATCTGCGCGGCGCTGCGACCCGAACTCAAACAGCGCGGCCTGCTATTCACTGGGATCGACGTGATCGGTGGCTACCTCACCGAGATCAATGTCACCTCGCCCACCGGCATCGTTGTCATGGACGAATTCAACGGCACCAACACGCCCGGCATGATCTGGGACGTGATCGAGGCGAAGCTGGCATGACCGATTGGGTCGTCGACCTGATCGAACAGTCAGGCTATCTCGGCATCGCGTTTCTCATGTTTCTCGAGACGGTATTTCCGCCGATCCCGAGCGAGGTCATCATGTCGATTGCCGGCATCGAGGCCGGCCAGGGCCAGCTGGCGCTGGGCTGGGTGATCGCTGCCGGTACGACGGGCGCGATGCTTGGCAATACCTTCTGGTACTTGCTGGCCCGCGCGCTGGGTATCGAGCGCTTCAAGCCGCTGATCGACCGCTTCGGCCACTGGTTCACGATGGACTGGTACGAGGTGCAGCGCGCGCAGCGCTGGTTCGACAATAATGGCGTGTTCTTCGTCTTCCTCGGTCGCATGCTGCCGACGGTACGCAGCCTCGTCTCCATCCCGGCAGGCTTTCTCAAGATGCGGCTCCAGACCTTCCTGATCGCTTCCACGATCGGAACGGCGGGGTGGACTGCAATGCTGGCCTATGCGGGGTTCAAACTCGGCGAGGAATTCGAGCAGATCGATGACTATCTGGGGCCGATCTCGACCGCGATTATCGTTGTCTTGGCGCTTGCCTACGTGTGGCGCCTGATTACCATCGGGATCAAGAAAAGGAACCGAAACGGACAGAGTGACGACTGATTTCTGCGGGTTGCTGCTCTTAGTCTATAACCGTTTCGGTTATTTATGCTTTCATTAACCAACCCGTGCGCATCGACAGTCTCGTCGGTGCACATGGGTGGCATGCCGAGCTCGCCCGCACCGACCGTCGGCTCCCAAGTCAATCGCCGGCGCCTTTAGTGGCATGGTCCCGGCCCCAATTTCACCCCCACTGGCGGGGTCGGGACCTAAGCCCCGCTCAATCGGCGCGCGGGTGCGCGTTTTTCCAGACATCGAGCAGCCGCGCCGCATCGACTTCGGTATAGATTTGCGTCGACGACAGGCTGGCATGGCCAAGCAGCTCCTGCAGCGAGCGAAGGTCTGCCCCGCCCGCCAGCAAATGCGTGGCAAAGCTATGGCGCAGCGCATGCGGCGTCAGGCTGTCGGGAAGCCCTAGACGCTGGCGCGCAGCGCGCACCGCCCGGCGGACCATATCGGGCGACAGCGGCCCTCCCCTAGCGCCGCGGAACAGCGGGTCCTGCGTTCCCATCGCATAGGGACATGCCGCGGCATAGGCAGCCACCGCTTCGCTGATCGCGGGCACGATCGGCACCACGCGCGTTTTACCGCCCTTGCCGACGACCCGGATGGATGCGCCGAGCGGAAGCACGCCTGCCTTCAGACCAGTCGCCTCGGAGATGCGCAGTCCGCCACCGTAAAGCAGCAGCAGGATCGCCAGATCGCGCTTGCCGATCCAGCCGTCGCTGGCCCCCGCCTCGGCTTCTTCAGCCAACGACACCGCCTCATCGGGAGAGACCGGGCGCGGTAGGGTACGGGGTCGCTTGGGCGCGCGCGTGCGCGGAATTTGCGGTGTCTGCCCCGCCTGCTCTGCGGCAAAGGTCAGGAAGGCACGCACCGCCGACATCTCGCGCGCTGCGGAACTTGCGCCCAGCCCCCCCGCGCGCCGCTGCGCCAGGTAGGCGCGCAGGTCGACCGCCTTTAGCGACCGCAGCTGCGATGATCCGATCATCTCGCCAAGATGCTCGGCCAGAAAGGCAATGAAGCGGTGCGCGGTGGCGAGGTAGGCACGCACCGTATGCGCGCTGCGGCGCCTGTCATGGGCAAGATAATCGCCCCAGCGAACCGCCAGTGCGGTGGCCTCGTGGCCTATTTCGTCGCGCCCACCCATCGCGCGAGCATAGCGCTGAGCGAGCGGCCAAGAAAGGCCAGCAACTGGTCGCCCTCGCTGCTCGATACCGGCGTCGCGTCGGTCTGGCCAAGCAGCAGGATGCCCTCGGGCATGCCAGGCGACATTTGCGGTATGCGGATGATCGCCTGACTTTGCAGCGCCCGGCTGATCGCGCCGAATAGCGGCGAACCATTGGTGCCGCCCGTGATCTCGACCGGGTTGGCGCGCGCGCCTGCCTTTTCGACCCAGGCCTTTTCGAGCGGATGGATGCCGCTGATGTCGAAGCGAAAGGCCTGCCCGTCCACGATCAGCGCCATCGCCACCGCATCGACGCGCAGCAATAGCGGCCAATCGCGCGTCACGACCTCGGCCACTTCTTCGATATCGCGGCACATGATGAGGTTGGTGACGGCATCATGGATCGCCGCCGTGGCATTGCAGTGCCCGTCGGCAAAAGCGATCAGCTTGCGACGTGCGGTCTCCGCCTCGCCAAGCCTGTCGCGCAGCGTCGCCACCGCGCGTTCTTCAAAGGAAATCACCCCGCTCATGGGGCTAATTCTTAGGCGCAAATGCCTAAGAAAGTTCTAGCGGTGACGTCAGCCCGAAATGGGACATGACGTCACCGAATGCACGCAAATCAGCCGATTTTCTGACCCGTATCTTCCCAGTCCTTGATGAAGGCAGCGAGCCCCTTGTCAGTCAGCGGATGATTGAACATCGCCTTGATGACCGAAGGCGGCGCCGTCATCACGTCGGCGCCCAGTTTCGCCGAATCGTGGATATGGATCGGATTGCGAACCGACGCGACAAGGATCTCGGTAGGGAAGTCATAATTGTCGTAGATCAGGCGAATGTCGCCGATCAGCTCGATACCCGGATAGCCGACATCGTCATGGCGCCCGACAAACGGCGATATGAAGCTGGCGCCGGCTTTCGCCGCAAGCAGCGCCTGGTTGGCCGAGAAACAGAGCGTCACGTTCACCATCGTGCCATCGCTGGTCAGCGCCTTGCAGGTCTTGAGCCCGTCGATCGTGAGCGGCACCTTGATCGCGACATTGTCAGCAATTTTGCGCAGCACTTCTGCCTCGCGCATCATGCCTTCGTGATCGGTCGACACGACTTCAGCCGACACCGGGCCATCGGTGATCGCGCAGATTTCCTTGGTGACCTCAATGAAGTCGCGACCCGACTTCTTGATCAGCGAGGGATTGGTCGTCACCCCGTCAAGCAAGCCGGTATCCGCCAGTTCCTTGATGTCATCGATATCGGCGGTGTCGGCAAAGAACTTCATGGCTTGGGCTCCCTCGTCAGGCTGGCGCTTATGTGTGCCAAGCGATAGCGAGGTTCAACGCGATTCGTAAGGAGGCCTTTTCGCATGACCGATCATATCCAGGTGGACCGTGCCCATGACGGCACGGTCGTGCAGATCACCATGGCCCGACCGGAGGCACGCAACGCGATTACCGTGGCGATGTACGAGGCAATGGCCGCCGCCGTCGAGGACGCCGGCAAGGACGACAAGGTCCGCCTGATCACCATTCGCGGCGAAGGCGTGGATTTTACCGCCGGCAACGACTTGATGGACTTCATGCAAGCGATGCCGCAGCCGGGCGAAGACACCGACATCCCCGTGTGGCGCTTCCTGCGCGCGATGGCGAACAACGAGGTGCCGGTCATTGCGGCCGTGCAGGGCAACGCAATCGGGATCGGTACCACAATGCTGTTCCACTGCGACCTGGTCATCGCCGAAGAAGGCTGCCGCTTCAAAATGCCCTTCACCGAACTGGGCCTGGTCCCTGAAGCCGCCAGTTCGATGATCATGCCCGCGCTTTCGGGCCGCCGCAAAGCCGCGCGCTACCTGCTGTTGAGCGATAGCTTCGATGCGCACGAGGCAGAGGCGATCGGGCTTGCCAGCCACGTTGCACCGGGCGGCCAGCTGGATGCAATGTTCGAAAAGATCGTCGGCAAACTGCTCGCCAAGCCGGTGCAGTCGGTCAGGCTGACGCAGAAGCTGCTACGCAAGAGCGACCGCGAGGCCGTGCTTGCGCGCATGGATCTGGAAAATGGTCATTTCGCCGAGCGGCTCACCAGCGATGAGCTCAAGCAGGCAATTACCGATTTCTTTGCAGCGCGAGCGAAAGCCTAATTGGCGTAATAGACGCGCTTCGACTTGCGGATATCGACGGTCGGCCCTTCAAAGAAAATGAAGTCGGTCGGCTGCGTGTAGATGATATCGATATCGAAATATTCGTCGGTCGTGTTCTGCGTCACCGTTGGCGTTTGCATCGTGCCGTTATGTGTCCCGAACTGGCTGTCCGCGACGAAATCCTCGATCTGGCTCGTCGACGGCGTCGGATAAAGCGTCGCATAGCGCGCCGCTTCACCCATGGCGTGCTGCGCACCGGCATTGGCCCAGAATACCAGCGCTAGCTGGAAGATCCCGAAAATGAACGAAATCAGGATCGGCAGCGCGAGCGCAAACTCGACGACCGCAGCGCCCTCTTCGTTTTCTTTGAATAGCTTGCGCATGATAGTTCCTAACTCGTCCGGATGGCGGCGACGCCGACAAATTGATAATCGCCATTGTCATTGACGTTGCTGCCGAACGTCGTCGGGAACATCGGTGTGTACGTCGCCGTGACCGAGACGCTCAGATAGCGCGCCTCGTCCTCGCCCGAGGTGCAGCTGTCATTGTAATTGTCCTGGCGCGTGCCGTCGCACTCCACCCATTCGTCGGTGGTGACGTTTGACTGATCGACGTCCGCCAGCCGCGCGGCTTCGGTGACCAGCGTATTGGTCACGGTCGTGTCCGCCGATTTCTGGAATACCTTTTCGATCGCCGACTGCGCAGCCTGCTCGGCATTCAGCTTGGTCGAATAGGCATTGGAGATGTCGACCATGCCGACAAGCAGGCCCGCCAACACGGGCGCAACGATCGCCAGTTCGACGACCGAGGTGCCCTGCTGGTTGCTAAGGATGTCTTTTAAACGCATGTTCCAGGCTCCTAGGCAATCAGGCGGACTTGGCCGTCAGGCGCGCTGAAGCTGCCCGATGCACTGCCCGGCGGGCAGGTGTTTGTGATGTTTGCAGCACCCGAGAAATAGACGCGGCGCGTGACGAGTTGCATGCAGGCGACATTGGCACTCGAGTTGCCATTGTAGGTCACCTGCTGGCTCGGGAAATAAAGCGCTCCCCGATAGAAGCTGGTGTTGCCGCCGTTGATCTTGTTCGGACTGTTGGCAGCCCCACTGTTATTCGTATCGCTCGCACGGCGGTCCTGGTAAATCGCAATGCCGGCAAAATCGCCCGTGTCAGGCGCCTGGATTTGCAACTGCGAACCACCATTCATCTCGACACTGCCGATGGTCGCGGTGGGCGACGTGCTGACATTGGTCATGACGATCGTCACGCCATTATTCGCATAAACTTCCGCCTGGCTGCCCAGATCAAAATCGCCGCCGCTGACATAGTAGGTCCCTGGCGCAAGCGTCAGCGTGCCGCGGACGCGAATGCTGGTGAAACAGTTGTTTGCGGGATTGCTGCTGTCATACGACTGCACGCGGGTCTGGTTGCTGTTGACCGTCATCGCGCCGCCGTTGCAGGTGCTGGGCGGGTTGGCTTGCACCCCTGCGAACGGATCTTCCATCGGCGAGGTGTAGGGCTGGAATTCGGTGCCCGAAGCCCAGTTGGTCGAGGTCGTGTTAATCCCGCCGACCGCCGCGATCGGCGACGCGTTCACCACGGCCGAGCCCGTCGCGAATGCGGCACCGTTTAGGTCGGTCGCGTTGGTAATCATGCCGCAGCCAAGCTGCAGGTTGGAGTTACCCGTTGCGTAAATGCCCTGCGTGGCATTGGGCTCGAGGCTGATGACGCAATAGTCGCCGCCCGGTGTTGCTGCCGCCGTTGCGGCCGCGGTAATCACGGGGGCGCTCGTCATGAAGAACGACGAAAAGGACAATTCGCGCTGAAGCTGAAGCTGCACGCGCGTCGTATAATTGTACCCCGACACCGTCGGATGCGTAATCTGCGGTGCGCCCAGCAGGGTGAAGCCCGTGTTCTGCGTATGAGCGAGGTCGCGCGTGACCGCGCTTTCGGCGCTCATGCTGTCCTGCTTTGCATAGACAGCTGCAATCGCCGCGCTGTCTGCCGCGCGCTGCAACTGGCGCTTCCACAGCGACCACTGAACCGTATCGGTCGCAAGGCCGGCAAAACCCACCAGCAACGGCATCGAGAATCCGACCATCACCAGCACGTTGCCGCGCCTATCGTTCATCAATGCTTTCATCGCCTTGATCATGCAAAACTCCCTGGGACTTTGGCCCTTGTTGCATGGGGAAATATCCAAACAGGGTGTGCGAAGCGTGTGCGGGGATGGTTGTCGGCAAATTAACCACGCCCGCTCTTGAAGCGATCGTGAAGCCGTCTTATCTACATAATACAGTTTTGCGCTTGCGTCCGAGGCGTCATCAAGCCACTCTTGGGCAAAGGCGATTAGCGAAAGGGGCAAGATGGCCGAAGAGACACAGACGCAGACCGAAACGGCGACCAAGATCAAGCTGGATCCGCCCGGCGCACTGCAGCCCATCGCGGCGGATCAGGCCGCGGGCCTCGTTCCCCTCAAGGAAGAAGAAAAGACCGAGCTTGAAAGCAAGGTCTCAAGCTTCGTCAGCGAACTCGCCGCACTCGACGCCAACAGCCCCGAATTCGGGAAGAAGGTCGACCAGCTCACCGCAATGGGCCGCAAGGAAATCGCCGAAGCGGCAGGTGCCTCCTCGCGCTTCCTCGACCGCCCGGTGAAAGCAATCGACAGCGACACCGGCATCGGCGCCGACCTCACCGAGCTGCGCCGGACCGTCGAAGCGCTCGATCCGTCGGAAAACTCGAAGCACCTGACGGGGCGCAAGCTGCTCGGCATCATCCCCTTCGGCAAGCGCATCAATCACTATTTCGACAAGTATCGTTCGGCCCAAAGCCACATCAGCGCGATCCTCGCCCGTCTCGGCAACGGCAAGGACGAACTGCTGATGGACAATGCCGCGATCGATACCGAACGTGCGGGCCTGTGGAAGACGATGCACAAGCTCGAGCAGATGATCCACATCTCCAAGAAGCTCGACACCGAGCTCGAGGACAAGGCCAACGAGCTGGACGCGACCGACCCCGCCAAGGCCAAGGCGATCCGCGAAAGCGCACTGTTCTACACGCGCCAGCGCACGCAGGACCTTCTCACGCAGATGGCGGTCACCGTGCAGGGCTATCTCGCGCTCGATCTCGTCAAGAAGAACAATGTCGAACTGGTCAAAGGCGTCGACCGCGCGTCGACTACCACCGTATCGGCGCTACGCACCGCGGTCACCGTGGCGCAGGCCATGTCCAACCAGAAGTTGGTGCTCGAACAGATCGGCGCGCTCAACACGACTACAGCCGGCATGATCGACAGCACGGGCAACCTGCTGAAAAGCCAGTCGGCGACGATCCACGAGCAGGCTGCCAGCTCGACCATCCCGATCGAGACGCTGCAGCGCGCCTTCCAGAACATCTACGATACGATGGACCAGATCGACACGTTCAAGCTCCAGGCGCTCGACAATATGAAGCAGACGGTCAACGTGCTCGAAAGCGAAGTCGGCAAGTCGAAGGGCTATATCGCCCGCGCCGAGGGCGTCGAGCAGGGCAAGCTGGAAAATCAGAAGTCGCCCTTCGAAACGCTCGAATAGTCCTCGATGATTACCCGCGATCTCACCAAGACGATCCAGCACCATGAAAAGGTGATGGCGAGGGTTCCCGCAGTGCGCGACAAGGCGGACCGCACGGTGCGCCGCGCTGACCGCATATTCGAACGCATGGACGAAGATGGCGCCGCCCGCGACGCGCGCCGCCGCGATTACCAGCGCACCATGGAAGGCGTCGGCAAGCGGCTTTTGCAAGTCGGAATCGCCGTTGGCGGCATCAGTCTTGCCGCGGTGCTTGCGGGCCTATTGATTCCAGGCGGTATCGGCATGTTCGGTTTCCTCGCCGCGGTTGGGCTGGCGATCGCTGTCGCCGCGGTGACCCTGTTCTGGCCGCGCGCGCCGCAGGTCATGCAAAAGATCGACCCCGCGCTATCCAACGCGCAGATCGTTTCCCGCTTCGACAGTTTCCTGGTGCGCCAGCGCCCTGCCCTGCCCCCGCCGGCGCAAGTCCAGGTCGATGCCATTCACACGATGATGCCCGATTTCCAGAAAGTGATCTCGCGGATCGAGAAGAGCGAACCCGAGGCGCAGGAAGCACGCCGCCTCATGAGCAATCATCTGCCCGGCCTGATCGAGCGCTATCACCAGGTGCCCGAAGGTTTTCGCGATAGCGTGGACGGCGAAGGCATGACCGTCGACGAACGCCTTGCCGATGGCCTCGGCGCGGGGCGCAAGGCGCTCGAAGAACTGGGCGAACGCCTCGCCCGCAAGGACATGGCCGCGCTTGAGGCGCATGGCCGGTTCATGAAGTCGCGCTACGGCGACGAGGAAGACACGCTCGACTAGGCGATCACGCCGTCCGCGCGCAGTCGCTCGCGTTCGGTTTCGTCAAGGTAATCCGCCAGCACTGCATCCGTATGTTCGCCTAGCGCAGGTGGGCTCAGGGCCGCATCGGCGCGCTGGCCATCGATGCGCACCGGGCTACCCACCATGGGGGTTGCGCCCAATCCGCCGTTTCCTCGCGCCTGCCTGACCCCGCGATGCACCGCTTGCGGATCGGCCAGGGCCTCGCTGATCGAGTTTATCGGCCCGGCCGGGATGCCCGCGTCCAGCAGCAGCGCCATCCAGTGATCCGATGATTTGTCGACCAGAATCGCCTCGATCTTGGCGCAGATCGCATCGCGGTGTTCAACCCGCGCGGCATTGGTGGCGAAGCGCCAGTCCTCGGCCCATTCGGGGTGACCACAAATTTCGGCGAGCTTGGCGAATTGCCGGTCGTTGCCGACCGCGATCACGATCGCGCGGTCTGCAGTCGCGAAGGGCCGGTAGGGCACGATGTTGGGATGGTTATTGCCCATCCGCGTCGGGTCCCTGCCCGATACCATTGCATTGGAGGCCTGATTGGCCAGCACCGCCAATTGCGTATCGAACAACGCCATATCTATATGCGCGCCCTGCCCCGATCGACTGCGCTCATGCAGCGCAGCGAGGATCGCGCTTGCGGTATACATGCCGGTAAAGATGTCCGCGATCGCAACGCCGACTTTAAGCGGCTCTCCGCCCGGTGTGCCATCGGGCTGGCCGGTAACGCTCATCATGCCGCCCATGGCCTGGATCATGTAATCGTAACCAGCACGATCCGCGTAGGGGCCATCCTGCCCGAAACCGGTAACCGACGCGTAGATGAGAGCCGGGTTGGCTTTGCGCAGGCTATCGGCATCGAGCCCATGTTTCTTCAGCCCGCCGACGCGGTAATTCTCGACCAGCACATCGGCATCGGCAGCCATGCGCTTGATGAGTTGTGCCCCCTCCTCGGTCGAAAAGTCGATGGCGACCGACTTCTTCCCGCGATTGGCAGCAAGGAAATAGGCGGCGACCTTTTCATCGCCGTGCGTGTGCCAGGGCGGGCCCCAATGGCGCGTATCGTCGCCCGCGCCCGGCTGTTCGACCTTGAACACCTCCGCGCCCATATCGGCGAGTAATTGCGTGCACCACGGCCCCGCCAGCACCCGCGACAGGTCGAGCACCTTGAGGCCATTGAGCGGCTGCGCGCTCATGCCGAGCGCTTCCACGGGCGGCGATCCGCGAGCACGGCCTTGGCAGCATTATGCCCCGGCGCGCCCGTCACTCCGCCGCCCGGATGCGCGCCCGAACCGCACAGATAGAGCCCCTTTAGCGGCATGCGATAATCGGCATGGCCAATCATCGGCCGCGCGCTGAACAATTGGTCGAGCCCCATCTTGCCGTGGAAAATATCGCCGCCAATCAATCCGAAGCGGCTTTCGAGGTCGGCTGGCGAATGGATTTGGCGCGCGATTACGCTGTCCGCGAACCCGGGTGCATAGCTGTCAACGCAAGCGATAATTTGGTCGGCGGCGGACTCGCGCTCGTTTTCCCACTTGCGGCCATCGGGCAAACGGTAACGAAAATGCTGGCAGAACAGGCTGGCGACATGCTTGCCCTTTGGCGCGAGCGTCGGATCGAGCGTCGATGGGACAAGCATTTCGATGACCGGGTCGCGGCTCCACCCGTCGAGCACGGCCGAGGCATGGGCTTTCGCCATATGATCGAGGCTGGGTGCCATGATGATGCCCGCAGTCAGGTGGTCGCCTCGCCCCGGCTTGGCGGTGAAATTGGGAAGTCGTTCGAGCGCCACGTTCATGCGGAAAGTCGCGCTTTCGCACGCCCAGTTGGTGAAATGGCGTTCGACATGCCGCTCCACCGCGCCATCGGGCACGAGGTAATCGAACAACAGTTTGGGATTGATGCCGGCCACGATCTGCTTGCCGCGATAGGCCTTTCCGCCAGCGAGCACGCCCACCGCACGGCCGCCCTCGACGATCACTTCGGTCGCGGGTGTGCCGAGCAGGATGTCCACGCCTGCTTCGCGGCAGGCCTTGGCCATCGCCTGCGTGATCGCGCCCATGCCGCCGATTGCATGCCCCCATGCGCCTTCCTCCCCGTTCACTTCGCCGAACAGGTGGTGCAGCAGCACGTAGCCGGTGCCGAAATCATAGGGTGACGCGAAGTTGCCGACGATGCCGTCAAAGCCGAATAGAGCTTTGGCCAACTGTCCTTCGAAGCGGGCATCGAGGATATCGCCCGCGCTTGCGGTGAAATAGCGGTGCAGGATGCGGATTTCGCGATCCTTGAGGCCGATCAGGTCGGCGCCCAGCCGCAATTGTCCCGGCAAGTCGGACAGACCGAACCCAGGCGGAGCGCGCATCAGCCATTTCTTGATCAGGCCGACGACCCGCTGCAGCTCTTCGAGATAGCGATCATAGGCCGCGCCATCGCCCTTGTGATGGCGGACGAGTTCGGCGCGTGTCAGCCCGTCGCGACCCGCGAGCAGATGCTCGCCCCCCCGTGTCGGCAGGAGGTTATCGACCTTGCGCAGCACGATCTCGAGCCCGTGCCGGTGCAATTCCAAGTCCTGGATGACCTTGGGCTGGAGCAGGCTGACCGTGTAGCTCGCCGCGCTATTGCGAAATCCCGGATGAAATTCGTCGGTAACCGCGGCACCGCCCACCGTTTCGGCGGCTTCGATCAGCGCGACCTTGAGGCCCTTTCTGGCCAGATAGTAGCTGCAGACAAGGCCGTTATGCCCGGCCCCGATGACGACGACATCATGCATCAGCGCATCAACACCAGTTCTTCGGCCATGGTCGGGTGCAGCGCGACGGTTTCGTCGAAATCGCTTTTCGTGAGACCCGCTTTGACCGCAATCGCAGCGGCCTGGAGGATCTCCGGAGCCTCGGGGCCGATCATGTGGATACCCACGACGCGGTCGTTCGAAGCATCGACGACCAACTTGTAGAGCGAACGCTCGTTACGCCCGGCCAGAACGTTTTTCATCGCGCGAAAATCTGACGTGAAGGTCTTGATCTGGCCACCAAGTTTGTTGCGCGCTTCGCTTTCGGTCAGGCCCACGCCGGCGATCGGCGGGTGCGAGAATACCGCATTGGGCACATTGTCGTAATCGATCGTGCGGTCCATGCCCCCGAACTGCGTATCGGCAAAGGCATGGCCCTCGCGAATGGCGACGGGGGTTAGCTGGATGCGGTCGGTGACATCGCCGACGGCATAAACGTCCTCGGCCGTCGTACGATTATATTCGTCGACCTTGATCGCGCCGCGATCTTCGGTTTCCACCCTTGCCTTGTCGAGCCCCAGATCCTGCGTGTTGGGCACGCGGCCCGTGGCGAACAGAAGCTGATCGACCTCCATGTCATCGCAGCCGTCCATCGTCAGCAGGAGCGATCCATCGCCCTGCTTCTCGACCTTCTTGAATTTCGCATTGAAGCGGAAATCGATGCCCTTGGTCATGCTGATCTGCAGCAGCCGGTCGCGCATCTGCTCGTCGTAGCCGCGCAGGATCTGGTCGGAACGATTGATGATCGTAACTTTCGACCCGAACTCGTTGAAAATACCGGCAAATTCATTGGCGATATAGCCGCCGCCCGCGATTGCGATGCGCTTCGGCAGTTCGGGCAAATGGAAAACGTCGTTCGACGTGATTGCGTGGTCCTTGCAGCCCTCGATCTCGGGAATGAATGGCTCCGCGCCCACGGCAATCAGTATCTTGTCCGCTGTAATCGTACGGCCGTCCGAAAGCTCCACCTTCCCGCCACCCGCCAGCCGCGCGCGGCACTCGAATATCTCGACGTCATTGTTGCCGAGCGTCTGCCTGTAGAGACCTTCGAGGCGATCGACCTCGGCCGCGACATTGTCGCGCAGCTTGGCCCAATCGAAGCTCTTGCCCTCGATATCCCAGCCGAATTTCACGCAGTCCTGCAGATCCTCCGCGAAATGCGCACCGTAGACGAGCAGCTTCTTGGGAACGCAGCCGCGGATCACGCAGGTACCGCCGACACGGTATTCTTCGGCAATGCCGACCTTGGCACCGTGGCTGGCGGCAATGCGCGAGGCGCGTACACCGCCCGACCCCGCGCCGATCACGAAGAGGTCATAGTCGCTCATAGCCCTGCCTTCTCGATTAGGTTGCGCGTCGAGGCGTCGAACTGGTCGCGCGCTTCGGGATCGTCGATCGCGCGTGCCATTTCCTTGCCCAGTTCCACGCCGAACTGGTCGAACGGATTGATCTGCAGCAGCGCTGCCTCGGCAAAGGTCCGATGCTCGTAAAAGGCGATCAGCGCGCCAAGGCTGCGCGCATCCAACCGCTCGAGCAGGATCGTCGTCGACGGACGGTCGCCAGCATAGGCGCGCGCCGGATCCTCGCTCTCCTTGCCGGTCATCAACGCGGCGCCTTGCGCAAAGGCATTCAAAAGCAGCTGGCGAT
This sequence comes from Sphingomicrobium marinum, assembly GCF_026157105.1. Lineage (GTDB taxonomy): Bacteria > Pseudomonadota > Alphaproteobacteria > Sphingomonadales > Sphingomonadaceae > Sphingomicrobium > Sphingomicrobium marinum. The sequence goes on from NZ_JANPVQ010000001.1 coordinate 1,659,242, forward strand.
GCTGGCGGGGATCCTGGCTGTCTTCGTTTTCCGCCACCGCGATGAATTCGATCGGCATGACCAGCGTGCCCTGGTGGAGCAACTGGAACACCGCATGCTGTGCGTCGGTCCCCACCCCGCCCCACACCACCGGCGCGGTAGCGCGGTCGACGGGCGCGCCCTTGGCGGTGACACCCTTGCCGTTCGATTCCATGATCAACTGCTGGAGATAGGGCACCAGCAATCGCAGCCGCTCGTCATAGGCGAAGAAGGCGCGCGCCTGGCTACCGCGATTATGCACGTAGAACAGGTCGCTTGCCGCGGCGAGGAACGGCGCATTCTTATCGAGGGCAGCGAGCTTGAAGTGCCGATCCATCTCGGCCGCGCCCTCGAGCATCGCTTCAAATGCGTCCCAGCCGAGCGCCAGCGCAATCGAGATGCCCACCGAAGACCACAGCGAATAGCGCCCCCCGACATTTTCGCTGAACGGCAGGATGCGCGTTTCATCGATGCCATATTCGAGCGCGCGTTCGGGGTTTGCCGTGATTGCGATGAGCTGCGCCATCGGGTCTTCGATGCCCGCGCCGCTCAGCCAGTCCAATGCGGCTTCGACATTTTCCAGCGTCTCGGTGGTCGAGAAGCTCTTTGATACGGCGATGACCAGCGTCGTGCCCGGGTCGAGCCCGATCAGCGCTTCGTCCATTGCTTCGCCGTCGATATTGGAAACGGTGCGCAGGTCCAGCTTGGTTCCGCCGCGGCCCAGCGCGTCGACCGCCAGCGCCGGCCCCAGCGCCGATCCGCCGATGCCGATATGGAGGATCGCATCGATCTCGCCGAACGCCTCGGCCTCGATCGCGTCGATCAGGTGGCGCATGCGATTGCGCAGCCGCGTCGCCATCTCATTGTCTTCGCGCCCGCCCTCGCCGCGTTCGGCGACATGCGTGGCGCTGCGCTCTTCGGTGACGTTGACCATTTCACCCGCGAACAAGGCCCGCCGCTGCTCGACAAAATCTGTCGCGCCAGCCAGCGCCTCGAAATGCGCCACGAGATCTGCATCGAGGTGCGTCTTGGAGAAGTCGAAATGGAGATGCGCGGCATCGAAAGCAAAGCGCTCGTGACGCCCGTCATCTTCAAACAAGGTCTCGATGCGCGGCGCGTCATGGGCTTCGATGGCCGCCCAGGCCTTGGCAGTGGAATCACTCATGCCCCGCCTCTTACGGCAGCCGCGCGTAATTGCCATCCCCGCTTGACCTTCGCAGCGAACCCTTGAAGGGAGAGCGCGATGGATAGTGCAGAACAAGAGACCGACAAAAAAGGCATGCCGCTGTGGAAATTCCTTGCCCTGCTGGCGGCCTTCGCTTGGGTGCTGAGGAGCTTCATCGTCGCGCCCTTCATGATCCCGTCGGGATCGATGATGCCGACCATGCTGGTGGGCGACTATCTGTTCGTCTCCAAATGGCCCTACGGCTATTCGAAGTGGAGCTTTCCGCTGCAGATCCCCAGCTTTGAGGGGCGCATTCTCGAAAGCATGCCAGAACGCGGCGATATCGTTGTCTTTCAGTCGCCCGACGCCAGCAAGGAAATCGTCGTCAAGCGCGTCATCGGACTGCCCGGCGACGAGATCGAGATGCGATCGGGCCATGTCGTGCTGAACGGCACCCCGCTACCCAAGGAGCGCATGCGCGATTTCGGCCTGCAGATCAGCCAGAACAGCCCGTGCAATGTCGCCGCCGGCGCGCGGCCCTTCATCGAACCCGATGGTGAAGGCGGCGAAATCTGCCGCTACCCGGCGTACCGCGAAACGCTGCCCTCGGGCCGCTCCTACACGGTGCTCGACCAGGTCGACGGCTATGCCGATGCCCTTGGACCTTACACCGTGCCAGCGGGCCATCTCTTCATGCTGGGCGACAATCGCGACGCCAGCGGCGACAGCCGTTTTTCGATCAGCGATGGCGGGGTCGGCTACCTGCCGATGGAAAATGTCATCGGCCGCGCCGAGATGAACTTCTGGTCGACCGACGGCAGCGCCAGCTACTTCCTGCCCTGGACCTGGTTCACCGCGCTGCGCGGTAGCCGCGTCGGCGTGACCTACTGATGGATCAGGACACCACGGCAACGGTCCAGCAGCTGCTCGGCCATACGCCCGGCGACCCTTCACTATTCGACCGCGCCCTCACGCACGGATCGCGGCAGGGCGAGGGCAATTACGAACGTCTCGAATTTCTCGGCGACCGCGTGCTCGGCATCGTGATCGCGGACTGGCTTTATCACCGGTTTCCCAAGGAAGCAGAAGGCAAGATGAACCGCCGCTTCGCCTCTTTGGTATCGCGCGAAACCTGCGCCGAAGTCGGGCGCAGCATCGACCTGCCGCGCTTCATCCGCTTGTCCAAGCAGGCCCGCGAAGGCCGTGCGGAGACCAGCGACAATGTCATCGGCGATGTGATCGAGGCGCTGCTCGGCGCGCTCTATCTCGATGCCGGGCTAGACGCCTGCAGCGCTTTCGTGCGCAAGCATTGGGCGCCGCTTCTCGATGACCAACGCAAGGCACCGGTACACCCGAAGAACGGCCTGCAGGAGCTGGCCGCCGAAAAGAAACTCGGTACGCCGCGCTACGAGGATATCGGGCGTACCGGCCCCCATCACGATCCCCGGTTTCGCGTGAAAGTCACCCTGCCGGGCGACCGCGAGGCGGTGGGCGAAGGCGCCAGCAAGCAGGAAGCGCAAACTGCCGCCGCTGCCGCCCTGTTGGAGCAATTATCATGACCAAATGCGGTCTCGTCGCCGTGCTCGGCGCCCCCAACGCGGGCAAATCCACGCTGGTCAATGCGTTGGTCGGCCAGAAGGTCGCGATCACCAGCCCCAAAGCGCAGACCACGCGCACCAGGCTGATGGGCATCGCCATCCATGACGACGTCCAGATCCTCCTGCTCGACACGCCCGGCATCTTTTCGCCCGGCCGCCGCCTCGACCGCGCCATGGTCAAGGCCGCCTGGGAAGGTGCCGAGGATGCGGACCGCGTCCTAGTGATGATCGATGCTGCTGCCGGCCTCTCCAAGAAGGCGCAGATGCTGCTCGACGGGGTGGCAAACCGGCCCGAGCCCAAGATCCTCGTGCTCAACAAGACCGACATCGCCAACAAGCGCGAATTGCTCGTTCTCGCGCAGACCCTGTCGGACCGGCTCGACCCCGAAGCCGTCTTCTTCATCAGCGCCACAACGGGCGAAGGGGTCGACGACCTCAAGCAGCATCTTGCCTCGGTCATGCCCGAAGGCCCGTGGCATTTCCCCGAAGACCAGTTGTCCGACGCGACCGACCGCATGATCGCCGCCGAGATGACGCGCGAGCAGCTCTACAACCAGCTTCACCAGGAACTGCCGTATGCGAGCGCGGTCGTGACCGAGAAATGGGAAGAACGCCCCGACGGGTCGACCGCGATCCACCAGCAAATCCGCATCGCGCGCGACAGCCAAAAGGGCATCGTGCTCGGCAAGGGCGGCTCAAAGCTCAAGAGCATCGGTGAAGCCGCGCGCAAGGAGATCGCCGAACATCTTGGCCGCAAGGTGCACCTGTTCCTCCACGTCAAGGTCGATCCCAAGTGGGACGAGGACCGCGAGATTTACGAAGAGGTCGGACTGGACTGGTCAGCCTAATAGTTCGTCGACAAACGCCGGCACCAGTTCGCTTGCCGGGCCCATGCGGCTTTCGTCGAAAAAGATGCTGCCCTGGCTGGGGTCCAGGTTGAGCTCGACGCAGTAGGCGCCGCGATATTTCGCGCTCTGGACGAACCCCGCCGCCGGGTAGACCGCGCCCGACGTCCCGATCGATACGAACAGGTCTGCACGCATCAATGCTTGCTCGATCCGCTCCATCTCGTAGGGCAATTCGCCGAACCACACTATGTCGGGTCGCAGCATTTGCTGCGCGCACTCGGGGCAAGGCGGGAATTCGATCAAGTCGCCCTCGACCCGCGATCGCTCGCCACAGCCGAGGCAAAGCGCGCTTCGCAGCTCGCCATGCATGTGCAGCATGCGCTTTGCCCCTGCCCGCTCATGCAGGTCGTCGACATTCTGGGTGACGATCAGCAGTTCGCCGCGCCATTCGGCATCGAGCCGCGCCAGCGCGTCATGCGCCGCATTGGGTTCTACCGTCGACAGCGCCGCGCGGCGCGCATCGTAAAATCGCTGCACCAGATGAGGGTCGGCAACGAACGCGCCCGGCGTGGCGACATCTTCGACGCGATGCCCCTCCCACAGCCCTTCCGCACCGCGAAAGGTCGCAAGCCCGCTTTCCGCGCTGATGCCCGCACCGGTCAGGATCACAATGTTTTCAAAGTCTTGTTTCATCTTTGACACGCTTTCACAGGCCTTCCATCGGAACAAGACGGCTATTCACCCATTGGCAACACATTCCTGCCACATTTCCATTGACACTCCTGTCAATAACCGCATGGTGAGACCTATGAGTAATGAAGCGTTCCACCACCAGATCGGCATTCGTCCCGACGACATCGACTTCATGGGTCACGTCAACAATTCGGTGTATCTGAAATGGGTGCAGGACGCCGTCGTCGACTATTGGACGAAGATCGCGCCGCCCGACGCGGTGGCAAAGCATCTGTGGGTCGCGCTCAAGCACGAGATCAGCTACCGCCGCCCCGCTTTCCTGGACGACAAGATGGTCGCCGACGTCATTGCCGAACGCGTGCAGGGCGCACGCGCGATGTTCACGACAGTGATCAAGCGCGGCGAGGATGTCATCGCCGAAGTGAAGAGCACCTGGTGCTGCCTCGACAGTGTGACGCAGCGGCCTGTCCGCCTTGCCACGGACATCGTCAAACGCTTCGTCGACTGACGGGGTAGCGCGAATCGCGCAAATGTGATTAACGCAGATTAGGAACGACGCCTGCCCGAGTGGTTGCGTTGTATGAGTTCGCCCGGTTCGGGCGACGCCGTTCCCGGGAGCCGACGCCAAAATGGCCGTCGGCAACAGGGGAGATGACCAATGATGAAGCACTTGCTTGCCGCGGCCACCGCCGCGACGATGATCCTTGCCGTGCCGGCACAGGCGCAAAGCGCACCGCCGATAATTGGCGGCGAATATTGGGAAGTGACGGGTATTGATGTCGCCGACGGGGCAGGCCCGCGCTATGCCAACTGGCTCGCGACCGAATGGCGCCGGTTCAACGACTTCTCGATGGAGCAGGGCTGGATCACCAGCTACACGATACTCTCGAATGTCCATAACCGGCATGACGAGCCCGATCTTTACTTGATCAGGACCTATGCGAGCCTGCCGGACGGCGCCGAGGGCGATCGTCGCCGCGAAGCCTTCCAGGCCTTCGTCCGACGCACCAACGACCAACTCGCCGCGGAAAGCGGAAATCGCGCCGAATATCGCACGGTGATGAGCACGTCGCTGCTGCAGGAACTGAATTTCCGCGAGTAGCGCCGCCGGCCCCGGGCAATCGCGGTTGCGGATTGTCCGGGGCTACGGCACAGATCAGCCATGAAGATCGCTTTAGTCGCCCCCGAGGGCCGCATGGGCCGAGCCATTACCGCCGCTGCCGCGGAGGATAACGGTATCGCCATCGTCGAGGACGGCGCTGCCGTTCTCATCGACTTTTCCGCCCCGGGCGCGGTTCGCGACAGCATCGACCGCGCGATCAGCGGCCAGATGGCGCTCCTGATCGGCACCACCGGGCTGGAAGATGGTCATCACGACCTGCTCCGTTCGGCAGCTGAAGAAATTCCAGTCCTCGTCGCGCCGAATACGTCGCTCGGCGTCGCGCTTCTGTCCGATCTGGTCGAACGCGCGGCCGCCGTCCTCGGCCGCGATGAGTGGGACATCGAGATCGTCGAGGCCCATCACCGGCACAAGGTCGATGCGCCCTCAGGCACCGCGCTGCACCTCGGGCTTGCCGCCGAACGCGGGCGCAACGAGGACGCCAAGGACGAAATGGGCCGCTGCGGCAGCGATGAAAAGCGCGAAACCGGCGCCATCGGCTACAGCGCCGTACGCGGCGGCACCGTAGCGGGCGATCATGACGTGATGTTCTTAGGGCCTGACGAACGCCTCATCCTGTCCCACCGCGCCGAAAGCCGCGCCATCTTTGCCCGCGGCGCGCTCACGGCAGCGCGTTTCCTCAGCCAGCAAAGCCCGGGGTACTACACGATGAAAGATGTCATCGGCGAGGCATGAAAAAAGCCGACATTTTCGAATTCTACCGGCGGCTCGGCGAAGCCAATCCGGATCCCGAGACCGAGCTTGAATATGGTAATCCCTACCAGCTGGTCGTCGCGGTGGCGTTATCGGCGCAGGCGACCGACGTCGGGGTCAACAAGGCGACGCGCGAGCTGTTTCGCAAGGTAAAGACGCCGCAGCAGATGCTCGATCTGGGCGAAGACGCGCTCAAGGAACACATAAAGTCGATCGGGCTGTTCAACACCAAGGCCAAGAATGTCATCAAGGCCGCGCAGATCCTCGTCGATGATTTCGGCGGCGCGGTGCCGCAGGATCGCGCTTCGCTGGAAAGATTGCCGGGCGTGGGTCGCAAAACTGCCAATGTCGTCCTCAACTGCGCGTTCGGGCAGGAGACATTCGCGGTCGACACGCATATTTTCCGTATCGGCAATCGCACCGGCCTTGCCCCCGGGAAGACCCCGCTGGCGGTCGAGAAGAAGCTGGACAAGCTGACCCCTGCGCCCTTTCGCGTCGGCGCGCACCACTGGCTGATCCTGCATGGCCGTTATGTCTGCAAGGCGCGCACCCCCGAATGCTGGCGCTGCGTGGTCAGCGACTTGTGTCGTTACAAGAAAAAGACGCCGGCACCCAAAAGGGCGAAAGCTTAGACCCAGACCCGCTCGAACCGCTGGCCCAATCCGGTCAGCGCTTCATATTGCGAGATACCCGCATCGCGCGCGATCTGGGGCAGCTGGTAATCGATCGCCATCCAGTCGCCCTCGCGCACATCGCCGGCGCGGCTGATATCGACCGCGACCAGGTCCATCGAGACGCGCCCCAGCAGGGGCAGCAGCGTGTTACCGCGCACCGCGTGGGCCTTGCCCGAAAGATTACGCGCGAAGCCGTCCGCATAGCCGATGTTGAGCGTCGCCACCGGCGTATCGCGTTCGGCAGTGAAGGTTGCGCCATATCCCACGCTGTCGCCGGCCTTGACCGTATGGATCTGCACGACCTGCGCTTCGGGGGTCACCACCTGCTCGATCATGAGCTCGGCCTCGCGCCGCGGCACGCCGCCGTAGAGCGCTATGCCGGGGCGCACCAGGTCGAACGCGTAGTCCTTGCCGAGCAGGATGCCCGCCGAATTGGCGAGAGCATAGCGCTGCGCCTCCACCCGCGCCTTCGCGGCGGAAAAGCGCTCCAATTGCAGCGCGTTCATCGGGTGATCTTCATCGGCGCAGGCAAGGTGTCCGTGCAGCGTATCGATGCGCAGGCCTTGGAGACCGTCCAGTTCGTCCATCCCCACGCCGAGACGGTTCATGCCCGTGTCGATCATCACATCGCAGGCCCGGTCCCCGAAGGCGGCGCGCCAGCGTTGGACCTGGCTCATGGTATTGAGGACGGGGCGATGCGGACTGTCTTTCGCCGCGAGCGCATCGTCGGGGCCAAGACCGTGCAGCACGGCCAGCCGCGCGCCCTCTGGCAGCTTACCGAGCGCTTCGGCTTCGTCCCACGTCGACACGAAGAATTCCTTCGCACCGGCATCCGCCAACGTGGCCACGACCTCGACAGCCCCTAGCCCGTAACCATCGGCCTTGACGGCAGCGCCGGTCTCCACACCCGATTGTGCGGCAATCCAGCGCCAGTTGGACTGGAGCGCCTTGCGATCGATGATGAGGCGGAGCGGTTTGTGGGTCACATCCCTCCCCTAGCCAGCAGCATCCTTGGCGTCGAGCGCCGCCTTGCTGGCATCCCAATTTTGACCGTCGAACTGGTCGACTACCAGCTCCACCGGATCGTCGAGGCAATTCGCATTGACGCTCCATGCGTCGGGGTGGCTGCGCGGCTGGTAGAAGCTCTTCACGCCGCAATGCTTGCAGAACAGATGCTTTGCGGTGCCGGTGCCGAAGCGGTAGCTGGTGAGCGCGTCCTGTCCCTGTTCGAGCGCAAAATCCTCATGCGGGACGATGATGTGGATGAAGCCAGTCATCGCACAGATCGAGCAATTGCACGCCAGCGCCGGTACGGGCGCCTCCGGCAGCCGCGCCGTAAAGCGCACCACGCCGCAATGACAGCCGCCCCTCATTTCACCAGCGTCGAATGAATGTGCAGGTCCCCCGTTATCGTGCGGTGAACCGGGCATTTGTCGGCGATTTCCATCAATCTCGCGCGCTGCTCTTCGTCGAGATCGCCTTCGAAGCGGATGGCCTTGTCGATCACTTCGATCTTGTCGTCTCCTCCGGCCGCGTCGCTGAGGCAATCCTGCGCATGATCGCGATTATGCTCGAGCTCCACCGTTACCTTTTCCAGCGGCCATTTCTTGCGGTCGGCATACATCTGCACCGTCATCGCCGTGCAGCCGCCGATCGCACCCAGCAGCAAGTCGTAGGGCGTGGGACCATCGTCGTTTCCACCGATGGACTTGGGTTCGTCGAGGATGAATTCGTGGCTCGGGGTTGCGAATAGCTGCGCGAACTTGCCGCCCGCGGTTTCAACCCGCACCGTGCCGTCGAGCGGCGGATCATCGTCCATCTCCTCGAGGCTCGAAATATACCGTTCGGACCACGCCGCGATGACATTGGCGGCGTAATACGCGTCCTTGTCATCCATCAGCAAGTGATCGGCACCGTCGAGCGACAAGAAACTCTTGGGATGTTTGGCGGCGTTAAAAATCTTGGACGCATTGTCGATCGACACCAACTCGTCGGTCGGGGAATGCATGATGAGGAGCGGCTTGTGCAACTTGGCGATATGCTCTTCCTGCAGCTGCCCTGCGGTTTCCTCGATGAAACGCTTTTTCACTTCGAACTCGCGCCCGGCGATCTTGACGACGGCCTCGCCCTCGCGTTCGACGACTTCGCGCTTATCGCCAAGGTTTTGCAGCACGTGATCGGTATCCGCGGGCGCGCCCAGCGTGGCCACCGCGGTAACGCTGTCGATCTTGCCGGCAGCGGCGATGACGGCAGCCCCGCCAAGGCTGTGGCCGATCAGCAAGCTTGGCGGATGTCCCTTCTCGCTCAGCGCATCCGCTGCCGCCTTGAGGTCATCGACGTGCGTCGCAAACCCGGCAAGATCGCCCACCGATCCGCCCAGGCCCGCAAAATCGAAGCGCAGCACCATCACGCCCTTGGCCGCGAGCGCCCGCGTGATGAAGGTCGCCGCGCGGCTATCCTTCCCGCAGGTGAAGCAATGGGCAAAGATCGCGACCGCGCGCGGCGTGCCATAACGCGGCCGTTCCAAGCGGCCATCAAGCTGCGTGCCGTCGCTGCTGGTGAATTTGAATGTTTCAGTACTGTGCATGGTGCCTCCTTGCGGTCATGCCTACACTACGCACCAAGGTGGCAACAGGTTACGTCGAAAACGAAGCGCCGGGCCCCCAGAGACCCGGCGCTTACGCATCTTGAAAAAAGGACGGCCTGACTAGCGGCTGGCGAGCGCCGTGCCGCGTGCCGCACGCATGACCTTGGCGACCACCTCCTCGCGGCATGCCTTCACGGCATCACCGCTCTTGAGATCGCTCGCGCTACGGGTACCGCAATGGTCGGATGCAGCCTGGCGGGCACGCTGTTCGAGGGCCTTGCGCCCGTCAACGCTGGTCAGGTCGAGATCATGGATCGCAACGCGCACTTCGACAGGTTCCGCTGCCAATACCGGGCTCGCTACCAGCATCGCACCGGCCGCCATCATCATCGTCTTGGTCATTTTTCGTCTCCCATTTTGTCGGCCCATCCGGCCGCTTCGGGGACTCTATTTACACAGCCATTTTCGCTCTCGGGAGCAACAAGCTTGCCAAGCTATTCTGCAATAATGCAGAACGAACATTGCTGGACAGCTGCTAGGATTGCCGCATGTTCGACTGGAACGATCTGAAATATTTTCTTGCGGTAGCCGATGAAGGAAGCACGCTTAAGGCAGCCAAGTTGCTGCGTGCCAACCAGACGACAGTCGCGCGCCGGATCAGTGCGCTTGAAAGAGCGCTTGGCCAATCGCTCTTCGAACGTCGTCGCTCTGGTTATACGTTGAGCGATGCCGGGGGGCGCTTGCTGACACAAGCGCGCAATGTCGCCGCGGCGGCAGATGCGCTGCAGTTGGCAGCCGACGCCTCCAATCGGTCGTTGAGCGGCATTGTGCGCGTTACCTGCAACGAGCTGACCGCTGAAATCACACTCCCCCCGGTCTTGGCCAAACTTCGCGAAAGCTATCCCGACATTCGTGTCGAGGTCGACCAAAGCCAAGGCATGCGCGATCTCGCGAAAGGCGAAGCCGATATTGCGCTTCGCTTCACGAACAAGCTCAAGGGCGATGCCCTGATCGCGCGGCGCCTGTTCGAGGACAAATGGACGATCTATTGCAGTCGGGAATATGCAGAGCGACATGGCATACCCAAGCGCCCCAAGGACCTGGTTGCACACCGGATCATTGGTGGTGGCGGTTCATTCGCCGGCCCGATCATCGAAAAGTGGTTTTCGTCAATGGCGCCCGGCGTCGAATTCGATACGCGCTTTGACACGCTGACCAGCATGTTGTCGGCGCTCAAGGCTGGCGTAGGAGTTGCCGCCATGCCCAGCGCGGTCGCGCAGGGAGACCCCGATCTTATCCAATGCTGGGAGCCCGAGGACGTGGGCTACACATTTTGGATCGTGGCGCATGAGCGCAGTCGCGATGTCCCACATGTGCGCGCGGTCATGAAGTCGATTGGCGACCTCATGATCGAACGCGCCAAGGAGCGCGGCTATTATTGAGCTTCGCTACTCTACGGTGACCGATTTGGCGAGGTTACGCGGCTGGTCGACGTCGGTGCCCTTCGCTACCGCGACGTGATAGGCGAGTAACTGCACCGGGACCGCGTAGACGATCGGCTGGATCAGCGGATGCGCCTCGGGCATTTCGATCGTGGCCACGCAGCCGTCGCCCGCTTCTTCAAGGCCCTTGGCATCCGAGATGAAGATGATCTTCCCGCCCCGCGCCCGCACTTCCTGCATGTTGGACACGGTCTTTTCGAAATAGGGGCCTGACGGCGCAAGGACGATAACCGGCACGTCTTCATCGATCAGCGCAATCGGGCCGTGCTTCATCTCGCCCGCCGCATAGCCTTCGGCGTGAATGTAGCTGATTTCCTTGAGCTTCAGCGCGCCTTCGAGCGCCAGCGGATAATCGGGGCCGCGGCCAAGATAAAGTACGTCGCGCGCCGGCGCGACGAGATGCGCCATGGCAGCGATGTCATCGTCGTGATTAAGCGCTTCGTTGATGGCTTCGGGCGCTTCCTGGAGATGCTTCACGATTTCCGCTTCTTCGTCAGCGCTCATCAACCCCTTTGCGCGCGCGAGGTTGGCGGCAAAGGCCGCAAGCACGGCGAGTTGGCAGGTGAAGGCCTTGGTCGATGCGACGCCGATTTCGGGGCCCGCATGCGTGGGTAGAAGCAAGTCCGCCTCGCGCGCCATCGCGCTGGTCGGCACGTTCACCACGGCAGCGATAATCTGCCCCTGCTCGCGGCTGTGATCAAGCGCGGCAAGCGTGTCGGCCGTCTCTCCGCTCTGCGAAATGAAGAGTGCGAGCCCGCCCTTTTCGAGTACCGGATCGCGATACCGAAATTCGCTGGCGACGTCGATGTCCACGGCGACGCGCGCGAACTTCTCGATCCAATACTTGGCGACCATGCCAGCGTAATAGCTGGTGCCGCAGGCGACGATGGTGACGCGGTCGATGGTGGACAGGTCGAGATCGTTGTCGGGCAGCGCTACCGTCCCGTCGATCGGGCGCATGTAGCTCGCCAGCGTATTGGCGACCACCGCGGGCTGCTCGAAGATTTCCTTCTGCATGAAGTGGCGGTAATTGCCCTTTTCGACCGCACTGGCCGAAGCGCCGCTCTCGACCAGCTCGCGCTCCACCGGGTCGTTATCGCTGTCGTAGATCTGGAAACCGTCGCGCTTCACCACGACCCAGTCGCCATCTTCGAGATAGGCAATTTTCTGCGTCAGCGGGGCCAGCGCGATGGCGTCGGAGCCGAGATAATTCTCGCCCTCGCCGGCACCGACCGTCAGCGGTGCACCGCGGCGCGCGCCAATCATCAGTTCGGGCTCGTCCTGGAAGAGGAAGGCGATCGCAAAGGCGCCGTGCAAGCGCGACAGGATGGCGGCAACCGCTTCTTGCGGGTCCTTGCCGCGCTCCATCTCGCGGTCGACGAGGTGCGCGACCACTTCGCTATCGGTCTCGCTCAGGAACTCGCGGCCATCGGCCTGCAATTCCTCGCGCAGCGACTTGAAATTCTCGATGATGCCGTTGACCACCAGCGCGACCTTGCCCGCGATATGCGGATGCGCGTTGGGGACGTTGGGAACGCCGTGCGTGGCCCAGCGCGTGTGGGCAATGCCGAGCGTGCCGGGAAGGTCCTTCTCCTCCAACTCGGCCTTTAGATTGTGCAGTTTGCCCTGCGCACGAGCGCGCGAGAAATCGCCATTTTCGAGCGTGCAGATACCCGCGCTGTCATAGCCGCGATATTCGAGCCGCTTGAGCCCATCGAACAGCCGCTGTGCCACCGGCTCCTTGCCGATAATGCCGACGATACCGCACATCTACTTGTTGTCCTTCTTGCGCTGGGCGCGGTCGCGAAATGCCTGCGCCTTGCCTTCCAAATTCTTCTGGTCGCCGCGTGCGACCGCGATCGCACCCGCGGGCACATCGGTAGTAATCACGCTGCCTGCACCGACGATCGCGCTGGAGCCAATGGTCACCGGCGCCACGAGCGCGCTGTTCGACCCGATGAAGGCCGTCGCACCGATCTGCGTCTTGTGCTTGCCAAAGCCGTCATAGTTACACGTGATCGTGCCAGCGCCGATATTGGCTTTGGCGCCGACGTCGGCATCGCCGATATAGGACAGGTGATTGGCCTTCGCCCCTGCGCCCAGGTTAGTCTTCTTCATCTCGACGAAATTGCCGACCTTGGCCTGCGCACCGATGCTGGTGCCCGGGCGAATGCGGGCATACGGGCCGACCTCGGCTTCGGCGCCGATCGAGCAGCCTTCGAGATGCGTGAACGCACGCACCTTGGCGCCTTCGCCAACCGAAACGCCAGGACCGAACACGACATTGGGTTCGATCACGGCGTCGGCCAACACTTTCGTGTCGTAGCTGAAGAACACCGTCTCGGGGGCACGTAGCGTGACGCCGTTGGCCATCGCTTCTTCACGCTTATATTCCTGCCACTGCGCTTCGGCTGCAGCCAGTTCGGCGCGGCTGTTGATGCCGGTGACTTCGCGCTCGCTGCCCTTGACGACGACGGGCCGCGCGCCTTCGCGGCGCGCAATCCGCACAATATCGGGAAGATAATATTCACCCGCCGCATTGTCGTTGCCGACCTTGTCGAGCCACGCGAAAAGCTGCGCACCGTCGACCGCCATGATGCCCGAATTGCACAGGCGGCATTTCAGTTCTTCGGGCGTAGCGTCACGCGCTTCGACCATCTTGTCGATCGTGTCGTCGCCCAGCGTGATGATGCGCCCATAGGCCTTGCGGTCTTCGGGTTCGAACCCCAGCACGACGATGCCCGGATTGTCGCCGGCACCCAGCCGGTCGATCATCCCGCGCATCGTATCGGCCGACACCATCGGGACATCGCCAAACAGGATCAGGACAGGCCCGTCATGGCCGGAAAGCGCGTGTTCGCATTGCTGCACCGCGTGACCGGTACCGAGTTGCTCTTTCTGCACCGCGAATGCGCAGCCGCGCGAGGCCAGCGCATCCTCCACCTGTTCGCGCCATTGCCCGACGACCACGACGGTGCGTTCGGGCTCAAGCGTTTCCACGCTGTCGAGCAGGTGGTCGATCATCGGCTGCCCCGCGATCGGGTGCAGCACCTTGTGGAGGCGCGACTTCATCCGGCTGCCGACACCGGCCGCCAGAATCACGACGTTGGGACGCTTTGCTTCACTCATGATGGCGCCCCTTTGGCACGCCAGAAGGCGGCGCGCTAGGCCTTAGGCTTGCGCGTCGCAGGCTTCTTCGCGGGGGCTTTTTTGGCGGCAGTCTTGCGCGCTGCGGGCTTCTTGGCCGTCGCCTTCTTGGCCGCAGGCTTGTTGGTAGTTGCTTTCTTTGCGGGCGCCTTCTTAGCGGCCGTCTTTTTCGCCGGCGCCTTGCGCGCGGACTTGGCCGCCGTCTTCTTGGCGGCGGTTTTTTTCTTCGCGGCAGTCTTCTTCTTGGCGGGCTTTGCCTTGGCGGTGTCACCATCGTCCCAGTCGCCCGACAGGACGCGCTGCGCTGCATCGGCGACAGCTTCGGCGATGATCGCGCCGAGCTTGGCGGTGCTGGCGACCGCCGTGGTCGCCGCCTTGTTGGCATTCGCCGCAGCATCGATGCTGGCTTCCTGGATCTTCTTGCGTGCCTTGGGGCTCGCCGCGAGTGCGGCGGCGGCGGCGGCAAGACCGGCAGCGATGACCTCGGGGCTCATCGCGACCTGTGCGAAATTCTTTGATTTTCCGGAAGCCTTGCTGGTGCGCTTAGCGCTAGTCTTACGAGTGGTCTTCTTGGTAGCCATAACAAATCCCCTCTTGGAACGCGTCTTATGCCGACAAGACGGCCATAGCAGAAATTCGTTCCCGCACACGAAAAAAGGGCCGCCTGCCTGAGGCGACCCTTCTTTACATGGTCAGCGACCGGAAGCCCGGCCCGGAGAGACCATGGCGACTAGGCGAGCCGCACCCTCCGAACTGCTTTGACCGACCCCTCTGCTGAACCATGAGACATCCGATCACCTCCTTTCGCTGCGTTGAAGCTGCAAGCAGGTTTGCCCGTTCGCAGGGGCGAAACAAGTCTTGAATTGGCAGAAAAAATGACAAGAATTACGCGCTTCGCAGACGCGTATCCCTAAAGCTTGTCGACCTTCGCCTTGAGCGCCGCCAATTCGGCCTTGAGCGCCGCGACATCGTCATCGCTATCGTCGTTCTTGGCAGACCCGCCGCCGGTAAAGGCCTGCGCCGCAGAACCGAACATTTCCATATTCCGCTTCGCCAATTCGGCAAACATGTTGTTGTCGAACGCACCGCTCATCAGGGCCTGCTGGTTCTTCTTGAAGGCGTCCATCGCGGCCTCGAGATAGGACGGCACCGCGGGCTGCATCGCGCCGCCATAGAGACTGATCAGTTCCTTGAGGAACGCGACCGGCAGCATGTTCGCGCCGCCCGCTTCTTCATCGACGATGATCTGCGTCATCACGTTATGCGTGATGTCTTCGCCCGACTTGGCGTCGACGACTTCGACGTCGCGGCCCTCGCGGATCATCTCGGCGAGGCGATCGAGCGTGATGTATGACGAGCTTTCCGTATCGTAGAGCCGACGGTTCGCATATTTCTTGATGATCACTTTGGGTCCGGCCACGAACTAACACTCCTTATTGTGCGCTTTTGCTGCACCTAGCAGGCGCAACATAGCAGGCGCAACATGAAGCTTTGGTCACGTCTTGCTGCGTCAAGATTGGCCTCGGCACATGTAACCTCCCCGGCGCCGAACACGAACAACTATCCAGCGGCGGCACATGGCTGGCCGCAATTACTGTTTGGGGAGAAGACCATGAAGAGAACCATTCCCGCGATCGCGGCCGCTTCGGCGCTGCTCGCCGCCTGTACAGGCGCGGAAACCGACGCTGAAGAAGCGGCCGACGCGGTCGATGCCGAAGCAGGTGAACTTAGCGAGGCGGAAACCGAAATGATCGCCGAGGCCGAAGCTGAAGGCAAAGTGAAATGTTACGGCGTCGCGCTCGCCGGCGAAAACGACTGTGCTGCCGGCGAAGGCACGACCTGTGCGGGTACTTCCACCGTCGACTATCAGGGCAACGCCTGGAAATATGTCGATGGCGGCGAAGCTGGATGCGCCGACATCGGCGGCACGCTGGTTGCCCAGGACAATAACGAACAAGGTCTCCCGGCATAGTCTGTCGACTATCGTAGTCGCTGCCTGAATCGTGTAACGAATATCAGGGCGGCTCCGAACCTTCGGGGTGCAAGACGATCTTGCGAAGCTCGACAAAAAAGGAAAGTCACCAATGAAAAATCTCGCTGCCATTTCCGCCGCTTCGGCGCTTCTTGGCCTCGCAGCCGTTGCCACGCCCGCAGCAGCCGATCATCACGGCAAGAAAGCCGACAAGGAAAAATGCTACGGCGTCGCCAAGGCCGGCCAGAATGACTGCGCCGCCGGGCCTGGCACCAGCTGTGCCGGTACTTCCAAGATCGACTATCAGGGTAACGCCTGGAAATATGTCGAGGCCGGCGAATGCGTGAAGATGGGTGGTTCCTTGAAGCCGAAGGAAGGCAACAAGAAGCCCGTCCCGCGGGCTTAAGTGTGCATGACCGGCGCTGCGCCACATGAGCCCCCTCCGCCGCGGGCGGGGATTGGCCTGAAGTCCGCGCACTTCGGCGAATTCCTCGATGCGGCGGCGCGCGGCGCCGGTCCCCACTGGGTGGAAGTCCACCCGCAAAACTACATGATGGAGGGCGGTCCGATGCACCGCTGGCTGAACGCGGTACGCGAAGCCGTCCCCGTCTCCTTCCATAGTGTCGGCCTGTCGCTCGGCGATCCACACGGCGTGGATCGCGACGAGCTCGAGCGGCTCGCGATCCTGTGCGAGCGGTACCAGCCTAATCTCGTGTCGGATCATCTCAGCTGGTCGAGCCTCGATGGCGAATATATGCCCGACCTGCTTCCGCTCCCAATGACCGACGCCACGCTGCAGCACTTCTCCGATCAGATCGATATCGTCCAGGAACGGCTTGGTCGCACGATGCTGATCGAAAATCCCAGCCGCATGATCGCGTTTGCCGGCGACACCTATGACGAGCCCGATTTCCTTGCTGAACTGACCCGTCGCACGGGCTGCGGGCTGATCGTCGACGTCAACAATATCCTCGTCCAGCGCACCAATCTGGGGATCGATCCGCTAGGCTATATCGACGGCCTGGACGGCGCCAGCGTCGGCGAGATCCATATCGCGGGGCACACGGTCGAACATCATGGCGAAGACAAACTCGCGATCGATGATCACGGCAGCGACGTGAACGAGGAGTGCTGGGCGCTGCTAGAACGCTTCATCTCACGGATCGGCCCGCGCCCCGTCCTGCTCGAACGCGACAACGATGTACCTTCTTTCGAGGAACTTGCGGCCGAGGCGGCGCGCGCCGACAGCCTGCTCCTTTCGCTCCATGCCGACGCCGCCTGACCCGCGCGCGGCGATGAAGACCGCGCTCGATCGCGGGCCCGATTTCGTACCTGACGATCTTTTCGCCGGCAGCCGCCCCGCGCAGTTTCGCGCGCTGAAAGCCTATGCCAACACGATCAGCCATGGACGGTTCGCGGCGCTGGAAAACAGCTTCCCCAAGACCCGCGAGGCGATCGGCAAGGAAGCGTTTCACGCGCTTGCCGAAACATTCCTTGCTGGCGAGGTCCTCATGCGTCCGATCCGCATGATCGGCGAAGGCTTCCCGGCGCTGCTGGAGATGTCTGCTCCCGCCGCGGCCGACATTGCGGATAGCGAATGGGCGATGCTGATGGCGCACGGTGCCGCCGATGCCGAGGCGTTGACGCCCGATGCAATCCGGCACCTCACCCCCGAAGACCTCATCGAAGTTCAAGTAGTGCTGCATCCGTCGACGCAAATAGTCCGACTGCGTAACCCGCCGCGCTTTTCCGGCGAATATGCAGGTGATGGCCCACTGCTGCTGGTCACGCGCCCTGCGGCGGACGTCCTGTTCGCCCGCATCGGCGAAGCCGAAGCGGCGCTGCTGGCCATGGCTTCCGAGCCGATCAAGCTCGGGCGCCTGTTGGAAGTCGATGGCGCGGCGGTGATGCCGCTGATCAACCAGGGCGCCTTGCGCCGTGCTGAGGAGCAGGAATGATCGAGAATCTCTACCGGAAGATTTCGGCGAGCCAGATCGCCAGGGATGTCAGCCTGCTTTTTCTACGCATCGGGTTTGGTGTCGTCTTCTTTCGTTCCTACCAGACCAAGGTCGAGGACGGCACGCTGTTCGAATTGACCGACACCACCTTCTTTCTCTTCGAAGAAGAATATGCCGGCGTGCCGATCCCTGCCGACATTGCCGCGCCGCTTGCCACCTATGCCGAGTTTTTCCTGCCGCTTTTGCTGCTGCTGGGGCTCGGCACGCGAGTGGCGGCGGCCGGCCTTGTCGTCATGACGCTGGTGATCCAGTTGTTCGTCTATCCGGACGCTTGGTGGAATCCGCACATGAGCTGGGTTGCGATGGGGCTTATCCTCGTCGTCTTCGGCCCGGGTCGCGTCAGCCTCGACCACCTGATCGGCAGGGCGCGCAATCGGCACGCTGCCGCATGATCCTGTCCGATCACGATATGCGAACGCTGATGGCGAAGGGGCAGGAAGGCGACAAACTTTCCTATCGCGCCGCGCTGTCGGCGGCGACTGACTGGCTCAAGCGCTTCTACGCCAAGCGGATCGCGCCCACGATGGTCGACGACCTGGTGCAGGAAACGCTGATCAGCCTTCATACCAAGCGCGCCAGCTACGACCCCGACCGACCGTTTTACCCGTGGCTGGCCGCAATCGCGCGCTACCGCTGGATCGACCTGCTGCGCAAGCTCGAGCGAACCCCCGAGGACGAATTGGTGCACGATCCTGCCATCCCTTCGGCGGAAGAACCCGTCATATCGCGCCTCAGTCTCGACCGGTTGCTCGACAACCTGCCCAAGGCGCAGGCCAATGCCATCCTCCTGACCAAGGTGGAGGGCCACAGTATCAAGGACGTGTCGGCCATGACCGGCCAGTCCGAAAGCCTCGTCAAAGTCAACGTGCATCGCGGCCTCAAAAGGCTCGCTGCGCTCGTAGAAAGTGAATGAACATGAATAGCCAAGCCCTCATCGACCAGCTCAGCGAGGACATGACCTCCGTCAGGCCGCTGTCTGTACGCACCAGTCGATTGCTGGCGCTCGGTGGTGCGGCGCTGACGACCGCAGCGGTGCTGCTTTTCCTCGGCATTCGGGCTGACATTGCCGCCGGTGCCCCCTCCCCTGTCATCCTGCTGGTCGCCGGCCTGTTCGCGCTGACCGCGATATCCGCCGGCATCACCGCCACGCGCCTTGCACAGCCTGCCGTCGGCGGTCGCCAGGGTGGTGCCTTGTGGATGGCGGCGGCAATCGGGCTTCTGCCCGCGATCAGCCTGGTTGAATATCTGCTCGGTGTCGGCGAACCCACATCGAGCGAAGTGGCCTTGCGCTGCCTCTACTGGGGCATTGCTGCCAGCCTTGTGACGCTCGGCGTGCTGACGTGGCGTCTTAGGCAAGGTGCGCCGGTTCTGCCCGAACGCGCCGGGTTGTTTGCCGGTCTTGCCGCCGGGGCGGTGGGTGCGTTTGCGATCACGCTCGAATGCAACAACAGCCAGTTCGTCCACCTCGCGCTCAGCCATGCCGCGATCGTCGCGACCATGGCGCTGGCGGGCCGCGCGCTGATCCCGCGCATCATCCGCTGGTAGTGCTTGCCCAGCCTCGCCCGCTAAGTTAGGGGGCGGGAAGCTGGACAAGCACCCATAGCTCAGCTGGATAGAGCGCTGCCCTCCGAAGGCAGAGGTCGCAGGTTCGAATCCTGCTGGGTGCGCCAGCTTTTCAGACTACATTGCAGAACGCGATCGCTGACCCCCTCTCGCGGGGGTCGATCGCAAGGGCACTGTCGCTCATCGCAGCCGATGGAACTGCCAACATGCCCAAGTCATTCTTTCTGTGAGCGTGGGGGCATAGCTGCAGGAGCGTGATTATGTCTGCCCCATCGAATTTGAAAGATTGCTACGTACACGAACTGAAGGACCTCATCTCGGCAAACGACCAGATGGCGAAGATCCTTCCCGAACTTCATGATGCCGCCACCAACGAGGGGCTCAAGAAGCATCTCAAGAAATCGCTCGACGGCATCGAGAAGCACACCGGCACGACCGAACAGCTTCTCGAAGACATGGGCGAGAGCGGCAAGAAGCACTGCAAGGGCATGGAAGGCCTCGTCAAGGAAGCCAAGAAACACGCCATCGAGGAAGCGCCGCACTACAACGCGGTGCAGGATGTCGTCATCCTCGCCCAGTATCAGCGGCTTTGCCACTATGGCATCTGCGGTTTCGGTACCTCGAAAGCCTTCGCCGAGGGCCTCGGCAAGGACGACCATGTCAAGAAACTCGACCAGATCACGGCCGATATCTACTGGTCGGATGAGGAAATGACCAAGCTCGCGGAAAACTGCATCAACGATGCCGCGACCAAGGAAGAGGTCACTGCCTAGACAGTCTTGGTTGCGGGTCGCACGTGGCGGCTCGCAACCATAACGCCTTTCATACGTCCTACGGAAAACAGGGGTTTTTCCGTGGACAGATATAAAATTGTGCCGACCGTCGCCTTCCTAGCCGTCCTGGCGCTTGGTGCAGGCGCACGTATAGTCATTGGTAGGATTTATGGCGAGAGCGACGCGGTCGACCTTCTCGTCTCCTTGGTCGACAGCGGATTATATATTGGATCCGCTACGCTAGGGGGAAGCGCGACCATCCTGGCGCTCATCCTGACCCTAACCAGCCTTGTGCGACGCGACGACACGGAATTGTCGCACAATGTTTACGCCGACGTGCACAAGGTTGCCCGCAACGCAACGATGGCGCTCTTCTCCAGCATCTTCCTGTTGCTGGCCCTGACCGCACCGACCACGGAAATGAATGAGCTTCCCTCGGACTGGTATCCCAGGCTTTACAATATTCTTTACGCCTTGATCGTCGTGACGCTGGCGACGATCGGAGCCACGATCTCTCGCCTTTATCTGACGATCGCCTGTGTGCTTGCCGCCTATCGCGACGCATGAAAAAAGGGCGGCCCGCGAAGGGCCGCCCCAGCTGAGAAGAAAAGAAGGGGCTACTCTTCTTCTTCGAAGCTCGCGTCTGGTGCGCTCGATTCATTCCAGCCGACGGCGCTCTTCTCTTCAGAAGGAGTGCCGGCGGCATTGACCGATTGCGCGGACGGATCGGTTTTCATGACCTCGCTATCGAGCTGCGGTCCACCGCGGTTGGGATCGATTGACGGTTCGTTGAGATTGTTGCCGGGATGCTGCTCGCCGACGGGCGGCTGCTTCTTGTCCTGGTCGTAACTCGGGGTCGTGTCATTCACATTCTTCATATTGAATACTCCACTTCAACGCGCCCCCGCGCCGTAAGTAAGCAACAGTGCAACAGCCGAGTGTTTCCGGGAAAAACGCTGTGACGTGGCAACCGTGTGTTAAGCGCCCGCCCTACCGGCCTGGCCAGGGACACTCCCAGTCTTCGCCGACGATACGGCCCGAATATTGCCGCGCTTCGGACGATTCTCCGTGCCGTGCGAGCATCGGGTTGACCGACCCCGCTAGCTTCTCGTCGCGTTCCAATATCGCCGAGCGCAATTTTTCGTATCGACCCATGGCGCGAAGCCGCTCGAACTGGTCATGCAGGTTGAACACCAAAACAGGCACGTCAAACTGGCGTGCAGGCCGGGAGGCAGCCGGGTGCATGCCGACAACGAAGAATGACTGGCCGCCGAAGCTCAAGGAAAAGTCGGGTGAAGCGGGGTTGTCGCTCACCTTGTCGTCATATTCCTGACCGAGCCACTCGTCCTTCGACTGGAGCGATGCGATACGGGCCCACAGGGCTTTTTCGAATTGCTCTTCGGTGAGATCCCGCGTTTGCGGGAAGAAGGACACGAAGGTCGCGAACATCGGGCGGTGGTCGCGGTAAAAGTGCGCGAATGATACCAGCTCGCGCACCAGCGCCACGTCGTCCCATGCCGACTCCAGATCGCTGCCGATGAACGCAGTCATCTGGTTCCGGCCAAGCGCGCTCTTCGCCCCTACGCAGGGAAAAGCTTGCGCTTCAATAAATTCGCGGAACTGGACGGCCAGGTCTACCGCTTTGGCATGGTCGGCCGATGGTTCCGACGGGCGGCGCGAGACAAAGACGTCATCGGCGCGGTCGCGTTTGCCGTGCTGTGTCCTAGGGGGCTTCATAGCTGATGATGGCATGGTCTACGCTTGTTACTGGCTGGGGTGCGGATATCACGAAGGTGATGGTTTCCTGTTGCCCGATCATCGTCAGGTCGACTTCACTCGTTTCCGAACCGGTATCGAGCTCGAGCGTCACCTCGCGTGCGGTTTTGGTGCTCGTGTTCGTGATATCGACAGGGATCAGATAACGGCCGTCCTGCTCGCGGATATCTTCTGTGACCACGGTCACGTCAAATTCGATGTCCTTCATCGGCTGGACGATCTGCAAGATGATGGATCCGACCAGGATCAGCAGCAAAACGACACTGACGATCCTCGCCACCCAGCCCAACGCTGTCGGCGGCACATCTTCGATTTTTTCACTGTCGCATTCGTTCTTGCTGTCGCATTCGTTCTTATCGCTGCTCATAGGATCAATCTCCCTGCCGCGCCGCCAAGTGTCGTCGCGTACGCAAGTGCTATGGCTTGGGGCAACCAAACCTCCAAAGGATCTAAAGGCGTTCCATATCCGAATACCCACAGAAGCAGCAGGCTAATGAGGAAAGACATGAGGTAGGAAATAATTGTCTCCAACCATTCGGATGTGATGACCTTGCGTTGCGAAAGGTCGCGCTCCTCGAAGGCGGCGATCGAGACCGTCATGTAGGACACGGCCAATGACAGTAAGAGAGTTAGGCCGACCAAGACCCAGGTCTGGTTGAGAACGACGACTTTGGTTTCGATCGTCGGTGCAACGTTGAAAGCGAACAGGAAACCACCGAGCGCCGTCCCCAGGATCACCGTTACATCTGGAGAGAACGGCACCTTGGACGACTCTCGCGCGTCTCCTCCGCCCAACTGGTTGATGGCCACCGCCGCACCGATGCCCGTAGGAATGGACTCCAAGGCGACGAGCTTGGTCACCAAATAGAAATCCATCGACGGACTGATGAGCGCGGTAACGGATAGGGTGACGATGCTGGCGATGGCGCCAAGCCCCATCGCCACGAGGGCATCCCACCAGCGCGATCGCTGCCATGCCGTGCGACGATATCCAGCGAAGTCCAGAAAAAACTTGATGGCTACAAAGGCCACGCCGAGAAATACGAGAAGGACCGTGTCGGGTATCGTCCTGGCGATATGCCACATTTCCATGGTGAAAAGCAGCGGAAGAGATACGAATAAAGCGCCCGCCAGTCCGCGGGCCAAGTCGCGTATCTCCACCTCACCTGCCGGGCATTCAACGTCGCCATCGCAGATGGGATAGTCCCAGGATGTGACGGCGACCATTAGCGCTCACTCACCGCTTTGATAGCCGACACCGGCGGACGCTTTTTGGAACGACCCATCGTCCAGTTGGCCTGCATTCGAACCTGCGGATTGGCGGCACACCAGATTTCGCCGCCCTCATCCATCGCGGTCACCCAAATCAGGTGATGCTCTGCACCGTAGTCGATGACCCCGAAAGCCTGCCCGCTGCCCTTGTCGTTGACATGCAGAGGGATAGGGGGATCGAGGCGCGTGAACATGGTGGTTTTCCGCTTGATGACGGATGCCCGTGATACGCACGAGCATCCGCGGGTTGAGTACTGCCTAATAATAGTTCGGGGTGCGTAATGTTCCCGGGGGTTACTTTATCCCGTAGTGGATTGGCTTGAAGCTGCCGCCATTGGAAAGCGGTGCGGAGCAGGCCGTCAAACCCACAAGCAGGTCCATATTCGCGTGAAATTCGGTCCGGTCGCCCGCCTTCGAAAGCGGAGGGAGGACCTCCAGTTTACCGGTCTCCCCGTTCACCGGGACATTCATGAAAACATTGAATGCTGTTGGGATCTGATCCTTCTTCACGCCGTGCGGGGCCAGCGCCGCTGCAAGGTTGCCGAAGCATCCGCGGTGCGGGTTGTCATCGTTATAAAGAATTCTGAACATCTCGGCGCTGCACGGCGTGAGAAGAAAGTCATGCCGCTTCACGTCGTCATGACCGATCTCGATCATGATGTTGGACCGGTTGGAATAGAGCGGATCGCCTTCGCCGATATAGATGCGCGAGGCATAATCGATCGTGCGACCAGAACTCAGCACTTCGCCTAGGTCGTCCGCATTGAAGGCCAACAGGTCCGCGACTTGTCCGCCCTGCGGGTCGATAACGACCAGCGTCTCGCCTTTCTTCAAGTGAAAGGCGACACCGCTGCGAGGTTCAATTTCATGTGTAATCATGGTGCCCGAAGCGATCCTTGAGGATCATTGTTCCCGGACAGCACGACAAAAAGAAAGGCCGGTCGCGAGCATATGCTGGCGGCCGGCCAAATTTCCGCGAGGAAACCACTCAATCGTGTTCAAGCACCAAAGATTTGGCGATTTGCTCGCTGGCACGAATGTTCTGAAGCGCGCCTCTCACGACTTCTTCCTCACTCGCACTCATCACGCCGCTTTCAAGTGCTTCCTCGAATTTCGACGCTAGGAAAGATTCGCCCTCGGACAGGCGTTCGGCAGCGTTCTCGTCGCCGTCTTCGAACAGGCCGGCGATGTCGATCCAGGCACGATGCAACGCACCCGTCGCAGTGCCCTTGGTGACCAACTCGTCACCTTGCTTTTCCAGTTCGGCGTTGAGTTGCGCCAGCGTGTCCTTGCGGTTGGCAAGCAGCTTTTCGAGTTCGCTTTTCAGACGCGGATCGGTCGCCTTGTCGATGACCTTGTTATAGCCTTCTACCGAGTCGTAAGTGGTATCGACGAGCGACTTGAAAAATGTGGACGCCATTTAATTTCTCCATTGGTAACAATTACCTAGCCAACGCATGCAACCCCGGCGGGATCCAGGGATTGGCTGGCTTTGCGACGATATGCGCGGATTATCGGATCGCTCGAAACCCGGGGGCCAAGCCGCGCGACGGCGGATGCGCAGCGGAACGCCAAGGTCGGGAAACCGTTTCGGCTCTACTTGGGAACATCACGAGAAGGGTCGAAAAATGGCAGCAAGAGCCTATTGGCGTGGACATATCCGCCTGGCCCTCGTCAGCATCGCGGTCGAGCTTTTCAGCGCGACGAAAAGCGGCGCCAAAATCAGTTTTCGCCAGATCCACGAACCCAGCGGCAAGCGGATCAATTACGAGAAAGTCGTTCGCGGCATCGGCCCAGTCGATCGCGACGAAATCGTAAAGGGCTTCGAGAAGTCGAAGGGCAATTACGTCCTGCTGACCGACGAGGAAATCGATGCGGTAAAGCTGGAAAGCAAGAAGACGCTTGAGCTTGTCCAGTTCGTCGAAGCCTGCGAAATCGACCCGCTCTATTTCGAGAAGCCCTATTACGTGGCACCGCAGGACGATCTGGCCGAGGAAGCATTTGTCGTGCTGCGCGATGCGCTTCGCAAGGCGAAGAAGGTAGCGCTCGGGCAGCTGTCGGTGCGAGGGCGCGAAAAGCTCGTTGCCATCAAGCCTTGCGGCAAGGGACTGCTTTTGGAGACGCTGCGTTATGCCGACGAGGTGCGCGCTGGGCAGGCATTCTTTGAAGACATCGATGACTCAAAGCCGGCCAAGGAGCTGCTCGACATGGCGGGGACCCTCATCGAACAACGCAGCGCGCCCTTCGATGCCAGCGAGTTCGAGGATCGCTATGCCGCAGAACTCAAGAAGCTGATCGACAAGAAAGCGAAATCCAAGTCCGACACCGCGATCATCGAAGAAGACGATGACAGCGGCAGCAGCGGCGGCAACGTCATCGACCTGATGGCCGCGCTCAAGAAATCGGTCGAAGAAAAGCCAAAGAAGACGACGAGCCGCAAGCGCAAGCGGGCGTGACGTGGCAGGCAAGTCATCCCTTTCTGAATATAATCGCAAACGCGACTTCAAAAAGACTGCCGAGCCCGCGGGCAAAGTCGCATCGAGTGCCAGCGGCAATATCTTTATCGTCCAGAAGCACGACGCCACGCGCCTGCACTGGGATTTGCGCCTCGAAGTCGACGGTGTGCTCAAGAGTTGGGCGGTGACGAAGGGTCCGTCGATCGATCCCGATATCAAGCGTCTCGCCGTGCGCACCGAAGACCATCCCATGGCCTATGCCAATTTCGAGGGGACGATCCCGAAAGGCGAATATGGCGGCGGCACCGTCATGCTGTGGGACCGCGGGACCTGGGCGCCCATCGAAGGCAAGAGCGCCGCTGACCTGGAGGAGGGACATCTTCACTTCTGTCTCGATGGCGAGCGGATGAAGGGTGAATGGCTGCTCATCCGTTTGAAACCGCGCGAGGGTGAGAAGCGCGAGAACTGGTTGCTGCGCAAATTGAGCGATGAACATGCCGGCACCGGCGACGTGCTCGTCAATCGCGAGCTACGCAGCGTCCTCACCGGTCGCTCGATGGCCGAGATCGCTGCCGACAAGAAAGGCAGCTATTCGCTCGCGGGGAAGGACGACAAGGCATTCTCCAAGACGATGCGCCGCGCCGCCGAACGCAATCGCAAGACCAGCCGCAAGAAATCCGCCAAGCGACCGGGATATCGCAAGCCACAACTGGCCAAGCTCGTCGACGCGGTGCCCGAAGGAAACGGCTGGGCGCACGAAATCAAATATGACGGGTATCGCGCGCTTGTCAGCGCCAAGGGCGACGACGTTCGGCTCTATACGCGCAACGGCAAGGACTGGAGCGACAAATTTGCACCCCTGCTGGACGCGATCGCCGACCTCGATCTGCCCGCCTGCCTCATGGACGGTGAGGTTGTCGCCCCGGACAAGGATGGCAATCCCGATTTCTCGACGCTGCAGGCAATCCTCAAGCGCGGTCACGGGGCGCAGCAATCGGTCGATCAGCTGCAATATCATGTCTTCGACCTGCTCGAGCTCAATGGCCGCGACCTAGCTGGGGAGACCCTGCTCGAGCGCAAGGACGAGCTGGCGGCGCTGCTCCATGATGCCAAGCCACCGATATTCTATTCGGACCATATCATCGGGGCTGGCGAGAAGCTGCTCGAAGGCATGTGCGCCGCGCGGCAAGAAGGGATCATATCCAAGCGTGTGGATGCCCCTTATCGGCACCGCCGCAGCGACGACTGGCTCAAGGTCAAATGCGTGCGACGAGACCAATTCGTCATTGTCGGCATGAAGCGCTCGTCGGCACGTGGCCGCGCGTTCTCATCGCTACTGCTTGCCGAGGAGATCGATGGCGAACTCACCTATCGCGGCAACGTGGGCACCGGCTTTTCGGGCGCCGATCTCGATTCGATTTCAAGGAAGCTGAAACGCTATCACCGCAAGACCGCGCCGGTCGAAGTGCCCCGGTCGCTGGCTCGCAACGTTCAGTGGGTGACGCCCAAACTACACGCCGAAGTCGCCTATGCCGAGATAACGGCCGAAGGGCGCATTCGCCACGGCAGCTTCCTAGGCCTGGTCAACGCGAAGGCCGCCAAGCGCCGCAAAGCATCAAAGGCTGCGAGCGAGGCGCAAGTCCGCATCTCCAGCCGCGACCGCGTGGTCTTTCCGGATAGCGGCCAGACCAAGGGCGACCTGGCCGACTATTATAGCGAGATTGCACCGCTTTTTCTGGTCAGCGGGGCCCATCGCCCGATCAGCCTGGTGCGGTGTCCCCAGGGACGCGCGAAGAATTGTTTTTACCAGAAGCACGCCGGCGATGGCTTCGGAGACGCGGTTCGCGGCGTGCCCATCAAGGAGAAAGACGGCGGCGCCGAGGAGTATATCTACATCGATAGCCGCCGCGGGCTGATGCAGTGCGTCCAGATGGGAACGATCGAATTCCATGGCTGGGGCGCGCCCGTCGACAATGTGGAACGTCCCGACCGGATGATCTTCGATCTCGATCCCGACGAAGGCCTCGATTTCAAGGCGGTCGCGCATGCCGCGGAGTTCCTGCGTGAGACCCTGGGCGACATCGGGCTGGTGAGCTTTGCAATGTTGTCGGGCGGCAAGGGTGTTCATGTCGTCGTCCCCCTGGCGCGCGGGCATGATTGGGAAACGCACAAGGATTTCGCCCGCCGCTTCGCCGAAGCACTGGCCATGGCGCATCCCGACCGGTTCACGGCGTCGATCCGCAAGGCGCAGCGCAAGGGCCGCGTCTTCATTGATTGGCTGCGCAACCAGCGCGGGGCCACAGCGGTGCTCCCGTACAGTGCGCGGGCAAGGTCAGGCGCGCCCGTCGCGGCGCCCGTGACATGGGCCGAAATGCAAAAATTGGACAGCGGAGGCCACTACACGATCGATAACGTGGCCGCGCTCAAGCGCAGGGCCGCGAGCAAGTCATTGGCTCGGTGGGGCCAGGCCAATCAGAAACTTCCGGAGATTTGATTTTGTCGCAGACCGCATCGGACGCGTATGAGGTGGCCATCCTCAAAATGGACGTCGAGGGCAAGGACAGCGATCGCTTTTCGCGCATCGTCAATCACGCCGTCGAACGGTTTCGCGAGGTTTTGAAGCACGAGAACAAGTTGCGCGTCACGATCCAGACGCTTGACGGCCCGCACCTTGTTCCCGGCGCGGGAGCATATTCACCACTGGATTTCCTCGAACTCGGTTTTGCCGAGAAAACCGAAAGGAACCTACCATTCCTCATCGCGGTCACCGAAGTTGATCTCAGCGCGAAAGGAGCAGCCTACACGCTCGCCTACACGAGCCCGGTGACGAACGTCGCCATCACCTCGACCCGCCGGCTGGAGCCCTCATTCTGGGGCGATGAAGCCGACGACGATGTCGTGGCAGACCGGCTCTCCAAACTTTTGCTCTTCGCGTTTGGCAAGTTGGTCAATTTGGCGACATCAACGGATCCCGCCAACGCCATGCATGCCGTATCCGACGTCGACGATCTCGATGCTTCGCGCACGCTGCGCGAGGACCAGTGGGAGACCATGCGCACGCAACTGCCGCGTGAAGCGCACGATATGCGCACTTCGCGAAACTTCGCTTGGTTCTTCGCCAAGCAAATCGCGCGAAACGTGCCGGAGATCGGCAAGGCGATCGCGAACGCCAATCCTTTGACGCTCATGTTCAAGCTGCCAACGATGATCGCGGCGGCGCTATCGGTCATCGTCGTGCTGCTTTTCAGTGCGGAAACATGGGACGTGGCGAACGCGATGACGATCGGCCAGGCCGTCCTGTTTTCGGCGGTAAGCATCGGCGCAGCGCTGTTCCTGCTGTACCGCGCATTTGCACTCGAAGCCGTGGTCAGTCGTCAGGGTTATTTCACCGAATCCATGGCGGTCACGATGGCAGCGACATTCCTCACCTTGCTCCTCACGATCCTGCTGCTGTTCGCGGCTTTCGCTTTCGTGATGTATGTCGGCGTTGTCAGCGTGTTCCCCCCTGCCCTCATGGACAATTGGCCGACGACAGGGGAAGCCGACAGCCGGTTGGATCATATCAAACTTTCGGCGTTTCTCGCCGCCATGGGCGTCCTGGCAGGCTCGCTTGGTGGACGAAGCGATAGCAAGACGATCGTCCGCAACGTGCTCTTTTCGAATAGCTCGCGGTAGCGGCTATCAGCGAGCCTTCGGCTGCCGCTCCTCGCGAAACAGGTAGCGATATACACCCCACGCGTTGATCAGCAGTAGGACGCCATTCATCACGGCAATCGGCATCGCGTCGCTCGTAAGGCCCGAGTAGATCCACAGCATCGACACGGCGCAAAACAGCACGAAGGCGTAACCCGTCATCTTGCGACCGATGTCGGCAGCGATGAGCCCTGCGGCAATCATCGCGCCAATCGACGCGACCCACTCGACCATACCTTCCATGCATTCCCTCCTTTGCCCCCCCCTAGACGCCTCCGGCGATGCGTCAGTTCCAATTCGAATTGTGATGACGCGCGGACGCGCGGTGTAAAGCGCGCAGGTCTCGCGGATCAGGGGATGTCCAGCCCTGCGGCTCGCAGGTCTTCCAAGATCATGCGCTGGAGCCGGGGCTGCGCGAACATCCAGGTATCGAGATGCAATTCGCGGAACCGGCCGAGACCTCCAGGCAAAAGGCGTTCGAAGTCAGCGGCCGCGCGCCGCGCTTCGGCCATCCGTCCCAGCCTGACCAGGACGATGGTCTTCGTATACGGATCTGCAAAATATTCGGGCTGGTTAACCCGCTGCTGTATCTCCAACGCTTCTTCGTAGCGACCGTCCAGATACGCGTCGAAGAAGTGGCTGAAGCGATACCAGCCGGGGTGATCAGGGTTGAGCGCCATCGCCCGCGCCGTCCATTCGCGACCGCGATCCCAATCCCCCGCATAGCCTGACAGAATGCCGAGCATGGCCACGGCATCGCTGTCATAAGGGTTGAGTTCGTAGGCGCGCTCCGCGGCCGCCCTGAACGCGCCAAGGTCCTTGAGAAAGAATTGCACCTCGGCCAGCTCGAAATAGGCATAGGCATTCTTGGGATCGGCGCGCACTGCCTTACGCGCCGCTTCGAGCGCCTTCGCACCGGCATCGGGGCGACGATTATAGTGATGCTTGATTTCTTCGATGCGCACGGCCGCCAGCGATGCCCACACATTGGCATCGTGCGGCGCTTGCGATGCGGCCTTTTCCAGCGCTGCGCGGGTGACCAGATGATCTTCCGGCGACAATCGCTGTCGATAGATGCTGTTGCGCAAGACGGCTTCGAACGGCGCGAGTGAGGCGGGATCCTTGGCAGCAACGCTTTGCTGGAGATTTCTGAGCATGGCGCCGTACGGATCGCCCACGGCGGCGATGACTTTTGCCGAAAGGTCGTCCTGGAGCGCGACCGCCGACTGCTCCTCGATATCGCGATCATATGTCTGGCCCCAGACCTGTTCGCCTTCCGCGATGTCGATCAGGCGGGTCGACAGTCGCAGCAGGTCACCGTCGATCCGCAGCGTCGCAGCAAGACGGTAGTCGACCTTGTCGTCGTCGGTCGACGGGCTTGCCACGGACAAGGTCGAAAAGCGCGACAGACCCGATGCAATGTCATCGCGTAGCCCCTGCGCCATAGCGGCCAGGCGCGCGTCGTCATCGGCAATCTCGATCGGCGCGACCTGCACGCGAGGTGGCGCGATCGAGGCGTTTTCGGCCTCGCCCGATAATGAAGGCAACAGGCCGCCCGACAACGCAAAACCAATGCCCGTGAATATCAGCAGGGAGAATAACGCCAGCACACCGAAGCGGCGCCACCTGGTCGGCGCTTTCACCCGAGGCGGCTCGTGGAGTTCACCGGTGAGCTGCGTCTGGATAGCTGCGAGCAGCCGCTGGAAAGCGGGTTTTTCGCGGTGTCCATGCCAATGCTGCATGTCGTCGCAATGAAACTGGCCGAAGCCCAGCGGCGGCATGGTGCCATCGATCGTGACCGACAACAGCTTCCCTTCTTCTGCACCGCGATTGGCTTCGTCTTTTACCCAGCGCGAGGCTGCTGCTGCCTGCGACCAGCAGACAAGAACCGCGCGCGCGGCATCGATTTCGCGTTCAATGTCATCGGCGAATGCCGCGCCGCTCTGGATCCTATCGTCCCACCAGACCGAGAAGCCTTCTTCTTCGAGAGCCGAGGCCAGCTGTTGGACACGGTGCCGGTCAGCGCGTGCATAAGAGATAAAGATGTCCGCCAACGCTCCCCCGCACCCAAGCTACTAGACTGCTTGCGTCGCTTCTATCAGATACCGGTCGGACCACCAATCACCCCTTAGGGGAGGATCACAAGCCCTTTATCGGGCGGCCAGCTTCCGTCGACAAAGGCGGGATAGGCCTTGTTGAGCTTGGCGAGGCCCTCACGTTCGTCAACGTCCATCCAGCTGAACGTCGCAATGCCGGCTGCCGAGACATAGTCGCGCGAACGCTTGTCGAATTCTGCGGCGCCCCATTTCTTCACCAGCCCGAGCACATAACTTGGGGCGAAGAACATCTCCGCGTCGCCTGCTGCCTGCTCGCCGTCCTTCTTGGCCGGCTTTCGCATGCCGTCCTGCCAATGGGTGATCCCGACATTGTAGCGATAGCGAAGCGCATCGCCGAAGATCCGATACAGGTCGGCGACCAGCGTGCGGCTGCCCGCCATGTCCACCAGGACGCTGGGCATCACGTCAAGATCTTCCAGCGAATCATAGTCCACGACCTGGTCGTAAAGCTTGGTCTTGCGAACGAAGTCGACATTATGCCGCGACGTAAGTCCGATGACAGGCGGTGCATCCTCGTCGCGCTTGAGGCCGAAGGCGAGGCCCAGGCTGGTCTTTGACGATGCGCTGGCGATCAGCACCTGCTCGGCACCCTTGTAGTCGGCCTCCTTGAGGGCTTCGTGAAGGCAGAACGAGGTGATGTGCAGCGGGGCCAGCAGGACCCGCGCATTGAGTGCGCCCTTGCTATGCTCGCCTTTGCCTAGGCGTGTGTAGCGATTGTAGAGCGGTGGAAGGTCCTGGCGATGCTCGGCCATGTCCGAAAAGCCGCTGTCGCTGATCTTTCCGGGCGTCAGGTCGCAGCGCTGGGCGGGCGGGAAATAGCCATAGAGCCGCTCGCCCGTATTGAGCAGGTTGCACCGGCTTTCGACGATCCGGGCGATCGCCCAGACTGGGATCATGCCCCATCCGCGCCGTTCGACCGGGAAGAACTTCCAATAGCCGAGCATGTCGCCTGCAACGCCGTAGGTCATGTTGTTGGCGGTGAAAGCAAATCGTTCGATGACCACCCGGATATCGCCGTCGGCCAGCGCGCCCTCGCTGACTTGAGCGACATGATGATCGCCCAATGCATTACGGCACACTTCGAATTGGCTGACCTTCCCCATCGACACACCCCTTAGCCGCGAAATCGTTAAGGGAATGGTGACAGCCCGTTGCAGCGGACGCAAAGAAAAAGCCCCCGCCCGGTTTCCCGGACGAGGGCATTTTCGTTTGTCAGTCGCTAGAGCTTAGAACTCGTAGCGGATGCCGACCTTCATGCGCCAGGTCGACGAGGTCACGCGGACTTCGTTGTCGCCGGCATCGGGCATGTCGAAGTCACGGATCACGTAGAGACCGTTATCGTCGACACCACCGTCGATCAGGCCGAGCGTCGAACCATAGGTGCGCAGCTCGTTCCAGTCGCCGTTCAGGAAGTTCAGGAAGTTATCCATCGTGGCGTAGAGTTCGATCTTGTCGTTGACACCGAACAGGTTGCCCGGACCCGGGATTTCCTGGCTGAAGCGCAGATCCATGTCGAAGAACCAGTCGTTCGAGCAGGTATTGGCTTCGGCCGAGCGGCCCAGCTCGAGCTCGCAATCGAGCGTCGGCAGGAACTGCACGAAGTCCGCAACCGCACCGAAATCGCTCTCAGGCGACAGGTTTGGATCGTCCACACCCGTGGGGATGTAGGCGAGCGCGTTGAAGTCACCCGACGAAGAGTCGTGGAAGCCGATGTTCGTTCGATTTCCATTGATGAAGATCGAATTGGCACCTTCCTGGAACACGATGCTGTACGGACGACCCGACGTGGCACGGAAGAACATGCCGAGCGAGGTGTCGTTGTCACCGAAGAACTGCTCGCGCACGTTGATGCTGGCCGAGAAGTTGTGCTTCACCGAGAAGGTCGACGTGCGAACCGCAGGATTCTGGCGGTCAAACGCGGCCGTACGGTCATAGCCCGACGTTGCGGTCGAGTTGTCGTTGGTACGACGCTCGTTCGCATCGGTGAACGCATAGCCCAGGTTGAAATAGACCCGGCCACCATCGGTGAAGATACCGCTGTCGAAGCGCTTGCGCAGCAGCAGCGACACGACGTGGCTTTCATAGCCGTCAGCGTTGGTCAGCTGGATTTCGTCATCACGACCGGTGCGGAAGCAGTCAGCCGTCACACCTTCATAGGTCGGCGGGGTGCCGCCCTGGTTCAGGAGGACCGCGTTACAGTCATCCCGGCTCGGATCGATCGCGGCGTAGAGCGGCCGACCGTCGATCGCGAAACCTCCATTGGGTCGTTGGATATCCGGCACCATCGAGAGATCGACGAAGTTGAACGGGTTTTCGTAACGGCTGAAGATGTAATCGACGTTGGCTTCCCAGTTATCGAAAAAGCCGCCATCGCCATTGCCGAAGCGGGTCGAGATACCAAGGTTGCTACGAATGACCGTCGGGACCTTGAGGTTGGGATCGGTCGACTGCGTATCGGCAAGACCGCGAGCCGCCGAGTCCGAACCGCTGGCGCGGACGCAATCGGGGAAGCCCTGGAACTGGCCGTTCACGACGACGTCGATCTGGCCGTTATCCATCGGCAGCGCCGAACAATCGGCGAAACGGGTCGAGCCGAGGCCCGCCGAGAAGCCATTGTTCGAGAAGGCGTTCGACAGCCACACGGTTGGGTCACCACCGGCAAAGATGCCGACGCCGCCCTTGACGGTCGTGTCGTAGAAGAAACCGTCATTGTCGAGGCTGTAGGTGAACGCCGCACGCGGCAGGAACACCGGATCGAGATCGCTGAAGCTGAAGTCGTTGCCGAAGCCATAACGCTCAACGAAGTTGGGGTTACGGCGCGGTGCATCACCATCGTAGAAGTCCATCCGCGCGCCCAACAGCACGTTCAGCTGGTCGGTGACCTGCCAGTCGTCCTGGATATAGGCGGTGTAGATGTTGCGGCTCCATTCGGCGGCCGCTTCGAACGGATCGCCGGTCGGCGTTGCGTTGATGTCGGCACCCCAGCCCTGACCCGTCAGCAAGTCTTCGGCATCCGGGAAGAAGCCGCGACCCGAGGCCAGGCGGCCTGCACGCAGGTCATCGAAGTTTTCGAAGTAGAGCGTGCCGGTGGCGTTGATGATGAACAGGTTGAACACGTCGAGCAGGTTTGCTTCACCACCGATGGTGATGGTGTGATTGCCGGCTTCGAGGTTCGCCGCAGCCTTGAACTGCTGGACCGTCGTGTCGAGCTGGTTGGCCGAACGGAAGATGCCCGGGCCCGAGACGAGCAGGCCGACGTCGCAGCCCGGATCGCCATAGAGATCCGAATCGGTCGGATCGGGGCAGGTGTCTTCGATCTGCGCGACGACGATACGCGTCAGCGGATTTTCCGACTGCGCTTCACCGCCGCCGACCGGACCCTGGACGTCGCCGACTTCGGCGCGCGAGTAGCGCAGTTCGGTCGAGAAGCTGTCGCTCCACTGCGAGAACAGACGGCCCGAATAGTAATCCGAGATCGTGCCTTCGAGTTCGAAGCTGTTGAGGCCACCATACTGGCCGCCACCGAAGTCAGGTTCGATATTGTCTTCTTCGAGGCGCTGATAGGTCAGCTCGAGACGGTGATCGTCGGTGATGTAGGCATCGATGCGACCGAAGTAGCGCTGGTTGGCTTCCTGCGCCGAACGCGGGATCGGGCCGATGTCGTAGCCATAAACCGAGCTCAGGATGTTGGCATATTCGTTGAACTGCGCTTCGTTGACGAATTCGGCTTCGTTGGGGAAGCCGAGGCCCTTGGGACCGAATTCTACGACCGAGGAGCTGTCGAGTTCTTCATAGCCGAGGAAGAAGAAAAGGCGGTCCTTGATGATCGGGCCGCCCAGCGTCGCGCCAAAGCGCTTCTCGTCGAATTCCGCCGGTTCGAAGGTAATGCCGCCAGCGGTGTCACCGCGGAAGTTTTCGTCACGATACTCGAAGAAGGCCGAGCCCGAGAACTTGTTGGTGCCCGACTTGGTGACGACGTTGATGGCGCAGCCCGTAAACTGGCCGTATTCGACGTCGAACGGGGCAAACTCGATTGAGGTTTCGCGAACCGCGTCGAACGGCAGCGGCAGCGAGTTACGCGATGCGAACGGCGTACCGTTAAGGCCGAAAACGTCGGCCTGGGCGATGCCGTCGACGGTGAAGGTGTTGCCGCGATCGTTGCCGCCGAGGCAGCTGATGCGGTCGACTTCGTCACCCGAACGCTCGATGTTGACGCGCGGGTCGATGCGGATGAAGTCGCGAACGTCGCGGTTGATCGTCGGCAGCGCTTCAAGCGTCTCGGTGCCGATCGAGGTCGACGGACCGATGGCCAGCGTGGTGGCCTGCGCGCGCGCGCCGGTAATGATGATGACATCCTGGGTGACGTCGCCGTCGACCGAGGCCAGTTCGAAGGTCAGGCTGGTGGCACCCGAAAGGTTGATGAAGAGGTCGTTGACCGTCTGGCCCTGATAGCCATTGGCGGTTGCGGTGACGGTGTAAGGGCCGCCCGTGGGCAGGTTGGTGACCGAGAAACGGCCATCGCTATTGGCAGTCAGCGCGCTGGTCTGACCGGTACGCGTATCGGTGACGACCACGCTGGCGCCGGCAAGTTCGGTGCCGTCTTCGGCCGTGACCGTGCCCTGAATGCCCGACGTTGTCTGCTGCGCTGCAGCCGGAGCGGCCACAATCATCGAACCGGCTGACAGCGCACTCGCGGCCAGCAGGAATGGAAGCTTTTTCATCTTTTTGAGTCCCCGCAAAATAGAAATTTTCGCCGCATCTCACGCGCGACGTTGGGGGCGCGCTAGGGGACTCATATTACAGGATTGTTACAATGACATTGTAGGAATTATTTTGCAGGTCGGTGCGACGCAAAAACCGCAACTTTTTGGCAGAAATGCGCGTCTGCAGACTATCGACAAAAATGTCAGTAGTCGCCGTTCAATCTGTTGGCCATTGTTCCAATATCTCGACGAACCGACTCAGCCAGCCGTTGGTCTGATGGCCATCCACGACACGGTGATCGATCGTCAGCGTGACGTAAGCCATGGGGCGGATTACCATGACGTCCTGTCCGTCCAGTTCGCGCACGACGACCCGCTTTTCCAGCTTGCCCACCCCAAGGATGGCCGCCTGCCCCTGATGCAGGATGATCGGCGCCGCCAGAAGGCTACCCGATACGCCGTGATTGGAGATGGTGAAGCTGCCGCCGGATACGTCCTTGCGATCGAGCTTGCCATCGCGCGCCTTGGTCGTAAGTTCGTCGAGCTTCGCGCCGATCTGCTTAAGCGACAGGCTGCCGCAATCCTTGACCACGGGCACGACCAGGCCCTTGTCGCCCAACGCAGTGCCCACGCCGATATCGATGGTTGGCGATATCGCGATGCGGTCCTCTTCCCAGCGTCCGTTGATCGCCGGCGCGGCCGCCATCGCTTCGGCGGCCGCCTTGACGATGTAGGCGGTGTAGCTGAGCTTGACGTCCTTTTCCTTCATCGCCGCCTTGTGCGCGGCGATGGCGGAGAAATCGGCTTCGAACAGCGCCGTCACGTGCGGCGCATCGGTGACCGCTTTCACCATGTTGTCGGCAATCGTCTTGCGCATCCGATCATGCGGAATGTCGTCAGGCGCGAACGTAGCGTGCGATGACGCGACCGCGATGGCGGGACCATCGGCGAGAACGCGGTGCACGTCTTCGAGCGTCACGCGGCCATCTCGGCCGGTGCCGTCGATGGCGGCCGGGTCGATCTCGTGCTGCAGGCAAGCGCGGCGCACGGCAGGCGACAGTCGCGTCTCCTTGAGGACCGAAGCCTTGTCGATAGTCCCCGAAGATGCCGTCGGTTTGGGTGCCTTTCCAGCCTCTGCAGGCGCTATGGCAGCAGGCGCTGCATCGCTTGCCTCGCCGGCAGGATCGATCCGCGCGAGCAGCGCGCCCGGCTCGGCTTCGGCATCGGTATCGAGGATGATCTCGGTCAGCACGCCAGCTGCAGGCGCGGGCACCTCCTGCGTAACCTTGTCAGTTTCCAATTCGACCAGCGGATCATTCTCTTCCACGCGCTCGCCGACCGCCTTCAACCAGCCGCGAACGACCGCCTTGGTGCCTTCCTGCTCTTCGGGAACGAGAACGTCGATCAAGCTCAAAACTCCAGCATTTCCGTGATTTTCGCGCGAATATCCTCGGCCGAGGGCACCGCCGCTTCGAGCAATTTGGGGTGATGCGGCGACGGAATGTCGGGCATCGTCACGCGTTCGACGGGTGCATCGAGATCGAGAAAGGCCTTGTCCGCCACTACGGCCGCGATCTCGGCGCCGAAGCCACCCGTGCGTAGGTCTTCATGAACGATCAGGCAGCGATGGGTCTTCGCGATGCTTTCGAGCACCATGTCCTTGTCCCAGGGCTGAAGCGTCCTGAGGTCGATCACGTCAGCGCTGATATCCTTGGCCGCATCCTCGCAGCGTGGCACCATGGCACCCCAGGTGACAATCGTGATCTGGTCGCCCTCGCGCGTCTTCTTCGCTCTACCGAACGGCAGCACATAGCCATCGCCCGGATAAGGCCGCCGCGCCCAGCTTTCGTCGAGCATTGCGCGATGTTCGAAAAAGATCGTCGGATCGTTGCCGCGCAGCGCCATGCGCAACAGCCCGACCGCGTCCTCGGCGTTCGAAGGCACCGCCACTTTCCAGCCGGGATTATGGACAAACTGCACCTCGTTGGTCTGGCTATGCCAGGGATCACCGCATTTGAAGAAGCCACCCGGAATGCGCAGCACCATGGGCGCGGCGAAGCGGTTATGCGTGCGCCAGCGGATCGTGCCGCAGTCATTGATCTGCTCGGTCGCAGGCTCGGCATATTTGCGGAACTGGATTTCGGGGACGGGCAGCAATCCCGCCATCGCCATGCCGACTGCACGTCCGACAATGCCTTCTTCGTTCAATGAAGTGTCGAAGACGCGGTCGTGGCCGTATTTTTCCTGAAGCCCCAGAGTGACGGCATGAACGCCGCCCTTGGGGCCGACGTCCTCACCAAACACGCTCATCTTCGGATTGGCCGCGAGTTCCTGGTCCAGGACCTTGCGGATTGCGGTGACCATGTTGATGCGCTGCCCCTCGGGACGCGGATCTTCGTGCGTGCCCTCGAGACTGAGCCCTGCCTGCCCGCCAACGTCCGCATGCTCGCCCTCGAAGAATACGCCGTCGGCGACTTTATCGGGGTCAGAGACGCCGCGCGCTTCGGCCCGCTCGCGCGCCTTGTCGACTTCGAGCGCGACCGATTGCTCGATCATGTCCCAGTCGAGATTGTTGTTGAGCGCCTTCAACTTGGGGAGCGGATCGCGCGCCCATTCGGCGGCGATCTCTTCTTCCGACTTGTAGGTCTGCGTATCCTGCGCCGAATGGCCTTCGAGACGCGGCACCGTCAGGCGGCACAGCGCGGGGCCCTTGCGCTCGCGAACATGCGCCACGGCCTTGCCGATCAGGTCGGCAGCTTCCTCGGGCTCGGTACCGTCACCGTCGAATATCGTCAGGCCCTTGAAGCTGGCAAGGTTTGCCGCGATGTTCTGGCCCGGCGTCTGGTAGGTCGAAGGCACCGAGATGCCGTAGCCATTATCCTCGATGAAAAAGAGCAATGGCAGTTGCTGCGTCGTTGCTATGGTCAGCGCCGACCAGAAGCCGCCGGTCGCGCAGCTGGCGTCGCCGCCAAGCACCACCGCGATCGCGCCGTTATCCTCTTCGCCCAGCACCTTGGCCTTGTAGGTAATCGCCTGCGCCCAGCCGGCCGCTGGCGTATATTGCGCCCCTACCCCGCCGCACATTGGCAATGCGTGGCAGCCGCCCGGATTGGGATAGTTGAACACCACGCCGATATCGCGCCCGTTTGAATAGCCGCCCTCGCGGCCCATGCCCGATCCCAGCGCGTCAGCCTTGTCGACGCCTAATGCGAGCAGCATCGGGCGCGAACGATAATAGCCGCATGCCGCATCGCCATCGCGTAGGTGAAGGCCGAGGATGACCTGCGCCATGTCGTGCCCGCGCGCGGAGAACTGGTAGAGCACCTTCTTGGACGGGACGAGCTCCTCTTCCTCGAGCCGGTCCATTTCGCGGCTGGTCAACACCAGGCGCGCGACATCTTCCCAGCTAAAGGCAGGCTCCTTCGCGTCCGCGGGGCGATCCTCGGCAACGCTAGCCATCCATCACCGCCTTCACCGCGCTCGTGAAGCTGTCGACCTGGTCATCGCCCATGCCGCAGACGTTGAAGCGGCCGTTATTGGCAACGTAGATGGCGTGCTCTTCGCGCAGTTTCACGACCTGCTCGGGCGTTACCGGCAGCATCGAGAACATGCCTTCTTGATCGCCGATATATGCGAGGCGCGGATCGCTTGCGGCCACGCGGCAGCGCAAATCGTTGATGCGCTCGCGCATCTCGTCCAGCTCGGCGCGCCACATAGCGGTGAGTTCGGGATCGCTGAGGACAATGCGCACCAGCGCCGCGCCATGATCGGGCGGCATCGACCACATTTCGCGGGCGATCTGCTGGACATGCTTCATCGTGAGCGCCGCCGTCTCGGCATCGGCGGCCTTGACGAACAGCGTGCCGACGCGATCGCGGTAAACGCCGAAATTCTTGTCGCAGCTTTGCGCTACGATCACTTCGGGGCAGGCATCCATGATGATGCGCAGGCCAGCGGCATCCTCTTCCAACCCGACGCCAAGCCCCTGGTAAGCGATATCGATTACGGGGATGACGCCGCGATCGACGAGAATCGCTGCGACCTCATGCCATTGGTCGACCGACAGGTTGGCGCCCGTCGGGTTGTGGCAACAGCCGTGGAGCAGCGCGACATCCCCGCTCCGCGCACTCTTGAGCGCCGCGACCATCGCATCCCAGCACAGGCTGGTACCCGCCTTGTCGTAATAGGGATATTCGACGATCTCGAGGTCGGCGCCCGCAATCAGCGGCTGGTGATTGGCCCAGGTCGGCGTGCCGACGAGGACCCGCGCCTGCGGGCGCGCGGCTTCGACCAACTTGAACGCCAGCGTCAGCGCGCCGCAACCGCCCGGGGTCTGCAGGCCGATCATGTTGTCGCTAAGCTCTTCGCCAAAAACGATCGGTGCGAGCAACTTGGGAAACAGCTTGTCGCCAGCCATGCCAAGATAAGCCTTGCTGTCCTGTTCCTCGTGAAGACGCCTTTCGGCTTCCTTGACCGCGCGCATTACGGGCGTCTTGCCCTCGCTCGTCTTGAACACGCCGACACCGGCATCGATCTTGCCCTGACGCTCGTCATCGCGCGCCATCACCATAAGCTGGAGCAGCGCGTCGGGTTCGAT
Source organism: Sphingomicrobium marinum (assembly GCF_026157105.1). Lineage (GTDB taxonomy): Bacteria > Pseudomonadota > Alphaproteobacteria > Sphingomonadales > Sphingomonadaceae > Sphingomicrobium > Sphingomicrobium marinum. The sequence goes on from NZ_JANPVQ010000001.1 coordinate 1,700,287, forward strand.
GTGCTCGAGGCCGTCGAGCAAGCGAGACTTCGTGTCGGTCAGCATGGCCGCGTGGCTAGCCTAAAAAACCGCCCGGCGCAAAGCCTCAAGCGTCATAATCGACCTTCACGCCATCGCCCTTGGGGACCGATTGGCAGGTCAGGATATAGCCGGCTTCGATCTCTTCGTCGGTAAGCCCGTAGCGCGCCCCCATTTCGACTTCGCCTTCGATCACTTTGGCGCGGCAGGTGGCGCACACGCCCGCCTTGCAAGCAAACGGCGCGGGCAGCCCGGCCTCGCGCGCGCTGTCGAGAATATTGTCGCCATCGAAGGCAACCTTGCGGGCGCGGCCATCGAGCGTGACCCACAACGTGGTGCCCGAAGCCTCTTGCTTGAGTTTGGCGACCCGCTTGGACGCCGCTGCCGACGGCGTGCCGGCGGTGAAACGCTCGATATGGATCCGAGGCTTGTCGACCCCCTTGTCGAGCAAGGCCGCTTCGGCCGCGTCCATCATCGGGCCGGGCCCGCAGATAAAATAGCCTTCGACCGCTTTGGGATCCTGGACGAACGTATCGAGGATCATGTCGCACGTTTCGCGCGTCAGCATTCCGTTGAACAAGTCCACCTCGCCCGCCTCGTCGGAAAGGAAGTGGAACAGCTCGAAGCGGCCCATGTAGCGGTCCTTGAGATCGCTGAGCTCGTCGAGGAAGATGATCGAATTGCTGTCGCGGTTGCCATAAAACAGCGTGAAGCGGCTTTTCGGTTCGCTGATCATCGCAGTACGAATGAGGCTCATCACGGGCGTGATCCCGCTGCCACCAGCAAAAGCCACGTAACGCCGCGCCCCAGCGTCGGCGTCGAATTGGGTCGTGAAGCTGCCATGCGGCGGCATGACTTCTAGCGTATCGCCTGGCTTCAGTTCATCGCCGACCCAGTTGGAGAATACCCCGCCCTCGATCCGTTTGACGGTGACCTTCCACACGCCCTCATGCGGCGCCACGCAAAGCGAATAGTTGCGCCGCACTTCCTCGCCGTCGATCTCTGCTTTCAGCGTCAGGTGCTGGCCTGCCTTGAAGGCGAACAGCGGCTGGTGCTGCTCGGGCACTTCGAAAAGGATCGAGTTCGCATCGTCGGTTTCGGCGATCACGTCGGCGACGCGAAGCTCGATAAATTCGTCCTTGCTCATCGTCCTACCACTCGGCGTCCGGATAGGTGCGGGGCAGGAATTGCATGACGGCGAGCAGGTGGCCGAGATGTTCGGAATGATGGCCGCGCCGACCGCCAAGGATCGGGCGCTGGTCTTCAGGAACAGGGAGCTGCGCTTCGCCCAGTACCGCGGCAATGGCGCCGCGATATTCGTCTTCGAACGTGCGCGGATCGACCGCGATACCGCGCTCGATCAACTCCTGCTTGTCCTCGGTGACCTCGAACAATTCGGGAATGAAGCGCCAATTCCAGTCGAGCCCTTCGGCCATGCGGCGCGCGCTTTCCTCGGTGCCATCGCCAAGGCGGACGACCCAGTCGCTCGCCAGTTCGCGGTGATAGGCGACTTCCTTCACGCTTTTCGCGGCGATGCCGGCGATCGTCTCGTCCTTCGATTCCGCCAAGCGACCGAGCAGCATGTGCTGCCACGTGGAAAAGAGCAGTTGGCGCGCCATCGTCTGCGCGAAATCGCCATTGGGCTGTTCGACCAGCAGGCAGTTTTTGAAGTCCAAGACGTCGCGGTGGAACGCCAGCTCGTCGGCGTCCTGCGCGTTGCTCGATCGCCCCGCCGCGGTGAGGAAATTGGTCGCCTGCCCGATCAGGTCGAGCCCCATGTTGGCAAGGCTCAGGTCGACCTCGACCGAGGCGGCGTGTCCGCACCATTCGCCCAGCCGCTGGCCAAGGATCAGCGCATCATCGCCAAGCTCCAGCAGGTAATCGACCGTTGCGGCATCATGCGCGCCCTCGCTCGGCGCGTCGAAACTGCCCCTCGGCAGTCGACCGTCTTTCGCCTCGGCCTTGGCTTCGTCTTTCTCGGAAATGGTCGGCAAGCTTGGCATCAGATGTGCTTCACCTCGTCCGGAATGTCGTAGAATGTCGGGTGGCGATACACCTTGTCGGCGGCAGGCTCGAATATCTGGCCGCTTTCATCGGGATCGCTGGCGACAATGTCGTCCGACTTCACTACCCACAGGCTTACGCCTTCCATGCGGCGCGTATAAGTGTCGCGCGCGTGGTTCAAAGCCATTTCCTTGTCGGGCGCATGCACGCTGCCGACGTGGCGGTGGCTGAGCCCGCCGCGCGAGCGCACAAATACTTCCCAAAGCGGCCAGTCAGACATGATCTCTCCCGTCACTATGCGGGCTGGGGCTTAGGCGCTTGACCGCCGCAATGTCTAGGCCGCAGCGGCAGCGCGCTTTTTCGCTTCGTGCGCGTCAGCAGCTTCGCGGACCCAAGCCTGCGTTTCCCAAGCATCGCGGCGCGCCTTCATACGCTCCTTGGCGACCGGGCCTTCGCCGCGCACGACCGCGTAAAATTCTTCCCAGTCGATGTCACCAAAATCATAGCCACCTTTTTCCTCGTTCCACTTCAGATCGGGATCGGGAACCGTTAGGCCAAGATATTCCGCCTGCGGGACCGAGATATCGACGAACTTCTGGCGCAGCTCATCATTGGTCTCGCGCTTGATACGCCAGCGCATCGAACGCTCGGTATTGGGCGACTTGTCATCGGGCGGACCGAACATCATCAGGCTCGGCCACCACCAGCGATTGAGCGCATCCTGCGCCATCCGCTTCTGTTCGTCGGTGCCATTGGCGAGCGCGATCATCGCTTCGTAGCCTTGGCGCTGGTGGAAGCTTTCTTCCTTGCACACCCGCACCATCGCACGAGCATAGGGCCCATAGCTGGTGCGCTGCAGCGGGACCTGGTTCATGATCGCCGCTCCATCGACCAGCCAGCCGATCGCCGCGATATCCGCCCAGGTAAGCGTCGGATAGTTGAAGATGGTGCTGTACTTCGCCTTGCCCGAATGCAGCGCCTCGATCATTTCCTCGCGGCTCGTGCCGAGCGTTTCGGCGGCGCAATAGAGATAGAGGCCGTGGCCTGCCTCGTCCTGTACCTTGGCGAGCAGGATGGCCTTGCGGCGCAGCGACGGCGCACGGCTGATCCAGTTCCCTTCGGGCAGCATACCCACGATCTCGCTATGCGCGTGCTGCGAAATCTGGCGCACCAGCGTCTTGCGATACGCCTCGGGCATCCAGTCCTTGGGCTCGATGAACTCGTCGGCGGCCACCCTCGCTTCGAAGGCGTCTACCAGATGCTGCGGTTCGCCCCCGTCGATCGAGGTGACTTTGGTGGGATTCTTCGGGCCGTCGCCCTTGTCGAGTTCGGTCGTGTACATAGGCTTGGAATTAGGGATTTTCTGCGCCAAATTCAATCGGGACTTACGACGGTAGGAGCGTCAGGCGTGATGAGAGATTGCCCCAGATGCGGATCGAGCCAGATTGAGGAGGGCTACCAGCTCGACAAGGGCTATGGTGAGACCCATCTTGGCGGCTTCATCCGCGGCAAGCCGGACAAGCGCTGGTACGGATACAAGTTCGCCAAGGAAGATCGCATTCCGATCACGCAATATCGCTGCAAACGCTGCGGCTTTCTGGAAAGCTACGCCAAGTAGCGTCACTCATATTCGGCGGTGATTTCGATGATGCCTTCGTAATCTCCCGCAGCCGTTTCGGGCACAAGCAAAGTGCCCCCGACGCCGAAATCTACACCCTGGTTGCCCGAATTGGGTATGACCACGCGCGAAGGCGTGATCGGGGTAAAGCTGATCGTGTCGCGCGTGACGCTATTTTCCAGATTGCTGGCACTCGACCTGATCACGACGTTGAGCCGGTTGGAGCCCTTGATATTGAAGATGCCCGGCAGCGGCGTGCCGGTACACAACAGAGGCGCCGGACAGTCGAGCGTGCCATCAGGCTGGATCGTCACCGCCATCGTGCCGGCACCCTGGGCAAGGATGATGGTGCCGAAATCGAGATCCTGCTGGCGGGTCAGCACCAACGGCTTGACCAGCTTCACCTTCACCTTCGCATCGGTGCGCTGGGCGTACGCCGTCTCCGGCGCCGCGACGAACGCAACCGTCAGCGCCACTAGGGCGCACAGGCGTGAAAGTGGGTTCATCACCATAACGGTGCCAAGATTGGCCCATTATGGTGAAAATCCCGTTAACCACGACGGCAAATGCTACGGCCTAGAAGAATCAACCGGGATTACAGGCATTCCCCGGGTGAAGGAAAAATAGCTCCCCGTTCTTCTCGGGACGCGGCACGGCATCGCGCAGCACATAATTGAAGAAATAGCCGTAGCTCTGCACCAGGCCGCCAGGATCCATCTCGTCGCCTTCCGGCGTGTCGTTGATGCCCGAATAAGCGCATTCCGACTTACCTTTGACGACAATATCCTTGCCGTTGCCGGTGATTTCACCTGCTGCAGCAGGACCTGCCATCAAACTGGCGACTGCCAGTACGACGATCGAATTGCTGATCGGATCTTTCATGGTCTTCCCCTTCGTTTCCTGTTTGCAGGAACGCTCGACCCATCTCCGACTCGGCGGAGACAATGTTTTCTATACACTTATGTTAAGACTTTGCACAGGAGACCGGGTTGCATCCACGGCTTTGCTCATCGAAAAGAAGCATCCGTTTATCGGCAGGAATCAGCCCCTTGGCTTACGAAAATATCAACGTCGAGATTGACGGGCACATTGCCCGCATAACGCTCAACCGCCCTGATCGCCTCAACAGCTTTACCGCAGCGATGCATGCTGAATTGAAGCATGCGCTGACCGGCCTTGAGGGTGTTCGCGTCATTATCCTCACCGGCGAAGGCCGCGGCTTTTGCGCCGGCCAGGATCTCAACGATCGCAATGTCGCACCGGGCGAGACGGTCGACCTGGGCGAAACGGTGGAAGCCAGCTGGAACCCGCTGATCCGTATGCTCGCGACGATGCCGCAAATCATCATCGCGCGCGTCAATGGCGTGGCCGCAGGCGCGGGCGCCAACATCGCCCTTGCCTGCGATATTGTTATCGCAGCGAAATCCGCCAAATTCATCCAGGGGTTTGCCAAGCTTGGGCTAATCCCCGACAGCGGCGGCAGTTGGCATCTGACCCGCCACCTCGGTCAGGCCCGCGCGCTCGGCCTCGCGCTGACCGACGCGCCGCTTTCGGCAGAACAGGCGGCCGATTGGGGCCTGATCTGGAAGGCGGTCGACGACGATGCGCTCGATGATGAAGTCGATGAACTTGCGAGCAGGCTTGCTGCGTCACCGCCGCTGGGTCTCGCCGCAATCAAGAAACTTGTGCGATCGAGTTGGAGCCGCGACCTCGACACCGAGCTCGACCTGCAGCGCGACGAGATGCGGCGCTTGGGCTTTACCGAAGATTACAAGGAAGGCGTTGCGGCATTCCTCGAGAAGCGCAATCCTGACTTCAAGGGCCGCTGACCAGCGCCGCCTCGACCGCGCGAAACGGCGTCGACAAGGTTGAATAGACCGACTGTCCGATCCCGACGGCGACAAACAGGCCGACCAGTCCAAGGGAGGCAAACTGGAGACGTTGGCCGAGCTGTCGCTGCCAATCCGGCGTGCGTGTACGGTCGCGGCGCCTCTCGACCACGGCAAGTCCGAACTTGCGCCGTGCCGCGGGCCAGTCGTTGATGATGTCGAACACGGGCAGCGTGTCTTGCGTTTGCGCCCCGCAGCGCCCGTCCGCACTCCAGACGATCCGCGCGATGATGACGTGGCTGCCCCGCCGCAATTCCAGGTAATGCCCGCATTCGTAGCGACCGTTGCTCACGAAGCACAGACCGTGCTCCGAGATATTCGTGATCGTCGCATCGGACCAGCCGGACTGTCCGCGCAGGCGCGCCGGGACATGGGCCGGCACGCGTTCCTCGCGCTGTTTCATCGCTCATACTCCCGTCCCCACGGGCGATGCGGCAAGTATCACGGATCGCACTGACAGGATGCTGCCGATCAATCCGAAGTGGAGCGGATGCGTGCCCCATTGCGCTCCAACCGGCGGCCAGATAGGCGAAGGGCCGATCAGGAGGCACGTATGAAGACCATCCAGTTGTTGAACTATGCCCGCGGCGAATGGATCGAGGGCGACAATGCCCGCGACATCCCCAGTGCCATCGACGGATCGATCGTCGCGCGCACCGGGTCGGACGGGCTCGATTTCAAAGCGATGCTCGATCACGCACGCACTGTCGGAGGGCCGGCGCTGCGCAAGATGACCTTCCATGAGCGTGCCTGGATGCTCAAGAGCCTTGGCCTCGCCATCATGGAGCGCAAGGAAGAGCTGTACGCATTGAACCCGCATTCGGGCGCGACCCGCGGCGATGGCTGGATCGATATCGATGGCGGCGCGCTGACGCTGCTTTCCTATTCCTCGACCGGCCGCAAGCATTTGCCCGATGCCCACGTGACGCTCGATGGGCCGCAGGAAGCGCTGGCCAAGGAGCCGGGCTTCATCGGCCAGCACATCATGACGCCCAAACAGGGCGCGGCGGTGCATATCAACGCCTTCAACTTTCCCGTCTGGGGAATGCTCGAAAAGGTCGCGCCGACGCTGCTTGCGGGGATGCCGTGCATCGTCAAACCGGCGACCGCGACCAGCTATCTGTGCGAAGCGGCGTTTCGCATCATGATCGACACCGGCGTGCTGCCCGAAGGCGCGGTGCAACTTATCGTCGGCGGGGTCGGCGACCTGTTCGATCACCTCGAGGGGCAGGATGTGGTGAGCTTCACCGGTTCCGCCTGGACCGCGGGCAAGCTCAAGAACCACCCGACCGTGCTCAAGGAAAGCGTCACCTTCGTGGCCGAGCAGGACAGTCTCAACGCCTCGCTGCTCGGCCCCGATGCTTCGCCCGGCACCCCCGAGTTCGATCTTTTCATCGCCGAAGTGGTCCGCGAGATGACGGTAAAGGCGGGCCAGAAGTGCACCGCAATCCGCCGTGCGATGGCGCCGGCCGCGCATCTCGACGCGGTCGAGGCCGCCATCAAGGAGAAGCTTGCCGCACTATCGATCGGCGACCCGCGCGAGAAGGAAACGACGCTCGGCGCGCTGGTAAGCTGTTCGCAGCGCGATGACGTGCGCGAAAAGATCGCCGAGTTGGTCGACGGCGGCGCGCGCATTGTCCATGGCGACCCTTCCGCCAATGTCGGCATCGAAGGCGGTGCGTTCATCGAGCCCACGCTGCTACGCGCCGACGATCCCTGGAGCGCCGATGCGGTCCACGACGTCGAAGCCTTCGGGCCTGTCGCCACGATCATGCCCTACAAGGATATCGATGACGCCATCGCGCTCGCCAATCGCGGCATGGGTAGCCTTGCATTGAGCTTCTTCAGCCATGACCCTGAAGCTGCAGCCACTTTCGTGCGCGGCGCGGCGGCTTTCCACGGCCGGATGCTGGTCATCAACCGTGACAACGCCAAGCTGTCGACCGGGCACGGATCCCCCCTCCCCGTCCTCATCCATGGCGGCCCCGGCCGCGCCGGCGGCAGCGAGGAAATGGGCGGTGTGCGCGGCCTGCATCACTACATGCAGCGCACCGCGATCCAGTCCACGCCCGACATGATCGCAGCCATCAGCGGCCAATACATACCGGGCGCGAGCAAAACGCAGAGCCAAGTCCATCCCTTCCGCCTCAAGATGAGCGAGATGGAACTGGGCCAAACCTTCTATTCCGACACGCGCGAAGTCACGATCGAGGATATCGAGCATTTCGCGAACTTCACCGGCGACACCTTCTACGCCCACATGGACGAGGAAGCCGCCAAAGCATCGCCCATCTTCGAGGGCCGCGTCGCCCACGGCTACCTCATCCTGAGTTTTGCTGCCGGCCTGTTCGTCGACCCCGATCCCGGCCCCGTGCTCGCCAATACGGGTCTGGAGGATCTCAAATTCCTGACCCCGCTCTATCCCGGCGATACGATGCGCGTCGAACTGACGGTGAAGTCCAAGTCGATCAAGTCCGAGGAAACGGGCGTCGTCAAATGGCAGGTCGAAGTTTTCAACCAGGACGACGAACAGGTCGCGACTTACACACTTCTCACCGAAAACACCCCCTGACGGTCGGAACGATCCCACTAAGCCATTTGTTTTATTCGTGATTCCCAAGGAGGAGAAACGAATATGCAGATCGATCAAATCATGACCAAGGACATCAAAACGGTCAGCCCAAAGGCGAGCGTCAAGGAAGCCGCGAGCTTTATGCTGTCGGAAGATACTGGCTTCGTGCCCGTGTGCGACGGTGAAAAGCTCGTCGGTACCATCACCGATCGTGACATTGCCGTGCGCGGTGTCGCCGAAGGCAAGGACGGTAATTGCTGCGTCGAAGAACTCATGTCGAGTTCGCCCGAATGCTGCTCGGTCAACGACACGATCGAACAGGCCGCCCAGAAGATGAAGGAATGCCAGGTCCGCCGCCTTCCCGTGATTGGCGAAAACCAGGAGCTTGTCGGCGTCGTCAGCCTTGGCGACATTGCTCGCGAGAGCGGCACCAATGCCGACGAGATGGCGCTGCAGGGCGTCAGCGCGCGCGGCGACCTGCACAAGCAGAGCTAAGTCCCGCACCAATATGAAAAAGGGCCCGGAGGCATATCGCTTCCGGGCCCTTTTCTGTGTGCTTTTCGAGTCGACTAGATCTTGGCGATCGCCTCGTCGATCATCTTGGCATCGGCGTCGGCATCGGCCTTGTCGGCGATGATCTTTGCCGCCGACGCTGCTGCGGCGTTGGCGGCCAGCGCTTTCAGCTCGTCGACCGCCTGACGCTGCTCGGCAGCGATCTTGGCTTCGGCCATGGCCTTCTTGCGCGCGACCATTTCCTTGGCGTCGGCAGCCGCCTTCTTGACGATCGCGTCAGCCTCTTCAGCTGCGCGTTCGCGGATCGCGGCGGCGTCTTTTTCGGCAGCCTTGGCCTTGGCTTCATATTCGGCTTTGAGCGCTTCGGCTTCAGCGCGAAGCTGCTTGGCTTCGTCGAGCTGTTCCTTGATCGCGTTGATCTTTTCATCGAGCGCCTTGCCGATCGCGGCGGGCACCTTCTTCCAGACCATCAGGCCGATCACGACCAGCATCGACAGCGCCACCCACACCGTCGTGTCGGTCAGATAGCTGTCACCCGCGGCAAGCATCAGCTTAAGCATGCTTCAGCTCCTTCGAGACAGCGGCCTTGGCGTCGGTCTTGGTCACCTTGAGGCCCGAGACCTTGGCGACCATGTCCTGCGTGGCTTCGGTCGCGACCGTCTCGAGCTCTTTCAGCGCAGCAGCGCGCGCCGCCGCCAGTTCCTCGGCGGCTTCGGCCAGCTTCTTGTCGATGCTGCTTTCGGCGCGCTTGAGACTCGCTTCGGTCTTCTTAGCAGCCTGCGCCTTGGCTTCCGACGTCAGCTTGTGCGCTTCGGCGCGGCTTTCATCGAGCTTGGCGCGATAGCCATCCTCGAGATTGTCCGCGCCTTCCTGCGCCGCCTTGGCTTCGGCAAGGTCAGCCGCGATCTTCGCATCACGGTCTTCCACCGTCTTCATGATCTTCGGCAGCATGCCGTAGCCCACGATGAAGATGGACAGACCGAAGAAGATCGCGAGCCAGAAAAGCTGCGACGCGTAGATTTCCGCGATTTGGGCAATCTGCGGCATAGCCGACCCCTAAGAAGCGTTGAGCGTGATCAGACGACGAAGAGCAGGATCATCGCAACGACGAACGCCAGCAGGCCGAGAAGCTCGGTCACGGCGAAGCCGATGAGAAGACGGCCCTGCTGGCCGTCGGCAGCTGCCGGGTTGCGCAGCGCGCTCGACAGGAACGAACCCCAGATGTTGCCCACACCGAGGGCGGCCATGCCAACACCGATTGCGGCGAGACCGGCACCGATAAGCTTTGCGGCTTCTGCGTCCATTTTGAAAACTCCTAGTTGAAATTCGAATTAGTGAAGGTTGATCGCGTCGTTGAGATACGAGGACGCGAGCAGGGCGAAAACATAGGCCTGGATGAAGGCGATCAGCAGTTCGAGAAGGCTGATACCGATCATCAGAACGAAGCTGGGCAGCGAGACAGCGGCTGCGGTTACCGCGCCGGCCGAACCTGCGTTGATCACGAAGCCCGCTAGCACCTTGAGCAGGACGTGTCCCGCCGTCATCGCGACGAACAGGCGAACCGCAAGGCTGAAAGGGCGCACGAGGAAGCTGATCAGCTCGATGAGGAAGATCATCGGGATCATCACCAGCGGCGTGCCAGCGGGAATGAACAACTTGAAGAACTTGATGCCGTGCGTGCCGAAACCGACCAACAGGACGATCGCGAAGGTCGCCATCGCCAGGACGCCGGTCACGGTAAGGTGGCTCGTCACGGTAAACGCCTTCACGCCGAAGATGGCGGTCGGCAGCATGCCCAGCATGTTCGCCACGAGGATGAACATGAAGAGCGAGAAGATGTAGGGAACGTAGCGCTTGCCCTTGGGGCCGATATTGGCATCGACCATGTCGCTGATGAAGCCGGTGACGCCTTCGACCGCCATCTGCCAGCGGCCGGGGATCAGTTCGCGCTTCATCCCGCCCAGCATGAACAGCCAGAGCGCAACAAGCGTAGCCGCCATCCACGCCGCCGAGTTGGTGAAGGGAATGGCATAGCCGAGGACTTCCCACTCCTGACCGAACAGGGTGGTCACCTCGAACTGGCTCATTGGATCGATCTTGCCGGCTTCTTGCGCCACGGTACTCTCGTCCTAATCAAGTCCCTGGGGTGGTTTGGGCGATCCCATCGCCACCCGGATAATACTCCAGAAACCGCCGAGTATCCCGAGGACGAGACCGACGATGAGGAGAACCCCACCGGTATCGAACAGGCGATCGAGCGCCCATCCGATGGCAATCCCGCCCACGAGGCCACCGATAAGGAGCGAGATAACCTTGCTTCCGACCCGTTCGTTTTCGTCAGGGCCCTTCTGCTTCGTTCCCGTCCGCTCGGCCTCCCTTGCCTGTGCTCGTTCGAGCCGCTCTTCAAGCGAATCGATCCGCACATCCTCAGGAGTTTTCCGCGGCCCCCCGGCTTCTTCGTTTTTGGCCATCGTCCTTCCTTTATGAAACGCGCCAACCCTTTGAAAAAGGCTGGCGCAAAGGGCGTTGGGATCAAACAAATCCGCCTAGGCGCCGCCCCTTTATGAAGGGGGGCTTTGAGTGTCAACACTCTCGCGGCTTGTAACGGTCTGCCCCGAGGAAAAAAGATGCCCGACTTCGGCGCAGCCTATGGCGCGTCGTTCGCGGTCGGGCAATAATCGGGCTTGGGCGGCGGTGTACCCTCGATCCGCTGCTGCCAGGCGCGGTCGGCCAGCTGGTACCAGCCGCCCTGCGGCACCCGCGCCATCAGGCGGCAGCCCGTATAGATTCCGACGCGTTCGGGCGCGATGTTCCGGCGTTGGCCAAGCTCGGTATAGAGCGCCCGCCGCCGCGCATTGACGTTTCCGACCGCGCGGCGCGTCGAGAGGTCGGGCTCGACAACGAAATCGAGATAGCCGTCATAGCGCTCACCCACGCGTCCGTCGGCCAGTGCAATGGTCACGCGCTCGCTGGCGCTCGGCGCCTGCGTGGCCAGCATCAACGCCAATAGCGAGATCATTGGGGCTCTTCCGCCTCGTTCGCCACGGGGAACGCTTCGGGATTTTCGCTGATGAGCGCATCGACCTCACGATCGAGGCGAACCAGCACCTCCTGCTCGATCTTCACATTCAGGTTGATGTCGATCGGCTTTTCGGGCTGCTCCAACGTGACGCAGCCGCCCAAGCCCAGCAGCGCCGGCAATATGACCAGTCGTTTCATCACTCTTCCTCCTTGCGGACATCGCCCGCATCTGTCGAGACCTGCTCTTCTTCGCGCTCTTCATCGAGCACCGTGACGCTTGTCGTCGCGCCGGGGATATCCTCCAGCGGCTGCGGCAAGATGTCGGTGATCAAGGTGCGCGGATCGCGGAAGCTTTGCAGCGTCGCGATAACCGCGCGCAGCGGACCGGTGATCGTCACATTTAGATTGACCGGAACGCGCGTGAAGCTTTTGAGGATCGTCGCGGCGCGGCTTTCACCCAGCCTCACCCCTTCGACATCGAGACGCGTTGCAAATTCGCCGTCGAGATCACCGTCGAGCCGCACGATCATGCTTTCGTAGCGAAGATTGCTGATCAGCCCCATGGTGAGCCGCGTCGCCAGGCTGCTCTCGCTCCAGTCGCCATTGTAAGCGAGGATTCCGCCGCCGGGACGCGCATCGAGCCGACCGCCGACGACGCGGCCGCCCTGGATATCGAAGATCGTCGGTAGCACCCCGTCGAATATCCCGCTCATCGAGACCGCGGTGAGCTCGAGCGTATCGGCAAAAATCGCCGCATCGAACCCGTCGACCACGAAGGTCAGGCGCTTGGGCTGCCCGCTTTCAAAGTTGAGCACGGTGGTGTCGAGCGTCAGCGTCCCGCCCATGAACGGCCAGCGCCCCTCGTCGATCTTGACCAGCTTGTTGCCGAGCAGCTGGTAGGTGATGACGCCGTTTTCGACCGGGATACCCGGATTGATGAGGTCGACCGTCGCGATCTGCGCAGGCGCGGTCTGCAATGCGAGCAGGTTCGTGAAGTTGATCGTGCTGTCGAGCCCTTCGACCGGACCAAACGCCGCCGCAAGATCGGTATCGATGACGCGGAAGGTACCGGTCGAGCGCACCTCCGCCCCGCCTCCCCAGTCGATGCGCCCGACGCCTTCGAAGCGCCCGATGACCAGCGCTACCACGCCTTCGGTCAGCGGCGTGATCTCTTCGGGCTGCAGCGCCTCGCCGAAATTTATGCCTTCGACGAGGATATCGGCGCCGCCAAGGCCAGTCTCTAGGTCCTGCGCGACCGTCACATCGGCAATCGAGATGCCGCTATATGGGTGCCGCAGGGTCGCCGCGGCGTCGATCCGCCCGTCGCCGATGACGAGCCGCGCGTTGTCGCTAACCAGCGGATAGAAACGGACCGGTTCGACACGGTCGCTTACCGTGATGCTGCCTGCCAGCGTGACGATACCCGCGCGCTCCTGCCACGTGCCGTTGGCGTCGGAAATCAGCAGCGGCACCTCGCCGATCGTCGCCTGCGCGCCCGCGAAGGATCCGTTCATGCCGGCAGCAGCGAAATCGCCAGCTAGCCTTTCCGCCTGGATCGAGACCGGATTGAGCGGGCTCCCCAGCGTGGCGTCGACGTTGTTCAACGTGAACTGCTCGCTCGCCAGCATCGCATCGCTGGCGGTGAGCGCGAACGGATTGCCGCCCAGCGTCCCGTTGAGCGCGACGCCTGTGGTCGTCACCGCATAACGCGTCCCATCGGGTCCCGCAGTGAGCAGCGCGCCGCGTTGCCCGCAGAGGCGAAAAGCCGTGCGCGCCAAGTTTAGGCTGTTAAGCACCAGCCGTTCGAACCGTACCGGAACGCAGCCTTGCCCGAGCGACAGGCGGCCCCCGACAAGTCGCCCTTCGAGGGGCACGGCCAACCCATCGACCCGGCCTCCCTTGAATGGCCCGCTGATGCGAACATCGCCATTGAAGGCGTAGCCATCGCCGACACTGCGAAAGCCCAGCTGGGATAGGGCCACTGACGCCGAACCGGCGCGGTACGGCGCGATATTGATCACGCCCGACAAGGGTTCGCCCGGCGCGTCGCGCAGCGCGAGCTGCGTTGTCGGCAGTCCTCCACCGTCTAGCGAAATCCGCCCATCGATCCTCCAGGCTCCGTCCGCCAGCCGCGCCTGTCCGGTGCTTGTCAGCCGGCCGCCTGCCGCCGAGCTGCCGCGCAGCCCACGAAGGCGCAGGTCGACAGGTGCGCCGTCTTCCCACGCCAGCCGCGCGTCAACCTGCGCATCAAAACGCCGCGCGTTGCGCCTGAGTGCGTCTGCGAGGCGATCGGCGACCGGCTCCAGCGGTGTCGATCCGAGCGAATCGAGCGCGTCGACCAATCCGGCCAGCCGGGCGCCACTGAGTTGGGCATCGCGCGCGAAGAGCGATCCTTCGACCAGTGCCGCGGGCGCCTTGAGATCGAGGCGAAAATCGCCATCGCTTGATAGCGTCCCCGCGTCGAGGCCGGCGCCATCGCCCTGGCGCGCAGTGAAGCGATAGTCACCGACGATGCGATCGAGCGGCCCAGCCCCGTCCAGCCGCAAGGCGCTGCGCTCGGCCACGAGGTTCTGCCCTGCGTCGATCCCCGCCGCCTCGAGGCGTAGCTCGCTATCGAAAAAGCGATCGAAACTTTCGGCCATCTCCAGCCCGAACACCAGTTTGGGCGCCTGCGCAGCCAGCACATCCCCGCATACCAGCGCATCGGCATCGAGCGGGCCATCTACGCCGATCCGCCGCGCCGTGATTGCGATATCGAGCGTGCCGCCCATCGCATCGATCGTGCATGCCCCAAAGGCCAGCTGACGCGAGGCGAATGCCATTTTCCCAGCAAATCCGCCCGTCAGGTTCCCGCTGCCTTCGATCCCGATGCCGAGCGGCCCGTAGGGCGTCACGAGGGAGATAGCGGTGTCCGCAAGATCGACCGAGATCGTGGGTAGCGTAAACGCTTCATCGCTAGGCTCCGGCAGCAGCGGATCGAGTGCGCCGAATGTGTAGCTTCCGTCTTCGGCGATGACGCCCTTGAGGCGCACGCCTCTCGCCACCACGCGATAGACTTGCACCTTCCCCAACAGCGAGATGCGCGTTTCCAGTTCGACGAATCGGGCGGTAAGATCGGGATCGTCCTCGGGCCCCAGCACCAGGTTGCGAAAACGCTGGGTCCGCAGCCCGACGCGTTCGATCGTATAGTCGCCGTCGACGCCGAGTTCGGCCAGCTGATCGCGCAGCATGTCGTCGACCAGCCGTTCGCGCTGCCACCACGCCCCTGCAAGAATGAAGACGGCAACGACCAACATGAACAATAGCGAGCGCCCCGCAATGCGACGCTTGCGCCCTCGCCGTCGCGGCGGTGCTACAGCCTGTTCTTCACTCGTCACCACTCACTCCTAGACCGGAGGCGCATCACTCCGCTATGCACCAAATCGCTCGGCCCACCCCATGTTCCCGGGGGAAGTATGGCGGATTCCGATAAGCGCGACCTCGAAGGTCATCGGTCGCGTCTGCGCGAGCGGATTTATGCCGCCGATGAATCGCTGCTCGATCATGAACTCATCGAATATTTGCTTAGGCTGCATTTGCGTCGGCGCGACACCAAACCGATCGCCAAGAAATTACTGAAGCAATATTGCGGTTTCGGCAGGCTATTGGCGGTCGACCCGGAAACCCTGCGTCGAGACGGGGTTTCCGATGCTCAGATCGGCGCGCTCAATATCGCGCGGCTGACGGCAAGGCGTTTACTCGAAACGCGGATCGAGGATCTCCCGCTGCTCAATAATTACGATGCGCTGACCGACTATCTTCGGGCGACCATGGCGCCGCGCAAGACCGAGGCGGTGCGCGTCCTGTTTCTCGACGCCAAGAACCACCTTCTCGCCAACGAGGAAATGTGGACCGGCAGCATCGACGAGAGCGCGGTCCATGTGCGGGAGATCATCGCACGCGCCTTATCGCACGGCGCGGCCGCGATCATCCTCGTCCACAATCACCCCTCTGGCGATCCGACCCCCAGCCCTGCCGACATCCGGATCACGCGCGACCTTGCCGAAGCGGCGCGCCACATGAAAATCAGCCTGCACGACCATATCGTCGGCGGCAGCAAGGGGCAGAAGAGCCTGCGCGCCGAGGGCTTGTTGTAGACGGCAAACGCGGCTAGTCGGCTGGCCCATGATCACCCGCTATGCCCGCCCCGAAATGAGCGCCATCTGGGAAGCCGAAAACCGCTTCCGCATCTGGTGGCAGATCGAAGTCCATGCCGCCGTCGCCATGGGCGAAATCGGCATGATCCCGAAAGAGGACGCCGACAAGATCGGTGCCAAGCTGGATGCGATCGATCCCATCGACGTGGCTGCGATCGACGAGATCGAAAAGGTCACCAAGCATGACGTGATCGCTTTCCTCACCTGGGCGGGCGACAAGCTCGGCGACGAACGCCGTTGGCTCCATCAGGGTATGACGAGCTCGGACGTGCTCGATACCAGCCTGGCGGTGCAGATGACGCAGGCGAGCGATATTCTGATCGCCGACCTTGAGAAGCTGCTCGACGTGCTCAAGCGCCGCGCCGAGGAGCATAAATATACTGCCACGATCGGTCGCAGCCACGGCATCCATGCCGAACCCGTCACCTTCGGCCTCAAGATGGCGCAGGCTTATGCCGAGTTCGACCGGAACCTGGCGCGCCTCAAGGCTGCCCGCAGCGAAATCGCCACTGCTGCGATCTCGGGCGCTGTCGGCACCTTCGCCAATATCGATCCGCGCGTCGAAGCCTATGTCGCCAAGCAGATGGGACTGTCGCCCGAACCGACCTCCACGCAGGTCATTCCGCGCGACCGTCATGCGATGTTCTTTGCCGTGTTGGGTGTCATCGCATCGTCGATCGAACGTCTCGCGGTCGAAGTACGTCATCTTCAGCGCACCGAAGTCCTCGAAGCCGAAGAGTTTTTCTCGAAGGGCCAGAAAGGCTCGTCGGCGATGCCGCACAAGCGCAATCCGATCCTGACCGAGAACCTCACTGGTCTTGCCCGCATGGTGCGCTCTGCGGTCGTTCCGGCGATGGAAAACGTGGCGCTTTGGCACGAACGCGATATCTCGCACTCTTCGGTCGAACGCTTCATCGGCCCCGATGCCACGATCACGCTCGATTTCGCGCTCGCGCGTCTGACCGGCGTCATGGACAAGCTGCTCGTTTACCCCGAACGCATGCAGAAGAACATGGACCGCATGGGCGGGCTGATCCATTCGCAGCGGGTGTTGCTGGCGCTCACCCAGGCCGGTCTCAGCCGCGAAGACGCCTATGCCATCGTCCAGCGCAATGCGATGCAGGTGTGGGAATCGGATGGCGAAAAGCAGCTTCTCGACCTGCTCAAGGCCGATCCCGAAGTCACCGCCAAGATCGCTCCTGAAAAGCTCGAGGAAAGTTTCGATCTCGATTATCACATGAAGCGCATCGACGACATTTTCGACCGGGTTTTCGGGTGAGCGCCCACACGGCCCTCAAACTGGCGACGCGCGACGCCCACGATAGGCTCGATGCGATTTTCTCTTCGTATGACCTGTCACGCCGCGACCATTATGTGCGCTTCCTGCAAGCACATGCGGCCGCCTTTGTCCCCGTGGAACAGGCGCTGAGCAAAGCGGGCGCCAACGACGTCATTCCCGATTGGCAAGACCATTGCCGGAGCGATGCGTTGATCGCGGATCTAAGGGCGCTCGGGGTGCCATTGCCGTCGCTCCAGCCGGCGCCTTCCTTCGACAGCGCGGCTGCCGTCATTGGCGGCGCTTACGTGCTGGAGGGGTCGCGCCTCGGTGCCAAGCTTATCCGGCGGAGCGTGGACTCCCGCTTTCCGACCGCTTTCTTGGATGCTTCGGGTGGACTTGGTTGGAAGAACTTCGTTACATTCATCGAACGAGTGTTGCCGACGACTTTGGAAGGGGCGCAGGCGCAACGTGCTGCAATCGACACGTTCGGAGTATTCGAACGTGCCGCCGACGAATTGCCGAGGAAAGTTAGCGTATGAACAAGGCGGAAAGTTTTGGGGAAGTCGATCTTACCAACTGTGATCGCGAACCCATCCATCTGCTCGGCGCGATCCAGCCGATCGGCTTTCTCCTTGCGCTGTCGACCGACTGGATGGTCATGCGCTGCTCCAAGAATATCAGCGAATTTTTCCCGGTCTCGTGCGACGATTTGATCGGCACACCGGCATCGGATTTGTTGACGAGCGAAGCGATCCACACGTTGCGCAACCGCCTTGCCCTGCTGCGCGGTGACGACGCGCTCGAGCGTGCCTTTGGTATCGAGCTGTCGCACCACGACGAACGCCGCTTCGATGTCGCCATCCATATGGTCGATGGGGTGATTATCATTGAGGGGCAGGAGACGGAAACTCGCGAGCATAGCGATGCCACCGGCACCGTGCGTTCGATGATCAATCGTCTCGACCTAGCTGACGATATGGAGGCGTTCTTCCGCGAAGGCGCGCGCCAGGTTCGAGCGCTGACCGGCTTTGACCGGGTCATGGTTTACCGCTTCGATGAAGATGGTTCGGGAGAGGTGATCGGCGAGGCTGCCAAGGGGGGCATCGGTACCTTCCTCGGATTGCACTATCCCGCCACGGATATCCCCAAACAGGCGCGCGAACTGTACAAGCGCAGCCTGCTTCGCGTGATCACCGATATCGATGCTGAACCTGTACCCATCCATCCCGCAAAGAATGCGGAGGGTGAACCCCTCGATCTCTCGCTTTCGGTTCTGCGCTCGGTTTCCCCGATTCATATCGAATATTTGCGCAACATGGGCGTGCAAGCTTCGATGTCGATTTCGATTATCGTCGAGGGCGAGCTGTGGGGATTGATTGCTTGTCACCACTACAGCCCTCGTAGCCCCAGCTTCGAGCGCCGGTCGGTTGCCGAATTGTTCGCGCAGATGTTTTCGATGCAGGTCGAAACCCGTGAACGTAAGGAACTGGTCGAATATGAACGCCTTGCGCGCAAGGTGTCCGATCAATTGCTTGGAGCGGTCGCGTCGAACGATAGCCTGCTGCGCGACCCCGCTTGGCTTTCCGATGTGATCGGCCGCGCGATCGCGTGTGACGGGGTCGGCATCTGGATCAACGGGAGCTATGCGTTCGCCGGACAGACCCCAAGTACCGAGCAATTCTCCCGCCTCGTGCGCGCGCTCAACGCCAATCAGGGCGGCAAGGTATACGCAACCGATCGCATCAGCGATTTGCTGCCTGCAGCCGAGGAGCATGCCGGGACCGCCGCCGGGATGTTGTCGATCCCGATCAGCCGCACCCCGCGCGATTATGTCGTGCTGTTTCGCGAAGAACGGGTGAAGTCCGTGCGCTGGGCAGGTAATCCGCAAAAGCCTGCGAGCTATGGTCCCAACGGCATCCGGCTGCATCCGCGCCAAAGCTTCGACGAGTGGAAAGAGCTCGTGCAGGGCCGTTCGCGTCCTTTCAACGAAAGCGAATTGCGCGCCGCGCAGCATATCCGCTCGACCCTGCTCGAAGTCGTGCTGCGCCTTGCGGACGAAGCGACGCTGGAACAGAAAGCCGCGGCCGATCGGCAGGAACTGCTGATCGCCGAGCTCAACCACCGGGTTCGCAATATCCTGTCATTGATCCGCGGTCTTATCCGTCAGTCGAAGCCCAAGGCCGACATGCCGATCGAGGAGTTCGTGAAGCTGGTCGACGGGCGCGTCCACGCACTGGCGCGGGCGCACAATCAGATTACCGATGATCACTGGGGCCCCGCGCCGTTCCAGCAACTCATCGAGGCCGAGGTCGCAGCGTTTCTCGTCGAACAGGCAGACCGCGTCCATCTCAAGGGCAAGACGGTGTTGCTCAATCCGCAAGCCTATTCGACGATGGCGCTAGTGATGCACGAACTGGTCACCAACTCCGCCAAATATGGCAGCCTGTCGGCCAACGGTGAAGTCACGATCAACTGGTCGCGCGACAATGAAGGCACGCTCACGATCGAATGGGAAGAACATGGCGGTCCCGCTGTCCAGAAACCGATGCGCAAGGGCTTCGGCTCTACCATCATCGAACATAGCGTGCCCTATGACCTGGGCGGGACAGCCGAGACCAATTTTGCCCCGGATGGCCTGAAAGCCGTCTTTACGATCCCGGCCCGCCATCTTCACAACGGGCCAAAGCCGATGGAAAGCCAGGCTCCGCCCTCGCCCTCGACTGCAGCCGACGGCGTGCCGGTCAACAAGGTCGAAATCAACTCGTCGCTGCTCAAGGGCGAGCGCGTGCTGCTGGTCGAAGACAGCCTCATCATCGCGCTCGATGCCGAGGATATCCTGGTGCGGTTGGGCGCAAGCGAAGTCGTCACCGAAGCGACGGTCGAAAACGCGCTGGCGGCAATCGACGAAGTGAAGCCAGATTTCGCAGTGCTGGACATCAATCTTGGTGACCGCGACAGCTTCAGCATTGCCGACATCCTGCTGGCGAAGGATATCCCGTTTGTTTTCGCAACGGGGTATGGCGAGCAGGCAAAGTTGCCCAAACAGCATGCCAGCCGTCTCGTCCTGCAAAAGCCTTACACGATCGCCACGGTCTCGCGCCGTTTGAGCGCCTGGAAGGAAGGAAATAGCAAGGCCTAGCGCGGCGAGTATTCGGTCTCGCCCGTCAGACTCTTGTACACCGCTTCGACGAACTTCGCGCCGGTAATGAAGCCCTCCTGCGTATCGTAGCGTTCCGTCAGCCCGCGCGCTTGCACCTGCTCTAGACTTTTCCCGGCGTCGATACCGGCTTTCACGCCATCGCGGATGGCGATCAGCATGTCATGATAGGCCTGCAGGTCCGCCTTCGTGGCGAGCGGGCCGTGACCGGGAATGATCCTGGTATCGGCATCGCTATGGTCGAGCACACGCTTGGCCGTAGCGATGACGCCTTCGATCGAGCCGCCGGCACCAAGGTCGATGTAGGGCCACGTCACCTTGTTGAAAAACGTATCGCCCATGTGAAACACGTTGGCGCCGCGCCAGTGAACGATGCTGTCGCCGTCGGTATGCGCATGATGCACGTGCATGACGTGGATCTCGTCGCCGTTCCAGTGGAAGGTCACGCCATCGGAAAAGGTGATAACGGGCAGGCCGCCGTCGCTGTCGCCTTCTTCCAGCGCCGCAGCAAGGCGCGCGCGCACATTGTCATGCGCCATGATCAGCGTGCCGCGGTCACCCAGATTTTCGTTACCGCCGGTGTGGTCGCCGTGATAATGCGTGTTGAAGACGAAGCGGATCGGCTTGTCGTCGAGCGCCATGGCAGCGGCGACGATCTTGTCGGTAAGCGGCGCAAACTGGTCGTCGACCAGGATGGTGCCATCTTCGCCATGACTGACCCCGATATTGCCCCCGGCACCGAACAGCACGGCGACGCCGGGTGCGATCTCCTGCGTTTCGATTTCGACGTTGGCAAAACGATCCTGATTGGCCGCGGTCGGAACGGCGAAAGTGACAAGAGCGGTCGCGGCAAGAAGATGACGGATCATGGAAAGGCCTCCCCGGTTGGTGTTGGAGGCGTAACGAGGCGGCTCTACTCGTTGTTCCCCTCGAACAGGGTCTTGATCCGCGTGAAGAAGCCCTGGCTCTGCGGGCATTCGTCGCCCGTCTCCGTCTCGCGGAACTTGGCCAGCAATTCCTTCTGCTTCTTGTTCATCTTGGTGGGTGTTTCGACGATGATGCGCGCGACCATGTCGCCGCGGCCCTTGCCTTGCAGCACGCTCATGCCCGCGCCGCGCTTGCGCAGCGCTTCGCCCGACTGCGTGCCGGCGGGGATCTTGAAGGCGATTTTCTCGCCGTCCACGCCTGGAACCTCGATCTCGCCGCCCAAGGCGGCAGTGGTAAAGCTGACCGGGCAATCGGCAACCAGCGTGGTGCCTTCGCGTGCGAAGATCGGATGCCGTTTCATGTGCACGAACAGATAAAGGTCGCCCGCTGGCGACCCGCGCACCCCGGCCTCACCCTCACCGGCAACGCGAATGCGGGTGCCCTCGTCAACGCCCTTGGGCACGGTAACGGTCAGCTTGCGCTTCTTGAGCGAACGTCCTTCGCCGTCGCACTTGGGGCAAGGGTCCGCGATCGTCTGGCCCGAACCCATGCACACCGCGCAGCCGCGCTCCACCACGAAAAAGCCCTGTTGCGCGCGCACTCGTCCTGCGCCGCCGCAAGCGTGGCAGACTTCGGGCCGGGAGGATCCTCGAGATCCGTTACCGCCGCACGGCTCGCATGGCGCCAGCGCATCGATCGTGATGGTCTTTTCAGCGCCGGCGAACGCTTCTTCCAGGGTCAAGTCGAGATCGTAGCGAAGATCGGAGCCGCGCCCGACATTGGCGGCGCGGCCGCGCCCGCCGCCAGCGCGCTGCTGATCCATGAAATCGCCGAAGATCGACGAGAAGATATCGGAAAAGTCCTGGCTGCCGCCACCGAACGGACCCTGCCCGCCGCCGGCGCCACCATTGGTGAATGCCTCATGGCCGAAGCGGTCATAGGCTGCGCGCTTCTGGTCGTCCTTCAGGCAGTCATACGCCTCGTTGACGGCCTTGAATTTGGCTTCGGAATTCTTGCACCCGCCCTTGCGGTCAGGGTGATATTCCATCGCCAGCTTGCGGTAGGCGCGTTTAATCGTGGCGGCGTCTGCATTGCGCTCCACGCCCAGCGTTTCATAATAATCGGTAGTCGTCACTTGAACCCGCCCCGGTCGCAAAGCGGCGCCGACCACTCAAAAGCAATCGGCGCCGTCATGCTTAGCTAGCCTTTTCGTTTTCGTCGTCGTCGACCTCGGAAAATTCCGCGTCGACAACTTCTTCTTCCTCAGGCTTGCCATCGCCGGCATCGGCGTCACCCGCGTCGCTCGCGGCTTCGGCCTGCTGGCTTTCGTAGATGGCCTGACCGAGCTTCATGCTGGCCTGCGCCAGCGCATCGGTCATGGTCTTCATGGTCTCCGGATCACCACCTTCGATGGCGTCCTTGGTTTCCTGAAGCGCCGTTTCGATCTCGCTCTTGTCACTATCGGACAGCTTGTCGCCATGCTCCTCGAGCTGCTTTTCGATCGAGTGGACCGCGCTTTCGGCGTTGTTCTTCGCCTCGGCGCCTTCCTTGCGCTTCTTGTCCTCGTCGGCGAACTGTTCGGCTTCCTTGACCATGTTCTCGATATCGTCGTCCGAAAGACCGCCAGAGGCCTGGATGCGGATCTGCTGTTCCTTGCCTGTACCCTTGTCCTTGGCCGACACGTTGACGATGCCGTTGGCGTCGATGTCGAAAGTGACTTCGATCTGCGGCACGCCGCGCGGCGCGGCCGGGATGCCGACAAGGTCGAACTGACCGAGCATCTTGTTGTCCGACGCCATTTCGCGCTCGCCCTGGAAGACGCGGATCGTCACCGCGTTCTGATTGTCCTCGGCGGTCGAAAAAGTCTGCGACTTCTTGGTCGGGATCGTCGTGTTGCGATCGATCATGCGGGTAAAGACGCCGCCCAGCGTCTCGATACCCAGCGACAGCGGCGTTACGTCGAGCAGGAGCACGTCCTTGACGTCGCCCTGCAGTACGCCTGCCTGGATCGCCGCGCCGAGCGCGACGACTTCGTCGGGGTTCACGCCGGTGTGCGGCTTCTGGCCGAAGAATTCCTCGACCGTCTCGCGCACCTTGGGCATGCGCGTCATGCCGCCGACGAGGACGACTTCATCGATATCCTTGGCATCGATGCCGGCGTCCTTGATCGCCTTCTTGCACGGGTCGAGCGTGCGCTTGATGAGATCGCCCACCAGCTTTTCGAGATCGGCGCGGCTGATCGTCTCCACGAGGTGGAGCGGGGTGGACGAGCCACCCTCCATGCGCGCGGTGATGAAGGGCTGGTTGACCTCGGTCGTCTGCGTCGACGACAGCTCGATCTTGGCCTTTTCAGCCGCTTCCTTGAGGCGCTGGAGCGCGAGGCGATCCTTGCGAAGGTCGATATTTTCCTTCTTCTCGAAGGCATCGGCGAGATATTCGACGATTGCGACGTCGAAGTCTTCACCACCAAGGAAAGTGTCGCCGTTGGTCGACTTCACCTCGAATACGCCATCGCCCAGTTCGAGGATGGAGATATCGAAGGTGCCGCCGCCAAGGTCATAAACGGCAATCGTCTTGTTGCCTTCTTCCTTGTCGATCCCATAGCCGAGCGCTGCTGCGGTCGGCTCGTTGATAATGCGCAGCACTTCAAGGCCGGCGATCTTGCCGGCATCCTTGGTCGCCTGGCGCTGAGCATCGTTGAAGTAGGCCGGGACGGTGATCACGGCCTGCGTAACCGTTTCGCCCAGATAGGCTTCGGCGGTTTCCTTCATTTTCTGCAGGATAAAGGCGCTGATCTGCGACGGGCTATATTCCTTGTCGCCGGCCTTCACCCAAGCATCGCCGTTGGGCCCCTTGACGATTTCGTAGGGCACCAGCTCGGTGTCCTTCTTGGTCACGGGATCATCGAAGCGGCGGCCAATCAGGCGCTTCACAGCGAAGACGGTATTGTCGGGGTTGGTGACTGCCTGGCGCTTGGCCGGCTGACCGACGAGGCGCTCACCATCCTTGGTGAAAGCCACGATCGACGGCGTCGTGCGACCGCCTTCGGAATTTTCAATGACCTTGGGCTTGCCGCCTTCCATGACAGCGACACAGCTGTTGGTCGTGCCAAGGTCGATACCGATAACCTTGCTCATAAAATATTATCCCTCTCTCGAGCCCTGTTGAGCCGTCCCTTGGGAACGTGCATTGTTTGTCTCTGGGGAGCGATATAGGTGCGCATTTTTCAACAACAAGGTTCAGCCAAAACTCTTGGAAATCAGCCGCAATGCTGAGATCGTTACGTTCGGGTAATTGGCTCGAGGTCGAGCGAACGCGGCGGATCGCTACGATCATGCTGGCGCTGGGCGTGCTTTGGCTGGCGCTTTTGTGGGGCACCGCCGACGGCACGATCGACCGCTTTGGCCGCCCCGTCGGCGCCGATTTCAGCCAAGTCTATGCCGCCGGTCAGATGGTGTGGGCGGGCAATGCCCCCGATGTGTGGAACTGGACCGCGCATGGCCTCGTGCAGCAAGCGCTTCACGGATCGACCAGTGTCGATCTTTACGGCTGGCACTATCCCCCGCCCTTCCTGCTCATCGCCGCGCCGCTGGCGCTGTTGCCTTACTGGGCGGCATTGATCGTCTGGCAGGCCGTAACGCTCGGCGCATTTGCCCTGCTCGCGCGCGCCGCCATCGACCGGAAGGACTGGTGGCTTTGGGTCATTGGTGCGCCGGTCATCTTCATCTGCATCGGTCATGGCCATAACGGCTTCCTCACCGCAGCGCTGTTCGGCGGCGCCATGCTCTTGCTTGAGAAACGGCCGTGGGTAGCGGGCCTGCTGATCGGCGCGCTCGTGTACAAGCCGCACTTCGCGCTGCTCCTGCCGCTGTTGCTGCTTGTGATGAAGGCATGGCGCACCATTGCGGGTGCCGCGATCTCCAGCCTCGGCCTAATTGCAATCACGCTGATGATCTGGGGCTGGCCGGTCTGGCAGGCGTTCATCGACAGCCTCGATCTCACCCGGACGGTCATCCTCGAAGAAGGCCGCACCGGCTTCTTCAAGATCATGAGCGCCTTCGCCTGGGTGCGGATGTGGGGCGGCAGCGTACCGCTCGCTTATGCTGCGCAGGCCGTGGTGACGCTCATCGCCATTGGCACGACCTTGTGGCTTGCGACCAAGAACCGCCCCGATCTCACCAAGGCTGCCGCTGCGACAGCGGCCTTGCTCGCCACGCCATACCTGCTCGACTACGATCTCGTCCTGCTGCTGGTCGCGACCTTCTTCCTGTGGCGCGATGCCGAAGCGCACGGCTACCTGCCGTGGGATCGCACGCTCATCGCGTGGAGCTGGGCCGCGCCGTTCTTCGCGCGCGTCGTAGCGCTTGCCGCGCTGATCCCGCTCGGCCCGATATCACTGATGCTGACGTTATGGGTCGCGATCAGGCGCCTTAAGGCATCGCCATCCCGCCATTCACATGGAGCGTCTGCCCCGTGATGTAGCTGGCTTCGTCACTGGCGAGATAGGCCACCGCAGCGCCTATATCGCCGCCGGTGCCCATTTTGCCCATCGGGATACGCGCCAGGATCGTGTCGCGCTGCTTGTCGTCGAGCGCGTCGGTCATGGCGCTTTCCATGAAGCCCGGCGCCACCGCGTTGACGGTGATCCCGCGGCTCGCGACTTCCTGCGCCAGCGCCTTGCCCATGCCGACGAGGCCGGCCTTGGCTGCGACATAATTCATCTGCCCCGGATTGCCCGTTTCGCCTACGACCGAGCTGATATTGATGATCCGTCCGCCGCGTGCGCGCATCATCGGCTTTACCGCCGCGCGCATCAGCCGGAACGCGGCTTCGAGGTTCACCTTGATGACCTGCTCCCACTCTTCGTCCTTCATGCGCATCGCGAGGTTGTCGCGCGTGATGCCCGCATTGTTGACGAGGATGTCGAGCTTGCCGAGCGCCTCGACCGCAGCCGGCACGAGCCCGTCGACGCTCTCGGCGTTAGACAGGTCGGCTACTAGCGTCACATGATCGCCGCCAAGCTCGGCCGCAAAGGCCTTCAGTTTCTCCTCGTTCGACCCCGACAGCGCGAGACGCGCGCCCTGCGCCGCAAGCGCCTTCGAAATCTCCGAGCCCAGCCCCCCCGATGCACCCGTGACGAGCGCGGTTTTACCTTCGAGTGAAAACATCAGATTTCCTTCGCAAATGCTTCGATATCATCCATCGACACGAGACTGACCGTCTCCGCATCGGGCGCAATCTTTTTCACCATGGGGCCGAGCACCTTGCCGCCGACTTCGACGAACTGGGTGACGCCGTGATCGGCCATCCACGCGACGCTCTCGCGCCAGCGCACGCGGCCGGTAACCTGGCGGACCAGTTGGTCGCGGATCGCATCGACGTCAGCGCCTGCCGACGCGGTCACGTTGGCGACCAGCGGCACGCTCGGAGCACTCATGCTCGCCCCGCCTAGCGCTTCGGCCATGCGGTCGGCGGCGGGTTGCATCAGCGAACAATGGAAGGGCGCCGATACTGGCAGCTTGATCGCGCGCTTGGCGCCCATGTCCTTGGCGCGTTCGACGACGCGGTCGATAGCGCTCGCATGGCCCGACACCACCACCTGACCCGGGTCATTGTCATTGGCGACTTCGCACACCTCGCCCTCGGCGCAGGCGGCTGCGATCTCTTCGGCCTTGGCGATATCGACGCCAAGCAGCGCCGCCATCGCGCCGACCCCGACAGGCACGGCGGCCTGCATGGCATCGCCGCGAATGCGCAGCAGCTTGGCCGTTTCTGCCAACCCGAACGTCCCTGCCGCGCACAGCGCGGAATATTCGCCAAGACTGTGCCCCGCGACGAAATCCGCCTTGCCATCAAGGTCGATCCCCAGCGTGCGCAATACCGCGATCGAATGCGCCATGATGGCGGGCTGTGCATTCGCCGTCATCGTCAACTCGTCCGCCGGCCCCTCGGCCATCAGCTTGGCAAGATGCTGGCCCAGCGCCTCATCGACCTCGCCGAAGACGTCGCGCGCGGCGCCGCTGGCATCCGCCAACTCCACGCCCATGCCGACTTTCTGGCTACCCTGCCCCGGAAAAATAAATGCACGCATCGATGCGAACCTCCCTGTGTTTGGGCTTCGACTAGGAAGCAAAGCGCGCACTGGCAAGAGCGTCTCGTCGCTTTTCCTGAACCGCGCATAACGCCCCGGTCAGAAAAGGCTCACCCGCCCCCTTGCAATCGATGCGACGCGCCCCAGATGGCGCGTCCAACGGGGAAAGCACAGGGGTCGAAACCACCCCGAAAAAAGGAATTGGAGTTTAGTAATGAAGAAGTTTCTGTTCGCCGCTGCCGCGGCCACCACTGCATTCGCCACGCCCGCGATGGCGCAGGACAGCCAAGCGGATTTCCACGCCGGCGCGACCGTTGGCTACCACCAGATCGAAACCATCGATTTCAACGATATCGGCATCAACGCCGAAAGCGACATTGATGGCATGACCTATGGAGGCTTTGCCGGCGTGACCTTCCCCGTCGGTGAGCAGCTGTTTGCCGGCGCTGAAGGCGACTTCCGCTTTGGCACCGATGCCATCGACAGCGAATATGGCGTTAGCGGCATTTTCGGCACCAAGGTCGGTGAAAACACGCGCCTCTACGTGCGCGGCGGTTACCAGTGGATCGAATATGACATCGGTTCGATCGCCGAAGACGTCGCCGACGACCTCAACCTGTCCGGCGCCGATCGCGATGCCTTTATCGCTGGCGTGATCGACGGTGTCGGCAATGACGACAATGACAGCGGCTTCCTCGTGGGCGCCGGTGCGGACATCGGTCTTGGCGAAGCGGCGTTCCTGCGCCTCGGCGCCGACACGATCGAATTTGACACGCTGCGCCTGACCGCGGGTGTTGGCATCAAGTTCTAGGTCTCCCCCCAGACCCGGAAGAGAGGGGTCGGGCGCCAAGCGCGTCCGGCCCCTTTTTCATTTCACGGGGCAGGCGGCCGGGCGAACACGGCCTGCGGCAAATACTTCCGCAACTTCGAAGCGAAACTGCGCAAGCATACTTCGCTCGTCCCTAATGGACCGGGCTCGTAAGCGTCGCTTTCCATGCCGGCCTGCACGCGCTCGATCAGCACCGTGTCCTCTGCATTGACCTGCCGGTTGATCCGCCAGTTGAGATAACGCGCCGCGCGCATTTCGCGCCGGTCATCGGGCAGCGCATAGCTGATCTCGCGGATCACCGTTTTGGTCGCGCTTACCGGCAGGAACTGCATGAAGTCGACCTGGTCGGGGTAGATGTCAAAAGCGACATTGGGAAATAGCTTGAAATAGAGCCATTTGCGGCGATGGCTTTGGGGCAAATGCGGCGTATCGGGCAGCAGGTGCTGGTAGGCGCGCTCGGACCGGTTTGCCGACGGTGTATCGCGCAGGTCGCCCTCCATCTTGTCGACATGCGCGCCCGCCTCGATCGCATAGCTCTTGCCGAACAAGCGCGTGAGGCCGGGATGGCCTACCGGGATATGCAAGCCGTCCGAATAATTGTCGGCGATCGTCTTCCAGTTGAGCCGGCGCGGCCTCAGCGTCAGTCGCCCGATGGGCTTCAGCTCTTTGAAGCGATAGGGCGCGATCTCATGGGCATAAGGTGCCATCATCTCGGCCACGCTGGGCGCGCCCTTTCCCAGCGTCACGAAGAAGAAGCCCTGCCACTCTTCCACATCCACCGGCTTTAGCCCGAGTTTGCCCTGGTCAAGCCCTTCATAGTCATCGCGGCTCGGCACGCCCTTGAGCGCACCGTCACGCCCGTAGCTCCAGCCGTGATAGGGGCAGGTTAGCAATCGCGCACAACCGCCATTTTCGTCGACCAGCCGCGATCCGCGATGGCGGCAGATATTGTGAAAGGCGCGCACCGCCCCGTCGTCGCCGCGCATCACGATGATGCTTTCGTCCAGATAATCGAGCTTGCGCCAGTCCCCCGCGTTCGCGATCTCGCTGGCGTGGCATACCACTTGCGGCGCGGCTCTCAGGAAGGCCGTCTTCTCGGCTTCGAAGAAGTCGGCGTCATGATAGACCCAACCCGGAAGGCTCTGTCCCGCCTGCGGATCAGGCTCTTCATGAAGTCGCGTCGCCATGCCCAAGGGCTTGCCATAGGGCGACAAATCCGGCAATGGGCGCCTCGCAACACCGGACGGAAGCGATTCCGCCCGTCATGTTGCATTGAATGACGAGACGACAGCCGGAGGGGCGCTTGCATGGTGCGGCGTCAGCGATCGGCCAAAATGAGAGAAGAAGCATGGCGCTCTATGAGCACATCTTCCTCGCGCGTCAGGACCTTGCGCAAGCGCAGGTCGACACGATGACCGAGGAAGCGACCAAGATTATTGCCGACAATGGCGGTAAGGTGGTCGATACCGAAAACTGGGGCCTCAAGTCGATGGCCTACAAGATCCAGAAGAACCGCAAGGCGCATTACGTGATGCTCCGCCTCGACACGCCGCCCGCGGCGATCGCAGAGCTGGAACGCCTCACCCGCGTCAACGAAGACATCGTGCGCTACATGACCATCAAGGTCGACGAGCACGAAGAAGGCCCCTCGGCCATGATGCGCAAGGAAAAGCGCGGAAAGAAGGAGCGTAACTAATGGCCCGTCCGTTTTTCCGCCGCCGCAAGTCCTGCCCGTTCTCGGGTAACGACGCGCCCGTCATCGATTACAAGGACGTCCGCCTGCTCCAGGGATTCATTTCCGAGCGCGGCAAGATCGTCCCGTCCCGCATCACCGCAGTGTCGGCCAAGAAGCAGCGCGAACTCGCCAAGGCGATCAAGCGCGCGCGCCACATCGGCCTGCTGCCGTACATCGTTAAGTAAGGAGAACTCGACATGGATGTGATCCTGCTTGAACGCGTCGAGAAGCTTGGCACCATCGGTGACGTCGTCACCGTGAAGAACGGCTATGCCCGTAACTTCCTGCTGCCCAACAAGAAGGCCCTTCGCGCCAATGCCGCGAACAAGGCCATTTTCGAAGCCAACCGCGAAAAGCTCGAGGCGGAAAATGCCGAAAAGCGCTCGGGCGCCGAAGCCGAAGGCAAGAAGATGGACGGCACCACGCTGGTCCTCATTCGCCAGGCTTCGAACACCGGCCAGCTTTATGGTTCGGTTTCGACCCGCGACATGGTCGCCAGCATGAAGGAAGAAGGCTTCGACATCGAGCGCAGCCAGGTCCAGCTGGTCCGCCCGATCAAGACCATCGGCATGCACGACGTGAATATCGTGCTGCACCCCGAGGTCACGATCGTGGTGAAGGCCAATGTGGCTCGTTCGCCCGAAGAAGCCGAACTGCAGGCGCAGGGCGTCGACATTATCCAGCAGATGCTGGAAGATGAAGAAGAAGCGATCAAGGAAGCCGCCGAAGACGCAGCACCGACGCTCGAGCCCGGCCAGGTCATCAACGAAGACGGCGAAGTCGAGCCTGCCGAAGGCCCGGCGGTCGAGCCCGTCGAAGTCGTTGAAGCCGGCGCCGACGCTGGTGACGAAACCGGCGAAGAAGCCGTCGCCGAGGAAGCGCCCGAAGCGGAAGCTGCCGACGACGCCAAGAAGTCGGGCGAAGAAGAGTAAGCCTACCTTAGCTTCATCGCAGATTGAAAACAGGCCGTCCGCTCTCCAGCGGGCGGCCTTTTTCTTTGCGGAACGCAGCCCCCGCTTTGCCCGTTAAGTCCCTGAATAAGGAGATTTAAGATGAGCAAGCACAAGGACGACAAACCCGAAGTCATGGAGCGCCTCGAAGCGATGGAAGTCGATACGTTCGACCCCGTCGAATACCAGGAAGAAGGTCAGGGCAAGCCGCACCAGGGTCTCAAGAAAGAGCTCAAGAAAGAAGCGCGCCGCAAGTGAGGAAGCGTAAGCCCCTGGAACGCAAACAGGTCGCCAACGAACTGGCGCCCGCACTGCGCCGCGATGATCGCATGACGGCGCTTGCACCCGTCGAACCCAAGGACGGCCCCACGCCCGGAAAGCCTGTCTAGGCCGCCCAGGGCTTAGCAGGCGGCGGCACGGCGCGCGTAAGCGCCCCGATCAATTCTGATTCCAGTTTGGTGGTTTCGAAGGTCGGCGAAACGCCCAGTTCTTCGCGTATTCTGGAAGCGAACTCGCGATACCGTTTGCGGATCGCGGCGGCATGGCCGCACTGATATTCGGCCACCATCGCATATTGCAGGAAATCCTCGTTGAGCGGATCGATCCGCTGCAGCTTGCGGATAAGCGGCATGAGCTGCGGGCCATGCCCGAATTCCAGCCGCTGGCGCACATGCGCGGCGGCTCCTTCGACCATCGCCTCTGTCAGCCGGACGCGTTCCTGCGCCAGCCAGTCATCGAAATTTTCTGAAATTCCGCCAAGATCCTCGAGCGGTTCACTCTCGCCTTCGTCATAGTCGCTGACGCACAACCCCGAGATGCGCACCGCCTCGTCATCGAGCCGCGCATGATGGCGATCGGCAATGATGGGCGAGGCATCGCACCCCGTCGCGCTACGCACATCGCACAGCGCCTGGCGCAAGCTGGCACGGGCATGCGCTTCGTCGCTGTCCTGCCACAACAGCGCCGCGAGGCGGTCGCGCGGCACGTTCTGCCCCTGCCGTGCAGCCAGATAGGCCAGCAATGCACAAGCCTTGCGGCTTTGCGGCGTGACGTCGCGCCCGGTCTGGATGTCGGTGATCGAAAAACAGCCGGTCAGTCCCAGCTCCCAACGGCAACTATCCGCTGCATTTTCCGGCGCGGAAGCCATCACTCCCCTCCTTTTCGTGCCGTGACGCGAGCACCTGACTACAACCGTAGGCGTCGCCAGGCGTGCGGCTAGGGGGACTTCGATGAACGGACGCCAGCTTCCGGCAATCGGTCAACTTTTCGCGGTGAATGGCTTTTCGCTGGGCGCGCGATGGGCACAAGGAGCCTGACGGTCCCCTGCGCCCACGCTTATTGGATCAGGTCGCTAGCGGTTGCTGGCGGCAACCACGAACGCGGCATCCACGGCATACGCAAAACCTTGGGCGGCGCGATCGTGCAATGCATCGGCTTGCGCATAGCCATCGGCGCGCGCGGTCGAATAGCATTGCTGGCGCGCTGCGCGCTCGGACAGCGTCGCCTGGTAGTGCACCAGACACATATTCTTGGCGGCGCCGCGAATGCGCTGCTTGAGCGTGTCCAGGCCGGCTTCATCGGACAGGTTGAGGTCGCCATAAACCACGCGTGCCTGGGGCGCATCGGACGAGCCAAAAACGGTGACCGGTTCGGCAAAAGCGGGGGTAGCCAGCGTTGCGGTGGCGGCGGCGATCAGAAACGTTTTCATCATTGCTCTCTCCATTCTGCGGACCGGCCAATGGGGAGGACCGGATGCAAGAAGAGGTAGCGCGTGACCATGGGTCCAAGCGTTCGATTACCGTCAAAGAACCATCGAAGCGACCGCCATTGGTCGATTGATTGGGCAAGGCGAACCAATGCGCGGCGATAACCTAGCTGCGGGGCGCGCCGATCTTTTCGAAGAAGGCGCGTTCACGCGCTACCGATCCGGCGAGGCAGGGATGCGCCAGCATCGATTCGGTCCATGCCTTCACTCTGGGAAAGCGTTTCGCATCGATCGTGACGCCGGCATGACTGAGATTGGCAAAGGGGCTGGCGAGCGAAATGTCGGCGAGGCTGAGCGTGTCCCCGACCAGGAACGCCCCTGCATCGGGGACCTCGCCTTCGAGATAGTCGAGGATGACGGGCAGTTCTTCGGCTTCGGCCTTGTCCGCCATTTCGTCATTACCGGGCTTCTTCATGAAAATCGGGGCGACGACGCGATTGAAGAACATCTTGCCGCCAGTCGGCATCAACACCGTGTCAGCATATTTGTCCCACCAGATTACGCGCCCGCGCTCCTTTGCGTCGCCCGGAATCAGCACGGGATCGGGATGCGCAGCCTCGATATAGTGACAGATTGCGCTGCTATCGGCGAGCTTGAAGCCGTCATCGTCAATCGCCGGCATCTTGCCCAGCGGGCTCGCGGCACGAAAATCGGGATCGGGGTCCTGGAAGCCGACGGTTTTCAGCTTGAAGTCGATCTGCTTGACCGTGAGCACCGCGATGACCTTGCGCACGAACGGGCTCATGCTTGACCCATAGACAATCATCGCTTCTGCTCCCTCGATCCGATCATTTGATCCGGTAGTAATCCGCAACCCGATCGAGCGCTAGGGTCAGGACCAGCTTGCCCGAGCGCGCGGGCCATCCGAGCGCGGTTTCCGCATCGCGCATGCCCTCGCCCGCGCACGCGATGCGCCACAATATGTCCCCCAGTCCGGGGCCTGCCTCGATCAGCGCCTCCTCAAAGCGCCGCTTGGCATCGAGCGCGCCAGCCCCAAGATCAGGAGCGCTACTGCGCGAGCGATCGCGACTAGCGGGCATTGCATCCCAGCGCATGGTGATCCGGCTGCCGAGCTGGGCGCGTTCCCAGTCGCAGCGCAATTTTTCCCCGGCGCTATATTGCCGCTCAGTCACATGACCGCGCGCGCGCAGCCAGCCGAGCGGGCTTTCGAGACGGTTCACGGTCACGCTGCGTTTGCTGGCGTCGCGGCGACCGCCAGCCACCTCGCCCTGCAATGCCACGTCTTCCAGCCACCGGTTCGCGCGTGCCGTCATGTTGTTCTCCTGCCTGATCTTCGATTCGCAGAAAGGGCTTGCCATGCGCGGCTAACTGTAGGACAGAAGAAAAAACCGATTTGGTTCACAGGAGGCTTCAATGATTAGCCGTATTCGTGAAGTCCGCAAAGCCAAGCGCATGACGCTCGACGATGTCGCCAAGGCATGCGACCCGCCCACGACGCCGCAGACGATCGGTCGACTAGAGACCGGAATGCGCACCTTGTCGGTTGACTGGATCAACCGCATCGCGGCTGCCCTGGGTGTCGAAGCGAGCGCACTGGTGGAAAGTGAAGATCGCGAGGATGTTGGCATCGCTGCCGTGCTCGGTGCCAACGGCGTCAAGGCTCCGCGCCGCGCGGGCATCGTCGTGCCCCCTACCGCGTCATCCGACCAGGTCGCCATCAGCGTCTCCACCGGGATCGGTGATTATCGTGCCGGCGATGAAATCTGGTGCCGCAAGATCGAGCCTGCGGATTACGGCAAAGCCTTGAACAGGGACGTTCTCGTGCCCCGGCCCGCGGGGCGCTTCCTGTTCGGCCGCCTGATCGACCAGGGCGATGGGCAACTTTTGATCCTGCCCCTGGGCGCTGGCCAGCGGCAAAGCGTGGTCAAGGACCCGGAATGGGCTGCTGTCGCGGAAACGCTGGTGCGCAAGCTTTAGGCGCCTTTGACGTCTTCCAGTGTTTCGAGCGCATCGCGACCCTCGCGCTTGCCTATCGTGTTAAGCGTGCCGTTTGCTTCCAGTACCACGGCAGCTACCTCGTCCAGTCGTCCGAACCCGCCGTCGCGTAACACTTGCATGAGATCACCGCGTGTTACGCGCTCCTCCTTGAGGGCCTGTTCATCGATGACTCCGTCCTTGAGCAGGATACGCGGACAGGCGCGAATGAGGTCCTGAAACGCATCCGAGCGAAACGACAACCAACTGACCACCGTCTGCAGCATGATCAGCAAACCCATTGCTAACAGCGCCTGACTGAGCGCGAGGCTCGTCCCGGTCAACACGTTGGCAAGGATCGAGCCGATCGCGATCGTTACGACGAAATCGAAGGCGTTGAGCTTGGCCAGGCTACGTTTGCCGCCAAGGCGCAAGAACAAGATGAGCAGCCCGTAGGCAACAAGCCCGGGGCCTAGCACTCGAAGGATGTTCTGGGGATCAGCTAACCACATGCAGCCTTAACGGATCGGCGTGCGCATGGTGCCATGGTGGGCGGTGACGGGCTCGAACCGCCGACCCTCTCGGTGTAAACGAGATGCTCTACCAACTGAGCTAACCGCCCGTATTGCGAGCGGCTCCCTAGCCGCAATCGCGGGGCTCGCGCAAGCCTCAAGCCTGCGCGGAGGCGAAATAGCAGTGCATGGCAGCGCGCGCATCGGGCTCCAGCTCAATGAAGACGCGTCGCCCGTCTTGCGCATCGGGCCGCCTGCGGAAGATGTCGCGCTCGCACATCGTTCGGATCCAGCGCAGGGCAGTCGTCGGCGGCACGTTGGCGGCCATGCAAAGCGCACTCACCGGCACTTCTTGCCGCTTCAAATCGGCCTCGGTCAGTTCGAGCAACATGTCCCAAGCCGGATCGGAGAATAAGGTATGATCGAAATGGTCGTAGCGCCGGCGACGCGCCTGGATCTCACGGCGGACCTGATCGGCATCGACGGGCCCGGGCGCTTCGCGGGTGTCCGATCTCACCGACGGTCCGCTTCGCTGCGTGAGGATCGCCAGCGATGACGCGATCCACGCCACTTCCTGCGACAGCCGCTCCAGATCGGCACCCACCCCTGCCTCATTGGCCTCGCGCGCGCCCGAGAGCAACGCCCTGCAACGCGCCTTCATCAACGCCAGCGCGGTTATCTTTTCATCGATTTCAGGGTCCACCAGGATTTCAACTTCGGCGCCATCGAGCCGCGCTGTAATCATGTCTAACATCGCATAAGGAACGACGATCGTCGCCGGGACGCCCGAAAGCGCGTTTTGCAACCCCGACAGCCAAGTTTCGATCTTGGCATCATCGTGTGACAGTTCGATCCACACCGAGTCGCCCGGCTTGTCGAGCATTGCCGTTTCGATCCGCTGTGGCTTGGAGACAGCGACTCCCTCACCCTTCAAGAAGATATAGGCCTCGCGGCCCTTCCTGTCTTCGTCGCTGATCAAGAGGATTCTTACGTCGTGCTCACGCGAATAATCGGGCCCGGCCATCACTTCTCCACGGGTGGGCAGGCGCTCAACGCCGCGCGCTGCCGTTGTCCGAGCAGCGCCATGATTAGTCCGTAACGGAGCGAACACAACCACTCTCGTCACCGAAACGGACATTTAAGTAGCCGCCCGCTTACGGCTCCGCGCATACGCACGCGCCATGGACGACCCTGCCCCCACCACGCACCGTGCCGTCGCCCGCACAAAGTGGCTCAGCGAGCTTGAAGCGGCGCTTGATCGTTGTGACGAGCTTGCGAGCGCGCTGCGGGTATGCGCTGCTGATAGCCAAGAAGCCAACGCGCTGCGCCGGGACATCGCGGCAGCCAAGAAAGAGATTACACGTATTCGATGCGCTCGCCCGTTGGGGATCGGCGAGAATTGCCGACCGGTGACGCAAGCGGGCCTCGCCACATGGCGCGGCAACCGGATCGATTAGGCTTCGATCGCGGGGGCCTGCCAACCGCCCGTCGCGCAAAAGCCGGGATTGAGATAGGCCTTCTTGCCATACTGCAGCGGCGTGCCGTCCATGCCGTCGCATTGCCCGCCCGCCGCCAGCAATATGGCATGACCCGCAGCGGTGTCCCACTCGCTGGTCGGGCCGACGCGCGGATAGATATCGGCCCGCCCTTCGGCAAGGATGGTGAACTTCAGGCTCGACCCATATTCCTCGCGTTCGACCGGCTCGCCGGGAAAGGCGCGTTCAAGATAATCGATCGCCCCTTGCGTGAAGTGCGAACGCGAGGTCAGGGCCACCAGCGGGCGCCCACGCTCGCGGGTCGCGATCGCACGGCGCTCGCCTTCGATCTCGACCAAAGCACCGCCGTCTGCGTACCCCAAATGCAGCTTGCCCGTTGCCGGCGCGAAGATGACGCCAAGCGTTGGGACGCCGCCCTCGATCAGTCCGATGTTAACGGTGTAGTCGGGGCGCCCCTCGACAAAGGCCTTGGTCCCATCGAGCGCGTCGACGAGGAAGAAGGTGTCGTCGTGCGCCGGGATATTTCCCGCCTCGACCTGCTCTTCGGCGACCACCGGCACGTCGGGTGCAAACCGTCGCAGCGCATCGAGCAGTACTGCTTCCGACGCGTGGTCGGCATCGGTCACGGGCGAGGCGTCGGTTTTCTTTTCGGCGGTGAAGCCCTTGCGCACCACCTCGAGGATGACGGCGCCCGCTTCGCGCGCCGCCTCCCCCAGCTGATCCATCAATTTTTCGTCGGCGATCAACGCGGCGCCATGCGGATGCCGCCGTCGAGGCGGATGCTCTCCGCATTGAGATAGGGCGTCGCGCAGATGAAGGCGGCGAGATCGGCATATTCCTCGGCCTTACCCAGGCGCTTGGGAAACGGTACCTGCGCGCCCAGCGCGTCCTGCACTTTTTCGGGCATCATCGCGACCATCGGCGTCTTGAAGACGCCCGGCAGGATCGTGTTGACGCGTACGCCGTCATTCATGAGGTCGCGCGCGATCGGCAGCGCCATCGCCAGCACGCCGCCTTTGGATGCCGAATAGGCTGCCTGCCCGATCTGCCCATCCTGCGCCGCGACGCTTGCGGTGTTGATGATGCAGCCGCGTTCGCCGTCTTCGAGCGGCTCGAGCCCGACCATGCCCTGCGCCGAATGCGCGATGCAGCGGAACGAACCGATGAGGTTGATGTTGATGGCCAGTTCGAACTGGATCATCGGGTAGAGCAGTCGTTCACCCGTTTCCTTGTTCGTGCCGACCGTCTTGGCGGCGTTGGCGACGCCCGCGCAATTGACAAGGATGCGTTCCTGCCCGTGCGCCTCACGGGCTTTCGCGAACCCGGCCTTTACGCTGTCATCGCTGGTCACGTCGACTTCGCAGAACACGCCGCCAACCTCATCTGCGACCTTCGCGCCTGCATCCGCATTGCGGTCGAAGATCGCGACCTTTGCGCCTTGCGACGCGAGTTTGCGCGCGGTCGCTTCGCCAAGCCCCGAGGCGCCGCCGGTCACGACTGCGGCCATGCCATTAACGTCCATCCGTCCATCCTTTTTACTTTGAGAAATCGCCCCCGACTTAGGCGGGACGGCAGGGAATGCCAAGCCGCGCAGAAATCGTAGGGGGCGATCCGCGATTCGACCGACTCGGGCCGGAGGGTGTATGATGCGCGGCGGCTACCAAGGAGAGCCGCCATGCCATATCCATACGCACACGCACTGCTCGGCGCAGTCGCGGCCTGCTTCTTAACGAGCGCCGCCGCTGCCGGCCCCGTCTTTCTCAAGATCGGCGATATCGAGGGCGAAGCCACCGATGCCGGTCATGAGGACTGGATCGTGATTGAATCGGTAAGCTTCCCCACCGCATCGCCCGACGGCGAATTCTGGTTCGAAGGACTGCGACCCGGCGCCGCGCAAGACGCCAAACCCAGGCTGAGAGCGCCAAGCCGACAAGTAGACCGCGCCAGCCCGCAGCTGAGCCAGGCATCCAACAGCGGCAAGGCCAAAGTCGAAATGCACCGTCCGCTCGCCAAGGGCACACCGCTAATGGTGGTTGCCGGTCGCTTTTCCGATTGCAAGCCGGGCCAGATACATGACGCCGTGCGCATCCGATCAGACGATGGCGAATGGCTGCTGACCGATGCGCGGGTAGAAGGCTGCGCCAAGACGATGGCGACCAGCGGCGACGCCGATGACCGCCCGACCGAGGAAGTGGCCTTCTATTACAACAAGATCGCCTTCAGCTATGCCAAGCGCGATCCCGTAATCAAAGGCAGCAAGATCAACGAGAATTAGGCGTCTTCGGCTGCCTTCTCGACCCGTGCCAGCAGCGCTTCGACCTGGACCTGCTGGCCGGGCGCGGCGGCTAGTTCTGCGATCACGCCATCGAAGGGCGCGGTGAGCGAATGCTCCATTTTCATCGCTTCTAGCGTCAGCAACTTTTGTCCTTCCGCAACCTTTTGACCTTCGGAAACGTCTACATCGATGACCTTTCCGGGCATTGGCGCGAGAATGGCGCCGTCGCCCGCGGCTGCGCCGCCCGATCCGCGCACGCCGCGCGAAAATTCGGTGGCCTCCCCGCCATGGAAGACCACCACGCGCTCGCTATCGCGAAACCCCGATGCGGCGGCGAACACAGCACCATCGGCAAGGTCGATCACTTTGCGCTCGCCTTTGTGCCCCAGTGCAACTTGTGCTGCGACATCACTGTTCAACCGGAACCCGGCTAAAGGATCGGGCTCGTCCTCGGCCAAGGCGACCATCGCCGCTGCGTTCCAAACCGTTTCGTCGGGCGCAGCTTGGGGAATGAGACTGTCTTCATGTTCGGCGATGAAGCCCGTGTCGAGATCGGCGTCCACGAACTGTGGATGCGTGACGGCGCGCGACAGGAACGCCGCGTTGGTCCGTACGGGCCAGACCTCGAGATTTTCCAGGATCTGCGCCAAGCCTTCGATCGCGTCATCGCGCGTTTCGCCGTGGGCGACCAGCTTGGCAATCATCGGGTCGTAATGCGGACTGACTTGGTCGCCCTCTTCCACGCCCGTCTCGATCCGCCCATAGTCGCCAAGGTCGAAATGCTCGAGCCGCCCGGTCGAGGGCAAAAACCCCGTCGCCGGATCCTCGGCATAGAGCCGTGCCTCGA
Organism: Sphingomicrobium marinum; assembly: GCF_026157105.1. Lineage (GTDB taxonomy): Bacteria > Pseudomonadota > Alphaproteobacteria > Sphingomonadales > Sphingomonadaceae > Sphingomicrobium > Sphingomicrobium marinum. The sequence goes on from NZ_JANPVQ010000001.1 coordinate 1,739,916, forward strand.
TCGCGTGCCCATTGATGCTGAGCTCGTCTTGTTGCAGCGGCACTTCCTCGCCTGCTGCGGCGCGCAGCTGCCATTCAACCAGGTCGACGCCCGTAATCTCCTCGGTCACCGGATGTTCGACCTGCAGGCGCGTGTTCATTTCCATGAAGTAGATGCGGTCGGCGCGTAGGCCGTCGGAGGCATCGGCGATGAATTCCACCGTGCCCGCGCCCTCGTAATCCACCGCCTCGCCCGCGCGCACCGCGGCGGCGCAAACCTCGGCGCGCGTCTCTTCGCTCATGCCGGGCGCTGGGGCCTCTTCGATCACCTTCTGGTGGCGGCGCTGGAGCGAGCAGTCGCGCTCGAACAGGTGCACCACCGTGCCATGGCTGTCGCCGAACAACTGCACCTCGATATGGCGCGGGCTCTCGATCCATTTTTCGAGGATCACGACATCGTTGCCAAAGCTGGCCTTGGCCTCGCGCCGGCAGCTTTCCAGCGCATCCTCGAACTTGGCGGGATCATCGACCTTGCGCATCCCCTTGCCGCCGCCGCCAGCGACCGCCTTTATCAGCACCGGATAGCCGATCTTGTCGGCCTCGGCTTTCAGCGTTTCGGCGCTCTGGTCATCGCCCATATAGCCCGGCGTCACCGGCACGCTGGCATGGGCCATCAGTTTCTTGGCCGCGTCCTTGAGGCCCATGGCGCGGATGCTCTCGGGCTTGGGACCGACCCACACCAGTCCCGCATCGATAACCGCCTGCGCGAAGTCCGCATTCTCGGACAGGAAGCCGTAGCCAGGGTGGATCGCCTCGGCGCCCGTTTCCTTGGCCGCCGCGATGATCTTGTCACCGCAAAGATAGCTCTCGGCCGACGGCGCCGGTCCGATGCATACGGCCTCGTCCGCCATGCGCACGTGCAGCGCTTTCGCATCAGCCTCCGAATAGACGGCGACGCATTCGATCCCCATGGCCTGCGCAGTGCGCATGACCCGGCACGCAATCTCGCCGCGATTGGCGATCAGGAGTTTTGCAAACATGGGCCATCGCTTATCGGGCAGGCGAGCGCGGGTCTAGGGGGTCAGCGCTTGCGCGCCAGAAGGGTTAAAAGCGTGACGCTGAAGAGGAGGAAGATACTCGCCAGTCCTGCATAGGCTGCGAAATATTCCTCGGTCGGCCAGCAGGAGGCGCTGCGCGCGCCCTCGCACGCCCGCCCGTCATGCGCTTGGAAAGCGAGCCATGCGAGGATGAGTGTTGGCAGCCCGAACAACCCGACGATGCCGACGAAAGCGCAACCTTTGTTGGTGGAGTGGCGGTATTTTTGTTGGTGGAGTGGCGGTATTGGGGTTGCTGCATCTATTTGCTCACACCCAGTCTGAAACCATAAACTTTTTGGACCCGTTCGGATCTCAGTAGGTAGGCGGTCCAGCCTGCGGCGAATAGCGTCGCTCGCGTCAGCGGTTGCCAGGCAAGTTCACTTGGCATGAACAGGGAGACGATCGAGGCCGAAAGTGGGCCGGCTAGCCAAAGCACAACGATAGTGAAAACGACCACTTTAGGATTTCTAGATTTCCAGAGTAAAAATCCGGCGAGCACATAGGCAATGGCCTCGGCAATTACGTTTGCCCACATGATCGCAGACCAACCAGTGTCAGCCATCATCTGTGCATCCTCCGGATACACGATGCTCATTTTGTGCATCACATATCCAAGAAAGCCGATTTTGAAGACAGGCAAAACAATGCCCAGCCAGATCGTGAGTACAAGGAGCCAGCCGCGAACACCACCGCGCGACTTGCCACTGTTTGCAGCTTTAATCACATCCGGAACACACCGAATTTCGGCTGGTCGGGCACCGGCGCGTTGAGGCACGCCGCGAAGGCCAGTCCCAGCACGTCGCGGGTCTGCGCAGGGTCGATGATTCCGTCGTCCCACAACCGCGCAGTTGCGTGCCAGGGGTTGCCCTCGTCTTCGTATTTCTGGCGGATCGGCGCCTTGAATTCTTCGGCCTCTTCGGGCGACCATTTGTCGGCGTCGCGGTGGACGGTCGCCAGCACGCTCGCCGCCTGCTCTCCGCCCATCACCGAAATGCGCGAATTGGGCCAGGTGAACAGGAAATTGGGCGAATAGGCCCGCCCCGCCATCCCATAATTGCCCGCACCAAAGCTGCCCCCGATCAGCACCGTGATCTTTGGCACCTGCGCGGTCGCCACCGCCGTCACCAGCTTGGCGCCATGCTTGGCGATCCCTTCGGCTTCGTACTTGCCCCCCACCATGAAGCCCGAGATATTCTGGAGGAACAGCAGCGGAATCTTGCGGTGCGCGGCGAGCTCGATGAAGTGCGCGCCCTTGCGCGCGCTTTCGGAAAACAGCACGCCGTTATTGGCAAGGATCGCGACCGGGATGCCGTGGATATGCGCAAAGCCGCACACTAGGCTCGGCCCGTAGAGCGCCTTGAACTCGTTGAATTCGCTGCCATCGACGATCCGCGCGATCACCTCGTGCACGTCATAAGGCGCGCGCACATCTTCAGGGATGATCGAGTAGAGCTCCTCGGGATCGAGCTTGGGCGGCCGCGGCTCGGCATAGTTGATGTCGGCATTGTCCGCGCCCATCGGCACGGTCGACAAGATGTCGCGCACGATGGTCAGCGCATGCTCGTCATTTTCGGCGAGATGATCGACCACGCCCGATTTCTTGGCGTGCAGCGCGCCGCCGCCAAGGTCCTCGGCCGAAATCTCCTCGCCTGTCGCGGCCTTTACCAGCGGCGGCCCGGCGAGGAAGATCGTCCCCTGCTCTTTCACGATGACGCTTTCGTCGCTCATCGCGGGGACATAGGCGCCGCCCGCGGTGCAACTGCCCATCACACAGGCGACCTGCGCGATGCCTTTGGCCGACAAATTGGCCTGGTTGAAGAAAATCCGCCCGAAATGATCGCGGTCGGGGAACACCTCGGCCTGGTGCGGCAGGTTCGCGCCGCCCGAATCGACGAGGTAAATGCATGGCAGGCGATTCTGCTCGGCGATCTCCTGCGCGCGCAGATGCTTCTTCACCGTCATCGGGTAGTAGGTGCCGCCCTTCACGGTGGCATCGTTGCACACGATCATCGCCTGCCGGCCCGACACGCGGCCGATGCCCGCGATCATTCCCGCACCAGGGACTTCGCCCCCGTACATGTCGCACGCCGCAAGCTGCCCGATTTCGAGAAAGGGTGAGCCCGGATCGAGCAAGCGCTCGACGCGGTCGCGCGGCAGCAGCTTGCCGCGTGACAGATGGCGTTCGCGCGACCGTTCGGAACCGCCTTTGGCGGCCGCGGCGACATCATCGCGTAGTTTCTGCGCGAGTTCGCGGTTATGCTTGGCGCGGGCCTTCGCTTCGGGCCCGTCCATGTCGATCTTGCTGGTCAGCGTCGGTGCACTCATGGCCTAGCGGCCTAGCGAACCGGCTTCGACTTGCAAAGCTATTGCGCGACATTCCGCTCGGCGCGTTCCTTGACGTAGGCAATGATGGCATCGCGCTCGCGGTCGGTCAGGTACGAGAAATGCTCGACCCCGACGAGGCTCATTAGCCCCAGATCGCGCCCATCCTTGCCGACGCCTTCAGTCAGAAGACGCCGCAGTTCCGCGTTCGAATAGGCACCGGCAATGTCGAGATTGGGCGCGAAATCGGGCGACCCTTCGAGTGCGGGTCCGTGACATTCGGCGCATGTCGTCGCTGTCAGGTAGCGCCCCCATTCACGCGCTTCGCCCAGATCGTCCATCGGCGCGGCGTTGAACTGTTTCACCTGCTCGCTGCTTGTCGTCAGCGCGCCCGCATCTACCATCGCTTGTGCTGCCGGCCTGATTTCGGTGGGCGGGGTCGGTTCACCCGATTGGGGCACAGTGCGAAGATAGGCGATCAGCGCGTCCATATCGGGTTCGCTAAGGCGATTGATGACACCCGATGGCATCATCCACATTTCACCGCGCGTGGGATGAACGCCTTTTCGCAGCAGCAGACGCAGCTGCGCATCGTCCATCTTGGGCAGTTCGGTCGTCAGGTTCGAGGCATAGACCCCGTCCAGCGGCGGCTCGAAATCGCCCATGTTCCCGCCTTCGAGATTGGCGCGATGACACCCCTTGCACCCGAGAATGTGACTGAGCCTCTCCCCGTGCGCGATGCGCGCGCCGGCCTCGGTGGCCGTCGCTCCTTCGAACGCCAGGACAGGAGTGGCTGCTTGGCCGGCGTCGGCGTCGCTGCCTTCCGGGACTTCATCGGAACACGCAAACAGGCTGGCACCTGCCAGCAGAACGACAATCGTTCGCATCCTGCATCTCCCCTACGAAGTGCAGCGGATTAACACAGGTTAATGTGAGTCGCCAGCCTATTCGGCTATCTCCGGCGGCCCCAGCGTCATCAGATAGTCGAGCAGCGCATCCCGCTCCGCGTCCTTCAGCGATGACAGATTGCGCACCGCCACGAACTTCATCACGCCGTGGCTCATGCCATCATCGCGCGTCCCGGTGCGCAGCAGCATGGCCAGCCGCTCGCGCCCCATGGCGGCAACCTCTGTTAGCGGCGGCGCACTCGATGAGCCTTGCAGCCCCGCGCCGTGACACTCCGAACAGGTGACCGCGGCCACATAGCGCCCCAACGCCATCGCATCGCCGCGATCGGGGGGCAGCTTACGCCGATATTCTTCGACCAACGCCGGCGACTGATCGATGATGCCGTAATCGAGCAACGCTTCGGTCGCCTCGCCCCCGCGCGGTAACGGCCAGTCGCGCCCGGCGGGCTCGAGCGTTCGCAGAAAGGCGATCAGCGCGTCCATATCGGGCGCGCTCAATCGCTGCAGCGTCTTGGCAGGCATGTACCACAGCGCATCGCGCCGCGGATGCACGCCTTCGCGCATCAATCTGACAAGCTGGTCGTCGCTAAGATCCGCCATCCGCCGCGTAAGGTTGGACGCGAAAATGAAACCGCCGTCGGGATCATCGCTATAGTTGCCGCCGCGATAGTCCGCGCCGTGGCAACTATTGCAGCCGAGGACGACGCTGAGCCGCTTGCCATGGTCGCGCTTGGCATCGCTTGTGGCGGCTTCAGCGCCGACAAAGCTTGCCGGCATCGCGGCGGGCGCGGTCTCGAGGGCAACCGGTTCTTCGACGGGCATCGTGCAGCCAGCCAGCAGGCCGGCAAGGGTCAAGCAAGAAAATGGGCGCATGGGCATCCTCCCCTCATGGAACAACGAGCATAGCAACTTTCCAATGGTGCGCATTGAGCCTCGTCAAAGCTCAGCACTGCTCAAAAACCTTAATCTATGCTATCAAGCGACTCGCTCGCAGCGCCGTGGCAAGCGGTTGATGTGCGGCATCAGGAGGACGGCATGACTTATTGGAAGATCAAAGCGCGTCAGTTTGCCAATTGCAATTGCGAGGTTGGTTGCAACTGCCAGTTCGGCGGGTTTCCAGACAAGGGAAAGTGCGAGGCTGCCGTCGGTTTCATCATCGATGAGGGCAGGCACGGCGACGTCGACCTCGCGGGGTGCAAGGCCGGTGCCATCTTCAAATGGCCGGGTGCCATCCATAAAGGCGGCGGCGAAGCGATCGCCTTCGTCGACGAGAGCGCCTCTCCCGAACAACGAGAGGCCCTCCTGCGCATCATGACGGGGCAGGATACGGATGCCATGGCAACGCATTTTGCCGTGTTCGCTTCGACGGTCGAAAACATGCATGAGCCGCAATTCCTCCCGCTCGATTTCGAGATCGACGTCGAAGGTCGCAAGGGTCACCTTGCGGTCCCGGGTCATTTCGAGACCAACGGCCGGCCGATCATCAGTCCGGCAAGCGGCGAAGAAGTTCGCTCGCGCATCCATATCCCTGCCGGGTTCGAATATGAGTATGCGGAAATTGGCTGGGGTAGCACCACTGGCAACGGCCCGGTGCCGATCGAGCTTTCCGACAGCTATGGCCAATTCTGCCATCTCAATCTCGATAGCCAGGGTGTGATCTACAATTGAAGCCCGAAGCGATCGAGGCCGGCCTAAGACATCACCGCCTCGCATCGATTGCTGCTCTTGCAGTCCTTGCCATGCTGGCCTGGGCTTGGCTGATCAGCGGCGCCGGCATGGATATGGCGCTGATGACCGAGCTGGCCTTGTTCCCGCACATCGCTGCCGACACGATGGCCATGCCCGCCAGCTTCGCCATGCTCTTTGCAATGTGGTGGGTGATGATGGTCGCGATGATGATCCCTTCCGCAGCGCCGACGATTCTCCTTTATGGTCGCGCTGCACGGCATGGAGGGATTGCCAGCCCCAGCACTGGCCCGTTTCTCCTCGGCTACTTGCTGGTGTGGGGAATTTTCGCCGCGATCGCGGCAGGCGTGCAGCTCCTCCTGCAAGACGGGATGCTGGTCACAGGCATGGCGATGAGCTCGGCCAGCCGCGCATTTTCGGCAGTCCTGCTTGTGGGCGCAGGCCTATACCAACTCAGCCCCCTGAAGGACCGATGTCTGTCCAAATGTCGCAATCCGGCAATGTTCATCGCCCGTCACCAACGACCAGGAGCGACGGGCGCACTGCGCCTCGGCCTGCTGCACGGCAGCTATTGTGCGGGATGCTGCTGGGCGCTGATGGCCATTCTGTTTGTGGGCGGGGTCATGAACATCGTCTGGATCGCTATCCTCACGCTGCTCGTCGCCGCTGAGAAGCTGCTGCCGCGCGGCACCGCGGTCGCCCGTGTACTGGGCGTCGTCCTTATCGCATGGGGCGCGGCGACGCTGCTGGTCTAGCCGCCGGCGCCCACCAGCTCGCGGCCGATCAGCATGCGGCGGATTTCGTTGGTACCAGCGCCGATGTCGAGCAGCTTGGCATCGCGCATATAGCGTTCGACCGGCCAGTCCTTGGTATAGCCCGCGCCGCCCAGCGCCTGCACCGCCTCGCCCGCGACCTTGAAGGCGCTTTCGCTCGCCAGCAGGATCGCGCCTGCCGCATCGAAGCGCGTCGTCTTGCCGGCATCGCAATTCTTGGCGACCGTATAGACATAGGCACGCGCCGAATTGAGCGCGACATACATGTCGGCGATCTTCGCCTGCATCAGCTGGAAGTTGCCGATCGGCGTGTCGAACTGCTTGCGCTCGCGCACATAGGGAAGGACCACGTCAAGACAGGCCTGCATGATACCCAGCTGAATCGCCGAGAGCACCGTGCGCTCATAGTCGAGCCCGCTCATCAGCACCGCGACGCCGCCATTGACCGGCCCCATCACGCGTTCCTCGGGCACGAAACAGTCGTTGAAAACCAGTTCCGATGTCGGCGAGCCGCGCATTCCGACCTTGTCGATCTTCTGGCCGATCGAAAAACCTTCATCGTCCTTCTCGATGAGGAAGGTGGTGATGCCGCGCGAGCCTTCGCCCGTCTTGGCATAGACGACCAGCGTTTCGGCATAAGCGCCGTTGGTGATCCAGAACTTGGTGCCGTTGAGGCGATAGCCGCCATCGACCTTATCGGCTTTCATCTTCATGCCGACGACGTCCGAGCCTGCGCCCGCTTCGCTCATCGCCAGCGCGCCGACATGCTCGCCCGAAATCAGGCCAGGAAGATATTTGGCCTTCTGGTCGGGATTGCCCCACTTGGCGATCTGGTTGATGCACAGGTTGGTGTGCGCTCCATAGCTCAAGCCTACCGAGGCGGAGGCGCGCGCGATTTCTTCCTGCGCCACGCAATGTTCCAGATAGCCGAGCCCCAGCCCGCCATCGTCTTCTGGGACGGTAATGCCGTGCAAGCCCAGTTCGCCCATTTGCGGCCATAGCTCGATCGGGAAGCGGTCTTCGCGGTCGATTTCCTCCGCGATCGGTTCGATCTTGTCCATCGAGAAGCGGCGCGTGAGGTCGCGGATTTCGTCCGCCATTTCCCCGAGCTGGAAGTCGAGGCCGGGCATGTCGTTCATGGGGTGTTATCTCCTGTTCGCGCCGCGCCTAGCATTGGCTGCGCTCGGGCGACAAGAGGATTAGCCTTCCGGCGGCGGCACCATGGTCGCAGGGCGCAGTTCGCCGCGATGGCAGGTGTAGCAGGTCACCCTGTTTTCGCTCATGTCGGTCAGGCTGGCGCGTTCTTCGCCGGGCAGCTTCTCATCCTGGTTGAGCGCATGGGTGAGCAACAACATCTGGCGGGCGCGATCCTTGGCGGGCTTGGCATCGCTTTCAAAGTCGTAGGTCGACAGGGGCGCGCCCTCCTCGCCCACATGGCAATAGGAACAACGCACGCCCAGCGACTGCGCGAAATGCTTCATCAGTTCGGTGCGCGCGCCCCGGTCCATGTCCGCAGGCAGCACGTTCTTGCTTTCATGTTCGGCCACATCGGGATGCGCGAACGCCATCGACAGGCCCATGGTGCAAAGTCCCGCTGCCAGCACCGCCGTTGCAATCTTGCGCATATCCGTATCTCCCGATTTCTACCGAACGCTACTCCTACCGATGGCGGCGACGCAAGATGGGACGCGGCCGGTGTTATCCGAATAGCCTTAATCAAACACTCAGGACTCGATTTTGGACGTCGCGGACCCTACGTAGCGCACGAAGCAAATCCAAAATACCGGAGCCCGACCAATGACCGACACCGTTATTCTTTCCTATGCCCGTACACCGATGGGATCGATGCAGGGCGCGCTTGCGGATGCCAGCGCTACCGACCTGGGTGCTACCGCGGTGAAGGCCGCTGTCGAGCGCGCCGGTGTCGACGGCGCCGACATTGACCGCATCTACATGGGCTGCGTGCTGCCCGCCGGTCTCGGCCAGGCGCCCGCTCGCCAGGCGGCGCTGAAAGCCGGCCTGCCCAAATCGGTCCAGGCCACCACGGTCAACAAGGTCTGCGGCTCGGGCATGCAGACGGTCATCCAGGCCGACGAGGCGATCAAGGCGGGCAATGCGACCACTATCGTCGCGGGCGGCATGGAAAGCATGACCAACGCCCCCTACCTGCTCAAGAAGCACCGCTCGGGTGCGCGCATCGGCCACGACACCGCCTATGACCATATGTTCCTCGACGGGCTCGAGGATGCTTACGATCAAGGCCGCGCGATGGGCACGTTCGCGCAGGATACGGCCAACGACTACCAGCTGACCCGCGAAGACATGGACGCCTACTCGATCGAAAGCCTCGCCCGCGCCCAGCGCGCGATCAGCGAAGGTGATTTCGCCGACGAGGTCGTTCCCGTGACGATCACCACGCGCAAGGGCGACGTCGTCGTCGATACCGACGAAGCGCCCGGCCGCGGCAACCCGGACAAGATCCCGACGCTGCGCCCGGCATTCGCCAAGGACGGCACCATCACCGCTGCGACCAGTTCGTCCATTTCGGACGGCGCGGCCGCGGTCGTCGTGACCTCGAAAGCCGCCGCCGAAGCCGCGGGCAAAACGCCGGTCGCGCACATCATCGCCACCGCCGCGCATGCGCGCGAACCCAAAGACTTCACCGTGGCGCCCATCGGCGCGATCGAAAAGGTTCTGGATAAAGCCGGCTGGGACGTTGCCGACGTCGACCTGTGGGAAGTCAATGAAGCCTTTGCCTGCGTCGCAATGTTCGCGATGAAGGACATCGGCATTCCGCACGACAAGATCAACGTGAATGGCGGCGGCACGGCGCTCGGCCACCCGATCGGCGCCAGCGGCACGCGCATCATCGTCACCCTGCTCAATGCGCTCAAGAAGCGCGGGCTCAAGAAGGGTGTCGCCTCGCTCTGCATCGGTGGCGGCGAAGCCACCGCGATCGCGCTCGAACTCGCCTGACGCTGGACATCCAAGGTTAAAACTAGCCCTCTCCGAACCATCGGGGAGGGCTTTTCCGTGACCTTTCAAGAGCATGGACATCGCTCGGTTCTGGCCGGTGAAACCTAAACGCGCGGGTCCTCGATTTGAACCGCGCGAACCATAGTCGCCTAACCGATTATATTGTGCTAGGTGGCTCTTTCTCTAAACAGAGGGGGAGAAGCACGACATGAAGAAATTGATCCTTTTGGCAGGAGCCGCGACGCTCGCCGCCTGCTCGGCCAACGACAGCGCGGATGCCGGTGAAGAAGCGGTCGAAGATACTGCGATGGATGACACCGCCATGGAGGAAGCCGCGCTGGCACCAGATGGTGGGCCGGTCGCCGGCACCTACGAAGTGACGCCCGAAGAGGGCGATGCGTGGACCACGGTTATCGCTGCGGATGGTTCGTATACCTCCACCTATGCAGATGGCACCGTGGAAACCGGCACGATGGCCATGCAGGACGAGATGACCGCCTGCTTTGACAATGCGGCCGATGAAGAAGGCCCGGTGTGCAGCGCAAGCACAATCGGCGAAGACGGCACCTGGACCGCAACCGGCGAACGGGGCACGGTAACCGTCGTGCGTAAAGACGGCTAAGCGCCACGTTCCCAGAACCAGTCGAGAAGGGCGGCCACATAGTGCGCCGCCCTTTTTTTTCGTCGGGCATTAACCATGTATCGTCCCGCTGCGGGATAGCATTTGAACGCGAGACTGCGGGTGATTGTTATTCCCTCAAACGAACTTGAGGGACTCGATATGAAACAGCTTATCATTGCTCCTGCCGCCGCCGCGCTGGCATTGGCCGCTTGCGGCGAGGCAGAACCGAGCGTGGAAGCGCTCGACGAAACCGCAATTCCTGAAAGCGAGACCGACCTTGCCGGCGAGGCGAAGGACGCCGACCCGCGCTTTGCCGACACGGCGTGGGAATGGCAGTCCGCCGAAGCCACCATCGTGACCACCAATCTCGACGCCGCCGGCACCTATCGCACCGCAGGCGCGGGCGAACTCCTCGACCAAGGTCGCTGGAAGGTCAAAGAGGATCGGCTTTGCTTCGACAGCGAACTGCTCGATGACGAGCCCGGCTGCTTCCTCGCGAAGAAATTCCACCAGCTCGACATCGGCGAGACGTGGGAAACCGAAAATGACGATGGCGAAACCGCCCGATTTACGCGCGTCGTTTACCAGCCGATTGCCTTCATTCCTGCAAGCTGATTGCACTGGTCATCGCAGCGCGGCGACAGCATAAGGGACGCATGAAGACTGCCTTCCTGCTTCTCGCCTCAGCCGCGCTGCTCGCCGCATGTTCGGATGGAACGATCGATGGCGACGAGGACGTCGTCACGCTCGAGGGCGAGCAGGCTAGCGGTCCTACGCGCGCCGGGAGCTATGAAGTCGTGGTCGAAGGCGAAGTCATGGGGACCACCGACATCGAGCCCGATGGCCGCTACGCGTCGCATTACGCCGACGGCACCGTGGTGACCGGTCAGATCCGGCGCGAATCCGCCACGCGCATCTGCTTCGTGCCCGATGGCGACTTCGCTACGACCTGTTTCAGCGAGGGCGATCCGCGTCCCGACGGCAGCTACGAAGTGGTCGGAGACGACGGCACCACCGCCACGATCCGACCAGCCGGCTGACGAAAATCTATTCGAACTTTTCGCCCGGATCGACGCCCCACAGCACGTCCTGCGCGACCCAGCCGTCGCGGCTGTCATCCATGACCATAAGGCAGAAGGTGCCGTTGCACTCGTCCAGCTTGCCGACCACCCCCGGCTCGGCGCGGTAACGGATCGGAGCGTCGAAATCGGGCGTCACGTAGAGCGGAACGACCTCGTCGCCCCGGATCATCCCGGTGCGCCGTTCTGAAAGCAGCGCAACCGCCATCCAGCCGGTTTCACCATCGGGATCGGTGATCTTGCGCCAATTATCGTAGCGCTGCGTAATCTTCACCGGCAGGTCGCGGCGCTGATATTTCCAGGTCGCGGGATAGGTTTTACCCGGCCCCGTGCGCATCAGCGCTTCGCCCGAACTGATCGACGCCCAATATTCGACGTCTTCGGCCTCTTGAGCCGCTGCCGGCGCCGCCAGCATCAGAAGTAGGGGCGCCCAGCGCATCATGCCCCGGTCAGAATCCTGTCGACGAGCTGCTTCACCGTTGGCACGAAACCGTTCGAGTAGAAGGGATCGGACTTGAAGCGGAACGCGGAGTGGCCCGCGAACATGAGATTTTCATCCACCGGTCCGCCATGCGCGATATCCTGCAACGTCTTCTGGATGCAGAAAGAACGCGGATCGGCCAGTCGCCCGGTGGTGTTCTTCTCGTTGTCCGCCCAGCTCGAAAAGCTGCACTGCGACAGGCAACCCATGCAATCGGCCTGGTCCTTGCGGATTTCCTTCATCTCCTCGGGCGTGACGAAAATCAGCGTGTCCTCGGGCGTCTTCATCGCCTCGGTGAAACCGGCGCCATGCCATTCGCGCGCATGGTTGAGATCGCCCTTGGTGACCCAGAACTGCTTTCTTCCCTTGACGCCAACGTCGAGCGTGAACTTGTGCTCGCCCACCTCTTCCTTGGTGAACGCGATCTGGCGCTCGCTGCGCGCTTCGAGGTTGCGCAGGAACGGATTGCGCACCGCGGACGAATAAAATCCGGTGGGGCTGAACTTATGCAGGAGGATATCGCCTTCCTCCAGCGTCATCAGCCGCGCCTTCCATTCGGGCGGGATCGGGCTTTCCTGCGTGAGAAGCGGCCGCGTACCGAACTGGAACGCGATGGCGCCCAGTTCCTCGTTGTCGATCCAGTCGTTCCATTCGTCGAGGCGCCACACGCCGCCCGCCATGATGATCGGCACGTCTTCCGACACACCTTCGGCGCGCATCATCTTTCTCAATTCGGCGACGCGCGGATACGGATCCTGCGGCTTTTTGGGGTCTTCGGCATTGGACAAACCGTTATGCCCGCCCGCCAGCCAAGGGTCTTCATAAACGACCGCGGCCAGGCCTTCTTCGAACTTCGAATAAGCCCGCTTCCACAACGCGCGAAAAGCGCGGCCCGAGGATACGATGGGTAGATATTTGACCCCGTACTCTGCCGCGATTTCCGATAGCTTGTAGGGCATGCCGGCACCGCAGGTGACGCCGTCGATCAGCCCTTTGCAGCGTTCGAGGACACCGTGCAGCACGCGCTGCGCGCCGCCCATTTCCCACAAGACGTTGATGTTGATCGCGCCCTTGCCCGAAGCGATTTCATAGGCGCGCTCCACCTGTGCGCTGGCGCCGTCGATGGCGTACTGGATCAGCTCTTCGTGGCGCCCGCGCCGCGTCATCTCTTCATAGACTTGCGGGATGATCCTACCGTCCGGATCATAGCTGTCGGCATTGACCGCGCTGACCGTACCGATACCCCCGGCAGCGGCCCAAGCGCCCGACGATGCGTGATTGGTCGCCGAAACGCCCTTGCCACCCTCGATCAACGGCCAGACTTCCTTGCCGTTATACTGGATGGGCTTCAAACCCTTGAACAAAATACTCTCCTGTGTTGGCGACGCTATAGGCCGCCTATGCCCTAGGGGCAATCACTACTGCAGCGCGTAATCGAGCCCGATATCCACAGCCTCGCTGCCCATGGTGATGCGGCTGGTCGAGATATAATCGACCCCCGTCTCGGCAACCGCGCGAATGGTGTCGAGGTCGATCCCGCCCGACGCTTCCAAGGGCACGCGGCCGGCAACGAGCGCAACCGCTTCGCGCAATACCGGAGGCGGCATGTTGTCGAGCAGCAGACGGTCCGCACCTGCCGCCAGCGCCGTCTCGATCTGATCGATGCGGTCGACTTCGACCTGCACTTGCAGGCCGTGATCGCCGGCCTTGGCGGCTGCGACCGTCTTCGCCACATCGCCGCCGTTCACCGCGATATGATTGTCCTTGATGAGCAGCCCGTCATCCATGCGCATGCGGTGGTTGGTGGCGCCGCCCACCTGGCTTGCATATTTTGACAGCGCGCGAAGCCCCGGGATCGTCTTGCGCGTGTCGAGGACTTTTGCGCCCGTGCCCTCGATCGCGTCGGCATAGCGCCGCGCCATCGTCGCGATGCCGCACAGGACCTGCAGCGTGTTGAGCGCAGATCGCTCGGCCGCCAGCATCGCGCGCGCATTTCCTGTTAGTCGCATCAGATCGGTGCCCGCCGGTGCCTGGTCACCATCGGCTACCAGTTTCTCGATCCTAACTCCGGGATCGAGCGCCTCGAAAAATGCCGCTGCGACCCCGATACCCGCAATGACGATATCCTCGCGCGTATCCATGACGGCGGAAAACTTCGCAACAGCTGCGATCGTATGATTGCTGGTGACATCGCCGCCCTCCCCGAGATCTTCGGCAAGGACGCGGCGGACATAGTCTTCGAGGTCGAAATTTTCGATCATGCGATCCCCTTTTCGACCATCGGCGCTAATCGCTCTCGGCCTCGCGGGCAAGCTGCGCGACGACGCTCGCCGCGCTTGCTTCGGTCGGCTGCCAATGCGCCTCGTCGTGTTCGCGCACATAGCGGTGCTGGCGGCGCTCGACGAAGTTGTCGCCGTCCCAGCCGATCACGCGGATATGGCAGTCGGTGCGATGCGCATTGATGATGTTGAAGCTCGGCGGCTCGGTTCGTAGCCGTCTCGAAAAAGCGGTACCCGCCTGGATTGCCAGCGCGCTGCCGTCACCATGCGGCAGGTCGAGCGTGCGATGCACGCTGCTGGTATGATTATGCCCCGTGAGCACTAGGTCGATGCCGACATCGTCGGTCGCGTTGACCACGGCCATCTGGTTCTGGATCGCATCGCCCGGTTCCCCGCCGCGCGGGAGCTCCCACAGCGGATGATGGCACATCAGGATTCGCAGCGCATCATCCGCTGCACTCGCAAATTTTTCGCGCATCATCTCGATTTGATCGTCGGAAATCTTGCCGTTCTTCACCACCAGACCGCGCGCGGAATTGAGCCCCAGGATCGCCAGCCCGGGCTCCTCGTGCCACCAGTTACGATGCTCTTCGCCGATATGCCTGTCCCAGCGCCCGTGCGGTTTCACGAACCGCTCGAAAAGGTTGACCGCTGGGACGTCGTGGTTGCCGGGAACGAACAGCACCTTGTGTCCATGGTTTTCGATCTTGTCGAGCCACGCTTCGGCCTGGTCGAATTCCTCCTTGGTCGCCCATTGGGTGAGATCGCCCGCGACAAGCACGAGATCGGCGTCGGTCCCGGCAATCCATTGTTCGCAGGCATCGACGATATGGTCTTCCTGGATGCCAAAATGAATGTCGGACAGGTGTACGAATGTGTGCATGTCCCCCGAACGCACGAAGGCTGACATTCGTTCACCCCCGCGCTATCGCTGGCGCATGGATCGCACCGCAGACAATAGCGGCACCCGTGAGGTCGCCGACGCGCTAAAGTTCGAAACCGCGGCGCTTGAATATTGGATGCGTGCCAATGTCGAAGGCTATCACGGCCCGATGGAGGTCAGCCAGTTCAAGGGCGGCCAGTCCAACCCGACCTACAAGATCGATACGCCGGGGGCCTCCTACGTGCTGCGGCGCAAGCCGCCTGGAAAGTTGCTGCCCGGCGCGCACGCGGTCGAGCGGGAATATCGCGTGATGAAGGCGCTCGGCGCCCAAGGCTTCCCCGTCCCCAAGGTGCATTATCTTTGTGAGGACGAAGAAATTATCGGCACGCCCTTCTTCGTCATGGACATGGTGGCCGGCCGGATCATCTGGGAAGCGCAATTCCCGATGATGGAGAAGGCCGAGCGCGCGGCCCATTTCGACGCGATGAACACGACCATCGCCAAGCTGCACAGCTACGAGCCTGCAAGGGTCGACCTTGGCGATTACGGCAAGGGCGAAAGTTTCGTTGCGCGGCAAGTCGAACGCTGGAGCGAAAATTATCGCAACGACGTCGATGCCGGCCGCAACGAGCATATGGACCTTCTGGTCGACTGGCTGAACGATAACGCGCCTGACATGGACGAGCCGGTGCGGCTCATCCACGGCGATTTTCGCTGCGACAACATGATCTTCGACGCGGACGAGCCCGAGGTACTGGCCGTGCTCGACTGGGAGCTGTCGACGCTTGGCGATCCGGCTGCCGATTTTGCCTATCACCTGATGATGTACCGCGTGCCCGCTGGCGTGTTTCGCGGTATCCAGGGCCTCGATTTCGATGAACTCGGCATCCCAAGCGAGGACGATTATGTCGCACGCTATTGCCAGCGCACCGGGCGCGGTGGCCTGCCCCAGCTCGATTACCTGATCGTCTACAATCTGTTCCGGCTGGCGGGCATCATCCACGGCATCAAGGGCCGCGTGGTGCGCGGAAACGCATCGAGCGCCCACGCGGCGCAAACCGCGAAGGCGCTCGAACCGTTAGCCGCGCTGGCGTGGCAGCAAGCCCAGACAGCGCGGCTCTAACTTCTTATTCGTCGTACCCGATGGGGAAACCGCGACGTTTCAGCAGCGCGTCGACCTCGGGGTCGCGGCCGCGGAACTTGCGATAGGCCTCGGCCCGGTCGGTTGCGTTGCCGGTCGCCAGCACGTGAATGCGGAAGGCATCGGCAATGCTGCGGTCATAGACGTCGCCCGTGCTCTCGAAATAGGCCCACGTGTCGGCGTCCATCGTTTCCGACCACAGGTAGCTGTAATAGCCCGCTGAATAGGCGTCCGACGAGAAGAGGTGATTGAACTGCGGCAGGCGGTGACGCATCACCGTTTCCTCGGGCATGTTCAACCGCTCAAGCGTCTCGCGCTCGAACGCATCGACATCGACATCGCCATCGGGATCGGTGTGCAGCGCCATGTCGACCAGCGCCGACGAGAGATACTGCACCGTCGCATAGCCTTCACCGAAGGTGCTCGACGCCTCGATCTTGTCGAGAAGTTCCTGCGGCATCGGTTCGCCGGTCTCGTAATGCACCGCGAAGCGTTCGAGGATCGGCTTCGATAGCAGCCAGTTCTCGTTGACCTGGCTGGGATATTCGACAAAGTCGCGCTGAGCGCCCTGCAACGAGGGATAGTCGACGTCGACCAGCATGTAGTGGATGGCGTGGCCGAATTCGTGCCACAGCGTTGCGGCGTCATCAAGGCTGATCAGCACCGGTTCGCCCGGCCCCGGCTTGTTGAAATTGTTGTTGTTGGTCCACAGCCCCGGCGCGCCGCCTTCCATCTCGGTCTCGAGGCGGAAGCTGTTCATCCACGCACCCGATCGCTTGCCGTCGCGCGCATAGGTATCGAAGTAGAACACGCCCAGCACTTCGCCGGTCTTCGAATTGGTTACTTCGAAGGTGCGGACATCGGGGTGATAGACAGGAACAGCGCCGGTATTTTCGGTCAGTTTGAGATCATAGAGCTGCTCGGCCGACCAGAACATGCCGTCGATCATGTTGTTGAGTTCGAAGTAGGGCTTCAGCTCGTCGGCGCTGAGATCGTACTTCGCTTCGCGCAGCTTCTCGAGATAGTAAAGATAATCCCACGGCTTGATCTCGCTGAGACCGTCTTGCGAAGCGAACTCCATCATCTCGGCGACTTCTTCATCGACGCGCGCGACGGCGGCCGGCCAGACGCGGTTCATCAGGTCCATTGCGCGTTCGGGGCTACCCGCCATCGTGTCCTGCATGCGCCAGTCGGCATGGCTCTCGTAGCCGAGCAGGTCGGCGCGCTCGGCGCGGATCTTGACGATCTTCGCGATGATTTCATTGGTGTCGTTGGCATCACCATTGTCGCCGCGGTTGACGAACTTGCGCCACACTTCTTCGCGCAGCGCACGATCGGTCGCGCCGGTAAGGACGGGGTCGACCATCGATCGCGTATTCTTGATGGCATAGGTGCCCTCGGGCAGTTCGTTCGCCTGCGCCAATGCCAGCGCCGCGCTCTTCACGTCGGCCGGCACGCCTTCCATCCGCGCTTCGGGCACGGCGGTATAGGTGCTCTCATCGGCCAGCACGCGCTTGGAAAACTCGCTGAACAGGCCCGCCAGTTCCTGGTTATAGGCCGAAAGCTGCTCCTTGCCCGCTTCGTCGAGCAGCGCGCCGCCGCGCACATAGGCATCGTAGCGCCGCGTCAGGACGCGCATCTGCTGGTCGGTCAGCCCGAGGCTGTCACGACGATCGTGCAGATACTTGATCCGGTCGAACAGGTCCTGGTTGAGCGTGACCTGGTCAAACGCGGCCGACAGGCGCGGGCTCCACTTGGCGTTGAGGTCCTGCACTTCGGGGCTCGACAGGTTGTTGGCCCACAGGCCGGTGATTGCCGTGACGCGGCCCAGCGTCTCGCCCGAAAGCTCCAGCGGATCAATCGTATTCGCCCAGGTCGGCGTGTCGGGATTGGTCGCAATGGCCATGACTTCGGCGAGATATTCGTCGATCGCGACCTGCATCGCCTCATCGACCTGGCTCAGTTCATACTGATCCCACTGCGGCACGCCCTCATAGGGGCCGGTCCATTCGGCAAGCAGCGGATTGCTGACGGCAGCTTCTGCCTCCATCGTGTCGGCAGCTTCGACGGCGAATGCTTCGGCGGTGGCGATAGCCTTGTCCTCGCCGATCGTCCCGCAGGCGCCGAGCGCGAGCGTGGCAGTTGAGGCAAAAAGCAGCTTCTTCAGCATAAAGGGTCTCTCCGGTTTGAATATTTTCGCCGCGCTTGTGGCGCAGCGGCCGTGAACGCGCAAGGTCAAGCGAATTGCATCAGCCGTACGTCAATCGCGATGCCGGCGTCGCGTTTTTCCTGGATGAAACGCTCTACTTCGCCAAGCGGCACTCGATGAACGACAATGTCTTCGCTGTCATTGCCGCCACCTGAACCGACTTTTTTAAGGTCGTGCGCACGCACGAGATGGAAGCTCTCGCTCACCATGCCGGGCGAGGAATAAAAGCGACCGACATATTCGATCCGGCCCGCCCGATAGCCGGTTTCCTCTTCGAGTTCGCGGATCGCGGCGGCCTCCGGCGTATCGTCTTCGCCGCCGTCGTCATCGCCGATCAGCCCGGCGGGAAATTCAAGGCATCGCGCTCCGAGCGGCGCGCGAAATTGCTCGACCAGCAGAATGTCGCCGTCAATGATCGCCTCGATCGCGACCGCGCTCATCCCCCCGACGCGGGAAACATATTCCCAGCCGTCATCGTCATGCATTTCGAGATATTTGCCGCGCCAGACATTCGTCATAGTTCGATAAGCTTATCGGGGATTTCGTTGGTGTCATCCGATGACTTGGGGAAATGTTCGGCAAGCACATCGCCGATTTCCTCGATGCAATCGCATATTCCATCGACGACGCGGCCTTCCTTGACGGGTCCCAATAGCGCAATCATCGCCTCGGCCCAGGTATCGGGCTCGACGACTTCGCTGATGGCATCGTCATGGACGATCTCGGCGCGATGCTCCCCCATCGACAGGTAGATCAGGATGCCGGTGCGCCCGATCGTGCGCCGCTCGGCGCCCGCCTTGTAGATGTCGATCGCGCGCCGCCTGACACGCCGCGTCTTCGTGGAGCCCGGCGTCAAGGCCAACCTTAGCGGCATGTAGCGCATGAGTGCCAACATGCCGAGAAACAGCGCCAGCGCGATGCCCAGCAGCAATGTCAACTGACCCTGCATCGAGGGCTCGTCCCATGACTTGAAGATCCAATTGTAGGGCTCGCTCAGCAGCGAGGGCCAGATCGACACCGCGCCAAGCCACAGGAATGTCGCGAGCACGGCAAAGTGCAAGGCAACGTCGTGATACTTGTCCGACTGGTCGGTCGTGACGGCGATGATCTCGCCATCCGACAGCAGTTCGGCTTTCGCGATCGCCGCAGAAACGCGCTTGTGATCTTCAGCCGTCATATCGTGCATCACCACCCCCCCGAGGCACCGCCGCCACCAAAGCCACCGCCGCCAAAACCGCCGCCGAAACCACCGCCGCCGCCAAAGCCGCCGCCGCCGAAGCCTCCAAAGCCGCCCCCACGCGTGGCAATCCGGGTCGCCGCATCAATGCCCCACAGGAACACCGCCAAGTCGCCGCTATCCATTTCACGCCGTCGCCGCTTGCGCCGCTTGCCATCCTTGCCGCGGTACCGCTTGCGATCATAGCGACTGCCGCCCGCGCGGCGCGCAATCGACAGCACCACGAACATCACGATCATGAAAATCAGAAACGCGCTTCCGCCTGCGACCTCGGCGGCCTCGGGACGCGATCCGGCAGGCTGCGATGCCAGTTCTTCCGCCCGGGCCTGCGCTTCTTCGGGCGTCAGCGCGAGACTTTCCAGAATCGCGTCAGTGCCGGCGTCGAAGCCGCGATAAAAGTCGCCTGCCTTGAAGGCGGGTTCGATCTGGCCGCGAATGATCCGGCCGGAAATGATGTCGGGCAGAAAGACGCGCGCGCCATATCCGGTCTCGATCCGGATGCGGCGCTCCTCGCGCGCAACCAAAAGGATGACGCCGTCATCGCGCTCGGCATCGCCGACGCCCCATTCGCGGCCCAGCTGGTAGCCGTAATTCTCGATCGTCGAGCCCTGCAGGTCCTGCAGCGTGACGATGACAACCTGCCGTTCAGTCGCCTCAAAACTGTCTTTCAGCTTCTGGTTGAGCGCAAGTTCTTCCTGTGGCGAAAGAAATTCGCCTTCATCCACGATCCATGTATCCGTCGGGCGTTCCGGAAAAGTCAAATCCTGCGCTATGGCAGGTGTAGCCAAAGTGACGAGCAGGAACAGCAGAGTAGAGACTAGCTTGGTCATTGCGCCGCGCGCCTCCGTACTTCGCTACGATATCGCGGCCGGACCGGATCTTCTTCAAGCAGGTCTGCGATCACATCTGCCCCTTCTTCGAAGCCACGTTCAAATTCACCGTCGCGGAAAGCGGGCTCGATCGTACGCCTGATAATGCGGCCAGCGGCCACGTCCGTCAGCAAACCTTCGAGCCCGCTTCCTACTTCGATCCGCAACCGCCGCTCATCGCGGGCGACCACGAAGAGGATGCCATTATCTAACTCGGGCTTTCCGATGCCGAGAGACCGACCGAGATTGAGGCTGTACGCCTCGATCGTTTGCCCTTCGAGGCTCGGCGTAGTCCAGACAAAGAGCTCATCGCCCGTCGCCGCTTCAAGATCGAGGATGCGCCTACGCAACCTTTCCTCAGCGGCATCCGACAACATGTCCGCGCCGTCATAAACCAAACTTCGCTGCGGTGAAGTATTGTCGTTGGCCGCGCCAACAACATTCACCACCGCAGGCTCACTCGAACAGGCCGCCACTAGTGCGACCAGGGGCAGGATCGCCGCCTTCACTTACTGGTCGAAATCGACCGTCGGCGCTTCTTCTGCGCCTTCGGCAGCTTCGAACGGCACCTTGGGTTCGGCGTCGTAGAAGACCTTGGCGCCGATGGCCGACGGGAAGGTGCGGATCTCGGTATTATAGGCCCGCACGCTGTCATTATAGTCGCGGCGCGCCACGAGAATCGAGTTCTCGGTCCCTTCGAGCTGGACCATCAGGTCGGCAAACCGCTCCTGGCTGGCGAGCTGGGGATAGCGTTCCATGATCACCGTGCCGAGCAGGCTGCGCGCGTTCGCCAGCTGGCCCTGCGCGTTGGCGTAAGCCTGCACCGCCTCGGGATTGTCGAGCTGGTCGGGGCTGAGCTGCGCCGAGGTGGCACTCGCGCGCGCTTCGGTAATCTGAGTCAGGATCTGCTCTTCGCTATCGGCCGCCGCCTGCACCGTCTCGACAAGATTGCCGATGAGGTCGTTACGACGCTGATATTCGGCCTGAAGGTTGCCGAACGCCGCATTCACTTCTTCTTCGGCCGTGGGCACACTGTTGAGGCCGCAGCCGGCAAGGCTCAGCGCGGCGATCGGGGCCAGGATGGCCAGACGAAGTTTGCTCATGTTTCGAATTTCCCCATTTTTGACTGTGTTACCTCACTAGGTAGGTATTCGACGCCCCCCTTTCAATGTCGGCAAAAAGACATAAGGTG
The DNA here is from genome assembly GCF_026157105.1 of Sphingomicrobium marinum. Lineage (GTDB taxonomy): Bacteria > Pseudomonadota > Alphaproteobacteria > Sphingomonadales > Sphingomonadaceae > Sphingomicrobium > Sphingomicrobium marinum. The sequence goes on from NZ_JANPVQ010000001.1 coordinate 1,761,648, forward strand.
CTGATCCGTATCAAAATCGGAGGGGAAAACGGGGATGTTTAAAGAATTTCGCGATTTCATCGCCAAGGGCAACGTAATCGACCTTGCCGTCGCGGTGATCATCGGCGGCGCGTTCGCGCTTATAACTGCCAGCCTGACAGACGATGTCATTATGCCGATCGTCGGCGCTATCTTCGGTGGCGCGGACTTCTCGAATTACTTCACGCTGCTAAGCGACCTGCCCGAAGGGTTCGAGGGCAACCCCAACAGCTATACCGATCTCAAGGAAGCTGGCGCCGCGGTTGTCGGCTGGGGGCAGTTCATCACCGTGGTGATCAACTTCCTGATCCTCGCTTTCATCATCTTCATCCTGGTTCGACAGGCCAACAAGATCATCGACAAGGCGAAGAAGGAAGAGGAAGAAGCACCGGCCGGACCGAGCGAAACCGATCTCCTCAAGGAAATCCGCGACCTTCTCAAGAAAGACTAATCTCGAAAAAATAATGGGAAGTGGGCGCGGCCGGCGATGGCCGCGCCCTGTTCTCTGCCTATTTGGGCATTCCGCTGAACCCGGCGGCGGCGCGTAGCTCGTCACCGTCCATCACATAGCCGTCGCTCACCACCGTCACGACGCGGCGTAGCGCGCCGAGATCTTGGCTGACATCGCCGTCGACCAGCACCATGTCCGCTTCTTTGCCGACGGTAATCGATCCGGTGCGATCGTCGATCCCCACCAGCATGGCGGGATAGAGCGTCGCCGTGCGCAGCGCCTCCTCCTTGGTCAGGCCGGCGATCTCGTAGATCTCGATTTCGCGGACCAGTTCGAGCCCATAGCCGTCGGTGCCCGCCACCATCTTGATGCCCTCGTCATCTAGCTTGCCGATAAGGTCGAGCATCTTCTGGTAGCTCTTTTGCATGTCTTCGCGCGTCACACCGCCGAACAGTGGATAGCCGCCCTGGTTGAGCTGGCGTTCGAACACTGCGGGCAAGGTGCCGGCATAAGGCTGGTACGCCGGGGCAAGCTGGGGGTCGGTATAGGTGAAGCTGCCTTCGAAGATCATGATCGTCGGATCGACCCACGTGCCGCGCTCTTTCAGCAAGTCGAAGAAGGCCGTCATGACCTCGCCGTCGAGACCGACGTCTTTGGCATATTGCGCCGGTCCTTCGAAACGCGCCGCCGTATTGGAGATGTCGACCACGCTTTGCGGCAGCGCTTCCATCATGATGAAGTTGAGGTGCGTGACTTCGTCATAGCCCGCCTTGACCGCTTCGGAAGGCCGCATCGTCGCGGGCACATGACCAAGGACATTGAGGCCCAGCCGATGCGCTTCCTCGGCGGCGGGCGCGATCCATTCGGGGTTCATCGAGGTATAGAATTTCACGCCCCAGAGCCCGTTCTCATGCGCCTTGCGCACCGCCGCGATCGCCTCTTCCTCGCTCGACACCAGGTCCGCGCCCTGTGCGGATAGCGGATGCTTCTGGTCGATGATCGGGGTCCCGAATATCTCGGGCGCCACGATCTTGCCCTCGCGCTGCGCCGCGCCGAAGGTCACCAGCTCGGCCGTGCCGTTACCGGGGCTACGAATGCTGGTCATCCCGGTCGCCACATTGGCGAGCAGGTCATAGCCGTTGGAGAAATGCTTGTGCGCATCCCACAGGCCCGGCACCAGGCTCTTACCGGTGCCGTCGATGACACGGACGCCATTTCGAGGTGCGATGCCACCTGCTTCGGCAATGGCAACAATCTTACCGCCTTCGACAGCGACCGCCCGGTCAGGCACGAAGACTCCCGCCACGGCGTCGAACAGGATGACATTGTCGAAAATAATCGGCGCGCGCGCTTCCTCGGTAAGGAAACGGGCGGCGATCGCTTCGGTCGCCGCCGCGGCGGCTTCTTCCTGCACGGCTTTCAGGGTCATGAAATGCTCTTCATACCCTTCGCGCATCAGCCCCATCCAGTTGATCGTGGCGAGATGGCGGCCCTCCTGGTCAAGCCAGACGGGCGTGGGATTGGTCGACAATCCATCGATGAACATCAGCTGCGCAGTAATGTTGCCGTCTTCGTCCTCGATCTCGACCGAAGGGCCCATGCGGCTGGTGGCCTTGCCGGTAGGCAACAGATCGACCGCGCCCGTCGGGAAGACATGTTCCGCAAGCAGCCCGAAAATCGCCTCGGGGCCGCCGCGCGGCAGGTAGAAGCCGTCATCCCCCTCGCCCTGGTCGGCACCGCTGTCCCAGCGCAACCTGCCGTCCTCGCTCACCAGCGTTTCCGCGGCGTCGCCCGACGGCGTAACCCCGCGAATTTCGAGACCGTGGATCTTGCCGTCCGGTCCAAGTTCGACCAGCGCGTCGGTCTCGGTGATCCAGCCGCGAAGACTTTGCGATTTGCGGAAGGCCTCTGCCCCATTATCGGTAGTCCAACGCCATTCGCTGCCGTGCGTATTGGTTTCTGAAACGATAATGAACTGGGTCGCATGTTCGGGCGGGTCGAAAAGCTCTTCCTTTGAAACCGGATGCGCCGTCGCAGCCGTGGAAACCAGAAGCCCTGCGGTAAAAAGCGCCAGTCGACCCATCGTGATTCTCCCCTTTTTGATGGGTGAAACTATGCGCCTGCCTTGGCTCCATCGCAAGCGGTTGAAGCACTTGGTTTAAATAAGGGTTCAATTTTAAAAATTAACTTGTTATAAGTCTTGGCTTCGGGGGCCGCCCAGGTGCGGCGCGTCGCACAGGGAGTAAAAGAAGCATGTTCAAGAAATTTTCCACTGCGGCTGCAGCGCTGTCGCTGGTCGCCAGCACGAGCATCGCCAGCGCCGAGACGCGCCCGGCCGCAGCCGTACCGGTCGTCGCCTCTAGCAGCAGCGCCAGCGCCTCGAACGCGGCCCTGTATGATGACGATGACGGCTTTGAAGCTATCTACATCATCATCGGTGCGGTCATCATCGTCGCAGCCATCGCTTTCCTGATCGAGCAGGGTCTCGATGACGAGGATGACGATTTGCCGGTGAGCCTCGGCTAAACTTTTCGCGCTTCGCTATAGCAGGATGAAAAAGGAGCGGCCCGATGCGGGCGGCTCCTTTTTTGTGTCTCGATGCGATGAAAAAAGTGGAGGGTTTCTGTTGCCCGGTACCCTCCGAACCGCTGGAATCCCCTTCTGTTGCCCGGTGGGGTCCGACCGCGCTTATGACTTTGTAACTTTCGCCGTGAGGCTAATCGTTACGCAGCAATAGCGAGCGCCTCGTTATCGTTGGCACTTGTAAAATGAGCCGTCGCGGTGGTCTCATACCGATCGGCAACCGAGCCTTTATCACACGCGTCGATCCTGTTTCACCCCCATCAGCAACCGCGTAAAACTGCGGTTTTCGCGGCTGGTGGTGGAGGTGCCGGGGTACTGCCCCCCGGGTCCGCAATGTTTATTCCACTCGATCGTCTACCGACGTAGCTGGCAAGCCAGCAAACCCAAGATAAGCACTATATGGTTGACAAACAACCGCCATGACCGTTCGATACGAAGCGAGGAACCGTGGCGGACCATCCGCGTTGGAGCCTCGATTGGTAATGAGGACAGGAAGATAACTATTGCGTGACGGGCGCAAAAGTTTGGTACTTCTCGCGGCGCCTTTGGCGCTGCTTTCGCTGTCGGCCTGTGGTGGAGACGCCGAAGGCCCGCTGGCGGAGGGGGAGTATGATCCGGACGCGCCCAGCCTCGAGGAGGTCAGCAGCGATGCTGAACTCGCCAATGAAATTGACTCCACCGAGGAGCCCGTGACCAACCTAGAAGTCGCGGAATAAGGGCCCGAAAGAGGCCCGCATGTTCCTAAAATTCGAAGAAGGGGATTTTATTATGAAGAAAGTTGTATTCGCCGTTGTCGGTGCCACTGCCCTTGGTCTTGCTGCCTGCAACCCGTCGGAAGACGCTGCTGGCGACGCCGTAGCCGAAGAAGCCGAAGCTCAGGAAGAAATCCTGGAAGAAGCTGCTGAAGGTGCCGAAGCCATGGGCGACGAAGCCACTGCCGAAGCGCTCGAAGAGCAGGCCGAACAGGTCGACGAAGCCGGTGAAGTTGCCGAGGAAGTCGCCGAAGGCGATATGTAATTCAATTATCTGTTGAATAGGAAAATCATCATGAAGAAGACTGTTTTCGCGATTGCCGGCGTTGCCGCCCTTGGTATGGCCGCTTGCTCGAACACCGAAGAAGCTGCCAGCGACGTCGACGACGCGATGGAAGCTGACGCTGAAGCGATGGACGACGAGATCGAAGCTGCTGGCGATGAGCTGGAAGCCGATACCGAAGCGGCCGTCGAAGAAGCTGGTGACGAAGCTGCCGAAGCCGGTGCCGAAATCGAAGAAGCGACCGAATAGTCGCTTCCTCGACCGATAAGGAATTGATCAGATGAAAAAACTGAGCTTTGCGATGATGGGTAGCGTTGCTTTGACGCTTGCTGCCTGTTCCGGCACCGAAGAAGCGGCTGAAGAAGCCATGGAAAACGATGTCGCAGCGGAAGACATTCTCGACAACGCCATCGAGGCCTCGAACGAGGTTCTCGAAGAAGTGGTCGAGGAAGCCGAGCCGGCTGCTCCGCCGCCGATCGCCGAAGAAGACCTTACGGTCGAAGATCAAGGCACCGAAGACGTTCCCGGCATGTAAGCCGCACGTCATTCGGACAAGAAAGAGGGGTCGGGCATTGTCCGGCCCCTTTTTTGTGCTCGTGATGATCGCTAGGTCCGACTGATGCACGACGCCAAACCCGCCGCCACGCTGATCCTCCTGCGCGAGGCGTCAAGCGGCCCACCCGAGATGCTGATGGTCCGGCGCGATCGCGCCATGGCTTTCGCTGCAGGTGCATGGGTATGGCCCGGCGGACGCGTCGATCCCGAAGACCGCGAAGCCGCAACAAGCGATCTTCAAGCCGCCCAGATTGCGGCGGTTCGCGAAGCTGTGGAAGAAGTCGCGATGCCCGCGGTGGACCCCGAAACGCTCGTCCCCTTCGCCCGCTGGCTTCCCAAGTTTAATGTCGAACGGCGCTTCGATACCTGGTTTTTTCTGGCGCGCGCGCCGCAAGCCGACTGGAAGCTCGAGCTCCAGGATGGCGAGATCATCGACGCGACATGGACCAGCGCACAGGCAATGCTGGATCGGATCGCGCGCGGTGAAGCGAGCGCTATCTTCCCGACGCTGCGCAATCTTGAGCGGCTTGCAGGGTTCGCCACCATCGAAGAGGCATTCGCCGATGCCGCCGCGCACCCGACCGATCCGATCACGCCATGGGTCGAAACGCGCGGCGGGGTCGATCATATCGTGATCCCCGACGGAATTGGCTATCCGGTCACCGCCGAACCGCTGACCACCGCCACACGTGCCTGAACGATTCCCCTGGAAAAGCCTGCTATTGCTCGCCGTTATGGCAGGCGCAGCTTTCCTTGGCTGGCGCGAATATCAGCGGCTCTTGCGCGAAGAGCCCCAGCTCTTTCCCTGGACCCCGCTCGATCTCGCCGATCCGATCGGCAGCTTTACCGATGACAAGCTCGCCGCCCTGACGACCGACGCTCCGCGCTGCCGCGCGCTGCTGGAGGCGGCTGAAACCGGCGATGCACCTGCCCCCGCGATCGCGTCCGACACGCCTCAATGCGGCTATGATGACGGCATGCGCCTCGGCGCTGCAAACGGTGACCGGCTGGATTATGGCGACACCATCACCGCCTGCCCCGTGGCTGCAGCGCTCACGCTGTGGGAACGCGAGATTGTCCAGCCCGCCGCCGCCCGGCATCTCGGCACCAGCGTCGTGCGTATCCGCACACTCGGCAGCTATAGCTGTCGACGCCTATATGGCCGCGCCGACGGCGCATGGAGCGCGCACGCGACCGCCGATGCCATCGATATATCGGGGTTCGAATTGGCGGACGGGCGTACGCTTACACTGACCGACAGCTGGAACGGGACGCCTGAAGAAGCCGCCTTCTTGCGCGAAGTACGCGATGGCGCCTGCACCCTTTTCCGTACGACCCTGTCGCCCGATTACAACGCCGCACATGCCGACCATTTCCATTTCGACATGGCCTCGGGACGTACAGCGGGATGGTCGATCTGCCGATAAGCGCGAGTCGCACCTGCCACACCTTGAGTCGCTGCACTGCAACAAAAAAGGGCCGCGGTTTCCCGCGACCCTTTCTTGTCGATGATAGCGCCTCTAGCTGAGGTGCTTCGACAGGTGCTTGTTCATTTCGAACATGGTGACCTTGTCCTGCCCGAAGATCGGACGGAGTTTGTCGTCAGCCATGATTTCCCGCTTATTCTGCGGATTCTGAAGGTTGTTAGCCTTGATGTACGTCCACATTTTCGAGACGACTTCGCTGCGCGGCAGCGGGGCGGTTCCCACGATGGCCGCCAGTTCCGACGACGGGGTTACCGGACGAGCAAGTCCACCACCTGCTTTGCGCTTTGAATCTGCCATTTGTTTTGGCCCTCCTGTTATTGTCGAAAAAAAGTAGAGCGGGCTTTTCCCTCTTTGCCAAGAGAGAGAATCGCAAATTGTGGATAAGTTTTCCCCTTAGGCGCCCCTTAGGAGCGATTTAACCGCCACGTGGACCAAAAGGGACGATCTTATTGGCGGCATCATGACCGATATCGGCGCTGCCGCCATGTCGAATTCCTGACCGTTCGCACCAGCCTTTGATCATCGCCTCGAGCCCGCGTCCGAACGGTATGTCATTTTCGGGCACGTCGCTGAACCGACCATGCCGCAGTTGCGCGACGCCGCGCACCGATTCCTGCCCAGTGACATGGAGCAGCGCCCGGTCGGTGGCGTAGAGATATTCGCCGACATCCTCGATCAGCAGGTCGACGCCGGCCAGATCGGGCACCATCGGCGTTCCGACGAGATGCGACAATACGGTGAGGTTGAACGCCATCGCAGGAACCCCGCGCGTGAGCCCAGGCTCGAGCGTCGCCTCGTCGCGCCGCACCAGCCACGCCAGCGCGCGGTCAAGCGCCGCTTCGCCGCCCTCGCGGGCGCCGTCCTGGGGCATCGGCCCGTGCGCCACGTCGCACCCGACTTTGTGCAGCGCCGCCAGCAAGAAGCCCGCGTCCGAATAGCCCAGATATGTTTTAGTCCGCGCCGCCTCGGGCAGGGCGGCCATCGCCGCTTCAGCGATCCGCCCTGCACCGTAGCCGCCGCGCGCAAACCACACCGCATCGACGCGCTCGTCCGCCATGACCTGGTGCAGCGCATCAAGGCGCTCGGAATCGCTCCCGGCAAAGTGCCCGTCTTCGGCAAAACATTGCGGATGCATGATCAGTTCGGCACCGGCGGCTTCGGCGCGCGCCTGCACCAAAGGCACCAGCGATGCGTCCAACGCGCGCCCCGGTGCGACGACAGCAATAGTGGATGCCTTGCCCATACACGCGCAATCGCATAGCGCGGGGCTAATGACCAACCACTATTTCTTCTGCGGTATCGGTGGCTCCGGAATGCTCCCGCTTGCGGCGATTTTGCGCGCTCGCGGCGCGAAGGTCTCGGGTTCGGACCGCAGTCTCGATGCCGGACGCACCGCCCCCAAATTCGACTATTTGCGCAGCATGGGGATCGACTTGTTCCCGCAGGATGGCAGCGGCCTGGCCGAGGGTATGACGCTGGTCGCCAGCGCGGCCATCGAGGACACCGTGCCCGATATGGTGCGCGCGGCCGAATTGGGTCTCGATCGCGTGACCCGCCCCGAACTACTCTCGCAGCAACTGAATACAGCCGCCAAGTCGATCGCCATCGGCGGCACCAGCGGCAAATCGACGGTTACCGGCATGGTCGCCTGGATGCTGGTCGCCACGGGGCGCGAACCCACCGTCATGAATGGCGGCGTGATGAAGAACTTCGCCTCGCCCAGCGCTCCCTTTGCGTCCGCCTTGTCGGGCGACCCCGACCTGTTCGTGGCCGAGGTGGACGAGAGCGATGGTTCGATCGCGCTCTACACGCCCACGGTCGCGATCGTGAACAATGTCAGCCTCGACCATAAATCGATGGAGGAATTGCGGTCGCTATTCGGTAATTTTCTCGACGCAGCCGACCGGGGTGCGGTCAATCGTGACGATGCCGAGGCGCTTGCGCTGGCAGAGGGCCGCGACCACGTTGCCACCTTCGGGTTCGATGGCGAGGCGACGTATCGCGGCACCGATCTTCATCTGGAGGATATGGGCCTCACCTTCACGCTGCGCGCCAAAGGCGAAGTCGTGCCCGTCGCGCTGCCCATGCGCGGGCGCCACAACGCGGAGAACGCTCTGGCCGCGCTTGCCGCCGTCGGCGAACTCGGCGTCCCGCTCGAAGAAGCCGCCAGCGCCTTGGCGCGCTTCCTTGGTCTCAAGCGTCGCCTTGAGAAAGTTGGAGAAGTTGCAGGCGTCGCGGTCTATGACGATTTCGGCCACAATCCGGACAAGGTCCGCGCCACGTTGCGCACGCTGGCCCACGACCCGCTGCTCATCATGTTCCAGCCGCACGGCTATGGCCCACTGAACCAGATGGGCGAGGAACTGGCCGCCGTCTTCGCCGAGCACCTCAAGGCGGGCGACAGGCTTTATTTTCCCGATCCTGTCTATCACGGCGGGACCGCGGACAAATCGCGCGGATCGGACTGGTTATCGGCCGAAGTCAGGAAGCATGGCGGCCAGGCCACGCACATCCCCGACCGCGACATCATCGCCGCGCGGCTTGCCGAAGAGGCAGAACCCGGCGACACGATCCTCGTCATGGGTGCGCGCGACGATAGCCTGATCGCCTATGCGCAAGGCATTGTCGCGAGCCTTGCCGAGCGCAGCTGATGCCGCGCGCTGTCGGATGGATTTTGGATGATGCGGATCGCGCGCGCCTGCTCGAGCGTTTTCCCCCGCGTTATGCCAAGCTTATCGCCCACCACGTCACATTATGGAGCCACAAGGCTGCAAAACCGGTCCCTGGTCCGGCAAACTTCAACGTCGTGGGTCACGCTGATGACGGTCGCGGGATCGAGGCATTGGTCGTGACGTGCGATGGCAAAACCCAGCGCTCCGACGGAAGCACCTATCACATTACCTGGTCGCTCGATCCGGATAGTGGGCTTGCCCCCAAACACAGCAACGACCTGATTGCCGAAGCTGGCTGGGCCCCGGTCGAACCGGCAATTCCTTTCAGTGCGGAGCCGGGCTTACTGTGACGCAGCTTTTCCTGGACGTCGACGGCGTGCTCGCCGATTTCGATGGCGGTGTGGTGCGTCTCACCGGCCTCACGCCCGAACAGCTAGAAGCGCAGCGCGGACGCGGCGGGTTCTGGAAGGCGCTAGCGCGCGCGGAAGGTTTTTATGCCAATCTGGATCCCCTGCCCGGCGCTGAAGACATGGTCGAGCGACTGCGTCACCTGAAGCCTATCCTCCTAACCGGCCTGCCATTGGGCAAATGGGCGGCCCCGCAAAAACGCAAATGGGCGCAGCGGCATTTTCCTGATCTGAAAATCGTCACCTGCATGGCGCGCGACAAGTGGCGCTACGCCCGCCCGGGTGACGTGCTGGTCGACGATCGAGAAAAAGCCCGGAATCCGTGGGTCGAACAAGGCAAGGGCCGCTTCGTGCTGCACCGCAGCCCCGAAACGACCCTTGAAGAATTGAGCTGGATTTTCCCGTCTGTCAGCGCCCCTTAGGCGGCAGCGGGTTCCACCTTGCTTACCCATTCCGGCCAGAAAACCGGTTCGCGGGTCGACCAGCCGGGAGCGGTCGCGGCGCTTTCGCTGATCGACTGGAGCAGCGTGCGGCGGCGATCGGGGTGCAAATGCGGCAGCGACGCGGCGCCGCAAAAGGCACTGGGTAGCCAGGGGCGCACCGAAGCACCCAGAAGACGCTCGTAAAGGAAGCGATAGGGCGCGAAGGCCGGCAGACGGTCCTGGCCGAGATCGAAGGCCGACATCGTCACCAGTTCGCCAAGAAAGGGTTCGAGCATGTCGAGACCGCTATCGTCCGGAATGTCCGCACGCACGGGATCGATATGACGGTAGATGCGCGCCTGGGCGTTGATCGAGGCTGCTTCGATTTCGTCGCGCGCCCAGGTATCAAGCGGATCGGCACTGCGATTGAACGCGATGTCGAGCGACCGGCGGATGTAGCGCTGCGTGGCCTTCTTAAAGCCTGCAAACTCCTTCATCTCGCTGATGAGCATTGCGCCTGTTGCGCCCGTGCCCTTCGCCTTCGACATCATCAATCTCCTTACTTTCCAAGGAGATCATAGGCCGACGATCGTTAGCGACACGTTAACTATGCGTTAGCGAGGCATTAACCCGCCGACCTGATCCCCCCACCCCGGGAATGGAGAGAGTGAAGCCGTGAAGGCGTTTGGATACAACACTAGATTGCCATGGCGACGGGCTTTCGCCAGCAACTGTGTGAATTTGGCAACGATCTGAACGGGTTGTTGAGTCCCCGTACCAAAATTGTGTCTATTCTTCCTCATCCGGAACAGGGTCGCCGCGATAGGCACCAGGTTGGGTCGAGGAAGGCGGATCGCTGGCGTCCATCGATTCATCGCTGCCGAGATCGACCTGCAGGTCCTCGTTTTCCGGATGCTCGCGCACCTTCTTTTCCAGTTCCGCGCTCGGTTCGTCCTTAGGCTTGTGGTCGGTCATCATCGGCTCCTCATATCGTTTCTTTGCCAACGTGCAGGCACACCGTTGCGTTCCGAATTCGACCAGCGGATGTGACGCTTCTACCAGCGCCCCGCGCCCCCCTTTCGCCAGTTACAAGGTGGGCGTACAGCTTCAATCATGCAGCATTCAGCGATTCAGGGCGGTCGGCGTGCGTTCGGAGACCTCGGTTTTGCCGCCAAGACCATCGGTGCCGTGTGGGCGATCTACATCGTCACCGTCGTCGTGCGCGCCATCCTGTCGGGCGACTTCGATGCCGTGATAATCAATCGTGCGCCGACGATCATCACCGGCGTGCTCCTCACCTTCGGCATCTATTTCGCGATCCATTCGGTCGCCGAAGGCGCGGGCGTCAAGCGCCGCACCATCGTGGCCGCGGTGGCCAGCATCTTCGCCGCCATCGGACAGGGCTTGGCTTTCATGCTGCTCGCCCCGCTGATGAACGACAGCAAGGCCGAATATCGGGTCCAGGCCCGCGAAGGCGCTGTCATCATCCAGCGCGGCCAGGAAATCACCATCAACCGCACTGCCGACGAACCGCTCGTGCTGACCCTGCCGCGGATCGACGAGCTCGACACGATGGACAAGGCCCGCATTGCTGCCGATGCAGCAGTCATCTGGCTATTCTTCTTCGCCGCGTGGAGCGCCGTCTACATCGCCGGCGTCTCGACCGCGCAGGTCGCCGAGGGACGCCGCCAGCTTGCTGCCGCCGAAGCTGCCGCCCAGGCCGCACAGGTCCGCGCGCTACGCTACCAGGTCAACCCGCACTTCCTTTTCAACACGCTCAACAGCCTGTCGTCGCTGGTCATGACGGGCCGCACTGAGCGCGCCGAGAGCATGCTGATGGCGCTGTCGACCTTCTTCCGCACCTCGCTGTCGCTCGACCCCGCCGAAAGCGTCAGCCTTGCTGAGGAAATCGATCTGCAGCGCCTCTATCTCGATATTGAGCAGGCACGCTTCCCCAACCGGCTGAGCGTCAATATCGACGTGCCCGACCATCTGTCGGACGTCGAAGTTCCGGCGCTGATCCTCCAGCCCATCGTCGAGAACGCCATCAAGTACGGCGTCAGCCAGACGCGCGAAAAGGTCACGATCACGATCGCCGCCAAGCCCCTTGGCGACGGTCGCATCCAAATCGATGTTCACAATACCTTGCCCAAGGGCGTGTCGGCCGATCGCCCCCGCCCGACCGGCACCGGCACCGGCCTCACCAACGTGTGCCAGCGCCTCGAAACCCATTTCGGCGGCCGCGCCGATTGCCGCTTTGGCGCCGTGAGCGACGGCTACAAGGTCTCGATTGCGGTCCCGGCCCTTTCCAACGAGGAAGATGATGACTGACAAATTGACGGTGCTCGTGGCCGATGACGAGCCGCTGGCAGCCGAGCGCCTGCAGATCCTTATCGAGCGCATGGACGGGCTCGAACTCGTCGGTATCGCCGAAGATGGCGATGAAGCCGTCGCCAAGGCCAACGAGCTCAAGCCCGACATTCTCCTGCTCGACATTGCCATGCCCGGGCTCGACGGCATTGAAGTCGCTCGCGCACTTGGTAAGCAGCAGGATGCGCCCGCGGTAATATTCGTGACCGCGTTCGACCAGTTCGCTGTCGCCGCGTTTGAAGTCGCGGCGGTCGACTATGTGATGAAGCCGGTCGATCAGGATCGGCTCGTGACCGCGATCGATCGCGCCAAGGCGGCCATCGAAACGCGTGACGAGGACCTCGGAGAACTCGCGACCGGCAAGGAAAAAAGTCCGTGGCTCGAGGAATTCTGGGCGAGCGACCTTTCGGGGCTCGTTCGCATTGCCGCGCGCGATATTGAACGTGTCACGGCCGAGCGCGACTATATGCGCCTCCATGTCGGCCAGCGGAGCTGGTTGATCCATCATTCGATGACCGCATTGGAAGAAGGGCTCGACCCTTCGGTGTTCGTGCGTCTCCACCGCTCCGCGATGGTGCGCCGCGATTTCATCGCCGGCTTTTCGCGCAACGCCTCGGGCCGCTGGGTCGCGAGGCTGGCTGATGGCACCGAACAACCCGTCGGCCGTCTCTACAGCGAAAAAGTCCGCGAGATCGCCGCCCGTTAAAGCCGCGCTTCGCCAAACGACAAGGGGCACCCCTCACATCGGAGGCGGCGCCACCTGTCGTCTGAGCGATCGTCTACTCGGGTTTGACGAAGAGATGGACGAAGCGGCTCGTCTTGCCCGCAATCGCCTCGTCGAACACGTTCAGCGACAAGTCGTCATCGTCGTTCGCTAGGGCATCGTTGGTGCCCTTCAGATAAAGTCCGGCGTCCCCGAACACGTCGATGATTACCGCCGGATCGATCCGGTGGAGCGCGTTGACCTGCGCGCGCGGATCATCCGTCGGTGCGCCGCGATGGTCGATCAACAATAGCTTTCCACCAGGCGCCAGTGCGTCGGCGACCTCCTGTACATGCGCGGCAGGATCCATTTCGGGAATGTCGAAACGCTCGCTGACGAACCAGAAATCGTGCGCATTGAGATTGAGGATGATGAAGTCGTACGCTCCGTCCTCGAACGTCAAGTCCTCGAACCGCGCCGTCGCGATATCGCCGTAGGGGTAGGCCTGAACGAAAGCGCCGGTTGCCGCTTGCGCCGGCTCGCCGAAAAACTGCGTCGGCTGCCAGATCGTGTAGCGACCCTCACTGCCGATCGCGGGGGCGACAATCTCGGCCCAATAAAGATTGGCACCGAAGATATCGAGCACGCGGTCGCCCTGCTCGACGCCTGCCCATTGCAACAGTTCGACCGGCTTGCGGCTGGCATCGAGCGCCACGTTGCGTTCGCTCCGCGTGTCCGCCGCAGCGCTTTTCGCGACGTCTGCAGGCGCAGCCAACGCCGCAGATGACATCAGCAAGGCGGCCACTGAAAGTATCGATTTCATATCTCTCTCCCCTTTGTTGCAGGCTCGGTCATAGACTTTGCGAAACGACTTGCGCAGGGGGCAATCGATCAATCTGCGAGCGGCCTCGGCCAGCCGCTGCGATGGCGCTGGACCAGTGCGCCGCCGCCTTTCACGCCGTGCAAATCTAGCACGTGCCCCCGAACTCGATGCAGTTGCCCGCCGCGTCGGTCAGGCGGTCCATTTCGGCTTGTAGTTCGTCCATCGGAGTACCACCCTGAATGATCCAACGTATGCTCGGCGTTCCATAGCTCGAGCGCACGGCATTGCCTTTCGCATCGCGCGCCGGCTCCATTTCGAGCCGGTCGACCATCACCGCGCAGGTCTGCGTCGCGAACAGAACGTTGCCGGCGAAAGCGCTGATCGTGCAGTCGGCCACTTTTCCCTCCTCGTCGATCAACAAGAAGGCGCGCGCGATGCCGCTTTCTTTGTCGCGGAACGCCTGTGCCGGATAGTCGCGACTGCTGAAGATCGTCCGAACGTCGCCCTGCGGCCCCACTGCGATCTTGCCATTATCGACATTCCAATATTCACGAAGGCTCACGAGGCACTGGCCGAGCACCTTGCTGATCTTGTCCATCTGCGGGATGGCAAGATCATAATCGATGCCGGGCAAGTCGAGCTCGATGCGTTCGATCGATGCAATGGAATCCACCGTGCCAGGCATGAGGAAGCGATAGACCGTCTTATCTTTGGTGGTTCCGTAATGAAGCAGTTGGGCCTCGCGCTTCGATCCGTTCACCCGGATTTCGCCGCGTTTGACCTTCGCCTTGAACTTGCGACCGTCGCTGACCATCGCGACCTGCACGTGGTTGCCTGAAGGTATGACCTTGAACAGCAGCATTTCAGGATCGCCCGGCTCGCCAAAATCGAGCGCCGCGACGCATTGCGATTCGGCGAAGTCGACGATCCACTTGCCCGTCGGCGCGCGTGGTGCCCCCTCCTGTGCCGCGGTCAGCGGGGTCATCAGCAAGGCGGTGGAAAGACAAGCAGCGATAAAAATACGCATCGGGACCCCCAAAACTATACTCGGCTCGAAAAGAATAGCAGGCACGGCACGGGCTGCAATGCCGCTGCTGCTACGGAATGACCCAGCGTATCGCCGGCGTGACGAGCGATCCTTCCACCGCGTTGCCCGACGCATCGCGCGCGGGGTCGAACCGGGAACGCCGGATGAAGATGTCGCAGGTCGCAGTATCGAGCGCGCTCGAGCCGCTGCTGCGAACGACAGTGCAATCGCGTACCCGACCATCCACGCCGACGATCAAGCGCGCCCGAACGATGCCTTCTTCGTCGTTGCGCAGCGCGCTGCTCGGGTAATCGTCGGCCGTGAACAGGTTGGCCAGAGCACCGCGCGGCGGCGTGGGGCCGGTCACGGACGGCGTCGACATATCGGGGGCATCGATGGGCGGCGGTGGCGGCAATTGGACGATGGGAGGGTCGGCCGGCACTTCGTCGTCGGGGAGCGGCGCCTGCTCAGCGTCCTCGGTCTGGCTCAGCTGGTCGGAAAGCCACGACCAGTCGACATCATCGCCCACCATGTTCCAGCCGATGAAGGCCAGGATGACGAGCCAAAAGGGAAAGCCGCAACCCGACTTGGTTTTTGTCTTGTTGCGCCGACGGTTCCGATTTTCGGGCCAGGTTTCACCCCGGCGCGACACCCACGCCTTGGGCAGGTTGGGCACGTTGACGCCGCGGCGTCGTTGTCCCGGAATGTGCGGAATATGGGTCGGACGCCGTTTCACACGGTCCACCCTGCGCCAGCGCCATCGTTGGCACAAGCAAACAGTCGTCCGCCGCGCCGCGAACCCGTGCGCTTAAACGGAAAAGGGGACCAGCATTGCTGCTGGTCCCCTCTGCGCCGAGCATGGTTTGCCGGTCTTTGCTTCCGTTCGTCCCGGAGGACAACTTTCCACAATCCTTGCGCACCCGCTCAGGCGTCGCTTCCGTGCCGTTTGGCCTCCGTGAGGAGCCAATGCTTTCCTTCCGGCTAGCGCAGGTTCCCCTTGCGGTTCCCCTCGCTTTTCCCTCCGGTCCGCATCGGCCTGGTCATGCAAGCATGCCCACAGCCACTCGGACTTCCGCGGCCCTTCTTGGGCTAGCTCCTTCGCGCCGCTTGTTCTTCGCCGAAGCTCCGAACCGCGCTGCGACAGGAAGACTAGCTCTTCCGGCGCCATCCAACCGACTGGTCTACGTCAGTTCCACGGGGCCTCCCGAAGGAGGCTTACAGACCTGACAAGCGCCTGTCGGCGGAGATCGGTACTTGGTGATCCCTTCCCCCGAGGGGGCCGGGCACTTCGTCCCGATCACGAGTATTGTTATGCACGACCCCATGACCCGTTCCAACGCCAGAAACGCTGTTTCAGCCTGTGGATAACGTGGATATCGTGTGTAAGTCGGGGAAAATCGGGGCACGACCCCATTTCAGCCGCGCCTCTAACCCCCGAAAAGCCGATTCGCAAGCCTGATTCGCTCGAATCGACGTCAGATTTTCACCGTGATTCGTCGTGACCGATAATCTCCAGGACAGTCCTTTGCGCATGTTGCCTCTATGTTCCCTCGACCCTATCTGTCGGTGGTGACCGAATCCCTCCCCCAACCGACCGAGGCCGCTGACGACGCGCCCTGGCTCGCCGGCCTCAACGCGCCGCAGCGAGAGGCCGTGCTGACCACCGAGGGCCCTGTCCTCATGCTCGCCGGCGCAGGCACGGGGAAGACGCGCGCGCTGACCAGTCGCCTTGCTCACATCATCGCCACGCGCCGTGCCTGGCCGAGCCAAATTCTTGCGGTGACCTTCACCAACAAGGCCGCGCGCGAAATGCGCGAACGCATCAGCGACATCACCGGCGGCGCAGTCGAAGGCATGCCTTATCTCGGCACCTTTCACTCCGTATGCGCGCGCATGCTGCGCAGCCATGCAGAGCTCGTCGGGCTGCAAAGCAATTTCACCATCATCGACACCGACGACCAGCTTCGCCTGCTCAAGCAGCTTATCCAGGCGTCCAATATCGACGACAAGAGATGGCCCGCCAGGCAGCTCGCGGGACTCATCGACCAGTGGAAGAATAAGGGCCTGACGCCGGACAAGGTCAGCGCAGCCGACGCGGAGGCGTACGCTAACGGCAAGGGTGCGACGCTATATAAGGAGTATCAGCAGCGCCTGCGTGACGTGAACGCCGCCGATTTCGGCGACCTGCTGCTCCATATGCTCGAAATCTTCAAGAAGCACGCCGACGTGCTCGAAAACTATCGCAAGCGCTTCCGCTACATCCTCGTCGACGAGTATCAGGACACCAATGGCAGCCAGTATGAATGGCTTCGCCTCCTAACGGCGCCGCGCAACAATATCTGCTGCGTCGGCGATGACGACCAGTCGATCTATTCGTGGCGCGGCGCAGAGGTCGCCAACATCCTGCGCTTCGAAAAGGACTTTCCCGACGCCAAGATCATCCGCCTTGAACAGAATTACCGCAGCACGGGCCACATCCTCGCCGCCGCCAGCGGGGTCATCGCGCACAACGGTTCGCGTCTCGGAAAGACGCTGTGGACAGAGGCCGACATGGGCGAGAAGGTCAGGGTCGTCGGCGTATGGGACGGGCCCGAGGAAGCGCGCCGCGTCGGCGAGGAAATCGAAAACCATGTTGCGAAGGGCGGCAGCCTCGACGACATCGCCATCCTGGTGCGCGCGCAGCACCAGACGCGGCTGTTCGAAGACCGCTTCATCTCGATCGGCATCGACTACCAGATCATCGGCGGCTTCCGTTTCTACGAGCGCGCCGAGATCCGCGATGCGATCGCCTATCTGCGCTTGATCCACCAGCCGCAGGACGACCTCGCCTTCGACCGCATCATCAACACCCCCAAGCGCGGACTGGGCGACAAGGCGGTGCAGACCATCCACCGCTTCGCCCGCGCCGAGCGGCAGCCGCTCCTCATGGCCGCTGCGAATATTCTCGACACCGATGAACTGCGCCCCGCCGCGCGCAACAGCCTGGCGCGCTTCGTCGGCGATATTGCGCGCTGGCGCCAGATGTATGGCAGCACGAGCGAAGAAGGCGGCACCACGCCGTCCGAGCTCATGCAGGTCGTCATGGACGAATGCGGCTATACGGGCATGCTGCAGGCCGACAAAAGCGCCGAGGCCGCCGGCCGCCTCGACAACCTGTCCGAACTGGCGCGCGCGATGGAAGAATATGACACGCTCGAAAGCTTCCTCGAGCATGTCAGTCTCGTCATGGATAACGACGCCAACAAGGATGGCGAGCGCGTGACCATCATGACCATTCACGCCGCCAAGGGCCTCGAATTCCCGCTCGTCTTCCTCGCCGGTTGGGAAGAAGGGCTCTTCCCCTCGCAGCGCGCGCTCGACGAAGGCGGTATCGCCTCGTTGGAAGAAGAACGCCGCCTCGCCTATGTCGCGATCACTCGCGCGCGCGAAAAGGCAATGATCTTCCATGCCGCCAATCGCCAGATCTACGGCCAGTGGACGAGCAGCATCCCCAGCCGCTTCGTCGACGAATTGCCCGATGATCATATCGAGACCGAGGAGACGATGACCGGCGGCGCATCGTTGTGGCAGGCGCAGTTCAGCGCGCATGACGATCCCTTCGCCCACGTCGCCCGCCCCTCGCGCCGTGGCCCGGGTTTCCAGCGCGCCATCAAGAGCGACGGGCTGTCGCGCGAAGAAAAGTTGGCCCGCTCCAAACGCGCCCAAGGCCCCGTCATCGAAGCCAAGGCCAGCGCTGTCAGCCTCGGCAACAAGGGCCGCGATGACCTCGAGCTAGGCCAACGCGTGTTCCATCAGAAATTCGGCTACGGCACGATCGAAGTCATTGAAGGCAATAAGCTGGAAGTGGATTTCGAACATTCGGGGAAAAAGCGGGTCCTCGACAGCTTCGTCAGCTCCGGAGAATAGTGTTCGGTCGCGCGGGCACACCCTGAAGCATGCAACTTTATCGGCCACTGCTGGTTTTGGTCTCAATGGCGAGTAGCGTTCTTCGACCATGAGTGGCGTCCTTCAGCAAATATAGATCGAACGCAGAATCGAATGACGGTGCCCGGGCGGCAATTCCGCCCGCGCCGATAAGAATGGGTGAAACGTTGAGGAATGCATCGCGAAATGCACAACGAAGATAAAAACGGGGACGATCTTCGCGGATCGGACCAGGCGCTGACCACCTTCCACAAGGATGGTGTGACGAACAATTATTCCGGGTCCACCGGACTCCTGTTCGATCAGGCCATGGCGCAGACCCGCATGGCGGTGTGCCTTACCGACCCGCATATTCCCGACAATCCGATCATCTTTTGCAATCGCGCGTTCGAACGGCTTACCGGTTACACGAGCGAAGAAGTCATCGGACGTAATTGCCGATTTCTGCAGGGCGCTGCGACCGATCCCGAGCAAGTCCAGCGACTGCGCGATGCCATCCGCGATGAAGAAGTGGCGGTCGTCGAAATCCTCAACTACCGCAAGGATGGCAGCTCGTTCTGGAACACTCTCCATCTCGGACCGATTTACGACGAGGATGGCAATCTCAAGCTGTTCTTCGGCAGCCAGTGGGACGTGACCGATATCCATAAGGCCCGCGCCGATGAACGCCACGCCCGCGCCATGTCGCGCGAAATTTCGCATCGGCTGAAAAACGTCTTCGCCGTCATCGGCGGCATCGTGAGCATTACCGGTCGTTCGATGGGTGCGCTGGACGTGGCCAAGAAGATGAACGAACGGATCAATGCGCTAGGTCGTTCTTACGAGCCGACCCACGATGACGCCGCGATGGGGACGATGGAAATCGGCCAGGCTATCCGTTCGGTGCTTAATCCCTACGATCCTGAAAACGACCGTATCAAATTCGAAGGTAACGGCATGCGATCCGAACCCAATGCCATTTCGGTCATCGGGCTCACGCTCCACGAATTGGCCACCAACGCAACGAAATATGGAGCGCTTTCGAATGATAAGGGAAAGATAAAGGTGTCTTGGCGGCATACCGAAGACCGATTTGGGCACCGTGCCTTGGAAATCGATTGGGTCGAAACGGGCGGACCCCAAATCGACGAACCGCCTTCGATGACGGGTACCGGTTTTGACATCGCGAAAAAATTGCTCGGCCATTCGCGCGGCGTGCTTGAAACGCAGTGGGAGAAGGAAGGCTTGAAAGCGAAGATCATCGTTCCGTTGCGCGAGATGCGGAGGCGTTCTTGATGAGAAGGTTTCTTATCCTCGAGGATGAGCCGTTCGTGGCAATGGATCTTCAAATGGCGTTCGAAGCAGCTGGGCATGCCGCGGAGACGGCACCCGATTGCGATCACGCGATCGAGTTGATCGAGCAGCAAAATTTCTGCGGCGCCATCCTCGACGTCAATCTCGGCGGCGGCGAAACATGCGAGCAAGCGGCGGCAGAACTCAATGCCCGCAGCACTCCCTTCATCCTCCACACGGGTGACCTAAATCGCGCGGGTGAATTACTTCGCAGTTTCGGGGTGAAAATCGTCGAAAAGCCGACCGAAGCGGATAAGGTTATCGAGACTTTGCTGTCAATCATCGACAAAAAGATCCCAAAGCCCTGCACCTAGCCGGTGCTGGACCGCCGATCGATCGCCATAAAAAGTAGCGCCAGCACGAAGAACGCAGCCGAAAGCCCCAATATGCTTGCCAGTGCGCCGGACCAGCCTTGTTCGATCGGATTCAGAAACCAATAGGCGTACCAACCATCGACCGCGCCGCGTGCCAGTGCATAGACACAATAGGCAATCGGCCAGGCTATCGCGGCAGCGGCATCGCGCATGTCGAGCGTTCCGTCGCGCGCCGCGTACCAGGTCGCCGCGAATAACAGCGGCTGTGTCGTGTGCAGACCGACATCAGCAACCAGCTTCCAGCCTTGCGGATTCCATAACGAAGCCAGCAGCAGCCAATAGATGATGCCGACGAAGGAAATTGCGACGGCCGCCGCCAGCCGCACCCGCGCGCTGGTCAGCCAGATGTTCCGCCCCAGCGCCATCGCGCTGGCGACCACGGCAACCGCGATGTTGGTCAGGATCGTGAAGTAGCCGACAAAGCGCCATAACCCGCCTGCAACGCCCAATTCGGGTATCAACAACCACAGCTGCAGCAGCAAGACCGCCCAGCCCGCGACAGCGGTGACAGCAGAGAGTTTCCGTACCATGGCAGAAGCCTAACGTAACAACACCGCCGAGTCTTTATTGCACGGGCGTATAGACATATTCGTGCTGCGCATCGGCGAGCACCAGCTTGCCATCGTCGCGCATCAGGATGGGTACGCCGCGCAAGAAGCTCGGCTCGAACGTCACGAAGCTTGTCGAGCCATCGTCTTCCTCGCGGGTCGCCACTTCGGCGCGTCCATTGGGGAAGACGAAGAAAAGGCGGTCGCCTTCTATTTCGATCGTCATCCGGCCGAGTGCGTCATTGGTGTAAGCGGACGCCAGCTTGGCGACCATGTCGGCGCTGGCAGGCCGCTCCAGCTTTTCCCAGAATTGCGGGAAATTCTTTTCCATCTGCTCGACGGCGCGTTCGACATCGCTCGCCGCGTCGGGCTCATCGCCGAAGACCAGCTCGTTGAAGCGATCGAAGCTTTCGGCGATCAGACCCGTCCCGCCACCGGCATTGGTCAGCATCGCGATGCCGATGCCGCGGTCGATATAGACGTTGTAATTGCTCTGGTATCCGAAGGTCGATCCGCCGTGAAAGGTCGTCGCGATACCTTTCTGGTCGCCCGTCATGATGCCCATGCCGTAATGGCTGTCGGCGCCCATGGCGACCTGCGGTGCGCGGCGATCGAACACGGCGGCCTCGGGCATTACGCGTTCGCCTTCGCTGTTGATCCCGCCGCTCATCTCGTTGGCGACATAGCGCGCGAAGCTGTCGATATCGGCCCACAATGCGCCGGCCGGGCGGACCGGATAGATGGCCTCGTTGAAGTCGACCGTATGGGCCGCCGCGTTCATGTCAGCATCAAGCCCGTGCGGCGCGGCATGATTGCTCGCGACCGCTTCGGACACGCGGAAGGTGACATTGTCCATACCGAGCGGTTCGAAGACGCGCTCATGCATCGCACGATCGTACGCCGCGCCGACTTCCATGTCGGGATACAGGACGTGCCCGGCAACGTAGCCCGCCGCCGCGGCGATCGTGTTGTTATACTGGAAAAGCTCGCCGAAATCGGTCGTGGGCTGCGTTGCGGCAAGTAGCGCGAAGGTGTTGGAAGCGGGCGTCCCCTCGGGCTGGTTGAGCACCCACTCCAGATCCTTGCGCGGCAGACCGGTGCATGCGCAGATGAGATGCTTGACCAATACTTTCTCGGTCGTCTCGGCATCGCCCAATTTGAAGTCGGACATGTAGTTGGTGACCGGCTGGTCGTAAGCGATGAGCCCGTCTTCGACCATCGTACCGATCAAAAGCGTGGTCATGCCCTTGGTGTTGGAGCCGACCATGAACAACGTGTCGGTGTCCACCGGCTCGCCGGTCTCGACATTCTTGACGCCCAGACCGGCGCTGTGGACGATCTGGCCGTCCTTGATGATCGCGATGGCGGCACCGGGGATCTTCAGATCATCCATCGCGCCTTCGATGAAGCCGGTCCATTCTGCGATCAGCTCGGGTGTGAGTTCGGCGGTGGGATTGCCGGCAAGGCTTACTTCCTCGAAGTCGCCCGGCTTGAGGCCCGCATTGAACTGGCCGAACTGTGCGCCCCGGCGCTCTGCGGTTGCCAGCGCGAGATCGGCGAATACCGCGGTCCATTGGCCGTCCTTTTGTAGCGCCACGGCCTGAGCGAAACGCCGCTCCGCTGGCGGATAGGGATAATTCATGACGTAGATCGCGTCCCAGCCATTATTGCCCGGACCTTCGGTTTGGTTGGCGGCTTCAAGCGAAAAGTCGGGATTGACGATCGCCCACCCCTTGGCAATCGCGTCGGGCCCATCCTCCGCACCCTCGATCTCGACCAGCGTTATGCTGCTGTCACCCTCGGGCAGGGTGAAGACGTAGGTGCCGTTCTCGATCGCCATCGTCCAATCATCGGGAATCACATATTCCGTACCGCGCGGGGTAGTGGCAGGTGCCTGCGCAGCAGCGGCTTCCTGGACAGTGTTCAGCGCGGCGGCCGGAGCGGAAGCAAGCGGCAAGGCGGCGCCGATCAAGAGTGCGGCGCGCGCGGTTGCAGTGAATGTCATGATGTTCCCCCTTGGATTGACGCTGGACCAGATCCAACATCAAGGAAAATGCGATGTCCATTGCGCGGCGGCAAGCCGCACCATCAATCGACCAACGGCCAGGTCCTTTTTACGAAAAAGCGACCGGGGGAGCGCAGCGCCAACTTGTTTTGGCGACATGCTCAACCCCCGTCTCCCGCTGCGCTAAGTCGATCGAGCGTCAGCTACAGACGTATTTGCCCGCATCGATTTGGTCGTAAGCCAGCGTGCAGAAGCTGTTCGCGGCTTCCTCATCGACGGCCCAGCGATTTTTCGCCGGGACAATCCCGCCGGTCATGATCGGCAGCAGCAGCGCCACCATGATGACCATTGTCATGTTGCTCATCAGCAATCGCATCTTCCATCCCCTTTCGATGCACTCCTTATAAGCCGGACCCGCGCGTACATCCTTTGATGATGCTGAGAAGATTCTGAAAACTTAATCAAGATTAGCTTTTTGCACGACCCAATAGAAACGAACAGCGACCCTCCGCTACGTTTGGAAATTCGCCGCACGTTGTAGGCCGTCGCCAACAAAAAGGGCGGCCCGAAGACCGCCCTTTTCGGTTGCAACTCTTCAAGACCTAGGCGTCGGCCAGTTCGGTCTCCCTCTTAGCCTCGGCTTCGGCGCGCATCTTGGCTTTGCGCTTCTCTTCGGCAGCGCGCAGCTTGTCAGCGGCGATGGCACGGTTGGCCAGCTTCTCCCAGCTTCTCGCAGCACGCTCGTGAAGGGCCCGCACGCGCACCAGCGTGGCAGCCTTCGCCTTGGCTTTTTCTTCATTCATACGATCAATCAGAAATTCGGTCTGATGTGCCAAAAAGCGTCTCCTCAAACGAAAAACGCGCCACCCGATTGGGATAGCGCGTAAGCGGTGTTCTATGCAGATCGCCAGGCGAGAATGCCCGGAAAGCGACCCGTTGTCGGCAGATGCGAACAAGACTCAAACCCCCTGAGGGGCAACGTGGCGTGGCGCCGTTGTTGGGGAGTCCGAATCGCGATGTGGCGATAATAAGGCATGTCGCTAAAAAACGCAAAAAACCGCCATTTTCGCCAATTCTTGAGCGAATCAATCGCCGGTCCGCGGTTTAGCGGTCGTCGCGATCCGCGGCCGGGCTATAAAGATAGGCCGCAGCCAGGGCGGGAAAAAGCGGGCGCTCGAATGTTTTTGCAGTTTTCTTTGTCATGCCATGTCAACGGGTCGGGGCCGCGCCTTGGTTCACTGATGGTCCCTATCGACCCACGTTTCATCGAAGTCGCGCGGCAACGCCGGCCCTAGACGAACTCTACCGTCACGCCCTGCTCCACGGCATCAAGGAGACGACGCACATCGAAATTGGTCAGGCGGACGCAGCCATGGCTGGCGGTCTTGCCAATTTTCGCCGGATCGGGGCTGCCGTGAATACCGTAGCCATCGCTTCCCAGATCGATCCAGACGCCGCCGATGGGATTGTTCGGACCGGCCGGAATGGTGAGCTTTTCATCGCCGCCCCAATCCTGGTCGGAGGGATCGAAATAATAGCTGGCGGCGGGGGCAATCGCACTGACCTCTCGTGTCCCTGACGGGCTCGGGAATTCGGCCGATCCCACGGTGGCCGGGAATGACGCGAGGAGGGCTCCCCCGTCATCATAAACGCGCAGCTCATTGTTGCTGCCGTCGACTTCGATGCGGGCGACATCGCCGATCGGGCCGGCATCGACATTGGCAACGAGGATGCTCGAACCCGCGGTAAAATCGGTGTTCGGGTTCAACTTCTTCAGGAAGCGTTCCGACATGCCGAATTTCTCGGCCAGCATCTCGCTCGCCGAGCCGTATCCGACATTGCCTGTTTGCGCTTGCGCCTTCATGCCCTGTGCGGGCTTGGTAAACCCGTCCCCGATATCATCCGAGGTGATCGTATAAGTCTTGAGGAGGGGAGCGTCTCCCGCGGCGCTCTTGAGCGCAGCCAGCATGTCCTCGTCGACCTTGCCGTCCGCCGAAAGACCCTGCATTTCCTCGAAAGTGCTGATGGCACGCGCGGTATTTCCGCCTGGGAAACCGTCGATCACCCCGGGCGAGTGGTTGAGCCGCGCCAACAGGATCTGCGCGGCCAGCGTGTCTTTCTGTCGCTTGCTGGCGAACGGCCCATCGGGCAATTCCTCACCCCAGGCAAACGAGGGTGACGATTGCAGCGAGGCGGCGGAGGACGGAACAGTGAGCGCGATTGCGGCCGCTGCGGCGAAGAGCTGTTTGGTAATGGTCATGCGGGCTCAACGAAGCGCCAATGCAAATCGTTGCGTCGGATGGCGGACTCATCCCTCGTCGAGACGTAACCAGTCGCGAAATTCGAGGCCGTAATAGAGATCCATCGCTTCGAACTGCAATCCGTGTGGCTTGCCGTGATTGCTGTTCCACAAGGCAACGATCCCGGTCTGTGCGGCGGGATCGAACAGGATGAAGGCGCGGTAACCGTCGACCCCGCCGCGATGGCCGACCAGGCGGTGTCCCGCATAGTCGTAGATGCGCCACCCCAGCCCATAACGGGGTTCTGAAAGACGCTCGCGAAATTCGCGCAGGCGTCGCCGCTCGGTAGGTGTATCGACCAGCGCGCGCTGCGCCTCGTCGTTGACCGAAGGAGCGATGACATCGGGGTATCGACCCATCTGCGCCTGCATCCACGTCACCAGATCACCAATATCGCTATTCACGCCGCCCGCCGTGGGGACGCGATAATAGTCGTTATCGACATCGAGAACGCGTCCGCCCGCGCTGTGCGGACGTGCCCAATTCTGCGCGCCGACCAGACCGTCGCGCGTCAGGCTGGCGCTATTCATGCCAAGCGGGCCGAACAGCTCCTCCTTCACCGTCGCGGCATAGGTCTTTCCGGTCGCTTTTTCGACCACGTCGGAAAACGCGTCGAAGGCGACATTCTGATAGCTCCAGCACGTTCCCGGTTCGCAGGTCAGCTGGGTGCCCGACAATGCGCGGCGGATGATCGCGGGGTCCTGCCCACCTTCGAGCCGGTCATCATAGGCGTTGCGCCAAAGTCCCAGCCGGTGGCTCAGCACATCGCGGACACGGGCCCTTACCTGTGCGCCGCCGGGGAGTTGCAGGCTGCGCGAATAGTTGGCGATCGACTGGTCGAGCCCGATCGCGCCGCGCGCATCGAGTTTCGATGCCAGTGTCCCGGCGACCCCCTTCGATAGCGATGCCCAGCGGAAAACCGTATCGGTCGTCACCGGTGCATCGCTGTCGGCCCCACGCTTGCCGTAGCCTTTGAGGAAGCTCACTTCGCCATTTTCGACAATGCCCACGGCGAGGCCGACCAGATTTTCTTCCTGCATCAACCGCTGGATGCGCGCGTCGAGGCGACGATAATCTATCCGTCGCTGCGCGTAATTCTTGGTCAACGGTTCGCTTACGATCGGTGCAGCCGCCATCGCAGGTGCCTCGGGCACCTCTTCCGATTGCAGGACCGATACGGCGAACAACGCCAGCAACGCAGCCATGCCGCCTAAAATGATCGTCTTGATAACCACCCCTCCTTTCTTCTCGATAGTTAGCGCAGCCCCTTGCTGGCAAGCCGCCTCGTCGCATGGCTGGCGCTTTCTGGCGCGCTCGCTTACAGCAAAGGCGAGAGGGAGGACCGGATGAATTTCCTGCGCACCATCATGTGGGTGATCCTGGCCGTGGTCGTGGCCATTTTCGCCACCGCCAACTGGCACGATGTCATGCTGGACCTGTGGGGCGACCTACGCATGGCGATCAAGCTGCCGGTGCTGCTTGGCATCACCTTTGCGATCGGGTTCCTGCCGACGCTGTTCTATTACCGGGCGAAGGTCTGGCGGCTGCGACGCCAGCTTGCGCTGGCCGATAGAAATGCCAAGATGGCGCCGCAAACTCCGCCGCCGCCGCCCGTCGCTGCACCCAAGGCAAAAGACCCGGAAAGTCCGTTCTAGCGTATGTCCAACCCTATCTATGTCGCGATCGATACGCCAAATCTCAGGCAGGCCAAGGAAATCGCGTCGGCGGTATCCAGGCATGCCGGCGGGCTGAAGCTCGGGCTCGAGTTTTTCGTCGCCAACGGCATGTCGGGTGTCGAGGAAATTGCTGCGAGCGGGCTGCCCATTTTTCTCGACCTTAAACTACACGACATCCCAAATACCGTTGGCAAGGCGGTGCAGGCGATGCGCCCCTTCGCGCCCTCGATCATGACCGTTCACGCCGGCGGCGGGCGGGCGATGATGGAGGATGCCAAGGCCGCCGCGCCCGAAGATACGAAGGTCGTCGCCGTGAGCGTGCTGACCAGCCTCGACAGCGACGATCTGAAGGCAATGGGGCTGAAGGGCGATCCGCAGGACCAGGTCAACCGGCTTGCAGGGCTGGCGCGCGATGCGGGGCTCGATGGCATTGTCTGCTCCGGCAACGAGGTCGGCGCGGTCAAGAAGGACTGGAAAAACGGATTTTTCGTCGTTCCCGGCATCCGCCCGAAAGGCAGCGACGTCGGCGATCAGAAACGCATCATGACACCGCGACAGGCGTTGGACGCCGGGGCATCTGTGCTGGTCATCGGACGTGCCGTCACGAGCGCGGAAAATCCCGATGCCGCGCTGCGCGCCATCGGCGCGACCCTATAGACTTGAGCTCCGCTTCGTCCTAACCCGCCGCGCATGAGCTGGATTACGAAAGTACGCAACGGAATCCCGTTCCTGCCCAAGCGGCAGAGCGAGGATCAGCTGTGGCACAAGTGCAAGAAGTGCGAGACGATGGTCTTCACCCGCGAATGGGAAGAGA
This sequence comes from Sphingomicrobium marinum, assembly GCF_026157105.1. Taxonomy (GTDB): domain Bacteria; phylum Pseudomonadota; class Alphaproteobacteria; order Sphingomonadales; family Sphingomonadaceae; genus Sphingomicrobium; species Sphingomicrobium marinum. The sequence goes on from NZ_JANPVQ010000001.1 coordinate 1,789,174, forward strand.
ACGGCTTCGTCTGCCCGCGGTGCGAACATCACGACCGCATCGGCGTGAACGCGCGCCTTGCCATGACCTTCGACGATGGCAAATATGAGACGTTGCCAAGCCCCGTGGTCCGCGAAGATCCGCTGAAATTCAAAGACAGCAAGAAATATGTCGAGCGCATGAAGCAGGCGCGCGCCAAAACCGGCGCCAGGGATGCGCTCACCAATGCGCGCGGCAAGATTGACGGCCACGACGCCATCGTCGGTGTCCAAGATTTCAACTTCATGGGCGGATCCATGGGTATCGCCGTTGGCGCTTCGGTCGTCGCCGGCCTGCGTGCCGCGATCGATGATCGACTGCCCTATATCCTGTTCACCGCGGCCGGCGGCGCGCGGATGCAGGAAGGCATCTTGAGCCTCATGCAAATGCCCAAGACGACGGTGGCGCTGGCCGAAATGCGCGAAGCAGGCCTGCCCTACATTGTCGTCCTGACCGACCCGACGACGGGCGGCGTTACCGCCAGCTATGCGATGCTGGGCGATGTCCAGATTGCCGAGCCTGGTGCCCTGATCGGCTTTGCCGGCCAGCGCGTGATCGAACAGACGATCCGCGAAAAACTGCCCGAAGGCTTCCAGCGCGCCGAATATCTGCTCGAGCATGGCATGATCGACATGGTCGTCCATCGCCACGACCTGCGCGAGCGGCTCGGTCGGCTGATCGCCTATCTCGCGCCGGAAGCCAAAGTCGCCTGATGGCCGACGGGGCGCGCTCGTCCCACCCGAAGGTGCAGGCGCAGCTCGACCGGCTGATGGCGCTCGGCATGGGCGGCGACGTGTTGGGGCTGGAGCGAGTGAGCGCGCTGTGCGCCAAGCTCGGCAATCCGCAAAACGAGATGCCGCCCGTGTTCCACGTGGCAGGCACCAACGGCAAGGGTTCGACGATCGCCTTCCTGCGCGCTGCGCTGGAAGCGGCGGGCAAGAGCGTCCATGTTTTCACGTCCCCGCACCTCGTGCGTTTCAACGAACGCATCCGGTTGGCCGGCAAACTGATCGACGACGAGGCACTGGCCGAGTTGCTCGAAGAAGTGCTCGATGCTGCGGGGGACATAAAGCCGACCTTCTTCGAAGCAACGACCGCCGCAGCCTTCCTCGCCTTCTCGCGCACGCCCGCCGATGCCACCTTGGTCGAAGTGGGTCTCGGCGGACGGCTCGATGCGACCAACATCATCGAACAGCCGCTGGTTACCGGGATCGCGAGCCTCGGCCTCGATCACCAGCAATTCCTTGGCGGCACGCTCCCGAAGATCGGTGCCGAAAAGGCAGGCATCGCCAAGGATGGCGTAATGTTGGTCACCCAGGCCTATCCGCCTGCCACCGAAGCCAGGATCGCCGAGATAGCAGCCGCAACGGGTGCCCGCTGGCGACCGCGGCGCAAGGCGTGGGACGTGGTCGTGCGGCACGGCAAGCTGCACTATCGCGATGCGCTAGGTGGACTAGAATTGCCGCTGCCGCGCATGCCGGGGCGGCACCAGCATCACAATGCCGGGCTCGCCATCGCGATGCTGCGATTGCAGGGCGAATTCGATATACCCGATGCGGCCTACGCCGCTGCTCTGGGCTGGACCGACTGGCCGGCAAGGCTGCAACGCCTGCGCGAAGGCAGCCTGTTCGACCGTCTCCCCGGCAGCAGCGAATTATGGGTGGACGGGGGTCACAATCCGTCGGCGGCGCGCGAGGTCGCGATGGCAGTGAAGAGCATGGACGACATGCCGCTGACGATCATCTTCGCCGCGCTCACCAACAAGGACGCCGAGGGACTTCTCGCGCCGTTCGACGGCATGACCGACAAGGTCGTGACGCTCGGCATCGACCATCACGACTGCCATCCGCCCGAATGGCTTGCCGAACTGGCGACCGGCATGGGCCATGACGCCCAGCCCGCCGCCAGCCTCGAAGCGGCATTCGACATGGTCGAACAGCCCGGGCGCGTGCTCGTTTTCGGGTCGCTCTACCTCGCCGGGCAGATGCTCGCGGCCAACGGCACGCTACCCGACTAGGTGCCGACGGGCTTGGTCGGTTGCTGCTCCTTGGGCGGCGCATCAACGGCCTCGCCTTCGACGCCCGGCTGTCGCACCGAGCTCACGACGAAGCCCTTCTTCCACATGATGCCAAGCAGGATGAGACCCGGGATGGCGATGATCATCGTCGCGATCCAGAACCAGAACCAGCCGAGCCCTTCCGCGAGGTAACCCGCCGGCGCGGCGAGCCATGTGCGACCGACCGCAGCAAAGCTCGACAGGAGCGCAAACTGCGTCGCGGTATAGGCAAGGCTAGAAAGCCCCGAAAGGTAGACGACGAACACGGTCAGGCCGAGGCCCGAGGAGAAATTCTCGAACCCGACGGCAAGGCCCAGCATGAATGTGTCGGCCCCCATGTTGGCAAGGATCGCGAACAGGAAGTTCGTGATCATCATGAAGATGCCCGAGAAGAAGAGCGCGCGACCCATGCCCAGATAGTAAATGAAGGGTGCGGACACGGCGGACCCCGCGATCAGCGCCCAGAAGCCGACCAGCTTGTTGGCGGTGATATAGTCGGTGTCCGAGAAGCCCAGTTCATCGATCATCGGGCCAAGCATGACCTGCCCCATCGCGTCGCCGACCTTGTAGATCAGCACGAACAGCAGGATCAGCACCGCGCCGCGGCGCTTGAAGAAGTCCTTGAACGGGTTCCAGACGGTATCGGTCATCCATTCGCCGAAGGTGCGATCACCCATGTCCGCCGAGCGATCTACATAACGACCAGGCCCCGCAAGCAGCGCGGCGATGGCGGCGGGAATGACGCACAGACCGGTGAGACCATAAGCAACCGCCCAGCCCAGACCCGCGCCTTCCTGGCTGGCGAGATAGATGGTGCCGGCGCCCGCGATCAGGTTACCGAGCCGATAGCCGAACTGGTTCATCGCGGTACCGTAAGGCAGTTCTTCGTCGGACAGGATTTCGATCCGGTAGGCGTCGATCACGATGTCCTGCGTCGCCGACAAAAAGGCGACGACAATCGCCCAGAAGGCAAAGGTGCCCATGTTGCCGTTGGACGGGTTGGAGCCGCCGAGCTGCCACAAGGCCAGGAAAAGCAAGGCTTGAACGAGGTATAGCCAGGCGCGCCGTTGCCCCACCAACTTCGTCAGGATGGGAATGGGGATCTTGTCGACCAACGGCGCCCAGATCCATTTGAGCGTGTAAGGCGTCGTCAGGCCGATCGCAAAACCGATCGTCGACTTGTCGATGCCCACCTTGGAAAGCCAGTAGGTCATCGTCGCCAGTAACAGCGTCAGCGGGAAGCCCGAACTGATACCGATGATGCCTGCGGTCAGAGGCATCGGCTTGAAATAGGGCGCGACGGCCCCGATGACACCCGGACGTTTTGCGACTGATTCGGCGCTCATACGCCCTCCCCTCAAATTGATTTACGATCACGCTAGCAGCTTCACGGCTAGGGAAAAGGGGATGAATGGACGTTGACTTGCAACCGGTCCCGTTGAGGCGCACGATTGGTCCCATGGACGCTCCGCGAAAAAGAAATTCTCCGACGCCGGGCCAGATCGCATTGGCCGAGCAGCTGGCTCGCGGTGAGACTTACATGTCCGATGACGTCGTGACCCTGTCGGTCGATCGCTATGTCGACGAGGCGCGCCATGATGCGGAAAAACAGCTGCTCGATGGCATGGCGACACCGCTCGTCCCTTCGGCACTGCTTGCCGAGCCGGGGAGCGCGCTTGCGCATGATGATAGCGGGCGCGCGCTGCTCATCACGCGCGACACAGCCGGCAAGGTCCGCATCTTCGCCAACGCCTGCGCGCATCGCGGCACCCGGCTTCTCGATGCCGGCGATGTCGTGGAAGGACGCAAGATCGCCTGCCCCTATCATGCCTGGGTCTACAATCTCGAAGGCGCATTGGTCGGCTTCCCGCGCCGCGATGCCTTTCCCGGCCTCTGCAAGAAAGACAATGGCCTCGTCGAATATGGCGCTGCGGAGCATGGCGGCCTGATCTGGTTTTCGCCCGACCCGCAAGCCGACTTCTCGGTAGCCGAGCAACTCGCCGACGACTTCGACGCCATCGGCCTCGGCGAAATGCGCTTTTACGAGCGCAGCACGCACAGGATCGCGGCCAATTGGAAACTGGTGATCGATGCGTTCCTCGAAAGCTATCACGTCAAGCGGCTCCACCAGGGCAGTATCGGCGACTTCTTCGCCGACGGCATGGCAACTGCAGACTGTATTGGACGCCACCAGCGCTTTGCCGTGGGGCGTGCCGAATATGATCGCAAGATCGATGCCGCGGACTGGCAGCAGCTGCGCGAAACGGTGACGCTGACCTACCACATATTCCCCAACGGGGTGCTCGTGCTCAGCCCCGATTATTGCAACGTCATGGTGGTCCATCCGGGCAAGGATACCCGCAGTTGCCGCGCGGAAAATTTCATGCTCGTGCCAGGTGATGTCGATCCGTCGCTGTTCGCCGACAAATGGGAACGCAGCTGGCAATTGCTCGATCAGGGCACCTTCGGGGGCGAAGACTTCCGCGCCGCCGCCTTGTGCCAGCAAGGCATCGATACAGGCGTGCGAAAGGAAATGATCATCGGCCGCCTCGAAGCCGGGATCACCCTCTTCCACGACCAGCTGGACGAGCTTCTTCAGGCGCGCTCGTAGAGCGTCAGCCCCTTGGGGGGCTTGGGATGTTCGCCCGCGATGATCTTGTCGATCGTATCGATAGCGGCCTTGAATTGCTTCGCGTCGAAGGGTTTTTCCAGGCTGCCCAGCGCGAAGACGGCGCATTCGCTCGGCGGGGTTCCCGTCGCAAACAGCACCGGGATGCCCTTGCCCGCGGCGACTTCCGCGACCGCGATCCCGCTCTTTTCGCCCGCTAGCTTGATGTCGGCCACGACAAGATCGATCGTCTCGTTTTCAAGGTCGCGAACGGCATCGTCATAATTGTCGCGCGTGCCGACGACGGTATAGCCGAGCCGTTCCAGCCGCTGTTCGTTATCGAACGCGGTCAGCGGTTCGTCCTCGACGATGAGGATCCGCTCGATTGCACGCTTTCTCTTCCCGAACAGGACGATGCTCCCTAACAAGGCCGCCATGGCAAACGATAAGCGCCCCGACGGCCCTCGCGGTTCCCGTAAAGGATCCCCCAGTCAGCAAAAAAATCGACGCGGCCCGCCGCAGCCGCGAAATGCACCGCGCGATAGCGGTCCGCAGCGCATCGCCAAGCTGCTCGCCCGTGCCGGCGTTGCTTCGCGCCGAGAGGCCGAGCGGATGATCGCCGACGGGCGTATCGCCATTAACGGAGAGAAGCTTGATACACCCGCGACCCTGCTGGAAAACCTCAACGGCGTGACGGTCGACGGCAAGCCCGTTGCCAAGCCGGTGGCGACGCGGCTCTACCGGTTCTACAAGCCCAACCTGACGCTGACCGCCGAACGCGACCCCAAGGGCCGCAAGACGATCTATGACGTACTTCCCAAGGGCCTGCCCCGCCTGATGCCGATCGGGCGCCTCGATTTTACCACCGAGGGGCTGCTGCTGATGACCAATGACGGCGAATTCAAGCGGCAGATGGAATTGCCGTCGAGCGGCGTCCCGCGCACCTACCGCGCGCGCGCTTTTGGTAACGTGACGCAGGAACAGCTCGAAGAGCTTGCCGAGGGCATCACGGTCGATGGCATGCATTATGGGCCGATCGATGCGAACCTCGAACGCTCGAGCGGCGCCAACAAGTGGATCGAGCTCACGCTGACCGAAGGAAAGAACCGCGAAGTGCGCAAGGTGCTGGGGCATTTGGGGCTTGAAGTGTCGCGTCTCATCCGCACCGCCTATGGGCCATTTACTGCGGAAGGCATGAGGCCCGGCGATATCGACCAGATCCAACGCGACGTCCTGTTTCACTACCGGCGCACGCTGTGAGGATTATTGCCGGCCAGCATCGCGGCCGCCCGTTGATTGCCCCACCGGGTCGCGCCACGCGCCCCACCGCCGACCGCACGCGTGAAACGCTGTTTTCGATGCTGGTCAGCCGGGTCGGTGATCTCGGCGAACTTTGGGTGGCGGATCTGTATGCCGGTAGCGGGGCGCTGGGCCTCGAAGCACTGTCGCGCGGTGCCGCCAAGGCGGTGTTCGTGGAGAACGACCGTGCGGCGATTGACACCATCCGCAAGAACATTGCTGCCTTGGGCTATGAAGCGCGCAGTGACGTACGCCCGCAAAGCGCCGCAGTCCTCTCATCCCCGGGCAAGCGGGCATTCGACCTCGTCTTTGCCGATCCGCCCTATGCGCCCGGCAGCGGCGATGCGGTGGTCGAGGCCGTAGTCGCGGCGGACTGGCTCCTGCCGGGCGGTTGGCTCGCGATCGAGACCGATGCCAAGGAAGAGGTCGCGCCTGGCCCCCTGACGCTGGAAGTCAGCCGCAAGGTGGGCCGCGCGCGCATAAGCCTTTTAAGCCGCGCGCCCTGACTTATTCCTCGTCGTCGCTTTCCTCTTCGCGGCGCTTCTTCGACTCCTCGAATTCCGCCATCAGGCGCTTGCCGATCGCGGCGGCCGCGGCAGCGCCTGCAAGCTTGAGCGCAGCCTTCGATCCTTGCGATTTGGCACCCCGTGCCGACGTCACTTTCTTTTCAGCTAGCGCCCCGACCGCCGCCACCGCACCCGCTGCGACCAGGTCCGCGACGAGCGGATGATCGGCCAGCTTCGACAGCGCCTCGACGCTTTCGTCCTTGACCTTTTTGGTCTTGGTCTTGCTCGCCTTCTTTTTGACGACATCTTCCTCGATCGCGACGCGAACGGGTTTGGCCTTCTTCTGCTTCTTCGCTTTCTTGGACTTCTTGGGCTTTGCGGACTTGGCCTTCGCTGCGGCCTCGTCGGCCTTTTTCTTCTTCTTCGCCATGATGGCTCCTCTCACTCGAACATGCGCATATTGGTGTCAGGATAAGGCTGCGCCAGCTTGATCGCCTCCTCGACAGGAGCGCGCAGCCATGTTTCATGATCCGCCTGGTGCAAGATGACGGGCATCGCCTTGGGATGGATCGCGCCGACCACCGAATTGGGGGCGCAGGTCAGGAAGGCCATGAACGAGACCCCTTCACCCGGACGCCAGATGCCCGCGAACGAAAAGAGCGGACGATCCGCAAGATCGAACCAGATTTTCCTTTTGCGGCCGGTTTCAGGGTCGGGCTCGGCGGTCCATTCGCTGAACTTGGTGACCGGGACCAGGCAGCGTCGCTCCGGCATATTGAGTGCCGAACGCCAGAAGGGCGACGCCAGGTTTCGCACGTTGGTGACGGGACGACCCTTCGCCGCCTGCGGTCCCGGAAATCCCCATTCCATCTCCTCTAGCAGCAGCGTGTCGCCTGTGCTGCGTAGTACCGGTGCCAGCCGCTTGGGATAGATCTCGGCATAGCTCTGCACGTTCGATCGGTCGCCCTCGAAGCGGCCGAACAGCTGCTTCATCGCATCGACGCTCGCCGTCATCGAATAAAGATTACACATCGCCGCTCGCTACCACTCGGTTCGCCGTAAACGCGGAAAGTAACGATTAAACTTACGAGCGCGTTGCGCGCCGTTCAGCGAAGCAGGCGCACGTCGGTCCCAACACAAATATCGTGAAGGAGATTGACGATGAAGAACATGATGTTGGCGCTTGGCGCCGCGACCATGGCAATCCCCGTTGCCGCGACTGTCGCGCCGGTCCAGGCAGAAGCCCAGCGTTACTACGACCGTGGCTACGAGCGCCCCTATTCGGGTCGCGTGTGGCAGGATCGCCGCGGCTATTATCGCTGCAAGAAGTCCGACGGTACCACCGGCATGCTGGTCGGCGCGGCGGGCGGCGCCATCCTGGGTCGCAAGCTCGACGGGCGCGGTGACAAGGCCGTTGGCACCATCCTCGGCGCCGCCGCGGGCGCGATCCTTGGCAAGAAGATCGAACAGGACGTGATTAACAAGCGGCCGCGTTACTGCCGCTAACCCAGTTCGGGGCCGGGCAGTCATGCCCCCATCAAATGCTGTCCGGCTCCGTTCGATCATCGGACTGTATTGACATAATAATACACCCCTGTCTATCATCGCTTTCGATAGATGGGGGAGTGTTATGTATAGCCAACAAGAACTGGATGATGCCGTCGCTGCCGGTGCGATTACTGCCGACAGCGCCAACGCGTTGCGGGCGTTCATTTCGAAGCAGCGCTCGGCGAGCATCGTCGATGAAGAACAGTTTCGCCTCATAACGGGCTTCAACGATATCTTCGTGGCGCTGGCGAGCGTGATCCTGCTGGTCGCGGTGTCATGGATCGGCCAGGTTATTGGCGAGGGCATCAACCTCGTCGTCAGCAATGACGGTCCATCCCCGCTCGGCGGCGCGGCACTGGCTGCCACCGCTTGGGGTCTTGCCACTTACTTCACCGCCAAGCGCCGCATGGCGCTGCCCTCGATCGTGCTGCTGATCGCATTTGCCATCGGTGTCATGTGGACAAGCTTCACCACCCTCGCGTTACCGCTTCCCGATGATGCGAGCGATGCCGCGCAAGGACTTGTGACGGCCGCCGCCGCAGCGATCACTGCCGGCGGCGCATGGCTGCACTGGAAGCGCTTCAAGGTGCCGATCACGATCGCCGTCGGCGCTGCCGCCGTCTCGGGCATCGTCGCCGCGCTCGTCGCGGCCGCCGTGGGCGATGCGCTCACCGGTGGTCAGATGGAAACGCTGATGCTTTCGACGGTCCTTGTGCTGGGCCTTGGCGTCTTCGCGCTGGCGATGCGCTGGGACGGGAGCGATCCCGAGCGGGTGACGCGGCGTAGCGATGTGGCCTTCTGGCTGCACCTGCTGGCAGCCCCGATGATCGCCCATCCGGTGTTCAACCTGCTCGGGCTGACCGATGGCAATGCATCAATCGCGGAAGCCTTTGTCGTGGTCGGCATCTACGTCGCGCTCGGCATCGCCGCGCTGGCGATCGATCGCCGGGCCTTGCTCGTGTCGGGGCTTGCCTACGTGCTGTATGCGATTGCCGAGCTCTTCGAGGAATTCGGCGCCATCGGCCTCAACATCGCGTTGACGGCGCTCGTTATCGGTTCGGCTCTATTGCTGCTGTCGGCATTCTGGCACCAGGCGCGTCATGCGGTCATCGGCTTCCTGCCCGCCGGGCTCGCGGCAAAATTGCCGCCGCTGCACAGCCTGACGCCGCCTGCCGTCAGTCACGCACCAGACGCATAAGCCGCCGTTCGAGCGGGGCCAGGACCTGATGAAGTTCGTGGCCCCGCTTCAACGTCTGCCCGTGTTCGGCAATCAACGCAAAAGCGCCCTGACGCTGTGCAAGCTTGGGGCGCTTTTCAATTCTTATCTCGGGATGCTCGGCAGCGCGGCGGAAGGCGGCGAAGGTCGCAACGTCACGGTCGAAACGTAGCGCATAATCCTTCCAGTGGCCCGCGGCCACCATCCGGCCATACAGGTCGATCAACTTCATGAATTCGCTACGGTCGAAGGCTGCCTGCCCGTTACCTTTCGGAAACGGCGTCACCACGCTCATGCGCTGCGGCTCCGTTCGGCATCCTTGCGCGTTTCTTCGAGCTTCTTCTGGAGCGCCTTGATCTCCAGCTCCATCTGGCAAAGCTTGATGTCGACCGGGTCGGTCAGTTCTTCGCACGGCGTACCATAAGGCACGAATTCGTGCGCCAGCTCGGCCTTGACCGGGATCGGGCGCGCCAGCTGGCTGACCATTGTGGCACCCGGCGCGACGTCCTTGGCGACCACGCTATTGGCGCCAACACGCGCTTCCTCGCCGACCGTGATCGGCCCCAGGATTTGCGCACCCGACCCGATGACGACACGGTCCTTCAATGTCGGATGACGTTTGCCGGCGATGCCGTCGAACGGGCTCGTCCCACCCAGCGTGACGCATTGGTAGATGGTGACATCGTCGCCGATTTCAGCGGTCTCTCCGATCACGGTGAAACCATGGTCGATGAAGAGATTGCGCCCGATCTTGGCCCCCGGGTGGATGTCGATCGCCGTCATCATCCGGCTGATATGATTGACCCACCGTGCAAGGAAAAAAAGATTACCCTCGAAAAGCCAATGAGCGATGCGATGGAAGAACAGCGCCCAGGCGCCTGGGTAAAGCAGCACTTCCCAGCGGGAACGCGCCGCAGGGTCGCGCGCCTTTACGCTGTCGAGATATGCGATCAGGCCGCTTGCCGGAGTGCTGTCTTCTGCCATTGCTGCCAATGTAGGAAGCGATTGTATCGCTGAAAAGATAGCAAACTTGCACCACCCTCCCAGCGTGGTAAACGACGCAGGCGATTAAAAACCTGTCAATTGATCGGATTTGTGAATGACAGTCCACCTGCCGACGATCAAGCAGCTGCAGTATCTGGTGGCGCTCAATGAACATGGGCATTTCGGTCGTGCTGCCGAGCAGTGCTTCGTCACCCAGTCGACGCTGTCGGCGGGGATCCGCGAACTCGAAAACCTGCTCGATGTCGTGCTGGTCGAGCGCACGCGGCGCGTTGTCCGTTTTACCGCGCTGGGAGAAAAAATTGCAGGTCAGGCACGCGAGGTGCTGCGCGAGGCACAGATCCTGGCATCGATGGCGCAGGCCGAAGGCAAGCCGCTGACGGGCGAACTACGCATGGGCGTCATTCCCACCATTGCGCCCTTCCTCCTGCCGGCGCTGTTGCCGCATCTGCGCAAGAATTACCCCGATCTCAAACTGTTCCTGCGCGAGGAAACGAGCCAGGCGAGCTGCGAGGCGCTGCACCGCGGCCAGCTCGACTGCGTGCTGCTGGCGCTGCCGTATGCGTGCGGCGAAGTCGAAAGCGCCGAGATTTACGAGGATCATCTGTACATCGCCTACCCCGAAGGCGAGGCACCGCCTGCAAGCGCGATTGCGCCCGCCGAAATCGAAGAGGGACGGCTGCTACTGCTTGAAGACGGGCATTGCCTCAAGGATCACGCCCTTTCCGCCTGCAATCGTCCGGAAATCCGCGCCTCGGCCTCGATGATGGGAACCTCGCTCCATACGTTGGTGCAGATGGTCGACAACGGGCTCGGGCTCACCTTCGTGCCTGAAATGGCGCTCCATGCCGGCATCCTCGACCATACGGGGATCGAGGCGCGCAAGCTGGAGGCCGATCATGCCAGCCGGCGGGTCGCGCTGGCCTGGCGCAAACAGAGCCCGCGCGGCGAGGAATTCACGATGCTTGCCGAAACCCTGCGCGAGCTCACGAAAAAGCTCGCCAACGCCTAATCCATATGTTTGAGGCCGACGCGCAGGTAATCGTAGCCGGTGACCAGCGTCAGGATGGCGGCGCCCCAGAGCATGCCCACGCTGACATCGTGCACCCATACCTGCGCCGGCACCGCCCCGCCCAGGATCAGACCGCCGAGCGACAGCATCTGGAGCGTCGTCTTCCACTTGGCGAGCTTCGAGACAGGCACCGAAATATTGAGCGGCCCCAGAAATTCGCGCAGCCCCGACACGATGATTTCGCGTAATAGAATGACCAGCGCCGGAATGATGGTGAGCCCGGCAATCACCGGTTCGGGCTCATCGGCGACGCGGCGCGTTGCGATCAGCATGATGATGACTGCGGCCACCATGATCTTGTCCGCAATCGGATCGAGGAACTGGCCGAGCCTGCTGATTTGCCCTTGGGCACGCGCGAGATAACCATCGATGTAATCGGTAATGCCGACGATCGAATACAGCACCCACGTGATGAAATATTCCAGCGGCGTCGGCGTCCATAGCAGCCAGACGAGGATCGGCACCGCAAGGATGCGCGATAGCGTCAGCATGTTGGGAAGGGTCAGCATCTTGGCGCTTTGTGTAGGCCAGCCACGCCAAAAGGCCAACATGGCTTGTGGCGCCCTGTTTTCTCGCTAGGCTCGACCCCTGCCCCGGTCCCTTGAAGGATGTCCTTGCTTGAAAACGTCGATCAGCCTGTTGTCGAAGCGTCGTTTCCTGCCGCTGTTCGCTGTCCAGTTCCTCGGTGCATTCAACGACAACCTGTTCCGCACGGCAATGGTGCTGCTGATCATCTACGGCATCTACCAAGACCCCACCGCCGAAGCGACGTTGAGCGCGGTTGCAGGCGGCCTCTTCATCCTGCCCTTCTTCCTGTTTTCCGCCTTTGCCGGCAGCCTTGCCGACAGCGAGGACAAGGCGCTCCTGATCCGGCGCATCAAGACGGCGGAGATCGTCATCATGATGACGGGCGCTGCGGGTATCTACTTCCAAAGCGTGCCGCTGATGCTGGCGACACTGACGGCCACTGGCGTACAATCGTCCTTCTTCGGCCCGATCAAATACGCCATTATTCCGCAGCATCTGGAAAAAGATGAAGTGCTGGGCGGGACCGGCGTTGTGCAGGCGGGCACCTATGTCGCGATCCTTCTTGGCACACTGCTGGGCGGTGCGCTTGTCGTAGGAGATGCCAGCGGCGCGCTTGTCGCCCGCGATGCGGCCATCGGGGTCGTGCTGGTCGCCACGCTGGGCCGGATCGCGGCGCAGTTCGTGCCGCCAGCCCCTCCCGCGGCGGGCAGCACCGCGAAACCGCAATGGAATATTGTCGCCGCCTCGATCCGCGTCACGCGCGAGGTCATGGCGCATCGCCGCGTGCGCCTAGCCATCATGGCGATCAGCCTGTTCTGGGCGCTGGGGGCCGTTCTGCTCGCGCAATTCCCCCCGCTGGTGAAGAACGGACTGGGGGCCGATCAACGCGTCGCGACGCTGTTTCTCGCCTTGTTCTCGATCGGCGTCGCCGTCGGGTCGATCGCGGTGAACCGCTTGCTACGGGGTCATGTGAGTGCGCGATTTGCGCCGTGGGCGGCACTCGGCATGGGCATCGCCATCATGGCGCTGTACTTGCTGATCCGGAATTGGGAGACGGCGGACAATCTCTACAGCATCGCGGAATTCCTGTCCCAACCCAAAGGCGACCTGATCGCGCTCGCGCTGTTGGCAATAGCGCTGATGGGCGGCGCATTCGTGGTGCCTCTCTATGCCTTCGTCACCACGACCGTGGACAAAAGCGCGACCGCGCGGACCATTGCGGTCAACAACATCATTAATGCGGGCCTGATGGTGGCCGGGTCACTGATCCTCACATCGGTGGTGCAAGCCGGGCTTACCGTGGTCGACAGTCTCGTGCTGGTCGCCGCCGCCACACTTGTAGCGTCGTGGCTGGGCTTCCGGCTCGTCAAGGAAACGTCAGGCGATGAACAGGCTCATGAAGGTGAAACCGCAAGCGAAGGTCATCGCGAATAGGCGAACATCGTCGCGCTTGCGCTGCTCGGCTGCCGTTTCGGCCCTGAAGGCAATCGCATAGGCCGCACGCAGGCGGCGCAGGAATTTTTCGAAGGCGAGGCGTTGGGCCAGATCCATGACCACTTCTTAACGCGCTCTTTACCATGAAGGAAGCAGGGCTCCTGCGGCCTGTTCCGATCCGGGACGACTAAGCCGACTTGGCGACCTTGTCCTCGGTCCCCGCCACCAGATCGGCGGTGCCGTGACGGAGCAATTGCTCGGCCTGATCGGCGGTCATCGGCTTGCCGAAATACCAACCCTGCCCGACGGCGCAGCCGTAGCGCAGCACTGCCGCATGGGTTTCTTCGCTTTCGATACCTTCGACGGTTACCGGAATGTCGATCGCTTCGGCTAGCGTCGTGACGGCGCGCACGATCGCTTCGGCCTCGACGTCGTGATGAATTGCCGAGACGAAGGCGCGGTCGATCTTGATCGAATCGAACGGCAGCGCGCGAAGGTGCGACAGCGACGAAAAGCCGGTGCCGAAATCATCAAGCGCCAGTTTGATGCCCTGGTTCTTCAGGCTTTCGACGATGGTCTTGGCCATGTCGAGATCGGAGAAGAGCGAGCTTTCCGTAATCTCCACGGTCAGCCGCTCGGGCGGGAACCCGGTTTCGGTCAAAAGGCGCACCAGCTTCTGCGCGAGCCAGGCATCGCCCAGCTGGATGGGTGCGATGTTGACCGACAAGTCGACCGGCTGGTCCCATTGCACTGCCGCTTCGAATGCCTTGCGGATGACGCTTTCGGATAGCGCGCCAATAAGGCCATTTTCTTCGGCTACCGAGATGAATCGATCGGGAGTAACAATTCCCGAAAGCGGGTGATCCCACCGCGCCAGCACTTCAAAGCCTTTGACCCGATTGGTCTCCAGATCCATCTGCGGTTCGAAGAACGGGATGAACTGGTCCTGGTCGATCCCGCCGCGGATTGATTGTTCGATTTCGCTGTGGCGAAGCAGTTCGCGCTCCATGCCCTCATCGAACCACATCGGACGCGCGATTCGCCCGGTGCGCGCATGCGCCAGCGCGATGTCGGCGCGGCGCAAAATGTCGCGGCCCTTCAATTCTCCGGGGCACGCCGACGCTATCCCAACGAAAGCGCCGACATTGAGAAGCTTGTCCTCGATCATCATCGGCTTCGTCACGGCGGCAAGCGCTGCTTCGGCCAGCGCCATCGGCCCTTCGCGACCACCGCGCTTGACCACCGTCATGATGACGAATTCGTCGCCGCTGATGCGGGCTACCTTGCGCTGCTCGCCAGCGACGCTTTCGATGGCCTGCGCGATCCGGCGCAATGCCTCGTCGCCAACGTCGAACCCGTAGCGGTCGTTGATGACCTTGAACCGGGCGAGCTGGATGGACACGATCGCCACGTGACGATCATCCGCCATTGCTTCGGTGCGCATGCGCTCGCCTTCTTCGGCGAAGCCCTTGCGATTGAGCAGGCCCGTCATGCCGTCGGTCGACGCAATGTGGGCGGCACGCGCTTCGCTTTCGGCGCGGCGCTCCATTTCCTGCTGGAGATCGACATAATAGCGCCAGCCGAACAGGATCAGCGCCACGTTCAGCGTAAGCGCGGTAAAGCTGAGCTTGTGATCGATGCCAAAGCCTTCGCTGAGACGCCCGATCGTGCCGAAGAAGCTGCTGCCGTTCCAGATTAGAAGCATGACGGAAAGGATGAGCACGCCAAGGACGAAAAGGTCCCGACGCACACGATGCCGCTCACGCCCGAAGAAGCGGCCTAATGAGATTCCACTGGTCACGCAGCCGCAGTAGGGGAAAATGCTTAACACATTCTCCACCCTGAAAAGTTTTTTGGCTTCTAAAGTGGTGCGGACGGCGGGACTTGAACCCGCACTCCCTTACGGGAAGAAGATTTTAAGTCTCCAGCGTCTACCATTCCGCCACGTCCGCTGATGTGGCAGGCCGCAAACCGGCCCGGCGTGCTCAGGCGTCGTTGGACGCGCCGGCGCCTAAATTCAAGCGTTCGCGCATTTCCTTGCCCGGCTTGAAATAGGGAACGCGCTTGGCAGCGACGTCGACAGGTTCGCCGGTACGCGGGTTGCGGCCGACGCGCGCATCGCGCTGGCGCGTCGAAAAAGCGCCGAACCCACGAAGTTCCACTCGGCCACCATTGGCCAACTGGTCGGTGATGCTGTCGAACAGGGCGCTTACAACCGTTTCTACTTCGCGCTGCGTCAGATCGGGAAAATCCTGGCAGATTTTCTGCACGAGTTCGGAACGGATCATTCAAGGCCCCCAATGGTCAATCATCAAAATGCCACCTCCCCCGGGTGGCAGCTAGTGACCAGGAATAAAAGAAAAAATGGGCGGCGCAACCCTCGTTGCACCGCCCATCCAAAAAGCATTGCAAAGCTGCAACAGGTCGATTTAGTCGTCCTTCTGCTTCAATGCTTCGCCGAGGATGTCGCCAAGCGATGCGCCGCTATCCGACGAACCATACTGGGCAACGGCCTGCTTCTCTTCGCTAATCTGCAGCGCCTTGATCGAAAAGTTGGGCTTCTTCGAACGATCGAAACCGGTGACCATGGCATCGAACTGCTGGCCGACCTGGAAACGCTCCGGACGCTGCTCGTCGCGGTCGCGGCCAAGATCGGTGCGGCGGATGAAACCGATCGCGCCATCTTCGCCGATCTGCACTTCCAGACCACCGTCGCGCACGTCGAGAACAGTGACGGTCGAGATCTGGCCCTTCTTGACGCCGTCGGCGCCGCCGGCGGCAACGCCGCCACGCTCGAGCTGCTTCATGCCGAGGCTGATGCGCTCCTTTTCGACATCGACGTCGAGGACGACGGCCTTAACCGTTTCACCCTTGTGATGCATGTTGAGCGCTTCTTCGCCCGACACGCCCCACGCGATGTCCGACATGTGAACCATGCCGTCGACGTCGCCGGGAAGGCCGATGAAGAGGCCGAATTCGGTCGAATTCTTGACTTCACCTTCGACTTCGGTGCCGACCGGGAATTTCTCCGCGAAGTCGTTCCACGGGTTCGACTGGGCCTGCTTGAGGCCAAGGCTGATGCGACGCTTTTCCTCGTCGACTTCGAGCACCTTTACTTCGACTTCTTGGCTGGTCGAGACGATCTTGCCCGGGTGGACGTTCTTCTTGGTCCAGCTCATTTCCGAGACGTGGACAAGGCCTTCGATGCCCGGTTCGAGCTCGACGAAGGCACCATATTCGGTGATGTTCGTCACGCGGCCGGTGAAGAGACCATCGATCGGGTACTTGGCGCTCGCGCCTTCCCACGGATCGGCTTCGAGCTGCTTCATGCCGAGGCTGATGCGCTGCGTTTCGCGGTTGATGCGGATGATCTGCACCTTCACCTTGTCGCCAATGTTCAGCACTTCGCTCGGGTGACCGACGCGCTTGTAGCTGATGTCGGTGACGTGCAGCAGGCCGTCAATGCCGCCGAGGTCGACGAACGCACCGTAATCGGTGATGTTCTTGACGACGCCTTCGATCACCTGGTTTTCGGTCAGGTTCTGGATGAGATCGCTGCGCTGTTCGGCGCGGGTTTCTTCAAGGATGGCGCGGCGCGATACAACGATGTTGCCGCGGCGACGGTCCATCTTGAGGATCTGGAAGGGCTGCGGGATGTCCATCAGCGGGCCGACGTCGCGGACCGGGCGGATATCGACTTGGCTGCCGGGCAGGAAGGCCACCGCACCGCCAAGATCGACGGTGAAGCCGCCCTTTACGCGGCCAAAGATGGTACCTTCGACGCGGCCTTCGCCTTCGAAGTCCTTTTCCAGCTTGTCCCAGGCAGCTTCGCGGCGGGCGCGGTCGCGGCTGAGCATTGCTTCGCCATTGGCGTTCTCGACGCGGTCGACATAGACTTCGACTTCGTCGCCAACGGAAAGGTCGGCCTTCTGGCCGGGGGCTGCGAATTCACGCAGCGGGACGCGGCCTTCGCTCTTGAGGCCCACGTCGATGACGGCGAGGTCGTTTTCGATGGCGGTCACCTTACCGGTGGTCACCTTGCCTTCGAAGCCTTCATCTTCGCCGCCAAGTTTTTCATTGAGGAGCGCCGCGAAATCGTCGCGGCTCGGAAATGCCGTATCGGCCATATAGTTATTACTTTCGTCTCTGGGTCTGCCGCGAACCCGAGCCACCATGGCCGGATTTCCGTTCTGCGGACTTGGACAAACCTGAAAACCGCCCCCACGGGCCCATCCCGCGAGAACATCCCCGGTGACAAAAAAGTCGTGAAAGCTTCAACGGGCGTGGCCGCGGAAAAATACCGCTATTTCAAACCACTCGCCTGGAGACGGGCTTCCACGAGCTCGATCGCTCGTTGGACGGCGGCGTCTATAGAGAGATTGGACGTATCTAGCAAGTCCGCGTCCTCAGCCCGAACCAATGGCGCGGCGTCGCGGCTGGCGTCGCGTTTGTCGCGGGCGCGGATGTCGGCAAGGACCTCGTCGTAGTGCGCATTGACGCCGCGGGCAGTGATTTCCTTGTGGCGGCGCTCTGCCCGTATTTCGGGTGAAGCCGTCACGAAGATTTTCGCGCCCGCCTGCGGGGCGATCACGGTGCCTATGTCGCGCCCGTCGAGCACGGCGCCGCCGTCTTGCGCAGCAAAGGCCCGCTGGCGCTCGAGCAGAGCCTTGCGTACCGCGGGATAGGCGGACACGCGGCTCGCAAGTTCGCCCACGGTCTCCGAGCGCAATTCTTCGTCCTCGGGGTCGATATTGCCGATCTCTTCGACTGCACGGACTGCCTCGAACGGATTGCCTGCATTGCCGCCAAAACGCCACAGCGACAGCGCCACCGCACGGTACAGCAGGCCCGTATCCATGTGCGGCAGGTCGTAATGCCGGGCGAGTGCCTTTGCGATGGTGCCTTTGCCGCTCGCGGCAGGCCCATCGACGGCAATGACCAGGTCGGTTGGAACAGAAGCCATGACAGATGCTTTACAGCGCTCTTGCCCTATGGCAAGGCGCGCACCAATCCGGATAGCGGGCTGCAAGGCCGCGCTTCTGCATGAACGCAAATTCGAGGAACAATTCCATGGTAAAACCCGAATGGGGTACCAAGCGCACCTGCCCGAAATGCGGCACGCGCTTTTATGATCTGGGCAAGGACGATCCCGTCACCTGCATCGAATGCGATGAGCAGTGGGTGCCCGAGCCCGTGCTGAAATCCAAGCAGCCGATGCCGTTCGAAGACAAGGACGACAAGAAGAAGGACGACGACGATCTGGCCGCCGACGACCTTGAGGATGTCGAGGACGATGATGGCGGCAGCGCGGACGACGATGTTGACCTGGATACCGGCGATGCCGACATCAAGGTCGTCAAGGACGACGACGGCGACGACGATAATTAAAGGCTGGGCGCCCGGAGAAATTCCCGTTGCAAACACGGGGTTTTCATCTTAGAGGGCGCCTTCCCATGGGGCCGTAGCTCAGCTGGGAGAGCGCTACAATGGCATTGTAGAGGTCAGGGGTTCGATCCCCCTCGGCTCCACCATTTCTCCAAAGAGGCGTCCGTTTGCGGGCGCCTTTTTCGTATCCGCAGCGCGCAGGACAACTCTCCGCAGGGCATATTAGAGGTCAGGGGTTCGATCCCCCTCGGCTCCACCATTCCTCCAAAGAGGCGTCCGTTTGCGGGCGCCTTTTTCGTTTCAGGGGCCCTTGCCGCCCAGATCGCAAGCAGCGGTGATCTGCCCGGTGTCGGCAATGGCCTCGATGCAGGGCAGCCATTGATCGGGCAGCAGCGGGCTACCAATCGCCAGCCGCGCCCAATAGACAAGGTCCGATCGGCTCAAGTTAAGGTCGCCCTGCGAATAGAGATCGGTGGCCATCGCGATGACGGCCATCTCATGGCCTCGGCTGGCAGCATAGACACAATGGTCAAAACGCTCACGCAAAGCTTGCCGTTTGTCATCGTAGCGGCATAGCCACAAGGCAGCGTCGCCGTTAGCGCTGCGCGCATCTGCCGTTAGTGCCGCGAACTGCGCGTCCGCATCGATGCCGCGCACCATCAGTTCATAGCGAGACCCCGCATGACCGCGGGCCGCCATTGTCTTCCATATGTCGATATTCTCATCGGGATTGTCGTCGGGCAGCGCGATATGGCCTTCGGCATAGAGATCGGCCAATCGCACCCCTGCCTTGCCAAAGCCCTGCGCAAACGACGCGCGGTAGAGGTCGGTAATGCGGCCACCACCTTCGACCGGCTCGTTATACTCGAAGATCATCCGCTCCAGGAAACGGCCCAGGCCATATTGTCCCGCGGGATGCCCTTTCGCCGCCGACTTTTCGAATTGCTCACCGGCGATGGACCGATTGCGAAGCACGCCGATACCGTCGAAATACATCTGGCCAAGGATATAGGCAGCGACGGGATCGCCTTGGTCGCTCAGCGCGTGGAGACGCTCGGGCGAATAGTCCTCCAGAATGTCGAGCACCATGAGTTCGTCGTCAGTCCGGTCAAAAAGCTCGGCAGCAATGTCGAGCGGCGTCATCGACGGCAGCGTGATCAGGATGCTGGGCGAGTAGGCAACCATAGGGCCTGCCGCCGGCTCCGGCTCGATCTCCGAGGCAAGGTATCGACAGTTTTCAGCGGGGATCTGCGCGCCGTCGATCACAAGCTCGCCGCGCAAGCATTTCGCAAAACCTTCCTCCGTGCGGATGACGTCGGTCGCCCCCACGCCTTGCTCGTGATCAGGCGGTGTCTGTGAAGGCGTGCTAGTGCTGCGCGGGCTTTCCTCCACACGAGTGGTTGGCTGTGGTTCGTCCGTGACTGGCCGCACGGGGCGCTGCCCGTTCGCGTTCGTATACGCCGCGAGCTTGGGCGGAACGAAGTAGAAATCCTGGAACATTTGCGAGCCGAGGAAGGGATACTGTTCCGGGGTCAGCCCTGTCGTCTCGCGATACACTGCGGCGGTCACATCCTTCGAAAACACGGAGAATTCCAAACCCGGCCGTTGCAACGACCGCAGCACCGCGCGCGCGAACGGGCTACGCTGCGTGCCGGGCGGCACTGCGTCATAGGCTGGTTCGCGGTCCGAGGTGGAATAGAAGACCGCCGAACCGCGGGCCTTGATCGTCCCGAATTTGGTGACCTGGTTGTCTTCCCCCGTGTCCCTGAGCGCATCGGTCGTCCGGCACGCATCGAGGAAAAACAGGCTGATCCCCTTCGATTGACCCGCGGCAATGACGTCAGCCATGTCGATGTAGAAGCGGTCGATCGTGCGTTCCGAAATGGCTTGGGGTGCGTCGATCGGAACGATGTAATTTTTCAGATTGAACATGAAACCGTGACCCGAGAAATAGACCAGCGCCACGTCGGCTTCCTTGGCGAGCATTGCGAAACGCTCGATACCCGCGCGCATCGTTTCGTTATCTGCATCGACCAGAAGCAGCACCTCGAATTGCCCGTCGCCGCCCACCGGATTGCGCAATTGGTGCGCTATCGTCTCGGCATCGAGCGCCGCGTTGGAAAGCCGTTTCCACTTAGGGTCTTCAAGATAATTGCTGTTGCCGATGACAAGGGCCACACGCTTCCCGTCGATGACCGGACGCGCCTCGGCCGGCTCCTGCGCCAGAGATTGTCCAGGGGCCAGGAATAGCCCTGTGACGAGCAGCAGGATCCAGATCGCCCGAAGTCGCATCCCTGTCATCGCTGTCCCCCCTGTTCGCAGCCTGCTTCAGATTAGCAAATCTGATCATATCAAGCTACTGTCTGTGCCGAACCAGGCGCGGCGGGGGGTGCGAAGATGAATACGTCACTGTTCGGATTGATCGCTCTTACGACGATGCCGCTTTCACCAGAGGCTAACGCGATGCAGGTAGGAGCCGACCCCGATGCGCGAGGCCATGTCCTCGAGATGGACGAGATGGTCGTCGAGCCCGAAAATGATTGCGCACCGGAATTCCAGGATGAAGAGGGCAATTGCCCCGTAAAGCGCGTGGCCGGTGCGAACGCTTTCGTCGCGAATAGCGCGATGGCGCCGTGGCAGGTCTCCATCCAGTCCTTCAAGTACAAGGACCTGACGGCCGAAGAATTGCGTGCGCATGCCGAATGGGAGCATCGCCACAAATGCGGCGGCACCGTCATTTCCAAGCGGTGGGTGCTGACGGCTGCGCATTGCATCACGGACGAGCGCCAGAAACGGGCGTTCGATCTTCGCCTGCGCATCGGTACCAAGGATCTCGAACCGATGGGAGGCTGCGAGTTCAGGGTCGGCCGCCGCATCCGCCACCCCGGCTGGACCGAAGACAGAAAGGCTGACGATATCGGCCTCCTTGAGATCCTTCCCCACCGTGATCCCGCCTGCATGGCGGCGATCAAGCCAGTGAAACTCGACTACGGTCAGGTCGAATTGAACGACGCCGACGGCGTGCGGGTTTTCGGCTGGGGCAAGACGAAGGAAGGAAGCTCTGGCCGCAAGTCGGCGCGGCTGCTGGGCGCCAACCTGGAATACTGGGTCAACGAGGAATGCGTCAAAGAGCTCAAAAAAAAGGGCGTCGACGCCAGCAAGGTCATGGACAGCAATATCTGCGCCTATCGCGACCAGGCCGACGCCTGCAAAGGCGATAGCGGGGGCCCGCTAGTCCTCAACAAGAGGGGCCAGCCGGTGGTGCAAGTCGGGATTGTCAGCTGGGGCCGGGGCTGCGCCCGCCAGGGTGTGCCGGGCATCTATACACGCGTCAGCTCCTATACCGACTGGATCGAGGAGCAGACCGGACTGCGGATCAGGCCGCGGCGCGCGCGCTGAACGCACAAAAGAAGACGGCGCCTCCCGAGGGGGACGCCGTCCTTGGTCCTTCAGTGGATCGAACTCGCTTAGAGTTCCGAAGCCACGTCGTTGAAGGTGCTGTCGAGGCCGTCGCCGATGGCGCCCATGGCACCGATAGCAGCAACCGCAATAAGGGCAGCAATCAGGCCGTATTCAATGGCCGTCGCGCCTTCTTCGTTCTTCAGCATCTTAACAAACTTGCTCATAACTGGTCTCCTCTAGTTCCACTCCGGGGCGTGCCCGGTTTCACAACACCGACGCGGAGCGCCGCGTTGGATGAGGTCCTTTTACGGGGCGAGGAGTTGAAAAAGTTTTAAACCGGCCGGTATATTTATCTTAACCATAAAATTTGTTCTGGTTTATTTTCAGTGGCTTAGGAAAAATTAGCTGAAAATTTTCTCGATTTCCCGGACAATTTTCTCAAGCGGATTGTCCTTGTCGTTAACCGGCGGCAGTCGTGGTGGCGGCGGTGGCGGGGCGCCAAAGCGACGCGGCAAGCGGGGACCGCGAGCGCCATCGACCTGAAGCGCACCGGCCATGAAATTGCGGAACACTTGCGCCGGCGCGTTGCCGCCGCTGATATTGCCGAGCGAGGCGTTATCATCATGCCCGACCCAGACACCGACCACCAGGTTGCCGGCAAAACCAATGTAGACGGCGTCGCGATTCTCCTGCGTTGTCCCGGTCTTGCCGAACGTCGGCGTGCGCAAGGCAGCGCGGCGACCCGTCCCGTTGTTGGTGGCGGCATATAAGAGGTCCAGCATCGGCGCCCAGACTTCATCGCTGTCCATGCGCGCCTGCGAAGCAAGCAGGCGGCCGATATCGTCGCTATCGCGATCGGCCGCCAGTCCTGTGACGTCGACCGGATAGCGTCCTGAGTAGATCGCTGCATAAGCCGCCGTCAGTTCGATGAGCGGAATGCCCGATGTGCCGAGCGCAAGGCTGGGGCTATCGGTCAACTCGGACGTGATGCCCAGTTCGCGCGCGGTGCGGATGATGCGGTCCCGCCCCACTCTTTCCGCCAACCGCACCGTCGCGGCGTTCGAGGAACGGGCGAACGCTTCGCGCAGCGTGATCGGCCCACGAAACTTGCCATCGCTGTTAGAGGGACTCCAACCGTCGATGCTGACCGGCGCGTCTTCGATAATATCGTCGGGGCTCCACCCCGATCGCAGCGCGGCGAGATAGACGATCGTCTTGAACGCGCTTCCGGGTTGGCGTTTGGCCTGCGTGGCGCGGTTGAAGGGCGACTTCTTGTAGCTGCGTCCGCCGACCATCGCGACGACCTCCCCCGTCGGTCGCATCGCGACGAACCCGATCTGCGCATTGCCGATCGGCGCGTTGATAACGCTCCGCACCGCAAGGCGCTGCAAATCGGCGTCGAGCGTGGTGGGCACCGTGGCCAGCCCATAGTCGGCCCCGACCATCTGCGCTGCGTATGGCGAGACCCAGTCCGCGAAATAAGTGCCGGTCGGCACGCGCGCCCCCTGCCCCACCGGCCGCGCCATGCGCGCTGCGGCGCGCTGCTCCTCGCTGATCATTTGCTGTTCGGCCATCGCGGCAAGCACGAGCTTGGATCGTTCGCGCGCACCTTCCAGGTTACGCGTCGGTGCGAGGCGCGATGGCGCCTTGACCATGCCGGCCAGCATGGCGGCCTGGCCAAGCTGCAAATTTTCGGGTTCGGCATCGAAGTAGTGGCGGCTCGCCGCGCGCAGCCCGTAGACCCCATCGCCGAAATAGATGCTCGACAGATAGCGCGAGAGGATTTCGTCCTTCGTCAGCCAGCCTTCGAGCCATAGCGCGATGATCGCTTCCTGCGCCTTGCGCTTCATCGATCGTTCCGACGACAGGAAGCTGGTCTTGGCGAGTTGCTGCGTAATGGTCGAGCCACCTTGGCGGATGCCGCCAGCCTGCGCATTGGTCCACGCGGCACGCCCGATGCCGACCGGATCGACGCCCCAGTGCTGGCGAAATCTCTTGTCCTCGATGGCAACGAATGCACCCGATACATGCGCGGGCAATTGCGCCACGTCGACCGGTTCGTCCTTGATCTGCCCGTGACGCGCAATGGGCTGCCCTTCGACGGACACGAAAAGCATCGCCGGATCATCGAGCGGTTCGAGCGCGCGCCCCAGCGGCGCGGTCACGATCAGCCATATGATGGTGAAAAGGAATAGCAGGGACAGCGCCATGAAGCCCCAACGAAACCAGCGGAAACGACGGCGCTTGGGTGGCAGCGGCGCCATGCCATCGGGAGGATCGTCAGGCGGTGGGACGGGGTTGGCCGTGCCTTCCCATTCCCCATCATATTCGGGGACGTGCCACATCGGGGGCTCTTGCACCTTTTTGCGCCAGAAAAACCCCATGCTTGGCTCTACCCTCCTTGTGTGCGACACATGCCGTCTTACCTATGTAATACAGCCCGACCGAATTACCAGTGGCTTGCTGAACCATGGTTGAAAAGAGCATAGCATTTTCATGATCCGCCCTCTCCCCTTCCTGTTCGCGCTTGGCGCTGTCGGCATGCTCACAGCGTGCGGCGACGACAATCCGGGTGAAACACGGGTAATCGTGATCGACGACCAGCCCGAGCTGATCGACGCCGCGCGCACGCCGCCCGATGCAGGCGACGCGGTGCTGATCGATGCGCTTGCGCAGGGCCTGGTGCGTTTCGATGCGCGTGGCCAGGTCGTGCCGGGGCTCGCGGAGCGCTGGCATGTCAGCAATGACGGGCGCAGCTATATCTTCCGTCTGGGCGCTGCCAGCTGGGCGGATGGCCAGCCGGTCGTTGCGCGCGACGTTGCGCAGGCGCTCGAACGACTGGTCGATGCCCCGCGCCACCCGCTGCGCGATGCCTTGCAGAATATCGATGACGTCGTGGCTATGACCGATCGGGTCATCGAGATCCGCCTGTCGCGGCCCCAAGCCGGACTACTGAGTATTCTCGCGCAGCCCGAACTTGGGATCATCAGCCGCGATGGCGGGAGCGGCCCCTTCTTGCTCGGCGAGAATGAGGAAGAAGGCGATGCCGCGGGTTTCCACCTGAGCCGCCTTGTCACCGACCGCGCCAGCGAAACCAGCAGCGAGGAAGTCGTCCACCTCACCGGCCTCGACGCGCAAGCGGCGATCGCCGCCTACCTCGACAGCCAGGCCGATCTCGTGCTTGGCGGGGGCTTCGCGACCTTGCCGTATGCACAGAATGCCAACCTGCCGGGCGGGGCACTGCAGTTCGATCCGGTGCGCGGCCTGTTCGGACTGGTACCGATGCGCAATCGTGGTCCTCTTGCGGATCGTGACTTTCGCCGCGCGCTGAGCCGGTCGGTCGATCGCGCCGCGCTGATCAACGATCTTGGTGTTCCGGGGCTCACGCCGCGCGCGACCATTCTACAGAACGGCCTTGTGGGCGATGTGCGGATCGCAAGCCCGGCATGGCTCGACACGCCCGTCACCGAGCGCCAGGCTGCTATCGCGGCGCGATTGCGCGCGCAACTAGGCCCGGCCGACGCCCAGCAGTCTGCATTGGCCAAGGTTTCGGTCTTTTTGCCGGCAGGGCCAGGCAGCGATATCCTGTTCAATCGGTTGGCAGCCGATTGGGGACGGATCGGGGTGGAAGCGAGCCGCACCGAAAGCGCTGCGCAGGCCGATTATGCCTTGATCGATGTCGTCGCGCCGTCGACCGGGCTCGACTGGTTCGTCAATCGCTTCCGCTGCGCACGCGCCGCGATCTGCGATGAGGCCGTCGAATTGCTGTTCGAGCAGGCCGACAGCACCGACGTGCCCGACCAGCGGCAGCGAATCCTCATCGACGCCAGCGCCGCGATGGACCGGGGCGAGCTGTTCATCCCGCTCACCGCGCCGATACGCTGGTCGTTGGCGAGCCCGCTCGTCACTGGCTTCGCAACCAACAGCCTTGGCCGTCATCCGCTGACCGGCCTGAAACTTACCCTTGCAGAAAGCGCGCCATGACCGATCCGATCTACCCGCCACACGGTGCCGCAAGCCGCCGCACCGACCCGCACTCGATCCGCACCCGGGTCGAAACGCTGGAAAAATTGCTGGAGCGAATGTTTGTCGTCCCGGGGATCAACCAGCCGGTGGGACTGGACGCAATCCTCAGCCTCATTCCGGGCGTCGGATCGGTCAGCGCCGCGGCGCTGGGCAGCTATATCATCTGGGAAGCCCGCAACCTCAACCTGTCCAAATGGCATATGGCACGGATGAGCCTGAACACCGGCTTCGACATGCTGCTTGGCGCCATCCCCGTGATCGGCGTGGTGCCCGATTTCTTCTTCCGGTCGAACAGCCGAAACCTGCGCATTATCCGCAAGCATCTCGACAAGCACCACCCGCAAACGCGCACCATCGACGCGTAAAATCGGAATCGGTTTTCGGAAAGCTGCCGTTAAGGCGAATCGCATTATTTTAGCGACAATGCGGTAGGGAATCAGGAACCCGACTCGCAGCCAAGTCGTTGTGAGTACAAACGCTTTTAGAAAGAAAGTTTTGCACCATGAAGAAGCTAGCACTTGCGCTGGCAGCGGGTGCGCTCGCCCTGAATTCACCCGCTCTAGCCGAAATGAACATCACCACGATCGAGACGGTCGAAGCCAAGCAAACCTCGACCGAACTTGCCGACGAAGCTTATGCCGATTTCGTCATGCAATTCGACCGCACCTCCCTCAAACCCAACAGCTATGTATGGGACGCAAAGGGCGTTAGCGGTGAGGCCCGCGTCGTCGTGTCGCTCGATCGGCAGATGGCCTTTGCCTACAAGGGCGACACGCTCGTTGGCGCTGCATCGGTCTCGACCGCCAAGGAAGGCAAGCTGACGCCCAAGGGTATCTTCCCGATCTGGCTGAAAAAGCCGATGCATTATTCGTCCAAGTACGACAATGCACCGATGCCCTACATGCAGATGATCGACAAATACGGCATCGCGCTGCACGCCGGCCATAACCCTGGCTACCCCGCTAGTGCTGGCTGTATTCGCCTGCCCCAGCAGTTCGCCAAGAATCTTTATGGCATCACCAGTCTGGAATCGACGGTCTATATCGGCGCGTAATGCCATAAAGACCGGTCGGAAGGGCGTCCCGTGAAGAACGGGGCGCCCTTTTCCTATTGGGCCGAAGCGCGTTCCTTGGCGTCGGCCAGCATCTTCTGGAAGCGCGGGTTGCCCCTGATACGATGGAGATCGGGATCGGCCTCGGCGTGCACGAGCAGCGCCGTTCCTGTTTCCTGGAAAAGCGTCTCCAAAATATCCATGGCAGCGTCGTCATCGTGTAACGAGCGGGTCAGGTTGCAGGCCAAGTTATAGCGCATGCTCTGGTTTTCAGGATCGATCAGCAACGCCTTGCGCGTCCATTCGCGTGCTTCGTCGGCCATGCCGAGCACCGCCAGTCCGCCCGCCCCCATGCCATAGGCGCCGCCATTGCCAGGGTCCTTTTCCAGCGCCGCCTTGCAACGATCGATGGTCATCTGCGCGGTGCGATTGCTGTTGTCCGTGTCGCCCTTGGCTTCGTAGCAGGTGAGCAGCATGCCCGACGCGTGATAGTCGCCATCGACCATCGCCACGGCCTTTTCATAATGCTCGATCGCCTTGTCGATATCTTCTTGCTGGAAGAAAATGCGCGCCGCGACCTTGTTGACCTCGAAGCTTTCGGGATCGACCGCCAGCGCCGCCGCCACCTCGCGATTGGCTTCGTCGAAATCGCTGTCCCCGGCGGCAAGCAGCGCCAGGGCCAGACGCGCTTCGGGAAGGTCGGGATCGATCGACAGCGCCGTCTTGGCCGCGCTGCGCGCGTCGACCTTGCGATTGAAAGTGACAATCAGCCGCGCCTGGGCCAGCGCCATCAGCCCCCACGCCTTGGCATAGTCGGGATCGATCGCGGTGGCCTGGCGACTGATACGGATGACGGTGTCCAGCGGGCCGGAATCGCTGTCATTGCTGCTGATCCAGTGCTGGCGGGCCTTGAGATAGAGATTGTAGGCATCCGAGTTGCTCGTGCCGCGCTCCTCGATCGCCTTCTTCTCCTTGGGCAGGAGGTTGAGGCGAAGCGCCGCCACGATGGCCTTCGAGATCTCGTCCTGCAGCGCGAAAATGTCCTGCAATTCGCGATCGTAGCGCTCGGCCCAGATCTGGTTGCAATTCTCCGCATCGGTAAGCTGCGCGGTGATGCGAACGCGCCCGCCGGCCTTGCGCACGCTGCCTTCGACGACATGGCTGACCCCCATGTCGGCGCCGAGACGGTCGATCTCGATCTGCTTGCCCTTGAGCGAGAAGGCCTGGTTTCGCGAGACGACATCGAGCGCCGATACCTTGGCAAGGTCGGTGATGATGTCTTCGCTGATGCCGTCGGAGAAATATTCCTGCTCGCTATCGCCGCTCATGTTCTGGAAGGGCAGCACGATGATCCGCTTGCGATCCGACTTTGGCGTTTCTGTCGCAGGCGCGCTTGGCGACAATGTCGGGCCGACGAGCGAGCCGATACTGTCGAGAATTTTCTTCCAGCCCGCGTGATCGGCAGTGCCCGACCAGTCGGCGAGGTCGGCGCACTGGATCTGGTTGAACGGAATGGGCGGCGTCGTGCCATCGACGCTCATCTGCACCAGCGTCCCGGCTTCCCGCGCAATATCGGCTTCGGCGCGGACCCATTGCGATCGCACCGCCTCGGCCGACCATAGCACCAGCACCGCCTTGGCGTTTTGCAGCCGTTCTTCGATTACCTCGCTGTATGAACGGTGCGCGGGAAGCTCATCGTCGCGCCAGACCTTGAAACCGGCCTGGCGCAGCGAGTCCGCTGCCGCCTTGGCCACCGCTTCGGTCGAGCGCGCATAGGAGATGAAGATGTCGCTCATTTGGTTGCGATTTTCTCCTTGCCCGTCCGTTCCTTCGCTTCGGCCAACATTTTTTGGAAGCGGGGGTCGTCGCGGATCTTGTCCATGTCGGGATCAACCTCACAATGTATCAACGATTCGCGGGCGATCTTGGCGAAGAACGGCTCCAGCACCTCGATCGCCTTGTCATTGTCATCCATCTCGCACACCAGTGTGCACGCAAGGTTGTAGCGCATCATCACATTATCGGGATCGATCAGCAGGGCGCGCTCGATCCATTGCTTGGCGCGCGCATTGTCGCCAATCGCAGCAAGGCAATAGACGCCTAGGCCAAGAGCGGAACCGTTGCTGGGATCGCGTGCAATGCATTTCTCGCATCGCTCAATACTGATTTTGGCAGCGCGGATTTCGTTTTCGCGGTCGCCCTTGGCCTTATAGCAGGTGACAAGCATGGCAGGCCCATGATGGTCTTCTTCCAGCAACGTGAGTGCCAATTCGTAATGCTCAATCGCCCGGTCTAGATTACCCGTCTGGAAGAATTCGCGCGCTGCTTCCTTGTGAGCCTCGAAAGAGTTGGGGTCGATTTCGAGGGCCTTGGCCAGTAATTCGCCGGCTTCCTCGCGCTTGTCCTCACCCGCCAACAACACGGCCTTGGCACACATCGCTTCGACATTTTCGGGATCTAACTCGAGCGCTCGCGCGGTCGCCGGTTCCGGGTCGATCTCGACATCATACGTCATTCGAAGGCGCATCTGGGCTAGCGCCATAAGACCCCAGGCCTTCGCGTAATTATCGTCAAGCGCGACGGCACGCTGGCAGATACGCACCGCGATCTCCATGCTGCGTTTGTCGACGCCGTACCCGTTGATCCAGTGCTGACGAGCAAGCAGGTAGAGATCATAAGCTTCCGAGCTAGATGTACCGCGGCTTTCGATTGCCTTCTTTTCCTTGGGCAGCAATTTCAGCCGCAAAGCCGAAACGATCGCTTTGGAAATTTCGTCCTGGATCACGAAAATGTCGTCGAGTTCGCGATCAAAGCGGTCCGCCCACAGTTGGCTTTCATTGATCGCGTCGGTCAGCTGCGCCGTAATCCGCACACGACCAGGTCCCTTTCGTACGCTGCCTTCTACGACGTGTGTGACGCCTAGATCATCAGCCAACTGTTCGACGTCGACCGATTTGTTCTTGAAGGAAAAAGCGCGATTGCGTGCAACGACGTCGAGCGACGACACCTTGCTGAGGTCGGTGATGATGTCTTCGCTGATACCGTCAGAAAAATACTCTTGCTCGCTATCATCGCTCATATTCTCAAACGGTAGGACGAGCACGCGCATCGCTTGTGTTCCTGCGCGTTTCTGCCTCACCACCAGTTCCTGCTCCGCCGAACCGGTAAGCGATCGCACGCTGTCGAGCACCTTCTTCCAACCCGAGTGATCGTCATTGCCGGACCAGCCGTTCAGGTCGGCGCATTGGATCTGATTGAAGGGAATTGGGGGCGTTGTGCCATCGACGCTCATCTGGACGAGCGTACCACGATTTCTGGCAATATCTGCTTCGGCGCGGACCCATTGTGACCGCGCCGCTTCTGCAGACCACAGCACCACGACGGCCTTGGCCTGTTCAAGCCGTTCTTCGATGACGTCGCTGTAGCTGCGATGGGCCGGAAGTTCATCGTCTCGCCAGACCTGGTGACCAGCCGCAACTAGCTGATCCCCAACTGCCTTGGCGACAGCCTCGGTCGATCGCGCATAGGAAATGAAGATGTCGCTCATGCGCGCCTGCAAGCCCCTTATCCGGTCAAAACGCTACGCATACTCCGTCTTCCAACCCAACACCCATACACAACGCACGTTAGTCTGGCGATTCCCCAATCGCTCAAACCTGCGGTTTTCCGACGTCGCCCTGCCCCACCGTGCGCCCTGCCATGTCGAGCATCCGGTCGAGCGGTTTGCGCGCCGCATCCATCAATTCGTCCGACAATTCGATACGGGGTTCGAGGTCGCGTAGCGCGACGTAGAGCTTCTCGAGCGTGTTGAGCGCCATGTAGGGGCACATGTTGCAGTTGCAGTTGCCATCGCCGCCCGGCACCCCGATGAACTCGGTTTCGGGGCGCGCCTTGCTCATCTGGTGGATGATGTGCGGCTCGGTAGCGACCAGCACCGTCTTGGCGTCGGTCTCGATGCAGAATTTGAGGATCGAACTGGTTGAGCCGACATGATCGGCATGTTCGACGATATGCGGCGGGCATTCGGGGTGCGCCGCGACCGGCGCGCCTGGATGCTCTTCCTTGAGCTTTAGCAATTCGGTTTCGCTGAATGCCTGATGGACGATGCAGATGCCCGGCCACAACAGCATGTCGCGGCCCGTCTTGCGCGCAAGATAGCCGCCCAGGTGGCGATCGGGCGCGAAGATGATCTTCTGGTCCATCGGGATCTGGTCGAGGATCACGCCCGCCGACGAGGAGGTCACGATGATGTCTGAGAGCGCTTTCACTTCGGCCGAGCAATTGATGTAGGTCAGCGCGATGTGATCGGGATGCTGTTCGCGGAATTTCTTGAATTCCTCGGGCGGGCAGCTGTCTTCCAAGCTGCATCCGGCATCCATGTCGGGCAGGATGACCGTCTTTTCTGGTGAGAGGATTTTAGCCGTTTCGGCCATGAAGCGCACGCCGCAAAAGGCGATTACCTCGGCATCGGTTGCCGCGGCTTTGCGCGACAGGTCGAGGCTGTCGCCGACAAAATCGGCCAAGTCCTGGATTTCGGGCTTCTGGTAATAATGCGCGAGGATGACCGCATTGCGCTCTTTCTTGAGCCGGTCGATCTCGGCCAGCAGGTCTTGGCCGACGGGGGGACGCACGGGGGCGCTCATGCCTTATTCTCCTTTGGCGTTGCGGCGGCGCTGGGCCTCCGCAAGGGCGTTCTCATAAGATGTAGAATGATCGAGCACGTCCGTCGAGGGTTGCGGATCGCTACGGAACCGCGCTTCGACGCGGACGTTGGTGATCCCCGCAGCACGCAGCGGCAGTTCGAAATTGCGCCGCACGGCATCGCGAGCGGCTTCGCGAGCGAGCCCGAGCGGCACCGCGCCGCCCGCCTGCTTGCGCAAGTCTTCGATCGCGCCTTGCTGGTTGGCGCGCGTCAGCAGTTCATCGGCATCGGTCACCGCGCCAAGGATGCCCGTCTCGCCATATTCGCGCGCCGCGGCGAGATCGACTTCGGGGCCCGCGATTTCGATGTCGGGCATGGTGACCGTAAGCGTCCGGCTGGCCTCGTCCCAATCGAGATCGCCGCGATCGATCTTACCCATATCGAGTTCGTAGCGGGCCGTGCCCGGCAGGATGAGCGTGCGCTCGGCATCGAGCAGACCGGCAAAACGCTCCTGCCGCGATGTTACGACCGACACGAAGCGGGCGGTAAAGGGCACGAGCCGGTTCTGCGCCTGCATCGCCTCGAGGCTGGTGGTCACGATGGTTTCGGGATCGGGACCCCTCTCCGCTCGGTCGAGCAGCGACGAGCCGACAAAATAGAGGGCCAGGATCGCCGCGATCCCCAGCAGACCGGCGATGATCACGTTTCGGCTGTTTTCCGGCTGCTCTACGCGATCGTCTTCCATCCATCCTCCGTCTCTTCGACCAGCCCGCGCTGCGCCAGATCGACGAGGTGGGCATGGACCGATCCGCCGGCAGCCGGGCGAAGGCGCGGATCGAGGCCGGGGTAGCAGTTGAGGACGATCGTTTGGATGTCCCGGTCTCCTGCCTCCAGCCGCTTCATAATCTGCTTTTCGCGCGACAGTCGGTGTCCGATGAGATGACGCACCAACCGCTGAGGACGTTCCACCGGCGGGCCATGCGCGGGAAAGTAGATGCTGTCTTCGCGCTTCCGGAGCTTTTCGAGGCTGTCGAGATAGGCGCGCATGTCGCCATCGGGCGGCACGACCACCGTGGTCGACCAGCCCATCACGTGATCACCCGTGATCAGCGCATCGCCCACCGCAAAGCATAAATGGTTCGAGGTATGGCCGGGTGTCGCCACCGCCGTCATGGTTACGCTGCCAGCTTTAAGACTTTCGCCATCTTGGAGCACGCGATCGGGTGAATATTGATCGTCAAACGAGGCATCCGCGCGTGGCCCCACGGCCTCTAGCGCAAGCGGCGCACAGCCGATGATCGGCGCCCCGGTTCTGGCCTTGAGCGGGGCGGCGCCCGGGCTGTGATCGCGGTGCGTATGGGTGCAACTGATCGCAACCAATTCGCGCTCGCCGATGCCGTCGAGAATAGCTTCGATATGTTCGTCGAGATCGGGTCCGGGATCGACGACGATGACCGCATCGTCATCGCCCACGATGTAGGTCTGCGTTCCCGTGTACGTATAAGGAGACGGATTACGCGCCAGCAGGCGGGAGATTCCGGCGTGAACCGGCTCGATCTTGGCGTAGGGGGCATCCACGGCAGCCTCCTGCCACGGACGCCCCGATCACGCTAGTCCTGAGCGTAGGAGTCCATCTTGGCAATTGCGCGTTCCATGTCCGCTTCGGCGCGGGCCATCTGCGCGTCGATCTGGTCCCAATCGACCGAGGCCATCGCTTCGCTGACGACCTTGTCGATGTCCATCGTCTCAAGGCTACGGAGCGCTTCGGTCAGCGCGATCTTCTGGATGCGGACTTCCTCGGCATTGCCGCCCGAACTGTCGAGTTTGCGCAGTTCGCGGCGGATTTCGCGGCGTGATTCATCGAGTTCGCGTCGCATCTCCTCGCGGTCCACCCAATGGTTGCGCTGCGTGTCGCGGCGTTCCGATTGAAGCTCGCGACGTTCCTGCCTGATCTCGCGGATCGCCTCACGCATTTCGCGCTTGGCCTCGGCAAGTTCGGCGCGGACTTCGGCCTTCTCCTCGGGAGTCAAATCCTTCCACTCCTTAGACTTGCCATTGATCGAGATGGTGTGCGGGTGCGCGGTCCAGCTGTTCGCCATGGCAGGCACCATTGGCGCACGCGGCGGCCGCGGTGCGCGCGGGGCAATTACCGGTGTCGGCACACCTTCGATCAAGATGGGTGCGGCTGGCGCCGAAGGAGCAGCAGGTACGACAGGAGCGGCGGGTGCGACGGGCGCCGTCGGCGCGGCCGGAGCAATCGCTGCGGTCGGTGCAGCCGGCGCTGTTGGCGCTGCCGGCGCAGCGGGGCGATCGACATATTCGACCGCCTTCGTAGCGGTCAGCGGCAGGCCGATGACCAGCGTTGCGGCAATCGCCGCGGTGCCGGCGTGACGCAGCATCTTGTTCTTGCGGAAAGTCATGGTCTTCAGTCTCCGTTTCAGGTTTTCCGGGTCGTCCAGCGCGGCGGCGAAGAGCGTTGCACGCCCGCTGGCCGCCTTGGCGATGGCACGCCCGTACGTGACGCGATCCCCTGAAGTGATGGTGCCGATAACGCGCGCATCGCAGGCCGCTTCCTGGTCGAAGCGAAATGCGCGCCATGCGGCCCATGCCACCGGGTTGAACCAGTGGACCGACAGCACGGCAAAAGCGGCGAGATTGGCGATGAGGTCCCCGGAACGGTGATGCGCAAGCTCATGGTCGAGCGCCAATTCCTGTTCGCGGGTGGTAAAATTATCGTCGAAGTCGACCGGCAGGGCGATCACCTTGTCGACGATCCCGAAGGCGACCGGGCCGGTAACGGCGGGCGAGCGTACCAGCTGGACCTTTCCGAGGGTAGCGACGCGCTCGGCCTGCCTCATGATATCGGCGCGCTCGCGGGCATATATCAGCAGGCGAGCGGCAAAAAATCCCGCCGCGCCTATCGCCCAAGCCACTAGCAAGATGCCCGGAGCGCCGCCGATCGCCGCGACCTGGCTTTCGATCAGGCCGGGCGCAGCCGCGACCTCGTTTGCAAGCGGCGGCATCACTGGTTCGTTTGGTGCCGAAGCCGAAGCCATGAGCACGGCGCTCGGCGAGGCGGAAACATTGGGCATCGCGCCTGCCGCGGCAGCAGGTCGCTCGACCGTTTCGGTCAGCACCGGCATCAGCATCCGCGCGCCGGGGATCAGCCACAGCATGTAGGCCACCTGGGCACCAAAGGCCTCGGCGACAGGGCGGCGAATAGCCAGCACCAGCAGCATCAGCGCGGTGGTGACGATCAGCGTATCGAGGAGCCATTCGCTCATTGCTTGAGCTCCTTCAGCAGCGCTTCGATGTCGGCGATATCGTCTTCACTGAGCGCGTTGTCTTCCGCCAGATGCGCGATCATCGGGGTCAGCTTGCCCCCGAACAGGCGGTTGACGAGACGCTTCGATTCAGCGCGCACCGTCGCACCGCGTTCGACCGCGGCGCTATAGAGGTAGCGACGTCCGTCCTGTTCGTGCTTGAGGGCGCCCTTGCCCGCCAGGCGCGAGACCATGGTCTTGACCGTCGCAAGGCTCCAGCCGCGTGACGCAGGTACGCGTTTGGCGATGTCGGTTGCGGTCAGCGGCTCGGGTGCGGCCCAGACGCTTTCCATGATCACCCATTCGGCTTCGGATATGCGCATGACGACTCCCTCTTTCGATTACGTGTGTAATCATTCCGCTTACGGTTGTAAACGGGAGAGCAAGTCGGTTTTCGACGAATGGACGAACGGCGGTGCGAGCGCCCCTATGCGCTAGCCGTCGTTAGCTTCGCTCTGCGTACGTGCGATTTCCGCATCGATATCGTCGAGCAGGCTGGCTTTGCCGGCAGCATCGAGGGCATCCATTTGGATCACTTTTTCCTTGGCGCTTTCCAGCAGGGTCACCCACTTTTCAGGATCATCGCTTTCGCCGCACAGCTTGATTTCGCGCGACTGCTTCTTGCCGTCGTCGCTGGTCATTTCGATCTTGGTGGCGAAGATGCGTCCCGGACAGTCGGAGGCCATTTTCTCGGCGCGATCGCGCTCGATCGTTTCCATCCCTTCGCCGCCGACGCCCTTCTTGCGCACGACAGTTTTCTCGACATGGCGTTCGCCATTCTCGTCGACCGTGACCTTTTCTTCGACGGTTTCGATTTCAGTCTCGGTTTCCTCTACGGGCTGAGCGGATGCCGGTGCCGTGATCAGCGCGGCTGCAGCAAGAAATTTCCAGTGGCTCATGCTTCTCTCCCTCTATCGTGTCGCCCCGCGGATGCCGCGGCGCGCCTGAATCTCGCTTGAATATTAGCCCGCACGCTCGATCATCGACAAGGCCCCAATGCTCGGCTGGACGCCCGCGATCTTCGCTCTGGCGGCGGCGCGGCGGAATGCAGCGGGGTAGATCTTGTCGAACAGGCGGCTCATTGCCGCATCCCAGCTGAAGCTTTCCGCCAGGGCACGCGCGTTGCGGCTCATCGCTTCGCGGTCGCCGTTCCAGACGTGCAAGATCGCATCCTTGAGCGCCTCGGGATTGCCCGGCTCGGCCAGGCTGCCCGCCTCGGGCGGCACGCGGTCGATCATTGCGCCGGCACGCACTCCGACGACGGGCAGACCGCACGCCTGCGCTTCCAGCGTCGAGATGCCGAAGGTCTCATGTGCCATTCCCGACAGGAACAGGTCGGCGCTGGCCTGCCATTCGGCCAGTTTGGCGCGGTCCGCGACATAGCCGCAGGCGCGCACCGGGAATTCGCGGCCCATCGCGTCGATCTCGTCGCGCAGTGGGCCATCGCCGAACATGATCAGTCGCGCGCCCAGTTCCTTGGGCAGGCGGGTAAAGGCGTCGACCACCAGGTCCGCCCCTTTTTCCTGATCGAGCCGCCCGACATAAATAAACAACGGCGTATCGGGACCGGCACCGACCAGCGCGCGCTTTTCGTCGCTGCGCCGGTCGGGATGGAAGGTGTGGCGGTCGACCCCGCGGTGCATGCGATGGACGCGGCCGACACCAAGCTCGCGAAGCCGCTTGCCGCCGCCATGCTCGCTCATCGCGTAGACCGCGTCGAACTTGGAATAAAGCCGCTTGCAATAGCGATAGGCCACACGCCCGCCCCACTTGGCGACACCCTCGCCCGGCCACTTCCAGTCGCGCAGCGTATGTTCGATATAGACGGTGGGAAAATCGGTGCAGTAGCCGCCGACCGTCGCCGTGCCGGCATGCTTCTTGGCGTGCTTTAGTGCCTGCCAGGGAAGATTGTAGGCGTCCTGGCATTCGATCAGGTCGGGTCGATAGTCCGCCAGCACTTCGCGCACCTTTCGGTTGCGCAGGAGCAGGCGGTAATTGGTCCGCTTTGGCACCAACGGCGACTTGATATAGGCGGTGATCGCACGCCCTTCGTCGCTGACGACGATATCGTCCGCAGGGCCTGGCACGATCAGCAAATGGTGGTGCGGTGTCTTCTCGAGGATATGACGACGCTTGCGGCGAATATACGTGCCGATCCCGCCGCCCGTCTCCGACCAGCTTTGCGTCAAATCGCAGATCATCAGCGATTGCGGGTCGCGTTCAGCGGGCACCAGCATCGATTTACCTCTCTTCCCCCGTCACAACGCGACTTCTGTCGGAATTTTTTACGCTTGCACCAAGCTGGCCGAAGCGCGTTAACGCAGAAACGTTAGATTTTCGGGCTTTTTCAAAACTGGCACGGGGTGTGCAAAGTATTTGGCGTCCACACACTGGTTCCACAAACCATAAGAGGGACGGCGCAGCGATATCTGGTCTCGCTCCGCCGTCCCTTCTTATTTGTGCGAACGGCAAGACCGCTCAGCCTTCGGCTTTTTCGATACCGAAGAGCTGGTGCAATTCACCGCTTTCGAACATTTCCATCATGATGTCGCTGCCGCCGACGAATTCGCCCTTCACATAAAGCTGGGGAATGGTCGGCCAGTCCGAGTAGGCCTTGATGCCTTCACGGATTTCCATGTCCTGCAGGACATCGACCGTTTCGAACTCGACCCCAAGATGCTGGAGGATTGCCACCGCGCGGCTGGAAAAGCCGCATTGCGGGAACAGCTCGCTTCCTTTCATGAAAAGGACCGTGTCGTGCTCCTTCACGGTCTGGTCGATACGGGTCTTTACGTCGCTCATCAGTCTTCCTCTTGTGGCACGCGCGTTACCAGTTGGAGCGCATGCAACTCTCCGCCCATGCGGCCGCCCAGCGCGGCATACACCATCTGGTGCTGTCGAACGCGGGGCTTTCCGGCAAATTCCTTACTGATAACCGTGGCAGAATAATGGTCGCCGTCGCCGGCGAGGTCGGTGATCTCCACGTCCGCGTCGGGCATGGCCTCCTTGATCAGCCGCTCGATATCGGCGGCGGCCATCGGCATTAATCGAGGCTTTCGATAAAGTGTCGGCGGGCTTCGACTTCCTTGTGCTCGAGCTCCTGGCGGACGGTCGCATCGTCAATATCGATACCCGCACCGGTCAGGTCGCCAAGGACTTTCCGAATGACGTCTTCATCGCCGGCCTCTTCGAAATCGGCGCGAATGACGTCCTTGGCGTAGGCTTCCGCCTCGACTTCGGACAAGTTCATCTTGTCCGCCGCCCACAGGCCAAACAGCCTGTTGCGCCGGGCGATGACTTTGAACTGCATTTCCTCGTCGCGCGCGAACTTGGTTTCGAACGCCTTTTCGCGGTCGTTGAAATCGGTCATTGTTGTTCCCCCTCGGGTGTGTCGTTTCGCGCGAGATAGGGTCGGGCGGCCGCGAAGGCAATGCGGCCGTCGCCTTAATCCATTCCCGAAGCAGGCGCAGTTGCGGACGGAGCCACCAGCTGATTGCGCGCATTGAGGGCGGCCAGCGTCGTCGCATCCTTTTGATAACGATCTTGCGAATAGGCGATCGGGCCATCGTGCGCGTGCGCGGTCATGTAAGTGACGTACACCGGCGTAGGCTCTGGAATAAGGATGTGGTGCTCGGTCTGATCCGTCTGGGGGATCGGCCCACCTTTATAGAGCCACTTGGCAAAACGGGCGTAATCCTCAACGCGCACGCAGCCATTCGATTTGGCGCGGTTGTCCAGGTCGAAGTATTCGGGCTTTTCGGTGTCGTGAAGATAGATGCCTTCCGGATTGGGGAAGTTGAACTTCATGTTGCCCATCGAATTGGTCGGCCCCGGACGCTGCCGGATCTTGAGCTCGCCGCGGCGGCCGGCACCTCGCCAGTCGACCGTCTTCGGATCGAGGACATTGGCGTTCACATCCCAGCTGTCGATGACTTCGTAGCCCTTGCCGTTCAGATAGCGATCGCCTTCCGCAAGATAACGGGCCGTAACGTTTTTCACGAGATGATTGGGAACGTGCCAGTAGGGATTGAAAGTAGCGCGATATATCACGCTGGCGATTTCCGGCGTGTAGAGTTGCGGCCCCTCTTCGGTTTTCCCGACGACGATCTTCATGTGATCGACGAGGCGTCCCTGTTCATACATGTACATGCGCTGCGACGCGGAATCGACCACGACGAAGCGACCGCGCTTGGGAAAGGCGCGCGCCCGCGCAAGGCTGGCTTTCACCTTGTCGAGATCTTCGCCGGTCGGCGCTTCCTGCACCGCGGCCTTGCGCAAATTTTCGTAAAAGGCATTGAGCGTCAGCGTACGCTCGACATAAGCCGCAAGCGACGGGACCGCCGCGCCGTTTTTGAGATGGACACCGCGCGAAATCCGATCCGGACGCGCCCAATCGTCACCGTAGATGACGCCCGGCACCGGGGCCTGCAGGAAATCGACAAAATCGAGGAAGGCTGCGGTAAGGACCCGGTCGGCTGCCTTCTTGTCGGCGTCGCTACCCGTGCGGGCTGCAGAAATGGCCTGGTTGATTGCGGCGGCATCGGCCGCGCCCTTGGCATAACCTTCGACATGCGAAACAGCGAGACGCGTGGCGAGGATCGTAGCAGCGGCGAAGCCATCTTCGTCCGCGGTCCATTCGAGCGTCGCGTTAGCTACCGCCGGCACGCCTTGGGCATGCTGCTGCGAGGGGAACGCCGAAGCCTGTTGCGGCGGTGTGGCCTGCTGCGCAAACGCAGCGGCGGGCAGCACTAAACCGCTCAGAAAAGTAACAATTTTCATATCTACGTAACGCCTCTTCACAAAATATCGGTTCCCGGTGCTCCGGTATACAACTTCAGCCTTTCAGCCGTTTTTTCAATAGGCTGCGGAACATTGACCTGCGCTTTACCACGGATCGGCGCAAGAAAGTCACGGGTCAACGCAATAGCTATGACGTTACGGAACGCCAGCGCTCCCGCGCGATTGAGCGAATGACCAATCAAGGGGTAAATGAGTATGAAAAAACTGATTTGTGCGGCTCTCGCAACGACTGCAATGGTGGCAACACCGGCGCAGGCCCGTGACGGCAGCCCTTATTTCGCTCTCGATGGCGGTGTGATGACCGTCAATGATGTCGACCTCGACATCGTCGGTGTAGGCGTCGAAAACGACCTCACAAACGAATATGAGGATTACGGCTCGACCTTCTCGGCCCGCGTGGGCTACGACTTCGGCGCGTTCCGCCTCGAAGCAGAAGGCAACTACAGCAAGATCGGCGTCGAAACGACTTCGTTCGATCCGGTCCTTGTCGCTGCCGACATTTCCGATTTCAACAGCCTGCCTGCACAGGGCGACATGAGCACCTTTGCGGGCTTTGCCAACGCGCTTATCGACCTTGGCGACGATGACGGCTTCCAGTTCAGCGCTGGTGGTGGTGTCGGCTTCATGTCGGTCGACCACGACTTTGCGCTGACGCAGGACTTTAGCGTTGATGACCGCGACAGCGGCTTTGCCTGGCAGCTGCTGGCCGAAGTGCGCAAGGCCGTCAGCCCCAACCTCGACCTGGGTGTCCGTTACCGTTACCTCAACGGGCCGGAATTCACCTATGACGTGGCTGGTCTTGAAGTGAACGGTGAAAGCCCGCGTGGCCACAGCCTGATGGGCTCGCTCACCTTCAACTTCGGTGGTGCAACGCCGCCGCCGCCGCCGCCGCCGCCTCCCCCGCCCCCGCCGCCTCCGCCGCCCCCGGCGACGCAGACGTGCCCGGACGGTTCGGTGATCCTGGCGACCGAGGCTTGCCCGCCGCCTCCGCCGCCTCCGCCTCCGCCCCCGCCGCCGCCTGAGCCCGAGCGCGGCTAAGCGGAAAACGCCAAGCACTTGGCGTTCTAACAAGAAGAGGTCGACCTTCGGGTCGGCCTCTTTTTTATTGCGAGAAGAAG
The DNA here is from genome assembly GCF_026157105.1 of Sphingomicrobium marinum. Lineage (GTDB taxonomy): Bacteria > Pseudomonadota > Alphaproteobacteria > Sphingomonadales > Sphingomonadaceae > Sphingomicrobium > Sphingomicrobium marinum. The sequence goes on from NZ_JANPVQ010000001.1 coordinate 1,830,208, forward strand.
CGGAAGGCTGCGATCACGGCCACGATGGCGAGTAGCGCGAAATCTCGCCGACGATCGCTTAGTCGAACAAGGGGCGACACTTGGTCGACAATTGCCGATCGAGCCAAGTCGTAGATGATCGCTGAAATGGCGCCAATGGCCAGCACGAGCATGAAATGCCTGCCCGAAATGCCAAGAGCGATAGCGCCGAACAGGATGAACGACGGTATCTGCCAGCAGCCGGCCGGCATCAGCGGCTTTTTTGCGGCGCGGTCGTCCACGCCTAGTCCATTGTAACGACGAGTTTTCCAATCGCCTTGCGCGCCGCCATGGCCGCGATGGCTTCGCCGCCTTTTTCAAGCGGGAAAGTGCCGGTCACGCGCGGATTGATCTTTCCCTCGGCCCACAAATCGAACAGCGCTTTGACGTGCGCCGCGTTGGCCTTGGGATCGCGCGCCGCAAACGCACCCCAGAAAACCCCGCGCACGTCGCAGCTTTTCAGGAGCGTGAGATTGAGCGGCAGCTTGGGGATGCCCGCAGGGAACCCGATCACCAGGTATCGCCCTTCCCACGCGATCGAGCGCAAGGCGGGTTCGCAATAATCGCCGCCCACGGGATCGTAGATGACATCGAAGCCGTCGCCGCCCGCCACCTTCTTGAAATCGGCGGCCAGTGCCTTGCTCGCTTCCTTGTCGAAGGGTCCGCGGTCGTAGACGATACAGTCGTCGGCGCCCGCATCGCGCGCCGCGCGGGCTTTTTCGGGGCTCGAGACCGCAGCGACGACGCGCGCCCCCTTGGCTTTGCCCAGTTCGACCGCCGCAAGCCCAACGCCTCCCGCCGCACCGAGCACGAGCAGGTTTTCACCTTCCTTCAGCTCGCCGCGATCGTAGAGCGCGTGGATCGACGTGGCGTAAGTCAGTAAAAACGCCGCGCCGTCCCTGAACTTGATGTTCTCGGGCAGCGGGATGGCGCTGGCCGCGGGAATGACGATCTGTTCGGCAAGCCCGCCAAAGCCCGGCACCGCGATGATCCGATCGCCTTCGCTCCAGCCTTCGACACCGTCACCCACGGCCGCGACTGTGCCCGCGATCTCGCCGCCGGGCGCGAAAGGACGCGGCGGACGCATCTGGTAGAGGTCCTGAATGATCAGCACGTCGGGATAGTTGATCGCCGCCGCCTTCACGTCGACCAGCAGTTCACCTGGACCCGGCGAAGGGCTGTCGACTTTGTCGAGCTGCAGCGTCTCGGGCCCGCCCGGTGCGTGGCTGCGCAGCGTGCGCATCAAAGATCGACCTCGTAACTCGCGGTGGTCTTCTCCGTGATCTCATCGACCGTGACGCCGGGCGCCAGTTCGATCAGGCGGAACGGACTGTCATGGTCTTTCCGGTGGAACACACCCAGGTCGGTAATGATCATTTCGACGACGTTTTGCCCGGTCAGCGGCAGGTCGCACTCGGGTTTGAACTTGGGATCACCGTTCTTGGAGACGTGCTCCATCACCACGATGATCTTCTTCACCCCGGCCACCAGGTCCATTGCCCCGCCCATGCCCTTGATCATCTTGCCGGGGATCATCCAATTGGCGATGTCGCCATCTTGCGAAACTTCCATCGCGCCAAGCACGGTCAGGTCGATATGTCCGCCGCGGATCATCGCGAAGCTGGTGGCGCTGTCGAAATAGCTCGATTGCGGCAGTTCGCTGATGGTCTGCTTGCCGGCGTTGATAAGATCGGCATCGACCTCGTCCTCGTAGGGGAAAGGCCCGATACCCAGCATGCCGTTTTCCGACTGTAGGGTCACCGTCTTGCCGTCAGGGATATAATTGGCGACCAGCGTCGGAATGCCGATGCCCAGATTGACGAAGTAGCCGTCTTCCAGTTCCTCGGCGGCACGCGCCGCCATCTGGTTACGATCCCAAGGCATCAGTTCGCTTCTCCTTCCCCGTCGGTAGGGTTTTGCAGTTCGGCCATCAGCCCGGCCATGATCGATTCGAAGGCGTCGCCCGCTTCGATGCCCTTGGCCTGCGCGAAAGCCATTGCGCCGTGCTTCATCAGGTCGACGCAAATCATCCCGAGCGCGAAAGGCTCGTCGATCGTCTCGGCATTGACGAGCAGCGTATTGGGGCCCTCGCGCCCCATGAAGATGCGGACAACTTCGTCGCTGTCGTCCAGCATGTTGCCGAGCGGCTCGATGTCGATGGTGGTGGCGTCGGCCATCATTCGTCTCCCTTGGCCGCGAGATCGGCGGGAACGGGAAGATCGGGTCCGGCAGGCTGCCAAAGGATCGTGTTCACTTTCCATTCGCCATCGATCTTCACCAGCTGGAAGCTGTTGACACCGGTGACGAGGATGTTGCCATCATGGCTCCCGGCACGGCCTTCATAGGCCGACCAGACATGGGCAAGATTGCCGAAAATCTCGATGCGGTTGCCGGTTTCGAGTTCATGAAAGCCGCTGTCCATGAGGAGCTTTTCGGAGCGCTCGATATAACCATCCACGCTAAGCGGGAGCGGACCATTCGGGCCGATGGGGGTCAGCGTAGCGTTCTCGGTCATCATCGAGCGCATGGCGTCCCAATCGCGTGCTTCGCCGACCGGGCCGGAAATCACCGCATAGACGGCGTCGATGCGGGCCTGGACGGCCGCTTCGTCACCGCTGTCCTGCGCCAGCCCGGGCGCGGTTGCGGCCAGCGCTGCAATACCAATCAGCTTCCTCATGCCACTTCCCTTTCACGCGTCGTCACGAACTCGATCTTCTTGTCATAGGGCGCGCCAAGGATCATGCGATTGACGAACACCGCGGGCAGATGGATGCAATCGGGATCGAGGCTGCCGACCGGCACGATTTCCTCGACCTCGGCAACGCATACCTTGCCGCACGTGGCGGCAGGCAGGTTGAAGTTCCTTGCGGTCTTGCGGAACATGAGGTTGCCAGCCTCGTCCGCCTTCCAGCCCTTCACGATCGACAGGTCGGCGAAGATGCCGCGTTCAAGAATGTAGGTCTCGTTGACGCCATCGCGATTGGGGAAGTCCTTATGCTCCTTGCCCTCGGCCACCACGGTGCCGACGCCCGTCTTGGTATAAAACCCGGGGATCCCTGCCCCGCCCGCCCGCATGCGCTCCGCCAACGTGCCTTGCGGGCAGAATTCGACCTCGAGCTCCTTGGCGAGGAACTGGCGCTCGAACTCCTTGTTCTCGCCGACATAGGAGCTGATCATCTTCTTTACCTGCTTGGTGCGCAGGAGCTTGCCGATGCCTTCGTTGTCGATGCCCGCATTGTTGGATGCGAAGGTAAGGTTCTGGACGCCGCTGTCCTTGATCGCATCGAGAAGTCGTTCTGGGATACCGCACAGCCCGAAACCGCCGGCTGCGATCAGCATGTCGTCCCGGAGCAAGCCATCGAGCGCTTCGGCAGCGCTGTCGTAGATCTTCTTCATGAAATACGCCTCCTGTTCGCAGCAGGCGATAGGCGCTTCAATCTCGCTCGGCAACCGCCCGAGCGGCTAGGGCTGTTCGGGCGCTGCGATGATGACGTCGTTGCCCGCATCAACGACCTGGTAGGCCGGGTCGCCGGTGGGATTTCTGGCATAGCCGGCCTCGCCATGCGGCACGGCCATGACACGCTCGGCAACCCCGCCGCCATAAACAGTGATGCCTAGCTCGGCCCAACCGTCTTCGCCCGCCGCCAATTTGTAGACGGGCAACTGCGACGGTCCGATCTGATCGAGGATACGGTAGCTGTCACCCGCCTTGCGCAGCACATAAAGCGAGCAGCCGCCTGTCCCGCAAATCATCGGATCGATCGCATAGGCAAGCACTTCGGCTTCGCCATCGCCGTCAAGATCGGTCGCGCCGGTCTGCAGGCGCAGCGAATCCGGGCTCGAAAGATCGTCCTTCAGCGCCTCGTACATAACGCCCGCCAAGGCTTCATTGTCGATGTCGGCGACGGGCGCAGACGGAGCGGCGACTTCGTTGGCGGTGTCATTGTTCGCCGCGTCCGGCGCCTCGCCACCTTCGCAGGCGGCGAGGGCAAGGATCGGCGCCAGCGCGGCGGCGCGCATCAGCCTTTCAACTTCGCGAGGACGCCCTGCAGTTGCATGGCGTTGGACATGTCGCCCTCGACCTTGAGCTTGCCGGTCATGAAGGCGGTCATGCCGTCAAGCTGGCCATCGGCCATCGCCTGCCAGTCATCCCAGGCGACCTTGATCGTGGTATCGGCGTCGCCGTCATCTTCGCTGACCTGCTTGTCGACGCCATTGAGCATGACCACTCCCTTGTCGCCGAAGTCCATCTTCACCTTCTTGCCGTCCACCCAGGCGTTGCTTTCCTGCATTTTGGCGACGAGTTCTTGCTTGGTCATACTGAATCTCCTGTAAGTAAGTTGCGCATGGCGTAGCGAGGTGCGCCAGCCCTTTCAAGACGAACGCATCGCGCCTATGTGCGCTCCATGACTTATCAAACCGATCTCAAACTCTTTATCGATGGCGCATGGCGGGCGGGCGAAGGCCGCGATTGCCATGCCGTCGTCAATCCCGCCACCGCCGCCACGATCGCCGAGCTTCCGCTCGCGACCGAGGCCGACCTCGACGAAGCGCTCGCAGCGGCGCATAAAGCCTTCCCGGGCTGGCGCGATACGCCGGTCGAGCAGCGTTCGGCGATGCTCAGGAAAGTGGGCAAGCATCTCAAGGAAAACGCCAAGGAAATCGGCGCGCTACTGACGCAGGAACAGGGCAAACCGGTCAAGGAAGCCGTCGGCGAAGTCTATGGCGCTGCCTCGATGTTCGATTGGTACGCCGAGGAGATCAAACGCGATTACGGCCGCACGTTGGTGCGCCCGGTCGGCCAGCGGTCGATCGTTCAGCATCAGGCGGTTGGCGTCGTGGCGACCTTCACGCCGTGGAACTTCCCGATCTACCTGCTTGCCAAAAAGGTTGCTGCGGCCCTGGCTGCGGGCTGCACCGTCATCTCCAAGCCGCCCGAAGAAACGCCCGCCTGCACGCTTGCCGTCGCCAAGGCGGTCGAAGCTGCCGGCATTCCGCAAGGTGTGTTCCAGCTGGTCCACGGCGTGCCCGACATGGTGAGCCGCCACCTCATCGGCTCCGCCATCGTGCGCAAGGTCAGCTTCACGGGCTCGGTCCCGGTGGGCAAGCACCTGATGAAGCTGGCATCGGAAAATCTGCAGCGGCTGACGCTCGAGCTTGGCGGCCATGCGCCGGTGCTGGTGTTCGACGACGTCGATCTCGACAAGACGCTCGACATGCTGGTGCCGCAGAAGTTCCGCAATGCGGGCCAGGTCTGCGTCTCCCCCACCCGCTTCACGGTGCACGAAAAGATCTACGACGACTTCGTGAAGGGCTTCGCCGAGCGCACCGCGAAGGTCCAGATGGGCGATGGCATGAACGACGACACGCAGATGGGTCCGCTTGCCAACGCGCGGCGCCCCGAAGCGATCGAAAAGCTGGTCGAGGATGCACGGTCCAAGGGCGCCAAGATCCTCGCCGGGGGCGAGCGCGGCGGCAACGGCTTTTTCTACAAGCCGACTTTGATCGCGGACGCCTCGCTCGACACCGATATCATGAATCAGGAGCCGTTTGGCCCGGTTGCGGTGGCGCGCCCGTTCAGCGATCTCGACGATGCGCTCGAGCAGGCTAACCGCCTGCCGTTCGGGTTGGCCGCATTTGCTTTCACCAACGACCTCAAGACCGCGAATATTCTTGGCGACCGGCTGGAAGCCGGCATGGTCGGCATCAACAGTTTTGCCATTTCGGCCGCCGACGCGCCCTTCGGCGGCGTAAAGGATTCGGGCTTCGGTTCGGAAGGCGGCAAGGAGGGTCTACGCACCTACCAGGTCGCCAAGGCAATCCATATGGGCTGAGCGCCGCGGCGCTTTTATTGCAACAAAACCGACACGCACCGCGTTCTTCCGCCACCTGTCATAGCTAGAGGGAAGTGAAATGGCTGAATCGACTGATGGAAACAAAACCCTATTATGGGTAATTCTCGGCGCAATCCTGCTGGTAATTATCCTGTTCGCCACCGGCATCATCGACATGAGCTCGGAAGGCGGAGAAATGCCTGACGTCGAAGTCGAAGGTGGCGCTCTGCCCGATGTCGATGCGGATGTCGCCGATGTCGGCGTTGGCACCGAAGAAGTCACCGTCGAAGTGCCGGAAGTCGAGGTCGATGCAGCCGACGCGGAAGCCGAAGACGACGACTAAGTCTCGTTCTAACTCCGACAAGAAAAGGCGGTCCCTCGGGATCGCCTTTTTTTTGCATTGCGACCAGTCGATTGCGCGACGATTACAACTGTCGTCGATGGTACAGGCCCGTTCGTCGGCTCGTATGAGCGTCTCACCGACCGGTCGAACTTCGATTGAGAAACATCCGCTATTCGCGAAGATGGATTTGCCTGGCGGGTGACCTTTCCCCGTGACGCGAGGCCCCCGCCCGCCAGGTGCCTCGGCCACTGCCTCCCCAGGGTTAGTGGCCGAGGACCCATCAACGGAGTAAAGATACGATGTACACCGGAGTGATAACCAAACTCGATGCTGCCAGTGGAGTGGCGCAACTTCAACCCGATGGATCGGACCAAGCGATTGCGGTCGCTATCGCCCAGCTGGGCGCTGCTGCCAAGGAACAGGCTCGTTTCGCATTCGAAATGACGCACAGCCCCGGCGGCGACTTCGAGATCAACTATGCAAGAGCTCTGTTACCGCAGACCTATGTCGGTCGTTCGCCGAGCCTGGCCGATCGTCGTCGCCCCACCCACGCCGTTTGGCGTTAGCCAAGGAAAAGCCCCTCCCGCGCATAGGGGGCCAGGCCCGTCGTCCATGGTCCGGACGGCGGGCCTTTCTTTTTAGTGCACCCCTGCTTAAGCGCTGATCCATGAATGCGAAGCTACCCACCCGCTCAGGCGGGCAAATCCTGATCGACCAGCTCAAGATCCAGGGCGTCGATCGCATCTTCACGGTCCCCGGCGAGAGCTTTCTCGACGCGCTCGATGCGCTCCACGATGCCGACACGATCGACACTGTCGTCTGCCGCCAGGAAGGTGGCGTAACCTACATGGCGGATGCCGATGGCAAGATGACGGGCAGGCCCGGAATCGCCTTTGTTACCCGCGGTCCGGGCGCGACGAACGCGTCGGCGGGCGTCCATGTGGCTTTCCAGGACTCCACCCCGATGATCTTGTTCGTCGGCGGGCTCGACCGGCGCGACAAGGACCGCGAGGGCTTCCAGGAGATCGACTTTCCCGCCTTCTTCGGACCGATCGCCAAATGGGCAGCGCGGATCGATGATGCGCGCCGCATCCCCGAATATGTCGCGCGCGCCTTCCGTGTCGCCACCGCAGGGAGACCGGGACCGGTGGTGCTCGAAATCCCCGAGGATATGCTCACCGACGAGGTGGAAACTGCCGATCGCCCCGCCATCCCGCCTATTGCCCAGCCGCCATGCGCCGGGGCCGTGGGCGCGATGATCGACCTACTTAAGGATGCGGTGAGCCCGGTTGCCATCGTTGGGGGCGCCGACTGGAGCCCCAAGGCGGGCCATTATTTCGCGGAATTCGCTACGCGCGTCGGGCTTCCCGTCGCCGCCTCGTTCCGCCGTCAGGATGCGGTGGTCAATGACTGTCCCGTCTATGCCGGCCAGCTCGGCTATGGCCCCAACCCCAAGTTGCAGCAGCGCATTCGCGATGCCGACCTGATTCTCGCGATCGGCACCCGTCTCGGCGAAAGTACTACCGAGGGCTATACGCTGGTGACTCCCGACCACCCGGGCCAGACACTGGTGCACGTCCATCCCGATCCCAACGAGCTTGGTCACGTCTACCACGCCGATCTGCCAATCTGCGCTGACATGGCGGAGTTCGCGGAAATGGTCGCCGATTGGCTTGACGATGACCTCGTGCCTTTCTCGCTCGGCCATGAAGCGCACGCCGAATGGCTTGAATGGTCGACGCCCCAGCCGCGTGACGGCGTGGTGATGGACCTGGGCCCCTGTGTCGCGGCAATGCGCGAAGCGCTTCCGGCCAACACCATCATCTGCAACGGCGCCGGCAACTTCTCGGGCTGGTGGCACCGCTATTGGCACTATGGTCCGCAGCCGACGCAGCTTGCGCCCACTAGCGGCACGATGGGCTATGGCCTTCCTGCCGCGGTGGCAGCCGCGCTACGCTTCAAGGACCGCCCGGTCGTTTGTGTTGCCGGGGACGGCGATTTCCTGATGAACGGCCAGGAATTGGCGGTTGCGGCGGCTCGCGGAGCCGACCTGCTAGTCATCCTCGTTGATAATGGCGGCTACGGCACGATCCGCATGCACCAGGAGCGCGACTATCCTGATCGGATCAGCGCCACGCAGCTGACCAACCCCGACTTCGTCACCTTGGCGCAAAGCTTCGGCGGCTGGGGCAAACGCGTGGAATCCACCGATGCGTTCGAACCGGCATTGAAGGATGCAATGGGCAGAAGCGGCATACGCCTGCTTCATCTCATCACCGATATAAACGTCATCACCAACAGCAAGATGCTGAAGGGCTGATAGATCGCCCCGCGTAGCACGAGAAAGGCCGCTCCCGATCAGGAGCGGCCTTTGTTCGAGCCTCAAAGGCTCGCGTGACGAATTGATTAGACGTCGTTGCCGAGCGCCCCTTCAACTTCACCCTTGAGCTGCTGGGCCTTGCCCTTGGTTTCCTGCTCGCGGCCTTCCTGGCGCATTTCGGGGTCGTTCGACTTCTGCTTCATTTCGCCAATGGCTTCGTTGGTGTTGCCTTTGATCTTTTCTTTCAGTTCACCCATGGTGATACTCCTTACTAAGTTGCGAATTACTCTATCAACGTAAGGAGTTAGCCGAGGTGCCTCGTCTTATCGGACGCGGCTGTCGGTTGGCCTAAATCAAGCCGGCCAGCGGGCTCGAGGGATCGGCGTAACGACGCTTCGCCATACGGCCAGCGAGGTAACTTTCGCGCCCCGCTTCGACCGCCAGCTTCATCGCCTTGGCCATGCGGATCGGATCCTTGGCTTCGGCAATGGCCGTGTTCATGAGGACGCCGTCGCAGCCCAGTTCCATCGCGACCGCGGCATCGGAAGCCGTTCCAACACCCGCATCCACCAGAACGGGCACGTTTGCGCCTTCGACGATCAGGCGGATGGTGACGCGGTTCTGGATGCCGAGCCCCGACCCGATGGGCGCACCCAGCGGCATGATTGCCACCGCGCCTGCATCCTCGAGCTGCTTGGCAGCAATGGGATCGTCGACGCAGTAGACCATCGGCTTGAAACCTTCCTTGGCCAGCACTTCGGTCGCCTCGAGCGTCTCTTTCATGTTGGGGTATAGCGTCTTGGCCTCGCCGAGCACTTCCAGCTTCACCAGCTCCCAGCCGCCCGCCTCGCGCGCCAGCCGCAGCGTGCGGATCGCGTCGTCCGCATTGAAGCAGCCGGCCGTGTTGGGCAGGTACGTAATCTTCTTGGGATCGATAAAGTCCTGCAGCACCGGCTGACCCGGATCCGAGATATTCACACGGCGCACGGCCACGGTGACAATTTCGGCACCTGATGCTTCGACCGCCGCCGCATTCTGCTCGAAACTCTCATATTTGCCGGTGCCGACGATCAGCCGCGATGAAAACTTGTGGCTGGCAACTTCCCATTGATCGGTCAAACTCAACCCCCGCCTACGAAATGAACGATTTCGAACTGGTCGCCATCTTCGACCATGACCTCCGCAAAGGTCGAGCGCGGCACGATTTCGAGATTGCGCTCGACCGCCACTTTCGCGGGATCGAGCCCGTATTCGGCGATCATCTGCGCGATCGACGTGCCATCGGCCACGCGGCGATGGTCTCCATTGATGATCACGCCCTTGCTGCCGTCGAGACTGCTCATGCTCTTACTCACTTCACGAATGCTGTTTGCCCCCATATAGGGAGCTTCCATGAGTTCGCTACCGATGATTTTGGTCCTGCACGGGCCCAACCTCGACCGCCTTGGCCGGCGCGAGCCCGAGCTTTATGGGGACAAGAGCCTCAAGGACGTCAACGCGATGATCGTCGATCGTGCCGCCACGCTCGATGTCGGCGTGACGATGCGCCAGTCCAATCATGAAGGGCAGCTCATCGACTGGTTGTACGAAGCCGAGGACGAGGGCGTCGAAGGCGTCATCCTCAATGCCGCGGGCTTTACGCACACGTCGGTGGCGCTGCGCGATGCGATCGCCGCGGTGAATGTGCCGGTTATCGAAGTACATCTCACCAACACCGCCAAGCGCGAAGATTTTCGTCAACGCAGCCTGATTGCGCCCGTCTGCACGGGCACCATATCGGGCTTTGGCGTGAACAGCTATTTACTTGCTCTCGATGCCGCCAGCCGGTTCGAAGAGCGCTAGGACAACAGGGAAAGTAACTATGGCCGAAGCCAAGAAGAGCAATGGCATGCGTGTGGACGTCAAGGTCGTGCGCGAACTCGCCAAGATGCTGTCGGATAACGACCTTACCGAAATCGAAGTCGAGGATGGCGAACGCAAAGTACGCGTGCGCCGTGAAGGCACCGTCTACGCCGCGCCCGCAGCGCCGGCACCGGTTGCCGCAGCGCCCGCCGCCCCTGCGCAGGCGCCCGATGCAAAGCATGCCTCACCCGAACAGGAACAGCCTGCCCCCGGCAGCGCGCCCACGACCGACGGCGATGCGGTGAAATCGCCGATGGTCGGCACGGCCTATCTCGCGTCCGAGCCTGGCGCTGCCAACTTCGTCAACGAAGGCGACAGCGTGAAGGAAGGCGATACTCTTCTGATCATCGAGGCCATGAAGGTCATGAACCCGATCAACGCCCCGCGCTCCGGCACGATCAAGAAGATCCTCATCGCCGATGCGCAGCCCGTCGAATTCGAACAGGATCTGGTGGTCATCGGCTAATGGCGATCGAAAAGCTCCTGATTGCGAACCGCGGTGAAATCGCGCTGCGCATCCATCGCGCTTGTCACGAAATGGGTATCAAGACGGTGGCGGTTCATTCGACCGCCGATGCCGACGCGATGCACGTGCGCCTCGCCGACGAGACGGTATGCATCGGCCCGCCGCCGGCCAGCGACAGCTATCTCAACATTCCGAACATCATCTCGGCCGCCGAGGTGACGCACGCCGATGCGATCCACCCGGGCTATGGCTTCCTGTCGGAAAATGCCAAGTTTGCCGAGATCGTGGAAAGCCACGACATTATCTGGGTCGGCCCCAAGCCCGAACATATCCGCGTCATGGGCGACAAGGTCGAGGCCAAGCGCACCGCCGACAAGCTCGGGCTGCCGCTGGTGCCGGGTTCGGACGGCGCGCTCGAAAGCGTCGAGGAGGCCAAGAAACTCGCTGACGAGATCGGCTATCCCGTCATCATCAAGGCTGCCAGCGGCGGCGGCGGACGCGGGATGAAGGTTGTCGAGGATCCCGACAAGCTCGAAAGCCTGATGAGCCAGGCCAAGTCGGAAGCGAACGCCGCTTTTGGCGATCCGACCGTCTACATGGAAAAATACCTGGGTGATCCGCGCCATATCGAATTCCAGGTCTTCGGCGACGGTAATGGCAATGCCATCCATCTTGGCGAGCGCGATTGCTCGATCCAGCGTCGTCACCAGAAGGTGATCGAAGAAGCCCCCTCGCCCGTCATCAGCGCCGAGCAGCGCAAGGAAATGGGCGATGTGGTGGTCAAGGCGATGGCCGACATGGGTTATCGCGGTGCCGGCACGATCGAATTCCTCTACGAGAATGGCGAGTTCTACTTCATCGAGATGAACACTCGTCTCCAGGTCGAACATCCGGTCACCGAAATGATTTCGGGCGTCGATCTCGTACGCGAACAGATCCATGTCGCGCAGGGTGATGGGCTGACCGTCAGCCAGGACGATATCGTGCTTCAGGGCCACGCGATCGAATGCCGCATCAACGCCGAAAACCCCAAGACCTTTGCGCCCTCGCCAGGTCGGATCGACAATTATGTCGCGCCGGGCGGGATGCATGTGCGCGTCGATAGCGGGCTTTATGCGGGCTATATGGTGCCGCCTTATTACGACAGCATGATCGGCAAGCTGATCGTCTACGGCCGCAACCGCGATAGCTGCATCCTTCGGCTCAAGCGCGCTTTGGAGGAGTTCGTGGTGACGGGCGGCGGTTTGAAGACAAACGTGCCGCTGCACCAGGAGATCATCCAGACCGAAGCCTTCAAGTCGGGTGATTATACAATCAAATGGCTTGAACAGTGGCTCAAGGATCAAGCTGACTGATGGCAGGACTGAAGCCGCAGCTTGCAGAAGAAGAACATGGTTTCGCCACCATCGCACACGGTCAGGAATGGCCGCGCGAACTGGTGCCGGTCGCGACATTCGCGGAGGTCGAAGGCACCAGCGTGATTGCACAGATGGCCATGCTCGAGGCCGTCGGACTCGACCATGACGGTGGCTGGGCAAAGATCTCGCTGGGCTACGTGAGCAGTCTCGAGAGTGTCGGCCTGACGGCCCGCTTCGCCCAGGCGCTGACCGAGGCAGGCATTCCCAGCAATGTCGTTGCCGCCTACTATCACGATCATCTGTTCGTACCTTGGAGCCGGCGCGAAGACGCAATGGACATTCTTTCCAAACTGGAGGCCCCTGAGTGAAAACCGCCCGCATGACCTTCAATCCGCGCTGCGGCACCGCGCGCAAGACCAAAGCCATCCTCGAAGAGGAAGGCTATGAGGTCGAGACGATCGACTATCTGGGCGACGATAAGCTCAGTCGCGACGCATTGGCAACCTGGTACGAACGCGCCGGGCTTACGCCGCGCCAAGGGCTACGCGCCAAGGAAGCCATCGCCAAGGAACTCGGCCTCGCCGAGGCCAATGACGAGGAAATCCTCGATGCGATGATGGAGCATCCGATCCTCATCGAACGACCTTTGGTCGAGACCCACAAGGGTGCGATCCTGGCGCGGCCGCAGGACAAGGTCCGCGAAATAATCTAAGGATCGAGGCGTGAGCGATGTCCTCGATCCGCGCCTACTTTTGAAAGGCTATGCCGCCGGGATTTTCCCGATGGCGGACAGCCGTGATGCCGCCGACATTTTCTGGGTCGAACCGCGCGATCGCGCCATCATCCCGCTCGATGACTTTCACCTGTCGCGCAGCCTTGCCAAGACGTTGAGACGCGATGTCTACACGGTCACGCGAGACCGCGCCTTCCAGGAAGTGCTCCGGGCGTGCGCTGACCGTGACGAAACGTGGATCAATCCGACCATCGAGCGCGCCGTCGTTGGTCTGCACGCTGCCGGGCATGCCCATTCGATCGAATGCTGGAAAGACGACGCATTGGTGGGCGGGCTTTACGGGGTCAAGCTGGGCGGCGCCTTCTTCGGCGAATCCATGTTCAGCCGCGCGCGTGATGCGTCGAAAGTGGCATTGGCCTGGCTCGTCGCGCGCTTGAAGCTTGGCGGCTTCACGCTGCTCGACTGTCAATTCATGACCGAACATCTTCGATCACTGGGCGCGATCGAAGTCACCCGCGACGATTATCAGATGCTGTTGTCAGCGGCGCTGTCGGCAGGTTCGCCCTCGGACGGCGATTCTTCGACAGCTTCGCCTTCGTTCGATGCGCTCGACACCCTCGGCGATCCGCCGCGCAATGGCGGCGCTTCAGGGCCTTCGGGCCATTCCATCGCGCAGCTCTTGACCCAGACATCGTAGACCGGGTGTTCGACCACGTTTAGCGACGGACTTTCCTTCCACAGCCAGCCCGAAAAGACGCGGTCATATTCATCGCTGCGACGGCGCTTGACATCGAGCTGCACGAAGGCGCCGGTCAGCGCCTGCGCTTCCCACGGCGCCGAACGCTCGCAGGCACGCAACCGCACGACCGCTTCATCGCCGATGCGGATGAACTGGCCGGGCCTGAGCTCCAGGTCCCGCGTGAGCCCGTTGCGCTTGTTGAGAAAGCCCAGCACCGCAACGCGTTCGGCCAGGGACGTCACGCCTTCGACATTCTGATCGGGAACGACAAGCTCGTCTGCTTCCGCATTGCTCAACGCGTCTTCATCGGGTGGTGGCGGCGCACCATCCCGACAACCAGCGAGCAGCCCGAGGGCCGCCAGCGTGGCCAGCTTATTCAGGCTTCCAGGCTTCATAATCGCCGGTTGCTGCAGGACGTTTGCCCGCACCCGTGAGCGAACCGCCGGGCCGATAGGCTTCGAGCGTGCCGGTCAAGTTCGGTTTGGGATCCTGCTGGAAGTTGCGACGCGGCGGCAGCGCGGCATCGGGCAGGTCGTCGATCGTCCCGCGAAGCCAGGCGTTCCAGCCCGGCGGCACACGGCTGGTGTCGTTGCTACCTTCATAAATGACCCAGCGACGGCGCGGATCCTTCTTGTGCTGGTAATAGACATTGCCGAGATCGTCGGTGCCGACCTTTTCGCCGTGGCGGCTGGTGAAGATGCCGGTGCCGACCGCGGCACCGTTCCACCAGGTGAAGATTTTTGCGAGGATTCCCATATCGCGGGTCGCTTTGCCTCCTGTTGCGCGCGCTTGCAAGTATTAGCGCGGCCACTCCACCAGATCGCCTGCCGCTATGCCCAGCTCGGCCGACCGACCGCCGTTGATTTCGAGCACCAGCACCGCATCGTCGAACGACACGTAGGGCTCTTCACGCAGCGGTACGGTGTTTTCGTGGATATTGATGATCCGCCCATCCTCGCCGACATAGATGATGTCGAGCGGGATATAGGTGTTCTTCATCCAGAAGCTCAGCATCTGGGGCGGATCGTAGGGAAAGATCATCCCTTCGTCCGGTGCCATCGAGTCGCGGAACATCAGGCCGCGATTCTGCTGCTGGCGGGTGCGCGCCACCTCGGTCTTGAAGACATGCATTTCGCCCGATTGGGTCGTGACCTTCGTCTCGACGACCTCGAGCCCCGACGGCGCGGTCGCCGCGACAGGTTCTTCCTGAGCTGGATTGCATGCCGCGGCGGGGCTGATGAGCAATGCCGCCGCGATAAGGGCGCCTAGCCTTCGCGCAGGGCGACCGCGGTCAGTCCCTTCCTGCCCTCGGCAATACGCGCTTCGATCTGGTCTCCCGGCAACAACTCTTCGAGCTGCGCCAGCCGCACGGTTTCCATGTGGACGAAGATGTCCGGGCTGTCCTCGCCAAGCCGATTGACGAAGCCATACCCACGCACGCGATTGAACCATTTGACTTCCACCTCCTCGAAGTCGCCGGCATTTTCTGTCAGCGCTTCTCGATCCGCACTCTGACCGGAAGTCATGGAGGGGCGCGGCGTTTCAGGCAAGGCCGTCGACAAGTCGATATCGATGATCCGACTGGCTTGCAGGCCGCGTTGCTGTTGCGAAGCGACGACGGTCAGTTGCGCGCCTTCGGGCAGGCTGCGCCGATCATGGTCGCGTAAAATGGAGAAATGGATGAGGATGTCGCCATCGACCTCGTCACTGACGAGAAAGCCGAATCCGCGTGTGGCATCGAACCATTTGACACGGCCCGATACCTCAAATTCTTTGCCCGAACCCTGGTCCCCCGACTGAGGTTCTTGCGTTGCATGTTCTTGTCTCAACACGAAAAAACGACTCCACGCCTGTTCATTACTCCATAGCAACAATCGATAAGTCGGGGAAGCGACACAGGTTAATTAATCGATCAATCATATGAAAGCGTATCTGGATCGGGCTCGTCACCGGGCGGGAGGTCGAGAATTCGGCGGGACAGAGCGGGCGGATGTCCGGCCCGCAGCATCGCCGCCATTTGTTTTTCGAAAACCTTGCGATCCGAAATCTTTTCCGTCGCGAACGGGCCGAAGCGTCGGCGCCTGGCGTACGCCAATGCTGCGGCGATGCGTTCGTCGGCGGCGATCTCGCGGGCCTCTTCGCTGTCGCTCTCGGCGATTCCGGCGGCGTAGAGCGTTGCGCCCAGCCGTCTTTCGCCATAGCCACGGGCGGCCAGATCACGCGCTTTCATCACCGCGTAGCTGGCATCGTCGACATATCCGCGATCGGCGAACTTGCGCACCAGTCCGTCGATGAAGGCGCTGCTGTCCCCCTCGAAGCCGCGCTCGCGCACCTTGCGATTTAAATAGGATGTCAATTTACCTTGGCTGGTGGCGTATCGGCCAACATAACGTAGCGCAAGTTCTTCGAGGCTTTCGCTCGTATATCGCGGTTTTTCGCGCTTTTTACGCTGCCATTGCCCCATATCGCCATGTTTGTGCCACAGTCCCGCCCCAACAGGCAAAGCGAACGTGCTTGCATGCACGAGGGGACGCGCCGTGCGTGCGTCCGGAGGGACAACAATTCAAGGGGATGAGCGTGACCGAACGCGGCCTCGATACCAAAGACAATCTGACGCCCGAAGGCGCGACCCCGACGGTCGACGACCTGCCGCGTCGCAATGGCGAGTTCGATACGTTGGGCGATGCGCTCGATTATGTCGCGCAGTCGACCCGCGGGATGAATTTCCACGATGCCCGCGGCACCTTGCTGCGCGCCTATCCATATAGCGAGCTGCGTGCCGATGCGCTTCGCAATTCGCAGCGGTTTATCGCCTTGGGGCTCAAGCCGGGCGACCGCCTTGCGCTGGTGGCGGAAACGAACCCCGACTTCGCTGCCTGCTTCTTCGGCGCCATCTATGCCGGCATCTGGCCGGTGCCGCTGCCCTTGCCGACCAGCTTTGGCGGCCGCGACGCCTATACCGACCAGCTCGACGTGATGCTCGGCTCCTGCGATCCGCAGCTCTTCCTCTACCCGGAGGAGATGGAAAAATTCACCACCGACGCCGCGTCAAAGCGCTCGGTCCAGCATCGCAGCTGGGAAAGCCTCGAGCATGTGACCCCCGCCGATACGGCCATGCACGAGGCGAAGCCCGACGATATCGCCTACTTGCAATACAGCTCGGGCTCGACTCGCTTTCCGCACGGTGTCGCGGTGACGCATCGCCAGCTGCTGCACAACCTGCGCGCGCACGGGCTTGGCCTGCAGGTGCAGGACAGTGATCGCTGCATCAGCTGGCTGCCGTGGTATCATGACATGGGGCTGGTCGGCTGCATGCTCTCGCCGATGGCGAACCAGCTCAGCGTCGATTACATGAAGACCGAAGATTTCGCGCGTCGCCCCCTCACGTGGCTCGATCTGATCAGTCGCAACCCGGGCACGACGCTCTCTTATTCGCCAACCTTCGGATACGACATCTGCTCGCGCCGGATGAGCAGCCAGACCAAGGCCGCAGATCGTTTCGATCTGTCGCGCTGGCGCATCGCGGGCAACGGCGCGGACATGATCCGTCCCGATGTCATGCAGCAATTCCTCGACAGCTTCGGCGAAGCGGGCTTCGACGGCAGTTCTTTCTGCCCCAGCTACGGATTGGCCGAAGCCACGCTGGCGGTCAGCCTCATGCCGCCGGGCGAGGGCATCAGGATCGAACTGGTCGAAGAAGAAAAGCTTTCGGGCGGCGCACCGGCACCGGGCGGCGATGACCGGCCGCAGCGTTACCGCGCCATCGTCAACTGCGGCAAGGCGGTTGAAGGCATGTCCATCGAGATCCGCGATGAAGCGGGCAACGTCGTGCCCGACCGCCATATCGGCAAGGTGTTTGTCCATGGCGGTTCGGTCATGGAAGAATATTATCGCGACCCCGAATCGACCGCGGCCTGCCTGACCGAAGACCGTTGGCTCGACACCGGCGACATGGGCTACATGTCGAACGGCTATATCTATATCGTCGGCCGCGCCAAGGACATGATCATCATCAACGGCAAGAACCATTGGCCGCAGGATATCGAATGGGCGGTCGAGCAGTTGCCCGGCTTCAAGAACGGCGACATCGCCGCTTTCGCGCTGACCACAGATACCGGCGAGGAATTGCCGGCGGTCCTCGTGCATTGCCGCGTGTCCGACCTTGGCGAGCGCGCGATGCTGCGCGACGACATCAGAGAGCGCGTCCGCTCGATTACCGGCATCTCGCCGATCGTCGAACTGGTTCCGCCGCGCAGCCTGCCGCGCACCAGCTCGGGCAAGCTCTCGCGGGTCAAGGCACGCAATCTCTATCTTTCGGGTGAAATCGAACCGTTCGAGGTGGCTGCTTAAGCCTTGCATTGAAGGGCGGCTTCGCAGTAGGAGCCGCGCTCGGCCTTAGGGGTATAGCTCAGCTGGTAGAGCATCGGTCTCCAAAACCGAGGGTCGCGGGTTCGAATCCTGCTGCCCCTGCCAGGCCGTCGCGCTGCCGAGTGCAGCGCAGCAATTGCGCAGCAATCACTAGCAGCACGAGAGACAGCAAGACGCGGCCAGCCGACGCGCAGCGATCGGACTGACGGAGTCGGGCCGCCCTGACCCCGCTGCACTCCGCTTCTTGCAATCGCGCGGACTCGCCGCTACATCGCCATCCCATACGGACATGGGTAGTCACAGACCTCCGCCCCGGCACTGGCCGGCAGCGGGGGAAAGCTCCTACCCGAAAGCCGTCGAAGACAAGGAAACGGAAAAGACAGTGGCAGGTAAACCGACCCCCGCAGAATTCCTCCGCCAGGTGCGCGCCGAGACCAGCAAGGTCGTCTGGCCGACCCGCAAGGAAACCATCACGACCGCGATCATGGTGCTCATCATGACCAGCCTGCTCGCGCTCTTCTTCCTTGGCACCGATTCGTTCTTCGGCTGGGTCGTCCGCCAGCTTCTCGCCCTGCTCGGCTAAGGATTTTACATGGCTCGTTGGTACATCATTCACGCTTATTCCGGTTTCGAAGGCAAGGTTCGCGACGCGATCCTGTCGGAAGCCAAGCGCCTCGGTCTCGAAAAGGGTGTCGAGCGCATCGAAGTGCCCACCGAAACCGTTACCGAGATCAAGCGCGGCAAGAAGGTTCAGGCCGAACGCAAGTTCATGCCGGGCTATGTGCTTGCCAAGCTGACCATGACCGACGACGTCTTCCACCTCGTGAAGAACACCCCCAAGGTCACCGGCTTCCTCGGTCCCAACGGCAAGCCGCAGGCGATCCCCGACGCGCAGGCCAACCGCATGCTCGACACGAAGGAAGAGACTGCGGATGCGCCCAAGCAGAAGATCACCGTCGATTACGAAATCGGCGACAACGTGAAGGTGCTCGAAGGCCCCTTCGCCAGCTTCTCGGGATTGGTCGAAGAGCTCGATTTCGACCGCGGCCGCGTCAAGGTTTCGGTCTCGATTTTCGGCCGCGCAACGCCGGTCGAACTCGAATTCGACCAGGTCGAACTGGTCAAGTAAGCAACTCTCCAATTTCAATTAGAAAGGGGCGCCCGAGAGAGCGCCCCTTTTTCGTGGCTGTAGTCGTCCAATCCGATCAGGGTCCAACATCCCTGATGTCGACGTTGATCGCGATGGGTTGGCGCATTTCGTAGCCCAGCGCGCCCGCGACTTTCTCGTCCCAGCCGTAGGGGTCGTTCCTGAAGGCCACCTTTCCCGCGTCATCGATAAATGCGGTGTGGTAGAGGAGGCGAACAGGGATTTCTTCCGGCAGATCGACGAACGTCTCCTCACCGCTCGCGGCCGCCTGGCGATAGGTGTCGCTGACACCCGCGTCATGCGCGATCATGCGCGCAAAACCCAAGGCATCGTCGACGCGGATGCAGCCGTGGCTCAGATAACGTTCGTCGCGACCGAACAGCGAGTCCGCAGCGGTATCGTGCAGGTAGATCGCCTGGTCGTTCTTGAGGTCGAACTTGACCTCACCCAACGCATTGTCGGGGCCCGGAAGCTGGACGATATAGCCGTCGCGGCGTACCATGTTGTTCGCCTGGAAATAGGAGGCACCCTTGCCCGCCAGCTCCGCTTCCTCGATCGACTTCGGCACTGTCCAAGTGGGATTGGCTACAAGCCGGAACATGGGCGAGGCCAGTTGCGGAGTTTCCCAGTCCGGTTGGCCGACGATCACCTTGCGACTATCGCGAAGTTTCCCGTCGCGGATGTAATCGAGCTTCGCCGCGGCGATGTTCACGTCGATGCGGGTCGGCGCGCTATTGCGTGCATACCAGCGACGGCGATCGAGGTTGATCGCCAGGATGCGGGCACGCTCGGCAGCACCGGTATTGAGCATCTCGATCGCGCTCTCGCCAATGATGCCATCATCCTCGATCCCGAAGTCGCGCTGCATGGCCTTGAGCGCTTCGGACATGCGTTCGGTAAACACCGTCGCGTTGCCGCCCTCAGCTTGCGCCGTGCTGTTGGTTGACGCACTGGCGTCGTTGCCTTGCGCCGCCGGCTTTGCGGCGCTGCCTTTCTTTAGATATCCGTTGCGCTCGAGGATCGCGGCGATCTGGGACACGCGAGGATCGCTTTCCCCAACCTCGACAACCTCACCGTCTTCGACTTGCGATTCCCTCGCCGCACGCGCCTGCTTGGCAAACTTGACGTACGCCTCCGACAAGGCGCGATATTCTTCGTCCTGCGGGGCAAGGCCGACAAGCCATTCGCCCACATTGTTCTGTGTCACGGCCTGTTCCAGCCCCGCGGCAATGTCCACGTCAGGGCGCGGGAAGGTGTAGACCTCATAGAGTTCGCCGGGATCGGACTTGCCGTCCGCCAGCGCGTCGGCAAGGTCGAGCGCGGCAGTGGTCAGCGCGGCCTCGCGCGCGGAGGGATCGTTATCCGCCTCTACCGCGGCGATATAGTCGCGCGGATCGAGGCCATGTGCGCCCGCGGCGCGCAGCACCTTGACCGCCGCGACCGCATTGTCCTGGGTCCAGGCCGGCTGCCAATCGCGGGCCTCGTAAAAGGTGCGAACGCGCTCGTCGGTTACCGCCGACTGGAGATCCGCCTTTTTGACAGCGGAAGGATCGACGATAGCGGCGGCGTCGATATCGCCTTGGTTGGCTTCGACACCGTCGCTTGGGCCGTCGCCGCACGCGGACAGGGTCGATGCCAGGGCGACGGACGCCAGGAGTATGATCTTTTTCACGCGCTATACCTTTGATTGTTGTCTGCTTTCGCCAACAACTCTCGATGGCGCGTGCTTGTTGCATGAGACCAAAAATCGCGCGGCTCGTCGCTGCGTTCGGCTCGCTTCATCGGAGCGTCGCGAACTCGAAAATGGCATCGTGCGTTATGGCCTCGATGCGCAAGATTTTCCCCTTCGTCGCGATTGCCGCGCTGGTGGCGTTCATCCCGCGCTCGGCAGAACCGCAAACAATCGCGCCGGGCCAGACCCGCGCCGATTATTACGCATGGCTCGCCAAGAACCCCGGCGACCGCGACAATGTGCGCGCGTTTCGCGATTTCCTCATGCAACGCGACGTCGAGGACGTCGTGCCGACCTGGCAGTTGGTGCGCACATCGTCATCGTGGCATCAGTGCAGTGCCGAGCGTTTCGAAGTCGCCCCGATGCAGCAATGGGACAATATCGTCGCGACGCTGGCCTTCGTCGAACGCGAAGTCGAGCCCGCGATCGGCGAGGTCGAGGCGCTATCGGCCTATCGCAACGAAGGGCTCAACAGCTGTTCGGGCGGGCGCCCTGCTTCCGCGCATCGCATGTTCTTCGCCATGGACCTCAAACCCGCCGACGAGAATGTTGATCGAGACGAACTTGTCCGCGAACTTTGCGCCGCCCATCGCGAAGCCGGACGCGATTATTCGACCGGCCTAGGCTTTTACAGCGGCGTGCGTTTCCACCTGGATTCTAGCGGTTATCGCAAATGGGGGCCTAACGGGCGCGGCGCGACCTCGCCCTGCAACCGCGTGTGACGGACTATAGGCAAAGCGGGTCGCCGACGAGGTCCTCCGCCTCCCCCAAGGGCAGCAGGCCATCGGCGGTCTTGATGAGTTCGCGGCCGGCAAAGCTCGTCCCCGCGCTACAATAATAAGCGCATTCGTCGGCCAGGGTCGGCGGTATGGAAAGCTGGCCGTCTTCGAGCCGCGCGTCGAGCGAGCATCGCTCTTCGCCCTCCAGTTCGAGGCGAAGCCGATCCCCGGCCCGTGATACGCTCCCCAGCCCGCTGCAGGCCGCCGGTTCAGCGCCAAGCGTCACGAAGGCGAACTTGTGCGCGCCGTCTTCGGTCGGGGCGATGCAGAGCCGGTCACCGCGATCGTTTTCGTACAAGCCGACTATGTTGCCAGTGTCGAGCGCGGGCTCTTCGGGCGTGCGCGGTTCATCGTCGGCGCACGCGGCAAGCAGCAAGGCAGATGTCAGGACACAGATGCGCATGCGGCATATACGCATTACGCTTCTTCAAGGTTCATCGACGGCGAATATGACTGCAACTGTTGCGATGGCGTATCGCGCCTAACCCATTACGCCGCCGCCGCCAGTCCTTCGGCGACGCGCGAGAAATAATCGCGCATCATTGCAACGGCGTCCGGTCGCAGCGAGATGAACACCCGGCGGGCATCGTGAGGGTCGCGTTCGCGATCGATAAGGTTCATGCGATCGAGCTTGCTGATCCAGCGTAGCGCCGTTGTTGCGGGCACCTCGGCGGCCACACACAGGCTCGATACGGGTACGCGGTGCTGCGCGATATGCGCACCATAGAGATCGAGCAGCATGTCCCAGGCCGGATCGGCGAACAGGCCTTTGGGGAACACTTCTTCACGCAGGCGGCGCAGGCTGATCATCCGGCGCACCAGCATCGCGTGGCTGATCCCGCCCTGCACGTCTTCAAGATTGCCCAGCACCGCATCCAGACGCGGAAGCGGATCACCGGCGGCACCGCTGCTGCCTTCCGTGCCGTCGGCTTCGCGCGGCATCAGGTGGTCGAGCGTATCGGCCAGCTCGACCAGGCGGTTGAGCAAATCGGCGGGCAGTTTCTGTGCGGCGTCGCTTGCCGCCGGCGTGGTCTTCTTTTCGATCATGGTCGCGCGTCCCCTTTACTCGTGGCTGGCGTCGATCCGGCGACCGTCTCAATAGGCATGCCTTCCCCGAAACGGATGGATTAAACCGTTCATTTCGGACGACTTTTCAGGGATGCAGGGCAAGAATGGCAGGAAGCCTGCAGAAGTATCTCCAAATTCGATGAAAAAATGCTCCGGATGGGGGCAAGGCCAATCCCGATAAGCCGTTGCATCGCATCGTCTTTGTTGTTAGAGGCGCGCCGTCTTTCCGACAGGACAGGCAACTTCGCGCGGGAGGCGCAGCCGTGAGGCGCGCCGTTCGTACCGCTTAATCAGAGCTTTCGCCCAGGCGGAAGCGACAGGATGAAAGAAAGGACTTTTTGGCATGGCCAAGAAGATTTCCGGCTATATCAAGCTGCAGGTGCCTTCGGGCGTCGCCAACCCCTCCCCGCCGATCGGCCCCGCACTGGGTCAGCGCGGCGTCAACATCATGGAATTCTGCAAGGCGTTCAACGCCGCTACGCAGGACATGGAAAAGAATATGCCGATCCCGACGACCATCACGGTCTATGCGGATCGCAGCTTCTCGTTCGAAACCAAGACCCCGCCCGCAAGCTTCCTTTTGAAGCGCGCTGCGAAGATCAAGAAGGGCTCGGGTGCCACGGGTAGCGAAAGCGCCGGCACCATCGCGCGTTCGAAGGTCAAGGAAATCGCCGAAACCAAGATGGCGGACCTCAATGCGAACGATATCGAAGCGGCAACGCGGATCATCGAAGGCTCGGCACGTGCCATGGGCCTCGAAGTGGTGGAGGGCTAAATCATGGCGAAGAAGCTGACCAAGAAGCAGAAGGCCCAGTACGAAAAGGTCGATAACGACGCGATCTACAACGTCGACAACGCCATCAAGCTCGTCAAGGAATGCGCCACCGCCAAGTTCGACGAGACCATCGAAGTCTCGATGAACCTGGGTGTCGATCCGCGCCACGCAGACCAGATGGTCCGCGGCGTCGTCGCGCTGCCCTCGGGCACTGGCAAGGACATCAAGGTCGCCGTGTTCGCGCGCGGTGACAAGGCCGAAGCCGCGCAGAAGGCAGGCGCCGACAAGGTGGGTGCCGAAGATCTCATGGAAGACATGCAGAACGGCAATCTCGACTATGACCGCATCATCGCGACGCCCGACATGATGGGCATCGTCGGTCGCCTCGGTAAGGTGCTGGGCCCCAAAGGCCTGATGCCCAACCCCAAGCTCGGCACCGTGACGCCCGATCCGGCGGCGGCTGTCGAAGCGGCCAAGGGCGGCGAAGTGCAGTTCCGCGTCGAAAAGAACGGGATCATCCATGCCGGCATCGGCAAGGCGAGCTTCGCCGAAGACGCGCTGCGCAAGAATTTCGACGCCTTTGTGGGCGCGATCATCAAGGCCAAGCCTTCGGGCGCCAAGGGTCGCTATGTCCGCAAGGTCGCGATCACCTCGACGATGGGTCCGGGCCTCAAGCTCGACCTGGCCGATGTCGAGGGCACGCAGGCTGCCAAGGAAGCCGACGCCTAGGCGTTCGCTTCCACGGTGACAGACTAAAGAGGCCGGGGCGCATCCGCTCCGGCCTTTTTCATTGCCTGATCGGCAGCGGCAATCCCGCGGTCTGGCCATTGGCCCGGCGAACTTCCGCAAGACGCGCCATGTCGGGATTGGCCCAGATGGCGTGAAAGCGCGGATGGCGGCGCATTTCGTCGGGGAACTCGTAGCGACCCTCGAGCAGCGGCCAGAAATCGTTGGGACCGAACAGTTCGCGCTTCTGATACCCGACTTCGAGCAGATCGATCGCGTTTTCGACCTGGCCGCCTTGCGCCAGCAAGGATGCCGGGGTCGCCATCCCGACGCCGAGCGAGAAATTCTGCGCGTCCGTGAAAGGGGCGGCCTTGAACGGCGTGCCATTGGCGACCTCGCGCGCGCGCCCTTCGAGCCAGCCGATCCATAGCCTGTCATATTCGGATTGCGAGGGGGCGCGGGCATGGTTCCGGCCAAGCAGTTCGAGCCATTGCGCAATCTTGCCCGGGTCTTCGGAATGCAGGCTGGCGACAAGCCCGTTAGCGGCCATGATCACGTGCCCATAGTCGCATTGTTCGCCGCAGGTCGCGATCGTACGGATTTCGTCTTCGACCTCGCCATAACGACCGACCGCACCAAGCGCCAACGCCCTGACACGCGATACCGTGCGGTTGAGCGGATCGAGGAGGAGAGCGCGATCGAAGTGGCGGATGGCGGCATCGAAGTCGCCCAGATATTCATACATCATCCCGCCCGCATAATTGACGAGCGAATCATTGGGGGCGCGTTCGTAAGCGGCTTGGAAAGAGGCCTGCGCGGCATCAACATCGCGTTCCCATGCCGCACGCACGGCGTTGGCCCGCGCGTTGCCCGGATCGAGCGCGAGTGCCCGCCGTAATGCGTCTTCCGTGACCTCGACGGCATCGAAACCGAACGCGTCTTCCACGTACGAGCTGCTCCACGCCACACCCATGCCAAGCGCCGACCAACCGTCAACAAAATCCGGATCGAGTTCGGTCGCTTCCCTGAAGCTGGCAATCGCTTCGGAGCGGTTCTGCGGTTCCTCGCGGCGGTGCCAGAAATCGAGACCGCGAAGATACGCTTCGTAGGCGCGCGGATCGACGCCTTTGGCCTCGGCGCGACCAGCGCCCGCTCCCACGCCTAGCCGGAACTGGAGAACGCGGGCCAATTCTTCGACGATCTCGTCCTGAATGGCAAAAATGTCGGTCAGTTCGCGTTCGTAGGTCTCGGACCAGAGCTGCGATCCGTCGCTGGCGCTGGTCAGGCTTGCTGTGATGCGCACCCGGTCTCCAGCGCGGCGAACCGTGCCCTGCAGTATATGATCGACGCCGAGCTGTTCGCCGATTTCATTGTTCAGCGCATCACTACCTTCGAATGAAAAGGCAGAGGCCCTGCCCGCCACCTTGAGATCGGGGAAGTTGGCAAGCGCGTTGAGCAATTCTTCGGCGATGCCGCGCCCGAAATAGGCGTCGCTTTCGTCCTCGCTCAGCGCTTCGAACGGCAGCACAGCGATCGAGGCCTGCATCGCCTGTTCGGTAGCCGGATCATTCGCGATAAGCTTTGGAATGAACACCGCCCCGATCGCCGCGAGGAAAGCGGCCACGGCAGCCACCAGCCAGGTGCGTTTGACCTTCGGCGCGGGCCCGGGAGTGGCCGGCCTTTCCCCGTCCGCCTCGTCGCCCAGCTTGTGGGCGATGGCGTTGATCAGTGGCGACAAAGTATCGGCATCGCCCTTCCAATTTTCGAGCGACATTGCGTGGAACTGTCCAAAACCCATCGGTGGCAGGGTGCCATCCAGCGTGACCGCAAGCAGCTTGTCGCGCTCGGCGGCATAGTTGGCTTCGTCGCGCACCCAGCGCGATTCCACGCTGTCCTTCGACCAGCAAACCAGCGTGGCCCTTGCCCGTTCTATCTGCTGTTCAATTTCCTTTGAGAATTGGGCACCCGATTCCATGTGGCGGTCCCACCAGACCGAATATCCCCGCGCTTCCAACGCCGCCGCGAGCCGTTCGACCGTCGTTTGATCGGCGCGCGCATAGGACAAAAAGAGATCGGCCACATGCCCCCCTTACCTCGGGTGCATCATGGACGGATCGCATCATTTGGCAAGAGGCATGGCCCTTGGCACTTTCGCCGCCCACAGCGCGTTAGACGCTCGAGTAGAAGGACAGTATCAGCATGGAATCGATTGGCGCGGACCTTGAGGTGATGAAGCGCGTGCCGCTGTCGGATGAGCATGTCGACGCCATCCGCAAGATCGCCGAGGAGAAAAGCTACAAGGCGGGCGAAATGGTCGCCGAAATCGGCGATCCAATGGACCGCTTCGTCTATGTTCTCGACGGCGAGATCGAGGTCGTCGACGATTTTACGGGCGAGCGGCTGATCGAAAGCACGCTGGGGCCAACACAGTTCATGGGCGAACTGGCGTTCCTCAATGCCGGAAGCCACACTTTGCCCATGCGCGCCGCCAAGGACACCAGGACGCTCGAAGCACCGCGCGAGGCCATGCTCGACCTGATGCGCAAGGTCCCCGAACTGTCGGACCATATCATCGACGTCTTCTCGGCGCGGCGGCGCAAGCAGTTCGAGGACGAGCGATCGGCCATCAAGATCGTCGGCGCCGACCGCGATGGGGCGGTGCGTGCGGTTGCCTCGTTCCTCAGCCGCAATCGCATCCCTTTCCAGTCGTACGATCTGGAAGGCGAAGACAAGGAAGCGCGCAAATTATGTACGCTGGTCGATCATGAACCGTCGGTCGTGATCGGGACCGAGCGGGTCATCGACGACCCCACCCCGCGCAAGGTAGCGCGTCTGTTGGGGCTCGATCTAAACGTCTGCACCACGAAAGATGTCGACCTTCTAATCGTCGGCGGCGGGCCGGCCGGCGTGGCTGCGGCGGTCTATGCAGGATCCGAAGGGCTCGATGCGCTGGTGATCGAAGATACGGCGATCGGCGGCCAGGCCGGCACTTCCAGCCGGATCGAAAATTACATGGGCTTCCCGACAGGGATATCTGGGGCAGACCTTGTTTATCGCGGACAAGTGCAGGCGATGAAGTTTGGCACCCGTTTCGTCATGCCGCGCCGTGTCGAGGGATTGCGCCGGCGCGACGATGGCACGTTCTGCGCGCAGCTCGACGAGGGCGACGAATTGTGCGCCCGCGCCATCCTCGTTTCCACCGGTGTCCAGTATCGCAAGCTACCGATCGCGCGTCTCCGCGAATTCGAAGGCGCCGGCATCTATTACGCCGCGACCGACATGGAAGCGCGCTTTTGTGCGGGCAAGAACGCGGTCATCATCGGCGGGGGGAATAGCGCCGGTCAGGCCGCCATGTATCTCAGCCGCGTCGCCAAGTGCGTCCACCTGATGGTGCGCGACGACAGCCTGGCTGACAGCATGTCCTCCTACCTGACCGAGCGGCTCGAGGCCGATCCCGGGATCACCATCCACTTCAACCACGAGGTGAAGGGGCTGGACGGCGACCAGATGCTGGAACGTGTCCGCGTCGAAGGGCCCGATGGCGAGCGTGAATTTGAGTGCGGCGGGCTTTTCATCATGATCGGCGCGGCCCCAAACACCGAATGGCTGTCCGGGCTCGTCGAGCTCGATGACAAGGGTTTCGTGCTGTGCGGAGAGGACGTCGATCGGCCGATGTTCGCGCAGACCAGCTGCGACGGCATCTGGGCGGTCGGCGACGTGCGCGCTTCGTCGGTGAAGCGTGTCGCCAGCGCAGTCGGCGAAGGCTCGGTCGTGGTGTCTGACATCTGGCGTTATGTCGCCGCACGCAAGGAAGCCTTTCCCAACGACCCGCCCGGCAGCCAAGACGACTAGCAGCGCGGACTGCAAAGCGATATTATCCACATCATGCGAACCATTATGCTGCTTGCGCCTGCCGCGATCCTTACCGCCTGTTCCGCCAGCGAAGGCGACGTAGCCAACGCGGTTGGCAACGACGTCGCAGAAGCTGCTGCCTGCCAGCCGCTCGATGCCGCCGCCAAGGCAGCGCTACGCAAGCTCGACCAGGATTACGCCGCTGCCTGGAAGCTTGAAGGCACCGAAGCGCAGCGCGAGGCCTTGCTCGATCTGTTCATCGAAAAGGCGACGATCATTCCGGGAGGCGGCGGCGAGCCGCTGACCGGCCGCGACGCGCTTGCCGGGTTCTGGTTTCCGCCCGACAGCCCGCCCACAGTGGTCAGCCGCTTCGAACGCTCCACGGCATCGGTCGAAGGGACAAGCTGCCTTGCGGCCATCACCGGTCGAAGCAGCGCCGCCTGGATCGTCGATGGCGAGGAGACCGCCTATGACGGTAATTACGTGATCCTTGCCGAAAAGCGCCCGAGCGGTGCGTGGAAGATCAGGAAGATGACGTGGAACAACCGCCCGCAAGGCGACTGAACCGCTTGACTTCGCAGACGCAGCATGTAGAGAGCCCCTCGACCGTCGCCTTCGGGCGGCGATCTCGTCCGAGACAGTTGCTGGAGCTTGCTCCTTAATTTGCAGCCTAGACGGGGTGACAGAGAGATTTTCGACCGCCTGCTGCAAGGCATTCCGGTCGTGTTGATCCAACCCCACGGACAGTATCGCTGACTGAGCTTGCTCAGGAGGCAACCGCTATTGGCAATGGTGCCAAGAGCGGAAACGACATGGGAGTATGGCATGGATCGTTCGCAAAAAGCCGATCTGGTTGCCGAGCTGAAGAGTGTCTTTGCAGAGACCGGCGTTGTCGTCGTCACCCGTAACCACGGGCTGAGCGTCGAACAGTCGTCGGAGCTGCGCAACAAGATGCGCGACGCCGGTGCCCAGTTCAAGGTCGCGAAGAACCGCCTTGCCAAGCTCGCGCTCGATGGCAGCCAGTACCAGCCGATCGGTGACCTTCTTTCGGGTCCCACGGCACTGGCAACCTCGTCCGATCCCGTCGCGGCTGCAAAGGTCGCGGTGGAGTTCGCCAAGGGTAACGACAGGTTCGAAATCCTCGGCGGCGCGATGGGTGAGACCGTCCTCGACGTGAACGGCATCAAGGCACTGGCCGAACTGCCCTCGCTCGACGAACTGCGTGGCAAGATTGTCGGCCTTATCCAGGCCCCGGCAACCAAGATTGCGCAGATTTCGAAGGAGCCCGCGGGTCTGCTCGCGCGCGTCCTGAGCGCCAAGGCTGCGGCCTGACTTTATTAGTTAGACTGAACAACACGACGGGCAACAACGCCCAAACGGAGAAATAAAATGGCTGATCTGGAAAAGATTGTTGACCAGCTTTCGGAACTGACCGTTCTTGAAGCTGCCGAGCTCTCGAAGATGCTCGAAGAAAAGTGGGGCGTGAGCGCCTCTGCGGCGGTTGCGGTTGCAGCCCCGGGTGCCGGTGGCGGTGACGCCGCTGCGGCCGAAGAAAAGGACGAGTTCGACGTGATCCTCACCGGCGACGGTGGCAAGAAGATCAACGTCATCAAGGAAGTCCGTGCGATCACCGGCCTGGGTCTTGGCGAAGCCAAGGCGCTCGTCGAAGGCGCGCCGAAGCCCCTCAAGGAAGGTGCTTCGAAGGACGAAGCCAACGAAATCAAGGAAAAGATCGAAGCAGCCGGCGGCACCGTCGAGCTCAAGTAAGCTTTTCCCGGGTTTCACCGGATACGAGAAGGGCGGCCCTCCCGGGGGCCGCCCTTTTTCTTTTACCGAACATCTGGTCGCACCGCCCGCACGGCTCACGCCGAGCCGACTGTCGCCGTGCGACGAATGCAGGAAAAATCCCCAAAAACCTTCGTTTTGCTTCTGATCCTGCCGCCCCCGAGGCGGCACGTTTTATTAGGAGTAGTAACAATGTTTACGTTCAAGACTGCGACCGCGGCCATTGCGCTCGGTGCGATGGCTTCCACGCCGGCCTTTGCCGACCCCGAAACTGCCGGCCAGATGGGCCCGGTGCCGGGCCAGGAGGAAGTGGTCGAGCCCGAAACCGTCGAGGACGCCATCGAAGACGTCCAGGACGCGCGCGAAGACTTTGCCGAACGCGACAACAAGGGCGAAGGCACGATTGTCGAGATCGCTTTTGCGTCGGACGATTTCTCCACGCTTGAGCGCGCTCTTGGCGAGGGCGAAATGATCGAGGAGTTGGCTGAAGACGGGCCGTTCACGATATTCGCGCCGACGGATGCTGCTTTTGCCAAGCTGCCGGACGGCACGCTGGAAACGCTGTTCGCGAACGACGATGAGGAAGATCTCATCGAAATCCTCAAATACCACGTCATCGAGGGCGCGCTCACCGCCGCCGATATCGCATCGATCGTCGCGCAGGGCGGTGGTTCGGCCTCGTTCGAAACGATGAACGACCAGTCGATCACGATCGCCGATCATGGCGGAACGCTGATGATCATGGACGCCAGCGGTAATCATGTCGGCGTCATCAGTGCCGACATCATGGCAAGCAACGGCGTGATCCACGGCATCGACACCGTGCTGATGCCGACGGTTCAGTAAGCGCCTGCTAGTCCCCCAGTGACGCTTGCTATTGGGCGGTCTCCAAACCGGAGGCCGCCCTTTTTTTTGCAGACTTCAGCCGTCGGCAAGTGCGCGATATCGGCCGGCGGTGATGAACTCTTTGAAGCTTTCACACCAGACGACCACCGTCGTGTACCCCTCGATGTCCACGCCTTCGGGGATGTCGAGAAGAAAGCCATCATAGCTTTTTACCGGCCCGATGAGCTGCGCCTGATCCTTGATGGCGAGGAACGATTCTTCATCGTCGACGAATTCGCGTGTCAGGTAGACGAAATAGTCGGGCCCGGGTGCCAATTCGCCTTGATGCGAAATCGTCGATTCCGACACGCTGATCGTACCCTCGCCCCAGTGGAGGCGATCGCTGCCCGGCAGATCGCGTGTCAGCGTCGCCGAATAGGTGGCAGCGGCCGCCTCGCGCTCCAGCACTTTCGCGTCGGGCGCGTGCTCCGCTGTCAGTATGGGCAAATAATAGATCCCCGCGGCAAATCCCGCCGCCAAAGCGACGATATGGGTGATGGCAAGTATCAGTGCGCGCTTCATCCTGTCCCCGTTCCAGCGTCGCAGCATCGGCGGCGCGTTTGCGATGGCACGCAATCCCCGAATGTCGCGCCAGCCTACCCTACTGATCATTCATACGCAGAAGGGAAAAGGTTACAGCCACGCTGGTTATCGGCGTTAATTCGCATGTGTTCACGGCGATGCGTGGTGGCAAAGCGTTCATCCGGCTCGCATCCGTAACGACCTTGTCTATCCTGACATCCACTGCTTGCGCGCGAAAAGGCTACGATGCTCGTGCCTCGCTTGCCCTTGCAAGGCATTGAGCATCCCGGGGCGACCTTTCCCCAAAGGTCGCCCCTTTCGTTTGTCGTCTGCCACGAGTTGGCGTAGTGTCTTTCTTCTTTAGAGGGGGATACGGATGCGCGTAGTTCGATTATTTGCGGCGCTGACGATCTACTATCTCGCTGTCACCGCGATTGTGTACGGCATGACCGTAATCGTGCCCGAAAGTGCAGCCTATCTGCCCATTGGCGGTGCCGAAGCGCTGCTGACCGGCCCCAGCGACGATCCTTTCGAAGCCATCGAAATCGGCGCCAATCGCGCTGGCGACCTCACCGGCTCGATCATCTGGCTGCTGATGGCGATGTTCGGTGCGCTCTACACCGTATTGCCGGTCAGTTGGCTTTACATGGCTTGCCGCAACCGAGCCGAATATAACCAGTCGATCGTCGAAACGATCATCGTACTGCCGATCGTCGTGACCGCGATCGTCGTCATCGTGCACAACAGCCTGGCGCTGGCCTTCAGCCTGGCGGGGATCGTGGCAGGAGTGCGCTTTCGCAATACGCTCAAAAGCTCCGGCGACGCGCTCTATATCTTCCTGGCCATCGCTATCGGTCTGTCGGCGGGTATCGGTGCGCTCGAAGTGGCGCTCGTGACCTCCATCTTCTTCAACTATCTCTTCATCGCGCTGTGGAGTTCGGATTACGGCGCGATCAAGGGGGCGCTGCGCTTCTTCCGACCCAACCATGGCGACGAGCCCGACGAGGCTTTGGCACATGATAGCGAGAAGAAGCAGCGATGATGAAGCTGGCGGCATTGCTGCCCGTCGCCTTGACGCTGGGCACCGCCCAACAAATCGAAGAAGCGCGCCGTTTCAGCCTGCCCAACGGACTGGAAGAGATCAGCGGACTGGCCATTGCCAGCGAACGCAGCGTTTTCGCGCATAATGACGAACATGCCATCGTCTACGAGATCGAGTTGGAACGCGGCCGTATCTTGCGCGCCTTTGCACTTGGCGATCCCACGCTCGAAGGCGATTTCGAAGGCATCGCCCGTGTCGGCAGCCGCGTTTTCCTGATCACCTCAGACGGTCTCATCTACGCCGCCAACATTGGCCGACACCGGCAACGCGTACCCTATACCGTGCATGACAGTGGCGTCGGCCCGCACTGCGAAATCGAGGGGCTTTCCGCCAGCCCGCAGCCTGGCGAGCTGCTCATACTGTGCAAACGCGGACGCCGCGGTGGAATGCAAACCGATGCGCGTCGGCTTACCGTCTATCGATGGTCCATCGACAGCGAGCACGCCCTGGAGACGCCGTTCCTGTCGCTCGCTCTGTCCGGCTTCCTCACGAAAGAGGAGCGCCCCGATTTCCGGCCGTCGGGGATCGACTGGGACCCCAATTCAGGCGCAATCTATATCGTGTCAGGACGCAATCGATTGATGCTGACGTTCGATCGGCGGGGCACGCTTTTGGAAAAGCGCCGGCTTACGCCGCGCCAACATCCGATGACCGAGGGTATCGCCATGCTGGGGGGGCGCTGGATCGCCTTGGCCGATGAAGGAACGGCGACGCGGCGGGGACGATTGACCGTGTATCCCGCGCGCTAGCGGCAATCATCCAGGACTTTGTCGCGCACCTGCGCATCGGTGCTGATATCCGAAAAGAAATCGTCGAGATATCGATCCAGATCCCGGCGCGTACTATCGCTTATGCCCGGAACGTTGCGATAGGCTGCCGTGAATTCAGGGCGTCGGCCCCGTAAATCGGCCGCGAGTGTCAGCGTATCGGGCCCGTAGCGGCACAATCCGCGATAAAGACGCTGGCGAACGTTGCGGACGGGTAAGCCTTCCGGAGCAATGGCATAAGGCGCATCGACCCAGCCCGACATGTCGAAGTCGTAGGGTATCGGGATCAGGTCCTGGCGCGCCTGCTTGTCCGGCCCGATGACCTTGCTGTTGTGGCAACAATCACGGCCTTGCGGCCCGCGGAACATCGACCAGTCGAGATTGCCTATCATGTACTGGAATAGAGCATAGCGCGCGGCGCGCTGCTGTCCGACCCAGCGCGAACCGATCGCCGGGAGGTTGATTTCGGTCCCGCCCAGCCGGTCGGCGGCAGCATCGATATCCTCAATGAAAAACCCCATTCGCGTCGCCACCTCGCTACCGCTCTCATTCTCGTACCGGATATTGGCGAGGCGCACGCGCAGGCTTTCGTCGGTCATCACGTTGTAGAGCCGATAGGCAGCATATTCGCGCAGCATGACCTGCTCGTAATTGCCCTTGTCCTGGCAATGCGTGACCATCTTGAGTTCGTTCTGCCCGGCAAATGGCGAAGCGCCATCGGGCTTTGTCGGAAAGCGAAGCCGAAGCGGCGGGAACGTGCAGAACCCGCCAACCCTGCGCGTGAGGCCCCTGGCTTCGATCGTGCCATCGTGCACGATGCCGTTGACGGTCACGCGGACGGCATAAGGCTCCGGGTTACGCTTTGCCCGCCGCACCAGCCTGCTGAAGGGTCCCGCGATCGTCACGTTGAGCACCGCGTCGCTCTCGAACAGCGGTTGGGGCTCGACCACGGGCTGCACCACCATTGCGGATATTGCCAGTCCGATCATGAAGCACCCTCCTGCGGTAGAGCCCGCCGCGCCCAATTTCCCTCGTCATCCTGCTCGATTGCAAACGCCCTGCCGTCGAGAATTTCAAGGTAGGAGGGCCGACCGCCATAATGATCGGCCATGCCGGTATCGATCCGCACCAGCCTGCCGTCATGTTGCGCATCGATGCCTTCGAGCCGCGGCGTATGGGCCACGACCAGCCGCTTGGCGCCAAGCGTTGCAAGCACCCCGTCCAACTCGCCGCGGACTATTTCGATCGGACGGTCGCCGGCCTTTTCTTCAAGGTTGCCGCGATACCAAAGCGGCCCCCTCGGGTTTTCCAGCGGCGCCATCAGCGTAGGATCGGTCAGTCCAGCCGCGATCTCCGCATTGACAGCATCGAAACCCTGCGCGGCGACCTCCACGCTGATGCCACCATGAACGAAGAGCGTGCTGCCGACCTTGGCAATGGCCTGCTTGCCTGCATACCACTTTGCCAGTTCGCCGCCGGGCTGCCAGGCAAGCCGATGCTCGATCCAGCCTAGCGGGTGCTCTTCTTCCCATTTCTTGCGCCACTGCTTGGCGTTGCCATCGGGATAACGCGCTTCCATTTTTGCGAGGAACGCGACTTCGTTGTTTCGCCAGTACGCCCGGCGAAGTGTCTTGGATTTCGGACCGACAAAGGCTTCGAATTCGCCCGGATGCACGTAGCGAAGATCGCCAATGACATTCATGGCTTCGTGATTGCCGATGAGCGCGATGACCTGGCCGCCGGCCGCCGCCGCCTGCTCCTCGAGCGCCATGAGGTCGCGGATGATCTTGAGGCTGTCGGGCCCGCGATCAGTGACATCGCCTAGCTGGACCAGCACGGTTTCGCCGCCGGCCCAGTCGCCGTCCGCATCGACCAATTTCGCCGTCAACGCAATATCGCGAAAAGCTTCATAGTCGCCGTGAAGATCGCCAATCGCCACGACCCGCGCCGGTTCCCCGGCGTGCGCCATGCTGCCGATGAGCAGCGAGAGGAGAACGATCAGGGTCCGGATGAAGCTCATGTGCGCATCAGGCAGCGAATCTTAACCCGTGTCAACATTGACGACGAGAAAGCTTGGCCTCCTGCCGCCGACAATGGGCGGAACGACAGCCGCCGCATTGCTATCAGCGCGTTATTGTTCGGGCAGCACGATCGCTTCAGCGAAGGGCGTAATCCCGAACGACGGCAAAACCTCGGCGGGGGCATAAAAGGTGCCGCCGCGCGACACGAGGCCGATCTGCTTCAATTGCCCGAGATCCTCCGTCGGATCGCCGCGCACCAGGAAGAAATCGGCCAGCTTGCCGCGCTCGATCGAGCCAAGATCTTCGTCTTGGCCGAGATAGCGCGCCATGTCGATCGTGGCGCGCGCCAGCACTTCCTCGTTGCTCATGCCGAGCTGGCCGAACAATTCGAGTTCGCGGTGATAGGTCAGCGCGCCGCCCGTATCGGTGCCCGGGATCAGGAGGATCCCCGATTTGTGCATCCTCCGGAGCGTGTCCTTGATGGTCGCGTAGGCATCGACATATTGCTGCCGTTCCTCCGCCGTGTCGGCGCCGAACAGCGCCTGCTTGAGGCTGCGCTGCACGCTCGGCGGCATGTTGTCGGCATAGCTTACCGCGCCGGCATGATATTCGCCGTCCTTCGCGGTCAGGCCGATTTCGTGGATGCCTAGCGTCGGTTCATGCGCCACGCCGTTGGCAAGCATGGCGTCGATCGTCGCGTTGACCTGGTCGCCGTAAAGGTCGAGCGAGGGAAAGCGCTTCATCGCGGTGAAACGGAACAGGGTGCGCGTGTCCTCGCCCTCGTTCAGCACCCAGCCGAGCATCAGCTGGTTGACGTGCGTGACCTCGCTATAGCCCATCTCGATCATCGCATCGGCAGTCGAGAAAGCCGGCACGTGTCCCGCGACCATCAGGCCGAGTTTCTTGGCCTCGGCGATGGCCGCCGCATTCCATTCGGGCTTCATCGAATTGTAGAGCTTGATGCCATGGAAGCCCTTGGCGGCGTACATGCGCGTGGCGTCGACCGCTTCTTCGGCGCTGGTCACCAAGACGCCGGTGCGTGAGGAAAACGGACTTTCGCCTTCGATGAAGCCGAAGCGCGTGACGCGCGGTCCGGCAAGCTCGCCCGCCTCAATCCGCTCGAGCAACTTGTCGAGCACCTCGTTGCGGTTGCCTATGTCGCGCATCGAGGTGATGCCGGCAAGCACGTTGGTCAGCGCGCTCTCGCGGCCGAGATGCGCGTGCATCTCGTACATGCCGGGGATCATCATTGTCCCCTCGCCTTCGATGCGCACTTCGCCATCGACGGGCGCGCCGCCCGCCGGCTCGATCATGGTGATACGGCCATCGTAAACGACGACGTCGCTGGGTTCGCCGACGGTCTTGGAGACGCTGTCGAAGATGCGCACGTTGGCAATGCGTACGGGCGCGTCATAGGTATGCGCGTAGGTGGCCTGGAGTTCGGCGAGCCGCTCGGCCGAATATAGTTCGGTCATGTCGCGCAGCACCTGGTCATGCGCTTCGTAGCCTGCGCGCAGGACGGCAAAGGACGGGCT
The DNA here is from genome assembly GCF_026157105.1 of Sphingomicrobium marinum. Taxonomy (GTDB): domain Bacteria; phylum Pseudomonadota; class Alphaproteobacteria; order Sphingomonadales; family Sphingomonadaceae; genus Sphingomicrobium; species Sphingomicrobium marinum. The sequence goes on from NZ_JANPVQ010000001.1 coordinate 1,866,985, forward strand.
TGCCGTGCCGAAGAATTTGCCGTCGCTGTCGAGCAGGACATAGCTGGGCGAAGTGTCGAGGCCGGCCACTTCATAGATCGTGACCGATACGTCGCCCGCATCGCTGGCAAGATCGACCGTGTCGCGCGGCGTCAGCACCGCGGTGCCCGATGGCAGCGTGTCGATGCGGCCATCGTCATCGCGCAGCAACGCTTCGGTGAGGAGCGCAAGGTCCATCGGACTGCCGCTCTGGCTGACATAGAATGCGTCGGTATCGGTGCTTCCGCCGCCCGCTGCGTCCTGCCACGTCGCGCCGCCATTGCCATCGAGGCGGTACCATTCATCGATCAGGTTACCGAAGGTCGTTCGCCCGCCGATCTTCACCTCGACAGGGCGGCCGGCATCGTCGACACGGATCACTTCCGCGACGGTGGGGCCGCGACCATTCTGCTTGTAATCCCAGACGATGTCGTACGTGTTGCCGTCGCGATCGACCTCGAGTGCCCCGATGACGGTGCCCGTCGACAGCACGCGATACTCGCTTTCCTGCGCCCCGGCTGCCGAAGACAAAAACGCCGCCGTGGCGGCCAAAAGCATCGATTTGCGGATCATTCTCGTTTCCCCTGCTACGCGTTGCCGCGCACCCTGCGTCACCTTGGCGAGAACGGCAACCATCCCCCTTGAACTTTCCTACAGGAAGCGTATATCGAAGCCATTCAATGACATGTGGCTCCGCCGCACGGATTCGTGCGTCCCGGGGCCTGCCTGCCGTTTCCGGGACACGAACCGCCCCACGCGCACGGTTCGAACGAATGGGAAATGGGTCATCCAGGCGCCGCGCAGCACTTGGCAATCGAGGGCCCGCGAACCCGTTCGCGCGCCCGTAGCGCAGGGAAATTCATGGCTACCACAGCAAAAGACGTGCCGACGACACGCGCCGGCCACTCCAAGGCCCGCCGTATCCGCAAAATCTTCGGCAACATCCACGAAGTTTCGGAAATGCCCAACCTCATCGAGGTGCAGAAGGAATCCTACGAGGACTTCCTCCGCTCGCGCCCCGCTGAAGATTATATGTCGGGCCTGGAAAAGACGCTCCGCGGCGTTTTCCCCATCCAGGACTTCGCGGGCACCGCGCACCTCGACTTCGATGGCTATGAGCTGGAACCGCCCAAGTTCGATACCGAAGAATGCCGCCAGCGCGGCCTGACCTATGCTGCGCCGATGCGCGTCACGCTGCGCCTCACCAGCTTCGAGATCGATCCCGACACCGAAGCCAAGTCGGTCATCGATATCAAGGAGCAGGACGTCTACATGGGTGACATGCCCCTGATGACGGGCAACGGCACCTTCATCATCAACGGCACCGAGCGCGTCATCGTCAGCCAGATGCACCGTTCGCCGGGCGTGCTGTTCGACCATGATCGCGGCAAGACTCACTCGAGCGGCAAGTACCTGTTTGCCGCCCGCGTGATCCCGTACCGCGGCTCGTGGCTCGATTTCGAATTCGACGCCAAGGACATCGTCAACGTGCGTATCGACCGCAAGCGCAAGCTGCCGGTCACCACCCTGCTGTACGCGCTTGGCCTCAACCACGAGGAAATCCTCGAGCACTTCTACGATCGCGTGACGTGGAAGCGCGGCAAGAATGGCTGGGAAATGCCGTTCAACCCCGATGCGTGGCGCAGCCTGAAGCCGACTTACGACGTTGCCGATGCCAAGACCGGCGAAGTCGTGTTCGAAGCGGGCAAGAAGATCACGCCGCGCGCAGCCAAGAAGGCCGAAAGCGATGGTCTCAAGACCGTCGTGATCCCGACGGAGGAAATTCTCGGCCGCTTCGCCGCTTATGATCTCATCAACGAAAAGACGGGCGCAATCTACGTCGAGGCCGGCGAAGAAGTATCGGCCGAGACGCTGGAAAAGCTCGACGCTGCCAAGATCAAGGAAATCGAACTTCTCGACATCGATTATGTCAACACGGGTCCCTGGATCCGCAACACCCTCAACGCCGACAAGGCCGAAGACACCGATCAGGCGCTGGCCGACATCTACCGCGTGATGCGCCCGGGCGAACCGCCCACCCGCGAAACCGCGGACGCGTTGTTCCACGGCCTCTTCTTCGATCCCGAGCGCTATGACCTCTCGGCGGTTGGCCGCGTGAAGCTCAACATGCGCCTCGACCTCGATGCCGAAGACACGGTCACCACGCTGCGCCGCGAAGATATCCTCGCGGTCGTCAAGACGCTGGTCGATCTCAAGGACGGCAAGGGCGACATCGATGATATCGACAACCTTGCCAACCGCCGCGTGCGTTCGGTCGGCGAATTGCTGGAAAACCAGTACCGCGTCGGCCTCCTGCGCATGGAACGCGCGGTCAAGGAGCGCATGAGCTCGGTCGACGTGTCGACGGTCATGCCCAACGACCTCATCAACGCCAAGCCCGCCGTGGCCGCCGTTCGTGAGTTTTTCGGCTCCTCGCAGCTCTCGCAGTTCATGGACCAGACCAACCCGCTTTCGGAAGTCACCCACAAGCGCCGCGTGTCGGCGCTCGGCCCGGGTGGTCTCACGCGTGAGCGCGCGGGCTTCGAAGTGCGCGACGTTCACCCGACGCACTATGGCCGTATCTGCCCGATCGAGACGCCTGAAGGCCCCAACATCGGCCTCATCAACTCGCTCGCCAGCTTCAGCCGCGTCAACAAGTATGGCTTCATCGAGACGCCGTACCGCAAGGTCGTGAACAACAAGGTGACCGACGAGGTCATCTATCTCTCGGCAATGGAAGAGCAGAAGCACACGATCGCGCAGGCGAACGCCGACCTGAACAAGGACGGCAGCTTCGTCGAGGAAATCGTCTCGAGCCGCCAGGCCGGCGAATTCCTCATGGCGCAGCGCGAGCAGATCACGCTGATGGACGTTTCGCCCAAGCAGCTGGTCTCGGTCGCCGCCTCGCTCATCCCGTTCCTCGAGAACGATGACGCCAACCGCGCGCTCATGGGCTCGAACATGCAACGCCAGGCAGTGCCGCTGGTCCAGGCCGATGCCCCGCTCGTGGGTACCGGCATGGAAGAAACCGTCGCTCGCGATTCGGGCGCGGCGATTGCCGCCAAGCGTACCGGCGTGGTCGACCAGGTCGACGCAACGCGTATCGTCGTGCGTGTCACCGAAGACGTCGAGGCCGGCGAAAGCGGCGTCGACATCTACACGCTGCAGAAGTTCCAGCGCTCGAACCAGAACACCTGCATCAACCAGCGTCCGCTGGTGAAGGTCGGTGAGACGGTCACCCGCGGCGAAATCATCGCCGACGGTCCCTCGACCCAGTTCGGTGAACTGGCGCTTGGCCGTAACGTGCTCGTCGCGTTCATGCCCTGGAACGGCTACAACTACGAGGACTCGATCCTCATCTCCGAGCGTATCGTGAAGGACGACGTCTTCACCTCGATCCACATCGAGGAATTCGAAGTCATGGCGCGTGACACCAAGCTTGGCCCCGAAGACATCACCCGCGACATTCCCAATGTCGGCGAGGAAGCACTGCGCAACCTCGACGAAGCGGGCATCGTCTATATCGGTGCCGAAGTGGAGCCGGGCGACATCCTGGTCGGCAAGATCACGCCCAAGGGCGAAAGCCCGATGACGCCGGAAGAAAAGCTGCTGCGCGCCATCTTCGGTGAAAAGGCCTCGGACGTGCGCGACACGTCGCTGCGCCTGCCGCCGGGTGTTGCCGGCACGATCGTCGACGTGCGCACCTTCAACCGCCACGGCATCGACATCGATGACCGTACGCGCGCGATTCAGCAGGAGGAAAAAGAACGCCTCCAGAAGGACGCGAACGACGAAAAGGCGATCCTCAACCGCGCGACCTACAAGCGTCTCGAGGAAATGCTGACGGGTCAGACCGCCACCGCGGTGCCCAAGGGCATCAAGAAGGGCGCCAAGCTGACCAAGGGGATGCTCGAAGAGGTCGACCAGAAGGACTGGTGGAAGATCGCGGTCAAGAACGACGCGCGCCAGGCCGATCTCGAAGCCGTCAAGGCGCAGTATGATGAAGCCATCGGCCTCATCAACGCCAAGCTCGACGATCGCATCCAGAAGCTGGAAGCGGGCGACGAACTGCCGCCGGGCGTCCTCAAGATGGTCAAGGTCTTCGTCGCGGTGAAGCGCAAGCTCCAGCCGGGCGACAAGATGGCCGGCCGTCACGGGAACAAGGGTGTCATCAGCCGGATCCTTCCGGTCGAGGACATGCCCTTCCTCGAAGACGGCACGCATGCCGACATCGTCTTGAACCCGCTGGGCGTGCCGTCGCGCATGAACGTCGGACAGATCTTCGAAACCCACCTGGGCTGGGCCGCACGCGGTCTTGGCCAGCAGATTTCGGAGATGCTCGAAGACATCCATCACAAGGGCAAGGACATTGCCGCCAAGGACATCAAGCAGGTGCGTGCGCACCTCACCGACGTCTATGGCGACAAGTATGCGCAGGACATCAAGGAGCGCAGCGACGACCAGGTGATGGAGCTTGCAGGCCACCTCACCTACGGCGTCCCGATGGGCACCCCGGTGTTCGACGGTGCCAAGGAAGCTGACGTAGCCGACATGCTCGAAAAGGCCGGTCTCGACCGTTCGGGCCAGGTGACTCTGTTCGACGGGCGCACGGGCGAGCCGTTCGATCGTAAGGTCACCGTGGGCTACATCTACATGCTCAAGCTGCATCACCTCGTGGACGACAAGATCCACGCGCGTTCGATCGGTCCGTACAGCCTCGTCACCCAGCAGCCGCTGGGCGGTAAGGCGCAGTTCGGCGGCCAGCGCTTCGGTGAAATGGAAGTGTGGGCGCTGCAGGCTTACGGCGCTGCCTATACGCTCCAGGAAATGCTGACGGTGAAATCGGACGACGTGGTCGGCCGCACCAAGGTATACGAAGCGATCGTCAAGGGCGACGACACCTTCGAAGCCGGCATCCCGGAAAGCTTCAATGTTCTGGTCAAGGAAATGCGTTCGCTGGGTCTCAGCGTCGATCTGGAAGACATCTCCGATGGGGATGACGAAGACGACACGCCCGCGATCGCTGCCGAGTAACGGATTATTTTCCCCGGGCCTCACCGCCCGGGGATGAGAGGATTATCAGATGAACGAACTGACCAACTTCGCAAACCCGGTTTCGAAACCCGAAACCTTTGACCAGATCCGTATCGGCCTTGCCTCGCCTGACCGCATCCGTTCGTGGAGCTTCGGCGAAATCAAGAAGCCTGAGACGATCAACTATCGTACGTTCAAGCCCGAACGCGACGGCCTGTTCTGCGCGCGCATCTTCGGTCCGATCAAGGACTATGAATGCCTGTGCGGCAAGTATAAGCGCATGAAATACAAGGGCATCGTCTGCGAGAAGTGCGGCGTGGAAGTGACCGTTTCGAAGGTCCGCCGCGAACGCATGGGCCATATCGAACTGGCCGCCCCGGTTGCCCATATCTGGTTCCTGAAGTCGCTGCCGAGCCGTATCGGCCTGCTTCTGGACATGCAGCTGAAGCAGCTCGAGCGTGTGCTCTACTTCGAAAGCTATATCGTCATCGAGCCGGGCCTCACCCCGCTCGAGAAGTTCCAGCTGCTGACCGAGGACGAGCTCCTCGAAGCGCAGGACGAATATGGCGAAGACGCCTTCTCGGCCGGCATCGGTGCCGAGGCCGTCAAGCAGATGCTGATGGACCTCGACCTCGAACAGGAGCGCAAGGACCTCCTCGAAGAGCTCGAGACCACCAAGTCGGTCCTCAAGCCCAAGAAGATCATCAAGCGTCTCAAGGTCGTCGAGAGCTTCATCGACTCGGGCAACCGGCCCGAGTGGATGATCCTTGAAGTGATCCCGGTTATTCCGCCCGACCTGCGCCCGCTGGTCCCGCTGGATGGCGGCCGCTTCGCGACGTCGGATCTCAACGATCTCTATCGCCGCGTCATCAACCGTAACAACCGCCTGAAGCGCCTCATGGAACTGCGTGCGCCCGACATCATCGTGCGTAACGAAAAGCGCATGCTGCAGGAATCGGTCGATGCGCTGTTCGACAACGGCCGCCGTGGCCGCACCATCACCGGTGCCAACAAGCGTCCGCTCAAGTCGCTCAGCGACATGCTCAAGGGCAAGCAGGGCCGCTTCCGCCAGAACCTGCTGGGCAAGCGCGTCGACTATTCGGGTCGTTCGGTCATCGTGACCGGTCCGGAACTCAAGCTGCACCAGTGCGGCCTTCCCAAGAAGATGGCGTTGGAGCTGTTCAAGCCGTTCATCTACTCGCGCCTCGACGCCAAGGGTCTTTCGATGACCCTGAAGCAGGCCAAGAAGTGGGTCGAAAAGGAGCGCAAGGAAGTCTGGGATATCCTCGACGAAGTCATTCGCGAGCACCCCGTTCTCCTCAACCGCGCCCCGACGCTCCACCGCTTGGGCATCCAGGCGTTCGAACCGGTGCTGATCGAAGGCAAGGCCATCCAGCTTCACCCGCTGGTCTGCGCCGCCTTTAACGCCGACTTCGACGGTGATCAGATGGCCGTGCACGTCCCGCTGAGCCTTGAGGCGCAGCTGGAAGCACGCGTGCTCATGATGAGCACGAACAACATCCTGTCGCCCGCCAACGGCAAGCCCATCATCGTGCCGTCGCAGGACATGGTCCTCGGCCTTTATTACATCACGATGGAAAAAGAGGGTGAGCCGGGCGAAGGTTCGATCTTCACCGACATGACCGAGGTCCACCAGGCCCTCAATGTCGGCGCGGTCACGCTGCACTCGAAGATCATCGCCCGAGTCCCGCAGACGGACGAAGATGGCAAGGAAAGCATGGTTCGCTTCGAAACCACGCCGGGCCGCATGCTGCTCGGTGAAAAGCTTCCCAAGAGCCACAAGGTGCCCTTCGAGACGGTCAACAAGCTGCTGACCAAGAAGGACATCGGCGAGGTGATCGACGAGGTCTATCGTCACACCGGGCAGAAGGACACGGTCATCTTTGCCGACCAGATCATGAGCCTCGGTTTCCAGCACGCCTTCAAGGCCGGCATCTCCTTCGGCATGGACGACATGGTCATCCCTGCCGCCAAGGAAAAGCTGGTCGAAGAAACGCGTGCGCAGGTCGCCGACTATGAGCAGCAGTATCAGGACGGCCTGATCACGCAGCAGGAAAAGTACAACAAGGTCATCGACGCCTGGAGCCGCTGCGGCGACCAGGTCGCGAACGAGATGATGGACGAGATCCAGGCGGTCAAGAAGGACGAGGACGGACGCGAAAGCCCCGTGAACTCGATCTACATGATGGCCCACTCGGGTGCGCGTGGTAGCCAGGCGCAGATCAAGCAGCTCGCGGGTATGCGCGGCCTGATGGCCAAGCCGTCGGGCGAGATCATCGAAACGCCGATCATCTCGAACTTCAAGGAAGGTCTGACCGTCCTCGAATACTTCAACTCGACCCACGGTGCTCGTAAGGGCCTCGCGGATACGGCGCTCAAGACCGCCAACTCGGGTTACCTGACGCGTCGTCTCGTCGACGTCAGCCAGGACTGCGTGATCGTCGAAGAAGACTGCAAGACCGACAATGTCCTGGAGATGCGCGCCATCGTCCAGGGCGGGTCGACCATTGCCAGCCTGTCGGATCGTGTCCTTGGCCGTACGACGGCCGAAGACATCGTCGATCCGGAAACGGACAAGGTCGCGATCAAGTCGGGCAGCCTGATCGACGAAGCCATGGCCAAGCAGATCGAGGACCTGGGCGTCCAGGCGCTCAAGATTCGCTCGCCGCTGGTATGCGAATCCAAGCAGGGCGTGTGCGGCAAGTGCTACGGCCGTGACCTCGCGCGCGGTACGCCGGTGAATATCGGCGAAGCGGTCGGCGTCATCGCCGCCCAGTCGATCGGTGAACCCGGCACGCAGCTCACCATGCGGACCTTCCACATCGGTGGTGCGGCGCAGCTCAACGAGCAGTCGAACCTCGAAGCCCCGGTCGAAGGCAAGATCGAATATCGTGACATGCCGACGATCGAGGACGCCAAGGGCCGCACGCTCTCGCTGTCGCGTTCGGGCGAAGTCGCGATCCTCGATACCGATGGTCGCGAGCTGTCGACGCACAAGATCCCGTACGGTGCGACGCTGCACTTTGCGAACGGTCACATGATCAAGCAGGGTGACAAGATCGCCGAGTGGGATCCCTCGTTCAGCCCGGTCATCACCGAGCGCAAGGGCGTCGTGAAGTATCAGGATATTGTCGATGGCAAGACCCTGACCGAGCAGACCGACGAGTCGACGGGGATCTCGCAGCGCGTGATCACCGAAAACCAGTCCAAGTCGAAGAAGGAAGACTTCCGTCCCCGCCTCACGCTTACGGGCAAGAAGGACGAGGAAGCGGGCGTCTATCGCCTGGCTCCGGGCGCGATTATCGCGGTCGAGGATGGTGCTGAGGTGGAAGCCGGTACGGTGCTTGCGCGTATGCCGCGTGAAGCCGCCAAGACCCGCGACATCACGGGTGGTCTGCCGCGCGTCGCCGAGCTGTTCGAAGCGCGTAAGCCCAAGGACAATTCGGTCATCGCCAAGGCTTCGGGCAAGTTCACCTTCATCCGCGACTACAAGGCGAAGCGTAAGGTTGCGATCATCCCCGAGGATGGTTCGGACCAGATCGATTACCTGATCCCGAAGGCGAAGGTCATCGACGTGCAGGAAGGCGACTATGTGAAGAAAGGCGACAACCTGGTCGCAGGCTCGCCCGATCCGCATGACATCCTTGAAGTCATGGGCGTCGAAGCGCTGGCCGAATATCTCGTCAACGAGATCCAGGAAGTCTACCGACTGCAGGGCGTGAAGATCAACGACAAGCACATCGAGGTGATCGTTCGCCAGATGCTGCAGAAGGTCGAGATCACCAACGGTGGCGACACCACCCTGCTGCCGGGCGAACAGGTCGACCGCGACGAGATGGACGAAGCCAACGCCAAGCTTGCCCCGCGCAAGAAGAAAGCGGAAGGCAAGCCCATCCTGCTCGGGATCACCAAGGCGTCGCTGCAGACCCGCAGCTTCATCTCGGCCGCGTCCTTCCAGGAAACGACCCGCGTGCTCACGCAGGCGGCCGTCGAAGGCAAGTCGGATACGCTCAACGGTCTCAAGGAAAACGTGATCGTGGGTCGTCTCATCCCCGCCGGTACCGGCGCGGGCATGAACCGCATGCGTGTCACCGCCTCTTCGCGTGACGCGGCGCTTCGGGCGCAGCAGAAGAAGATGCAGGAAGCCCTTCTGGCCGCGCAGACGGCGGAAGAAGAGCATGAGGCGGAGCTCAAGCGCGACGATGCCGACAAGGTCGAAGATCCGCTGGCCGATGTGGTCGTATCGGGTGACGGCAGCGATGCCGCAGCCGAAGACGCTGGCGCCAGCGCCGAAGACTAAGGCCCGGTTTCTGCCGCAATAAAAAAGGCCCCGGTGGAGGAAACTCCGCCGGGGCCTTTTCTTTGTATGAAACGAAAAGCTTAGCAGTTTTCGCCGTTAATCACGTCTTCGCCGCATTTGCCGGCCGAGCTGATATCCTCACCCAATCCCTGCACTGTGTTGCAGGCACCAAGCGCCATGCTCGTTCCGAACAATGCGATGACCAGAAGTTTGCGCATCATAGTCTCCCAAGTATCGTGACGCCAAAGACGTCATGATCATCCTCCTAGCAAGGTTGATGCGCGATGAACCAAAAAAAGCCCCGCGCCTGGGGGCGCAGGGCTTTGGCTGAAACCAGATCGAGAAGCGATTAGCAGTCGCGACCGTCCAGCACGTCTTCGCCGCATTCGCCGGCCGAACTGATATCTTCGCCGACACCCTGAACGGTGTTGCAGGCGGCGGCGCCGAAGGTGAGGCCGGCAGCGGCAAACAGCATCATGAATTTACGAACCATGGGTATTCTCCCTCTTCAAGTGTGCCAACAACGCACAAAAAGAGGGAAAGGCTCCACCACAGCGATCAAACGCGGTCAGACCGCGACCGGCGCCTTGATATGCGGATGCGGATCGTAATTTTCGAAGCTGAAATCGTCGGGCTGGTAATCGAACAACCCCTGCCCGCGATCCTTGATTGTCAGCCTCGGGAGCGCACGCGGTTCGCGCGCCAGCTGGGTCTTCGCCTGTTCCAGGTGGTTGGAATAGAGATGCACATCGCCCCCGGTCCAGACGAAATGTCCGGGCTCGAGGCCGGTTTCACGCGCCAGCATATGGGTCAGCAGGGCATAGGATGCGATATTGAACGGTACGCCCAGAAACAGATCTGCGGAGCGTTGGTAGAGCTGCAGGCTGAGCTTGCCGTTGGCCACGTGCGTCTGGAACAGGCAGTGGCATGGTGCCAGCGCCATGTCAGGCTGTTCGGCGGGGTTCCATGCGCTCACCACCTGGCGGCGCGACGCAGGATCCTCGCGGATCAGCTTTATCAACTCCTCGATCTGGTCGACGGTGCGGCCGTTGCCGCCTTCGAACCGGCGCCATTGCTTGCCGTAGACTGGCCCGAGATCACCGTTTTCGTCGGCCCACTCGTCCCAGATGCTGACCTTGTTGTCCTGCAGATATTTGACGTTCGTATCGCCGTTGAGGAACCACAGAAGCTCGACGATGATCGAGCGCAGGTGCAGCTTTTTGGTGGTCAGCAGCGGGAAACCCTTGGCGAGATCGAAGCGCATCTGCGCACCAAAGACGCTGAGCGTACCGACGCCGGTGCGGTCATCCTGGGAAGCGCCCTCATCGAGGATTCGCTGCATCAAATCGAGATATTGTCGCATGCGCCAAGAGTAGCGCGACAGTGCCTAACTACAAGGCTCGATTTCGCGCGGTTCGGGTCGTTCGCGGGCGATTTGGAAGGCGGCATAATAAGCATCGGTGCCTTCAAGATCGGCGGTCTGCACGCGTTCGAGCCCTAACGCTGCAAATTCGCAATCGAGTTGCTTCGGAGAGATGCCGTGGCGCTTTATTGGGCGGTCGGCATCGACCACGATGACCTGCCCGCCTTCAGCCAGGCCCTCACGCAAATTCCACAGAAATTCGTAGGGTTCGGTCACCTCGTGATAGACATGCACAAGGAAGATCCGATCAAAACTATTGTCGGGCAGGCGCGGATCGTTTGCGGCGCCCAGACGCACCGTCACATTGTCGAGGCTTTCGCGCTGCACGCGGCGCGCCAGCCGGTCGCGCACGTCAGGCAGGATATCCTGCGCCAGCACGCGGCCTCGATCGCCAACCGCCCGCGCCAGGCGGATGGTATAATAGCCCTCGCCCGCACCGATATCGGCGACGCTCATGCCTTCGCTGATGCCCGCCAGTTCCATTACCCGTTCGGCCTCGCCCAGCCGGTCGCGCGCATCCTCGGTGGAAAAACGGTCGGACACGATCGGTGCGACGTCGCGGCGCGGCAACGGGAAGCCGTCATTGGCATCGCGCGGGTCGCCGCGGCATCCCGCCAGCAGCGCCAGTGCGAACATAGGAAGGGCGAGCCTATTCGACATCGTCATCCTCGATCTCGACCTTTTCGCCGGTCACACGCTGCGACAGCGCGGCCGCCATGAACTTGTCGAGATCGCCATCCAAAACGTCGCCCGGCGCCGTCGAGGTTACGCCGGTGCGCAAGTCCTTGACCAGTTGGTAGGGCTGGAGGACATAGCTGCGGATCTGATGGCCCCAGCCAATGTCGGTCTTGGTGGCATTGGTTGCGTTGGCCTCTTCCTCGCGTCGCTGCAGCTCGGCCTCGTAAAGGCGGGCTTTGAGCATGTTCAACGCCTCGGCCTTGTTCTTGTGCTGCGACCGGCCGCTTTGCGACGCGACCACGATATTCGTCGGAATATGCGTGATACGCACCGCGCTGTCGGTCGTGTTCACATGCTGCCCGCCAGCGCCCGAGGCGCGATAGGTATCGATGCGCAGATCGCTTTCGTTGATCTCGACCTCGATGGAATCGTCGATTTCGGGATAGACCCAGACCGATGAAAAGCTGGTGTGGCGACGCGCCGAGCTGTCGTAGGGCGAGATGCGCACGAGGCGATGAACGCCGCTTTCCGTTTTCGCATAGCCATAGGCATTTTCGCCCTTGATGAGCAACGTCGCCGACTTGATGCCTGCCTGCTCGCCCGCGTGATGGTCGATCACTTCGACCTTCATGCCGCGCCGTTCGGCCCAGCGCGTATACATGCGCTGCAACATTTCGGCCCAATCCTGGCTTTCGGTCCCGCCGGCACCCGCATGGACTTCGATATAGGCGTTATTGCTGTCGGCTTCGCCTGCCAGCAATGCTGCGACCTTGTCCTTTTCGGCGCGCTCGGCCAGCTGTTCGAGCGCGGTCACCGCTTCCTCGACCAGCCCGTCGTCGCCTTCGGCTTCGGCCATTTCCATCAGCTCGATCGTATCGGCGAGTTCCTTTTCGATCTTGCGCGTGGCACCGATCGCCTCTTCAAGGCGACCGCGTTCCCGCATCAATGCCTTGGCCGCCTTGGGATTGTCCCACAGGGTCGGGTCTTCGGCGGCGTCATTGAGTTCGTCCATGCGCTTCAAGGCCCGGTCCCAATCGAGAAACCGGCGGAGGAGCTGCGTGGCGGCAGTGATCTGGTCGGCAGAGGCTTGCGCTTCAGCACGCATGATATTGGACTTTCGAAAAGGCTGTTCGCACCGCCCCTAGTAAATCCCGCCTTGCCTTTGCAAGAATTCCGCTTCGTCGGGCTCTTCGGGCGCGGTCTGCTGCGGCCGGATGACCGCCTGCCGTACAGGTGCGAGCGTAGGCACTTCGTCTTCCTCTTCTTCCTCGTCGCGGCGGAAGGTGCGGCGCGGCTCGGTTTCGGGCTTGAAGGCCTCCCAGATCACCGAAGACGTGCGCTCCACCGTCGTCGGGAAGGCACCAAAGACGCGACTGCCGGTCACGCGGTCGATGCGAACCATGCGGATGCCTTCGGGCGCCACGAAGGGCGTCTTGGGTGCATCCTTCAATGCCGCTTCGGCGAACATCTGGAAGACGGGAGCAGCAGTGCTGCCGCCTTGCGCATATCCGCCCATCGATCGGTTGTCGTCATAGCCGATATAGGTGCCGGTCACGATCTCGGGCGTGCCGCCGACGAACCACACGTTTGTGGGGCCGGTCGTCGTTCCCGTCTTGCCGAATAGCGGACGATCGAGGGAGGCAAGACGCGTCGCGGTGCCGCGTTCGACCACGCCTTGGAGAATATGCACCATCTGGAAGGCGGCCTGTGCATCGACGACCTGTCGGCCGCGTAGCGGCGGGCGCGGCATCGGTTCGCCATCATAAACCGCCATGTTGCAGCGCTCCATTGCGGCGCAGCGATTGTCAGACCGATAGATGACCTTGCCCGAACGGTCTTGAACATAGTCGATGAGGCTCGGCTCCACCGAACGGCCGTTATTGGCGAGGATCGAATAGGCGTTAGTGAGGTCGAGCACCGTGACATCGCCCGCGCCGAGCGCCGTCGAGAGGAATTGCGGATGCTCGCCCAGCCCGAGCGCAGCGGCGTTGGCGACGATCTTGTCCATGCCCGCCTGGCTGGCGGCGCGCACCGTCATCAGGTTGCGCGACTGTTCGACGCCCCAGCGCAGCGTCTTGTTACCCGAATAGCGACCATCGAAGTTGCGGAAACACTTGTCGCCCAGCGAAGCACCCTGCCAGACGCAGAAGGGCTGGTCGGGGATCAGCGTTGCCGGGGTGAAACCGTTTTCCAGCGCGGTAAGGTAGACGATCGGCTTGAATGCCGATCCCGGCTGGCGCTTGGCCTGCACCGCACGGTTGAAACTGGAGCCACGCACGTCGAATCCGCCCTGCATCGCCAGGACGCGGCCGGTCTTCGCTTCCTGTGCGACAAAACCGCCAGATACGAGGGGGATGGAGCGCAATGCATAGCGCCCCTCGCCTTCGTCGCGCACGACGATGATCATGCCCGGTCTGAAGCGCGAAAACGCGGTTCCGCTCTCGCCGCGTACCGGCATGTTCGCGCTGCTGCGCGGCAACCGTGCAGTCTGCCCACCGACGAAGCCGATGGTCGCGACATTACCGTCCACCGACAGCACGACAGCTTTCTTCCAGTCGGCAAAGCCGGTGCCGACCCGCGCGATGCGCAGCTGGCTTTCCCAGTCTTCGTTAAGGTTGATCGTCAGGCCGAGGTCACGCCAGCCGCGCGGCCCGTCGAACCGGGCGAGTTGCTCGCGCATGGCGACGGCGGCGGCATCCTGCATCTCGACATTCATCGAAGTGCGCACCCACAGGCCGCCCGCATAGACGCTGTTCTCGCCGTCCTCGGCTCCTTCGCCGTAGCGCGCCATCAGGCGGCGGCGCACTTCTTCCATGAAGTAACCGCCGCGTTCCACGAAGGGCTGCGCGCTACCGGTCGGAATAGCGGTCAACTCCATCGCAGCCGTGCGCGCGCGGGTCGCCTCGTTAATATAGCCATTCTTGGCCATCTCGCGCAGCACGTAGTTGCGGCGCTGGGTCGCGCGCTCTTTGTGGCGCACCGGATGATAGTTGGACGGCCCCTTGGGAATTGCTGCCAGATACGCCACCTCGTGCAGGTCGAGGTCGACCACGTCCTTGTCGAAATAAGCGCGTGCGGCTGCTTGCACCCCGTAGGCATTGCGGCCGAGGAATATCTCGTTGAGATAAAGCGCAAGGATTTCCTGCTTGGACAGCGTGTCCTCGATGCGAAATGCCAGCAGCGCCTCGCGTCCTTTACGCAGGATCGAATAATCATCGTCGCCGGTCAGGTTCTTGGCGACCTGCTGGGTGATGGTGGACGACCCGCGGGCGCGCCCGCCGCCCGTCGCCTCGGTCGCGAGGAAATCGGCCACGGCCGCGGCCAGCCCCGGATAATCCAGCCCGCCATGTGAGAAGAAGGCGGCGTCTTCGGCCGAAATGAAGGCCTGCACCACCATCGGCGGATAATCATCATAGGAGAGTTCGACGCGGCGCTCGCGCGCATAGACCCCGATGGGTTCACCATCGTCGCCGCGCACGTTGGTGGGAAGCGCCGGTCGATAATTGAGGATTTCTTCTTCGGTCAGCAGGTCTTTCGACAGATAGGCCCAGCTCAGCGACAGGAATGCCAGTCCAGCCAGTGATAGCCAGAACAGAACACGCACCCACTTTTTCTCGCGCCACGGATCGAGGCGCGCGTGCACGCGATTGTTGAAGGCCACCAGGTCGGGCATGGGAATGCTGGGCATGTTCATGTCTCTTATGCGTGCCTCATTAGCGAGCCGATGAACGGCAATAAAGCGTCAGTTTGCGGTTCGGGTCGCAAGATCCGCTTCGATCGCGCGTGCCAGCGCCTCGACAAGCGGTGCGCGCCCTTCCCTTGTGGTAAGCCGCTGGGCATCGATCGCATTGGTAATATAGCCCGCCTCGACCAGCAGGCCCGGCGCCTGCGACAGGCGCAGCACCACGAAATCGGCGGATTGATGCGGGGTTGGCCGCAGGGGCACGCTACCTTCGGCACGGCGCAAGACGCGGCGGGCAAGGTCGGCGGAGGCCTGCATCTGTTCGCGCAGCGCAAGGTCGGTCAGCAGCGCGGTCGTCATGTCGTCGGCGTTGCTGACAACCCTACCGACCCGTTCGCGCTCCGCGCCGGCACGCGCTGCGGCTTCTGCTGACGAAGCGATGTCGGACAAGGAATAAAGCGTCACGCCCGTCGCATCGGGGTTGGGCGCGGCATCCATGTGGATCGACAGGAACAGATCGGCCGACAGCCCGCGCGCGATCTCCGCGCGCTGGTCCAGCGACAACGTCTCGTCATCGTCGCGCGTGAGAGCAATGCGCACCCGCCCGCGTTCGGCCAGCGCATCGTGGAGTTCCTTCGCCATGGCCAGCGTGAGCCGCTTTTCGGGCGTGCCGTCCACCCCGGTCGCACCGCCGTCGCTTCCGCCATGCCCCGGATCGATCAGCACCAGCGGCTGGCCGGGCTGGCGCGCCTCGGTGATGGCGATATCGGTCAAGGGTTTGGGCAAGGCGACCGACAATTCGCCGCGGCGTCCTTCGCCGATCACGGCAAGGTCTTCCGGCCCCTTATCTCGCCCGGCGGTCTGCGGAATATCGCTGCATCCCGCAAGCAAGGCGAGACTGCCCAAAAGAAACGATCGGATCATCATTTTTGTTTGAGGCACATCAGGGCCACCACGCAATACAATTGTGTCGATTTAGTTGCGGGGTCGACACAGCGGTGCTAGGCCCTCCTTGAACCGGGAACTCCCGGTTTTGTGAACGCTTCTACGCGAAGCGTTCAAGCCTAAGAGGTTGAAGCAGTATGAAGTCACAGGACGTAAAGGCCCGGTTCGCGGTAACGCGCACCCGCCCGTCCCTCGCCGAAGACCCGGCGATGGCTTCTACAGCAGCAGCAGAAAAATTCGATTTATCGCCCCTGTCCGAACCTACTGCGGACGACTGGGGCCCTGAACAGTTGCGTTTCGATCCTGGAAAGGACGGACGCATTCGGAGAAAATTTGATGTCAACGCGCATGCTAATCGACGCGCGCCACCCG
Source organism: Sphingomicrobium marinum (assembly GCF_026157105.1). Taxonomy (GTDB): domain Bacteria; phylum Pseudomonadota; class Alphaproteobacteria; order Sphingomonadales; family Sphingomonadaceae; genus Sphingomicrobium; species Sphingomicrobium marinum. The sequence goes on from NZ_JANPVQ010000001.1 coordinate 1,883,458, forward strand.
GAGGAAACTCGGGTCGCGGTCATGAACGGGAACCGGATCGAGGAGTTTGATTTCGAATCCTCGGAGCACAAACAGCTCAAGGGAAACATCTATCTAGCCAAGGTCACGAGGGTCGAACCCTCGCTCCAGGCGGCTTTCGTGGATTACGGCGGCAATCGCCACGGTTTCCTCGCTTTTAGCGAAATCCATCCCGACTATTACCAGATCCCCAAAGCCGATCGCGAAGCCTTGCTCGCCGAAGAGGCCGAGCACGCCGAGGAAGAGCAGCGCCTGCGCGAAGCCGAAGAGGCCGAGGAAGAAGCCGAGAACGAAGAAGGCGGCGAAGCTCCCGACGAGGCTGGCACTGGCAGCGATGCCTCGCCCGTCGATGAAAGCGCCGTCTACGAAGTCCGCAAGAAGCGCCAGAATCTTCGCCGCCGCTACAAGATCCAGGACGTCATCCAGCGCCGCCAGGTGCTGCTCGTCCAGGTCGTCAAGGAAGAGCGCGGCAACAAGGGTGCGGCGCTCACTACCTATCTGAGCCTGGCTGGCCGCTACTGCGTGCTGATGCCCAACACCAGTCATGGCGGCGGCATTTCGCGCAAGATTTCCAACGGGTCCGACCGCAAGCGCCTCAAGCAGATCATGGCCGACCTCAAGCTCCCCAAGAGCATGGGCCTGATCGTGCGCACTGCCGGCCTTTCGCGCACCAAGACCGAAATCAAGCGAGACTTCGACTATCTTGCCCGTTTATGGGACGAAATCCGCGAAAAAACGCTGAAAAGCGCGGCTCCCAGCCTCGTCTACCGCGATAGCGACCTGGTCAAACGGGCCATTCGCGATCTCTATTCGCGCGAGATCCAGGAAGTCGTCGTCGAGGGCGAAGAAGGCTACAAGGCCGCGCGCCGCTTCATGAAACTGCTCATGCCGAGCCACGTCAAACGCGTGAAACAGTATGAGCACCCCACCCCGATCTTCCAGTCGTACGGGATCGAAGACCAGCTTTCGGGCATGTACAACCCGACCGTACAGCTCAAATCGGGCGGCTATCTTGTCATCAACCCGACCGAGGCGCTGGTGTCGATCGACATCAACTCGGGGCGCTCGACGCGCGAGCACAACATCGAGCAGACGGCGTTCCAGACCAACCTGGAAGCCGCCGCCGAAATCGCCCGCCAGCTGCGTCTTCGCGACATGGCAGGCCTTGTCGTCATCGACTTCATCGACATGGAAAAGAATTCCCATGGTCGCAAAGTCGAAAAGGCGATGAAGGAAGCGCTGAAGTCGGATCGCGCGCGCATTCAGGTCGGTCGCATTTCCAGCTTCGGCCTGATGGAGATGAGCCGCCAACGCCTGCGCACCGGCGTGCTCGAAGCTTCCACCACCGCCTGCCCGCATTGCGACGGCACCGGGCTGATGCGTACGGCATCCTCGTCGGGCCTCAGCGCGCTGCGCATGATCGAAGACGAAGCGGCACGCGGCAAGGGCACGGTCATCCTTCTGAAGGCCGGCAACGAAACCGCAATTTTCCTTTTGAACAAGAAGCGCGCCGAACTGGCCGAGGTCGAGGAACGCTACGGCGTCCAGGTCGAGGTGATGATCGACGACAGCTTCGAAGGCGCCAAGATGAGCGTCGAAAGCAAGGGGCCGCGCCCGCCCAAGGGCAGCCTGCCACCAAAGCTCAAGATCGAGGACCTCACGGCCGACATCGAAACCGATGACGAGGACGAGGAAGAAGAGGAAACGTCGGAAGACGAACAGCCCAAGAAGCGCAAGCGCCGTCGCCGTGGTGGCCGTGGACGCCGCCGTCGTGGTGGCGACCAGCCGCAGGAAAATGGCGAAGAGTCCGATGAGCAGGCCGAGGAAAGGCCCGCCGACGACGATAAGCCCAAGCGCAAGACCCGCCGCAAGAAGGCGGACAACGACGCGGACGACGCCAAGGCGGATAGCAGCGACGACACGGCGGACGAAGGCGAGGAAAAGCCCAAGACCCGTCGCCGCCCTGCCGCGCGCAAGAAAGCCGCCGACGCCGAAGCGAAGGACGCGGTGAGCGAGGAGGCAAAAGCCTCGAAGAAGCGCCGCACCACCCGCAAGAAGGCTGACGAAAAGCCCGCCGAGGAAGAGGCCGAGAAGAAGCCGGCCAAGCGCACGCGCAAGAAGCCCGAAGCCAAGGACAGCAAGGCTGATGACGCCAAGGCTTCCGAGGTAGAGGAAAAGCCTGCGAAAAAGCCTGCGGCCAAAAAGAAGGCACCGGCCAAGAAACCGGCTGCCAAAAAGGCTGCATCCACGCCGGCCAAGTCGGAAAAGACCGAGGAAAGCGCCAATTCTAACGATAGCAAGGAAAGCGCCGAGGGCGACGGCCCGCGCCGTACTGGCTGGTGGCAGCGCACCTTCGGTTAACCACTACGCCCCTCGGGGCTTCACCGCGCGTTAAGGCGGCGAGGGGAAGGATGGCACCCATGCTGGTCACCCCTCGCCCCAGCGCACAATCCGTTGTGCGCCTTCTCGCCGTCGTCGCCCTGCTCTTTAGCGCGCTGCTGGCGCGCCCTGCCATGGCGCAGCAGATCCTGCGCGATGCCGAAACCGATGCATTGTTCCGCGACATCAGCGCACCGCTGGTCGAAGCGGCGGGCATGCGGCCCGAAGATGTCGAATTCGTGCTGATCAACGACAGTTCGATCAACGCCTTCGTCGCGGGCGGGCAGCGCGTCTATATCCACTCTGGCCTCATCATGGAGGCCGACCATGTCGGCCAGGTCCAGGGCGTGGTCGCGCACGAACTGGGGCACGTTGCCGGCGGCCACATCATCCGCTTTTCGGACGGTGCGAAGCAGGCGACGAGCATCCAGATCATCTCGCTGCTGCTGGGGGCTGCCGCCATTGCCGCAGGCTCGGGCGAAGCCGGGATCGGCATCATGCAGGCCGGCCAACGCGCCGCCCTTGGTACCTTCCTTGCCTTCAACCGTGCGCAGGAAAGCTCGGCCGATCAGGCCGGGGCGAAATATCTGTCGGCAGCAGGCATTTCGGGTCGCGGCAGTCTCGAATTTTTCAGCAAGCTCCAGAACCAGGAATACCGCCTGAATATCAGCCAGGACAATAGCTACGACCGCACCCACCCGCTGTCGCGCGAGCGCATTGCCGCGCTGGAAGGTGTCTACCATCCCGATGCGTCATGGAACGTGCCCAACGACGCTGAGCTGGAAGCGCGTTTCCAGCGCGTCAAAGCCAAGCTGATCGGTTATGTGAACCCGCAGCGGGCGCTACGCGATTATCCCCGCGGGACCGAGACGATCCCGGCACTGTTCGCGCGCGCTTATGCCTATCATCAGGGCGTCTATCCCGACCAGGCGATCGCCGAAGCGGAAAAGCTGGCCACGCTGCTGCCTAATGACCCCTTCGCGCTAGAGCTGTGGGGCCAGATCCTGCTCGAAAACGGCCGCCCCGAAGAAGCGCTGCCGGTGCTGCGCCGCGCCGTCGATCTCGCCCCGCAGGAACCGCTCATTGCCACAACGTTCGGCCACGCGCTGATCGCGACCGAGGACACGAGCCGCTACGCCGAAGCCAAGCCGCTGCTGAAGGCCGCCGTCCAACTCGACCGGCGCAACCCGTTTGCGTGGTACCAGCTTGGCGTTATCTACGAAGCCGAGGGCGACGCATCCCGCGCCGCGCTTGCCAGTGCGGAACGTATGCAGATGCTCGGCCAGCACCGCGCTGCCTATGTCAACGCGACGCGCGCCATGGCCGGTATCGAAACGCGTGATGCCGACTGGATCCGTGCGCAGGATATCGCACTCACCAGCCGCCATGCGCTGGAAGAAGAAAAAGAGAAGGTGCCGGAGCTGCGTCGATGAGCGAAAATTCGTGGGGGCCCGCCATCGCCGGCGGCGCATTTGGTGCCGTTCTGACCGCGATCGGCGGTTATTTCGCGCTACAGGCGGCAGCGCCCGGCATGGTGCGCGGCGCGCTTATCGACAATCCGGAAATGCTGGTCGAGGCGTCCAACGCGCTGCAGACGCGCCAGCACGCGCCTACGATCGAGGCCAACCGCGACCTCATCGAAACGCCCTATGAAAATAGCTGGGTCGGTGCCGAAAATCCCGAAGTGATCATGGTCGAATTTTTCGACTATGCCTGTGGATATTGCCGCCAGACCAAGCCCGACATCGACCGCCTGGTCGAGGAAATGCCCAACCTGCGTGTCGTCTATCGCGAACTGCCCGTTCTCGGACAGAACAGCGTGCTCGCGGCGCGTGCCTCGATGGCAGCCTCGCGCGCCGGCAAGTTCAAGGAATTTCACGACAAGCTGTACGGCTACGACCAGCTTACGCAGCAGGCGGTTGCCGAAACGCTTCAGGAACTGGGTCTCGATCCGCGCATTCCGGAAAGCCCCGAATGGGATGCCGAACTGCAAAAGAATTTCGACCTGGCCAACCAGTTCGGGCCGCCGGGAACCCCGATGTTTGTGATCGGCGACCGGTTGATCCCCGCCGCCGAGGGCTATGTCAGCTACAAGCGCGCCATCGATGCCGCGCTAAAGGACAAGAGCTAGGGGCTAGGCCCCGCCCTTGAACCCCTGCGCGACGACATACCATTCACTCGAGCCCTTGCGGCTGGCGGGCGGCTTGGCGTGTTTAACCGTCTTGAAGTGACGCTTGAGCTCGGCGATCAAATTGTTGTCCGCCCCGCCGGCCAGTACCTTGGCAACATAGGCGCCGCCCGGGCGCAGCACATCGACTGCAAACGCTAGGCCCGCTTCGATCAAGCCCATCGTCCGCAGGTGATCGGTCGATTTATGGCCGACCGTGTTGGCCGCCATGTCGCTCAGCACGAGATCGGCCGGCCCGCCCAAGGCTTCCATCAGCCGTTCGGGCGCATCTTCGTCCATGAAATCCATCTGGAGGATTTCGACGCCGTCGATCGGATCGGTTTCCAGCAGGTCGATGCCCGCAACGCGCGCTTTGGGGATGCGCTGGCGCACCACCTGCGCCCAGCCGCCCGGCGCGATGCCAAGATCGACGACGCCTTCGGCGCCCTTCAACAGCTTGAAGCGATCATCGAGCTCGATCAACTTGTAGGCCGCGCGGCTGCGATAACCTTCCGCCTTGGCCTTCTTAACGTAAGGATCGTTCAGTTGCCGCTGCAGCCACGCGGTCGAACTGGCGCTGCGCCGCCGCGCGGTCTTGACCCGCTGCTTGCCGCCGCTGCGGCCCCTGCCCTGTCCTCTACTCATAGCTGATATCCGTCCCGCGCCATCAGGCTGCGCAATATGCCCTCGCGAATGCCGCGATCGGCGATACCGAGCTCGCTTGCGGGCCAAATGTCGAGAATTGCATCGAGGATTGCGCATCCCGCGACCACCAAGTCGGCGCGCTCGGTGCCGATACACGGCAGCTGCGAGCGCCCGTGGAAATCGAGCTCGCTGATCAAGGTCGAAATCTCGCGCATCGAGCCCGTCGGCACATGCAGTCCATCGACGGCGCGGCGATCGTAACTGGGGAGTTGCAGGTATACCGACGCGAGCGTCGTCACCGTGCCGCTGGTGCCAAGCAGGCGGATATCGTCGCGGTCCTTGGGCAACCATTCGGAAAAGCGCGAGAATCCGTCACGCGCGCGGTCGCGCATTCGCGCATAGGCCTCGACCCGGTCGGGCCCTTCAAGCGCTGCGCGTCCCTCGCTTTCGGTTAGCGACACCACGCCCCACGGCGCCGACCACCAGGCGCGGATCGCGGGCTCGTCCTCGCCCGGCTCGACCAGCACCAGCTCGGTCGAGCCGCCGCCAATGTCGAAGATGACGGCGGGGCCGTCACCCGGGCCGAGCAGCTTGTGACAGCCCAGCACCGCCAGCCGCGCTTCTTCCTTGGGCGGGATGATGTCGAGCACGATTCCGGTTTCGCGCCGCACCCGATCGATGAACTGGCGCCCGTTGGCGGCGCGGCGGCACGCCTCGGTCGCGACCGAACGGGCAATGCTGACGTTGCGGCGGCGCAGTTTCTGCGCACAGATGCCGAGCGCGGAGACGGCGCGGTCCATTGCTTCGTCGGACAGGCGTCCGCTGCTCGCCAGCCCCTCGCCCAGCCGGACGATTCGCGAAAATGCATCGATGACCTTGAAGCCCTCGTTTTCGGGACGGGCGATCAACAGGCGACAATTATTGGTGCCGAGATCAAGCGCGCCATAGCTGCGCTCGGGCCGCCGCCGTGGCGGGCCTGGAGTCTTGTTGGCCCGACGTCGGCGCCCTTGGCGCGGTGCGGGCCGGGGATCGGGTTGATCCGCCATAACACTTGCTTTCTTCTACACCGTGGCAGGCAATAAATCGTCGTGGGCCACGGCTGACCTGCGCCCAATGTAGTGCAAAATGGCGAAAATGCACAAGCGGGCCGGTTTGGAGGCGTTGACACGGGCGCAGCGCCTTTCTATTGCCCCGCCTCGCATCCGCTGATGCTGCCCCATCGTCTAATGGTAAGACTACGGACTCTGAATCCGTCAATCGAGGTTCGAATCCTCGTGGGGCATCCAGCGGCGCTTTACTGAAAATCTCGAAAACGCCCTCACCGCCAAGTTTTAGGGATACTGACCGCGAAGGTCGGTGCGTCACCTTTTGTAGCTGCCCAAAGAAAAAGGCCGCGGCCTCCACTGGGGAAGGGGTGCCGCGGCCTTTCTTGTGTGGCGCGCCCGGAAGGATTCGAACCTCCGACCACCTGATTCGTAGTCAGGTACTCTATCCAGCTGAGCTACGGGCGCTGAAAGTCTCGGGGGCGTTTAGGGGGACGCGTCGCTCGTTGCAACCCCCCGATTGCGGGAATCTGTATACGGGTCTAAGCCTTGCCGCGTGTTTCGCGCTTTCGTCTTCATACCACCGCTTGCCCTGCTGGCTGCCTGCGCTGCGCCGGCGGGTGATCCGCCGTCCTTGGCAAAACGCCCCGCCGAGAGCATCGACCCGCGCCTGCCGGTCGGCGACACGCCCGACTATCGCCAAACCGCAGCTATGATCGCGCAGATCGCGGCCATCGAGGCAGACGCCGCCGATGGAATCACGGCGTTCGAAGCGCTGCGCGGGCCCACCGGCACGCGCATTGCGGGTGCGGGGCCAACCAACAGCGAAAGCTGGGTAAGCGCGGTCGAGGCCCTGAGCCGGCTTGAAGCGGCACGCCGGCCGCTGGTGACCGCGCTAGCCGATCTCGACGCGCTGGTGACGGACCGCGAATGGGTCAATCCTGCGGATCGCGACGCGGTGCAGGCTGCGGTCGGGCGGCTGGCGCCGATCGATGCCGAGCAGGCAGCATTGCTCGAACGATGGACGGCGCAGCTACAGCCCTAAAGTCTTGCGGTGCGCGGCCCATTCGTCGGCCGTGATGACCCACTGGCGCGCCGGGCCATATTGGTCCGAATATTTGCCGTCATGATAGGAAAGGTCGGGCCGTTCCTTCATGCCGAGCCGTTCCATGAGGCGCCAACTGGGTTCGTTCCCCGTCATGGTGAGCGCGACGATCTCGTCATAGCCGAAGCGGCCGAAGCCCAGGTCGAGCGAAGCGATCGCGGCTTCCTTGGCATAGCCCTTGCCCCACGCGCTTTCGCGAAAGCGCCAGCCGACTTCGGGCATCCCCTGGTTGGGTGCGCCCTCGTAATTGACGCGCTTGAGCCCGCAGAACCCGAGCAGTTCGCCGTCGTCCTTGCGTTCCACCAGCCAGAAGCAATGACCATAATCGCGCGCATAGGTCTGGAGGCGTTTGAAGCCCTCGTTCCAGTCCTCGAACTTCTGTGGTCCGCCGAGCCATCTCATTACCGCGGGCGTGTTCATCACATCCCAGAAACGGCGGCTGTCTTCTTCCTCCCAATCACGTAGGATCAGGCGGTCGGTCTCATGACGGAACGGCATCAGGCTTCCTCCGCGCGATGAAGTACAGCGCCGTGCCCACTACCGCGAAGCCGCCGAGCGTCAACCAATGCGTGCTGTTGGTCTGCGTCGTGGCCCAGATGCTCAGCGACAGCGCAATCGGCGCGGCAATCAGGATGACCGGATTGAAAGCGGGGCGTCCGGCATCGCGGCGCAGGCGGGGGAGCGCCATGATCGAGACGATATAGGCCATCAGCCGCGCCAGCGTGCTCACCGCCGCCAGGACGAGAAAATCATCCCATAGCGAGAAAAGGATCGCGCCCAGGCCGAAAAAGACGATGCTGTTGGCAGGGGTGCCCCAGCGCGACACCTTGCCGAACCAGGCCGGCAACAAACCATCATCGGCAAGCGCCGGCGGCATCCGGCTGGCCGAGGTGTGCCCTGCGGTGAGGTTGGCGAGCACGCTCATCACGATGGTCGCGGCGATCAACAGCGCGCCGATATCGCCGCCAAGTTCGCCTGCCAGCGCGGTAAGCGGTGCCTCGGGGCCCGTGCCCGCGATCGCGCTATGGCTGTAGGCCCATTGCAGCCCGAAATAGATCAGGGTAACGACGGCCAGCCCGAGAAGAAGTGCGCGCGGCATGGCGCGTCTGGGGTCCTTCGTTTCACCCGCCGGGATCGTCGCATTTTCAAAGCCGACAAAGGCGTAGAGTGCAGCCAGCGCGATACCTTCGACAGCGCTGAATTGCGGCAATGCAACCGGCCCCGGCGAGGCCGCCGCGCCGATGCCGACGACCATCAGTACGAGCAGTGGCAAGAGCTTGAAAACAGTCATTGCGCCGAGCACCGCGACGACGCGCTTGATGCCGATGACGTTGATGAAGGTCAGCCCACCCAGCACCGCGACAATCAGCGCCACCTTTCCGCCACCATCGCCCACGACGGGCCAAAGCGCCGCCGCGTAGGCGACCAAGACGAGCACATTTGCCCCCTGGCTGATCAGGCGTGCGGCGAAAAAGGTCCAGCCAACGACAAATCCGGGATAATCGCCAAAGGCATCGCCGACATAGCGCTGCGGGCCGCCCGACCGATCGGTCAGCTTGGTCAGCTCGGCAAAACAGATCACGATCGCCATCACGAGCGCGCCGCCGATCAGCAGCAGCCACGGCGCAAAGTTGCCGACGGCAGCATGCAGCGCCTCGGGAAGGCCGAAAATGCCGGCCCCGATCAGCCCGTTGACCACAATGAAAAGGACGCCGAGCGTCCCCATGTCGCGCTTATACTTGCCCTGCATCAGCGAAGCTTACGCGCGACCTCCAGTGCATGGTAGCTCAAAATGCCGGTTGCGCCTGCGCGTTTGAAGGCGGTCAGCGCTTCCATCAGCATCGTGTCGCGATCACCGGCGCCGGCTGCGGCGGTTTCCTCGATCATCGCATATTCGCCGCTCGTCATGTAGGCGAAGACAGGCGTGTCGAACGTGTCGGAGACGCGCGCAACGACATCAAGATAGAGCAACCCCGGCTTCACCATCACGAAGTCCGCGCCTTCGGCGATGTCCAGCTCGACCTCGGCCATGGCCTCATCGCCGTTGGCCGGGTTCATCTGGTAGCCCTTCTTGTCACCCTTCAGGCGATCGCCCGAACCCACGGCCTCGCGAAACGGCCCGTAGAGCGACGATGCATATTTCGCCGCATAGGCCATGATCGCGGTGTTCGTATGCCCGTTTTCCTCGAGCGCATTGCGGATAGCACCTATGCGGCCGTCCATCATGTCGGAGGGGGCGACGATGTCCGCGCCCGCGCGCGCCTGTACGACTGCTTGCTGTGTGAGCAATGCGATCGTCGCGTCATTATCGACGCTGCCATCGGCGGCCAGCACGCCGTCATGGCCGTGCGGCGTATAAGGGTCGAGCGCGACATCGGTCATCACGCCGATCTCGGGCACCGCATCCTTGATCGCCTTGACCGCGCGGCAGATGAGATTGTCGGGATTGAGCGCCTCGTCCTCGGTGCGCTTGTCTTCTGGCGTGTTGGGAAACAGCGCCACGCAGGGAATGCCCGCATCCCTGGCCATTTTCACCTGCTCGACAAGCTTGTCGATCGACCAGCGCGATACGCCGCGCAGCGCGGTGATCGGCTGCTCTTCGCCCTCGCCTTCACAGATGAAGAGCGGCCAGATGAAATCGGACGGATGCAACCGATGCTCGGTCAGCATCGCGCGCATCCACGGGGCCTGCCGGCGGCGGCGCATGCGAAGCGCGGGATATTGGCTCATCCGAGGCGCTCCAATGCGGCGCGCAGCCGCGAAGCCTCTTGTGAGCGCGAAGCATGGTCGGCGCGCGCTTTCTCGACTGCCTCGGGCTTGGCCCGTTCAACGAAGTTGGGGTTGTTAAGACGCCCGTCGAGGCTCTTCACTTCCTTCTCGGCGGCTTCGACTGCCTTGGCGAGGCGCCCGCGCTCGGCATCCAGGTCGATGGCGTCGGCCAGCGGCACGCAATAGCTCTTGCCCTGCACGACGACCTGCGCCGATCCGGCGGGCGCGGTGTCGATCTTCTCGCCCATGTCGGCTTTCGCCATGCGATCGAGCGAGGCGCCGCCCTTTGCCGCGCCATCCTCGAGCGGATGAAGCGTAAGGCGGCTCGACCAGGGAATGTTCAGTTCAGCCCGCAGCGCGCGGATCTCGCTGACCAGCGCGATGGCGGTCTCGACCTCGGCCTTGGCAGCCATGTCGACTTCAGCGCGCGGCTCGGGCCACTTGGCGACGATCAACTCATAATCGCGCTTGCCCATCGCGCCCCACAGCTCTTCGGTGATGAAGGGCATGAAGGGGTGGAGCATGACCAGGATCTGGTCGAACGCCCACGCCGCGACCGCCTTGGTCTCATCGTCGATATCGCCCTTGATGAGCTCGAGGTACCAGTCGCAAAACGTGCCCCAGGCAAAACGGTAGATTGCGTCGGCCATGCCGTCGAAGCGTATTTCGTCAAACGCCTTTTCGAGACGGCCAAGCGTCTCGACGACTTCGCCGATGATCCAGCGATTGACCGGCTTGGTCGCGGCGGGCGCACTGATCGTGTCGCTGCCGCCGATGCCGTTGGCTTGCAGGAATCGCGCGGCGTTCCAGATCTTGGTGCCGAAGTTGCGATAGCCCTCGACCCGCTTGTCGTCCATCTTGATGTCGCGGCCCTGGCTTTCCATTGCCGCCATGAAAAAGCGCAGCGCATCGGCTCCATACTGGTCGATGAGGCCGAGCGGATCGACGACATTGCCCTTCGACTTGGACATTTTCTGCCCGTCGGCAGCGCGCACGAGACCATGCAAATAGAGCTTGGGCCACGGGTTCTCGCCCGTCAGCTGGCGCCCCATCATCATCATGCGCGCATCCCAGAAGAAGAGGATGTCGAAGCCCGAGACGAGCAGGTCATTGGGATAGTGCTTTTTGAGAAGCTCGGTCTCTTCGGGCCAACCGAGCGTCGCGAAGGGCCACAGCGCCGAGGAGAACCACGTGTCGAGCACGTCTTCATCGCGCTTGAGCGCCACGCCCTCACCGGCCTGCGCCTGCGCTTCCTCTTCGGTCATGGCGACATAGACCTTGCCGTCGGCGTCATACCAGGCCGGGATGCGGTGACCCCACCATAGCTGGCGGCTCACGCACCAGGGCTGGATATTCTCCATCCAGTTGAAAAAAGTCTTTTCCCAGGTCTTGGGCACGATATCGATGTCGCCCTTCTTGACGGCCTCGATCGGCTTCTTCGCCAGCTCCTCGGCATTCACATACCACTGGTCGGTCAGCATCGGTTCGATCACCACGCCGCCGCGATCGCCAAAGGGCTGCATGATCATCTTGTCCTCGACCATGATCATATTGCCCTCGGCATCGATGTCCGCGACCACGCGCTTGCGCGCCTCGTAGCGGTCGAGCCCGCGATATTCGTCGGGCACGAGGTTGAGGCTGTCGACTTCCTTGGCGTTGGTCTCGGCCCCCTTGGCGATCTCGACCGCGCGCGCTGCAGCCTCGGCATAGGGCGCGCCATCGGTGCGCATCGCCGCGACCTCGTCCATCAGGCGATACATCGGGATATTGTTGCGGCTGGCGACGCCATAATCGTTCTCGTCATGCGCGCCGGTGATCTTGACCGCGCCCGAGCCGAAACCGGGATCGGGATAATCATCGGTGATGATCGGGATGAGGCGACGATGCTCCTTGGGCCCCACCGGGATTTCGCACAGCTTGCCTACGATGGGCGCATAGCGCTCGTCATCGGGATGCACCGCGACCGCGCCGTCGCCGAGCATCGTTTCGGGCCGCGTGGTGGCGATCGAAATATAGTCGCGCTCTTCAGTGAGCGTCACATTCCCATCCTCGTCCCTCTCGACGTAGGTGTAGGTCTCACCATCCTGCAGCGGATATTTGAAGTGCCACATGTGGCCCGCGACTTCCTCATTCTCGACCTCGAGATCGGAAATGGCGGTCTTCAGCTTGGGATCCCAATTGACCAGCCGCTTGTCGCGGTAGATCAGGCCCTCATTGTAAAGGTCGACAAAGACCTTGAGCACCGCTTCGGAAAAGTGCGGGTCCATGGTGAACTGCTCGCGGCTCCAGTCCATCGAGCAGCCGAGGCGGCGCAGCTGGCGCGTGATCGTGCCCCCGCTCTCTTCCTTCCATTCCCAGACCTTCTTGACGAAGTCCTCGCGCGAATAATTGGTGCGCTTGTCCTGGTTGGCTTCCATCTGCCGCTCGACCACCATCTGCGTGGCGATGCCAGCATGATCGACGCCCACGACCCACAGCGCATCCTTGCCGCGCAGCCGCTCGTATCGGATCATGATGTCCTGCAGCGTATTATCGAGCGCGTGCCCGATATGGAGGCTGCCCGTGACGTTGGGCGGCGGGTTGACTATGGTATAGGACTCGGCGCCGGGCCGCTCAGGGCGGAACAGGCCGTTATCTTCCCAATGCTGGTACCACTTGGCCTCGATGGCCTTGGGCTCGAATGTCTTCGCGAGTTCGCTCATGCAACATCGCCTAGAGACCTAGGCGAGCGGCTTCAAGCTACTCCATCGTGTCGAGGCTGCGATCGGGGCCGTCTTCCTTGGTCCAGTGGTCCATCCAGTCATGCACTTCCTGATGCCAGCGGATCGAGTTGGCACCGTTGAGAACCCAGTGATTTTCATCGGGGAAGACCAGCAGCTTGGAGGGAACATCGCGCTCCTGGAGCGCGGTAAAGGCGCCCAGCCCTTGGCTATAGGGCACGCGGTAGTCGCGCAGCCCCAAGACGACGAGCATCGGGGTCTTCCAGTTCTCGACATAATTGACCGGGTTCCACCTTTCATAGGTCTCGCTGGCCTCGGCATAGCTGCCCCCCATGTCCCAGCGCGGGAACCACAATTCCTCGGTCGAATAATAGAAGCTGCGCATGTCGAAGAGGCCATTATGGTTGATCAGGCAGTCGAAGCGGTCGGGCCAGTTCCCTTCGATCCAGTTCATCATGTAGCCGCCATAGGACGCGCCGAGCGCACAGATGCGATCGCCCGCAAGCTGGTCATCCTGCTCCAGCGCATGGGAAAGGCCGAGCTTGAGGTCTTCCAGCGGCTTGCCGCCCCAGTCCTTGTTGATGCTGTCGACGAAGTCCTGCCCGTATCCGGTACTGCCATGGAAATCGACCGACACGACCGCATAGCGCCCGCCCGACAATGCGCGGGGGTTCCAGCGGGTCGACCAGCTGTTGCCGAAGCTGCCCTGCGGCCCGCCGTGGACGACGAACGCGATCGGCAATTCGCCCTCCGCTTCAGCGGGCTTGAGCGTGAAGCCCCAGACCGTGTCACCGTCAGCGCCGTCGAACGAGAATTTCTCGAATCGTACGGGATCGAGCTCGTCGAGCACGTCGCGGTTGAGATCGGTAAGCCGCGTCACTTCATCGCCATCTTTCAGGAACAGATCGATCGGCTCGACGATGCTGTTGAGCGTGTAGATCAGGCGCCCATCACGCATCGGGATTGCGCCGCCCGCATTGCCGCGCATGGTGAGCGCGGTGCGTTCGCCAGTCGCGACCTCGACGCGGTAGAGCGGATGTTCCATCACCTCGCCCACACCCACGATCAGCGCGCTGCCATCGGGGGTCCAGGTCAGCGATCCGATGCTGGTATCCCAATCTCCGGTCAGCGCATGGACCTCGCCCGTGGCCAGGTTGCGGAGGTGGAGGACACGCCGATCGCTTTCGTAATCGGGCCGCGCCATCGCGACATAGGCGAGCGTCTGCCCGTCGGGCGAAACCGTGGGCTGGTTATCGTAGGCCGGATTGTTCGACGTGAGGTTATACGGCGCCATCGCGCCGTCGATCGGCGAGTAGTAAATGTCGAGATTGTACGAGGTCGGTTCGTCATTGCCGCCGGTGCGCTGCGAGAAATAAACCGCCTCGCCGCCCGGCGCGATGCTGATTTCTTCGCTGCCGCCGAACGGCTTGGACGGCGTGTTGCCGGTTAGACCGCGATCGAGCGGCTGCCCGCCGACCATCTTGCCCCCTTGGATCCGGTAACCGAACAGCCGCGATTTCGTACCCGGCGTTACCCACGTGTCCCAGTGGCGCACGAAGATCTCGTCATATTCGAGCGCATTGTCCGCGCTCGCGGACTCGGGTTTGACGTTGGCGCATTCGAAGTCCGCGCAATCGAGATGGCGCGATGCGATCAGCACCACGCTGGCCGCGTTGGGAGCAAGCACGAAATCATCGATACTGCCGCCGCCAAGGTCGCTCACCTGTTCCACCGTGCCGTCTGGCAGCAGCCGCTTGATCTGGTCGCTGCCCGTCGAGCCCGAAATGAACCAGATCGCACCGTCGGCACCAAAGCGCGCCGAACGGCCTTCCAATTCCTTGAGCGCATCGACCGGCAATGCCGTGCCCGTAACGAGCGAGTGGACGTAGTAGGTCGAACTGCGCGACGCATGGTCTTCGCTCGCTTCGCTGACCGAGTAGAGAACCACGTCCTCGTCGGGTGACAGCGAGACGCCGCCAAGCCGCTTCATTTCGACGAGATCCTGCGCTGTCAGCGGCCGCGCCTCGGCGGCGAAGGGCGTGAGGGCAGTGGCGGCGGCGAGCGCGGTCAGCGCGAGGATATTTCTCATGAGAAGCGGTGTAACACCGCTCGGACGCGCGGAAAAGCTAGAGCTTGCGGCCCGTGATCCGGCTGATTTCGGCCTTCACCTGCGCTTCGATAATGCTCGGCAGCTTTTCGTCGAGATACTGCTTGAGCATCGGGCGCAGCATGTCGCGGATCATCTCTTCGAGCGGATTGCCCGCCGCGGCCGCCGGGTTTTTGGCGGTGACTTCTTCAAGTTCGTCGAAGGCGCCCTTGCTGCTAGCCGCCGCGTCTTCCGCCATGAGGCTTGCTGGCGGCACCGCAGGCTCGTGCCCCGTCCCGTCCTGCGGCTCCTCGACCATGGTTTCGTCGAGTTCGAGGACATCGTCGCCATCGCCGTCCTTGCCGCCGCCCTTGGGCGCAAGAAATTCCTTCTCTTCCGCGATCACCTTTTTGATCGAGGCGAGAATCTCATCCATCGAGGGTTGGTTCGGGCCAGCCATGGCCTGCATATTGCGTATTACGGACGCTCTGTCACGTCTTCGAGCAGTTCCGCGTCGACGACCGGATTTGCCGGTTGCTCGGTAGGCTGCACGGTGCGCGTGGAATTGAGCATGTTTTGCTCGCCGCCCGACCAATCCCACCACGTGTTGGAGACGTTGCGGTAATTCCCCAGCGGATCGTAGAGCGGGCCGCCGTCCAGCCCGAGATCATCGGCTTCGGCCTGCCCCATCGCGTTCAAAAGCTGGAAACCCGTCACGTAAGCGTTGCGCCGCGCCGTCACCAAATCGACCTGGCTTTGCAGCGCCTCCTGCTCGGCATCGAGCACGAACAGCACCGACCGGTTTCCGATCGAACGTTCGAGCCGGGCGCCCTCGAGCGCCAGCGCATTGGCCTGCACTGCAACTTCGTTGGCCTCGATCGCGCGCAAGGCGGCCTCATGGCGAGCAAAGGCGGAGCGCGCGTTGGAGATCACCGCGCGCTCGGTAGCGATCAACTGTTCATAGGCCTGGCCCTCGAGCGCTCGGGCACGGGCCACGCGGGCCGACGGCAGGCCGCCCTGAAACAGCGGAATACGCGCCGAGACACCGACGCCGGTGGACGTCGCCGTGCGCGGGTTGCTTTGATCGGTGAAGGGATTGCCGCCGACATCCCCCGCCAGCGTATTCAGATATTGGCCGTTGGCATTTGCCGTGAGCGTCGGGAGACGCGTGCCCATCGCCGAGCCGACGTCATAGCCCGCCGCTTCAGCCTGTCGTGCGAAGGCAATGAGGTCGGGATTGTCGGCCAACGCGATCTGAACGGCCTGATCGGCGGTTTCGGGCAACGGCGGCAGCGGCGGCGGCGGCGCAAGCTCGCCAGGCACAGAACCGATCACGCGGCGGTAATTCTCTTCGGACGCCTCGAGATTGCCGATCGCCGTGGCGAGACGCGATTCAGCGAGGCGCAGGCGCGCTTCGGATTGCGCCACGTCGGTGCGCGTCACGTCGCCAATCTCGAAGCGGGCACTATTGGCTTCAAAATTGGTGCCAAGGACGTCGACCTGGTTCTGGTTGAGCGCCACGACCGCGCGGTCGCGGATGACATCCATGTAGGCGCTGACCGCTTCGACGAAGATATCGCCTTCAACCGCGCGCAGCGTCGCGCGTCCGGCTTCGACGCGTTCCTTGGCAGCCTTGATGTCGTTGCGCACCGTTCCGCCCTGGAAAATCGGCATGTTGAGATCGACGCGGCCGTTGAGGAACGGTCCCTGACTGGTGCGCTGGAATACGCCCGACTGCGAAATATCGCGGGTCACGCTGACCGTACCGGTTACCGTGGGCCGCCCCCCGGCACGAGCAATCTCGACCAGCGCGTCGGTCGCCTTAAGCGACTCCCGCTGGCCGGTCAGCACCGGGTTCGTCGTATAGGCTTCGACCAGCGCTTCGCGCAGCGTGTCGGCTTGCGCGGGAGCGAAAACCAGCGCGGCCGCTGCCGTTCCGACGAGAAGTTTGCTGGCCATAGTCGAAAGCTCCGAAATACTAGCTAGAACGTGAAGGCGGGCTTGCGCGAGAACTGGTCGAGTACCGGCACCTGCACATCGGTAAACGGATCGAGTGCAACGCTGCCGCCTGCTTTTCGCGCGACGGCCAGGCGGGTCACGCCCTGGTCGACTACGCCCGATGCGATGATGCCGCCATCGGCAAGTTGGTCGGCGATTGCCTGCGGCAGTTCTTCGATCGCGCCCAGGATCAGGATGGCATCATAGGGCGCATCCTTGGATTTGCCCGCGGTCAGCTTGGCCCCGGTCACGGTGGTCGCCTCGACACCCAGTTCGATGGCCAGCGCCTTGGCATAATCGGCGCCGGGGCCGATAATCAGCAGCGATTGCCCGGCTTCGAGCTGCAGCGCCTGCATCAGCAGACCGAGCGCGGCCGGTGCCATCAGCGCGCCGTCGTCGGTCGGGATCGAGCGATCGCGGTACGCGAGGACCTTGAGCCCTTCGGGCAGGAAAGCTTCGCGATCCACGGCGCGAAAGGCGGCAATCAGTTTGCGGTCGCTCACGCCCACCGGGCGCAGCTGGCTATCGATCATGACGTTACGAGCGGTATCGCTCATGGCCCCAAATTCCTCTACTTGCGTATCAGCTGTCATATGACACTAACACAGCTATGGTTCAACCGTCCCTAGCCTCTGGTTAGCACGACTTCCAGCACGGATCGCCGCCATTCGTCGAAAGCTGGGACGGCTTTGTCGTTGACACGGGCGCGCGTGAACGACAATAGCCTGCCCTCACCACGCGAGGCCCGATGGCGGAGTGGTTACGCAGAGGACTGCAAATCCTTGCACGCCGGTTCGATTCCGGCTCGGGCCTCCACTTTTCGTCGCCAAATGGTCATACAGCCTGCATAAGCGTGGCTCATCCGCGCCTGCACAGGGAATCACATGACCAGCGACTTCAACCGCCGCCTCGAACTTTCACGCCGCCATGCCTTGAAAATGTTTGGGGCCAGCGCCGTCACCGGCCTTGCAATGGTCAGCAGCACGCGCGCCATCGCGCACCCCACCTTCACGCGCTATCCCTTCCGGCTCGGCATTGCATCGGGCGATCCGTCCCCCGACGGTTTTGTCATCTGGACACGTCTCGCACCCGATCCCTTCGCCGAAGACTACGGCATGCCGATGCAGGCGGTCGAAGTCGGTTATGAAGTCGCCGAAGATCGCGGTTTCCAGACGATCGTGCGCCAGGGCACGGCATTGGCCCGGCCCGAACTCGGCCATTCGCTCCATGTCGAACTGTCGGGGCTTAATCCGGGGCGCGAATATTTCTATCGCTTCAACGCGGGCGACGAGCGCACCTATCGCGGCCGCGCCATGACGACGCCCGCGCCCGGCGCGCCAGTCGCCAGCCTCAAGTTCGCCGTCGCGGGCTGCCAGAATTACGAAGAAGGCTATTACACCGCCTATCGCCACCTGGCGAACGAGAACCCCGACTTCGTCTATTGCTACGGTGACTATATCTACGAATATCGCGATGCGCCCGTGCGCCCCTGGCAGGGCCCGGTCGCCAGCGTTCGCCAGCATCACGGTAACGAGATCTATTCGATCGGCGATTATCGCCGTCGTTATGCCCAGTACAAGATGGACATCGACCTCCAGCGCGCCCATGCCGCTGCGCCGTGGCTGGTGGTCTGGGACGATCACGAGATCGATAATAACTGGGTCGGCAATATCGACGAGGACGGCACCGATCCGCGCTACTTCCGCCTGCGCCAGCAAATGGCGATGCAGGCCTATTACGAACATATGCCGCTGCGCATGGCGTCATTGCCGGTCGGCACGCAGATGCAGATCCACCGCCGCATGCAGTGGGGCAACCTTGCCGACATCAACCTGCTCGACACCCGCCAGTTCAGGACCGACCAGCCGTGCGACGATCGATATGGCAGCACCTGCGACGCGGTCGGCGATCGGCAGGCCGATGTCCTCGGTCGCCAGCAGCTAAGTTGGCTGATGGACAATATGCGCGGCTCCAAGGCCAACTGGCAGGTCATCGCCCAGCAGATCATGATGATGGACCTTGATCGCAGGCCCGAGGAACCCGGCGTGCAGGTCAACACCGACAGCTGGGCCGGCTACCGCGTCCCGCGGCGCGAATTGCTCGACCGGATCGCGAGCAGCGGGCTCGACAGCACCATCGTCCTGACCGGCGACGAGCACCAGCACTTTGCCGGCGAACTTTATCGCGACGGCCAGCAGATGGACGGCGCGCCGATCGCGACCGAATTCGTCGCGACGTCTATAAGTTCGGGTGGTGACGGCTATGAAATTCGTAACGACATGGTGCCGATCCGCGATGCCAACGAACAGTTGAAATATGTCAATTCGCAGCGCGGCTATCTGATCTGCGAGGTCACGCCGGAGGCATGGACCTCGCATCACCGTGTCGTCGACCGCATCTCCACGCACGGCGGTGCGGTGTCGACCGCTGCCAGCTTCCGTGTCGAACGCGGGCGCCCGGGCCTGATCCCCGCCTAAAGCCCCCTTGGCAGGACGCGATTGCGGCCCTAGGTCGCGCGCCATGAAGAAGATTATCCTGCTGGCCGCTGCCGGCCTTGCTGCCTGCGGTGGTTCCGAACCCGAAGCGCGTGTCGCCATCGGCGACGGCTGGGCGCGCGCCACCACCGATGGCCAGCCGATGGGCGCCGCTTATCTGACAATCACCAACACGGGCGGCGTGCCTGTGACACTGACCGGCGCGTCGAGCCCGGTTGCCGCGGGAGTGGGCCTGCACGGCACCAACTATGACGACGGGATCGCGCGGATGCGGCCGATCCCGCAGATCGTGCTGGAGCCCGGCGAGCAGCACGCATTCGCGCCTGGCAGCGATCACCTGATGCTCGAAGGCCTGTCGGCACCGCTGAAAACCGGCAGCACCTTTCCGATCACGCTCGATTTCGAGACGATCCCCGACCAGACGGTCGAGATCGCGGTAATCGATGCCGGGAGCCGCTAGATGAACCTGCGCAAGATCAGGCTTATCCTTTGGGGCCTCGTCGCGGTCGTCGGGATCGGCGTCGGCCTGTTCCTGATGCTATCGAAACCGGCGCAAGCGCCTATCGGCGAGGTGCGCACCACGACCTTCCAGGAAACGATCGGTGGTGACTGGGCGCTGGTCGACGCGGCCGGCGACAGCTTCGGCAGCGAAAACCTGGCCGGACGCCCCCACGCGGTCTTCTTCGGCTTCACCCACTGCCCCGATATCTGCCCCAACACGCTCAGCCGCCTGGCGCGCCTGCGCAAGGATTTGGGCGAGGACAGCTTCGACATCGTCTTCATCAGCGTCGATCCCGGACGCGACGGGCCTGAAGAAGTCGGCAAATATGCCGATCTGTTCGGCACGCCCGTGATCGGGCTGACCGGCAGCGAAAGCCAGATCCAGGCGGTGATGGAGAAGTTCGGTGTAGCGCGCGAGATCGTCGATCTCGAGGGCGGCGGCTACACCGTCGACCACACCGCCAATGTTTTTCTGTTCGATGAGAACGGCAGATTCACCGTGACGATCAGCCCCGAAGAGGGCCGCGAGCCCGCGCTCGAGAAGCTACGCCGGATCGCCGGCTGACGCTTCCACACGCGCCAGCAAGTCCGCCAGCGCCGCGATCGATTCCGGTTCATCGAAGGTTGGCGCGTGGCCGACATGGGGGATCGTCACCAGCTTGCCTTGGGGTAGCATGCTGATCATGCGCTCGGCCTGCTCCTCGGTAAACAGGTCGCTGATCTCGCCGCGCAGGATGGTCACCGGGATTTCCGACAGACCGCCGAGCAGGTGCCAGGCGTCCATCGGCTCTTCATCCGCGCCGTTGATGACGTTGATCGCGATGTCGGGGTCGTAATCGAAGCGCACGCCGCCCGGCACCTCTTTCATAGTGCGCCGCGCGAACCGTTCCCATTCGGCCAAGCCCCACTTGGGATAGACGAAACCTGATGCTGACTGCATGGCTTCGGCAGCCTCGGTGAAGTCGGTGTAGATGGGCTGCTGGCCGACATATTCGCGAATGCGCACGATGCCGGGCTCATGCAGTTCGGGGGCGATATCGTTGATCAGCGCGCCGGCGATGCGTTCGCCATCGCTTGCCCCCACCAGCATCGTCACGATGCCGCCCAGCGACGTGCCCACGAACACCGCATCGGCAATGCCCTGCTCGTCGAGGAATTTGGTGACGTCCGCCGCGTAGGTCGGCGGCATGTAGCGTTCGGGTTTGGGATCCCATTCCGACTTGCCGCGGCCGCGAAATTCCAGGCAGATCACCCGCCAGTCGCCAGCGAACGCCTCGGCCACCGGCTCGAAGTCCCTGGCATTTCGCGTCAGCCCGGGAAGGCACAGGATCGGCGGTTTGTCGCGCGGGCCTTCATAGTCGCGAAAATGGAGCTTCAGCTCCAGGTCGGCGCTGTTGAAATACCGGTCTTTGTAAGCGGCCACTATCGGATTCCCTTCGCCTCCCCTATCGCGAGGTCATGGCATCAGAGCAACCCTATCGTGCCGATCCGGCGATCCTGTCGCTCGGTGAGGACTTTTACGATGCGGTCGATCCGGCCAATTATCCGAAGACGATCGAGCGCTTCTTCAATCATCGCCATGCCGCCAAAGTCGGGCTCGGCAAGCTAGACGAGACCGAGCGCGAACAGCATTTCGGGCGCTTCGAGCCGCTACCCGGAAACCTCGAGAAACCGCTCGCGC
This sequence comes from Sphingomicrobium marinum, assembly GCF_026157105.1. Lineage (GTDB taxonomy): Bacteria > Pseudomonadota > Alphaproteobacteria > Sphingomonadales > Sphingomonadaceae > Sphingomicrobium > Sphingomicrobium marinum. The sequence goes on from NZ_JANPVQ010000001.1 coordinate 1,905,065, forward strand.
TGCGCTATCACGGCCACCAGTTCCGCCATTACAATCCAGAGCTTGGCGACGGGCGCGGCTTCCTGTTTGGGCAGCTGCGCGACGACAAGGACCGGCTGCTCGACCTTGGCACCAAGGGTAGCGGGCAAACGCCGTGGAGCCGGCGCGGCGACGGTCGCCTGACCTTGAAGGGCGGCGTGCGCGAAATCCTTGCCACCGAGATGCTCGAGGCGCTGGGCGTCAACACCAGCAAGACCTTCGCGCTGTACGAAACGGGCGAACAGTTGTGGCGGGGTGACGAGCCCTCCCCCACCCGTTCCAGCGTGATGACGCGGCTTTCCCACGGACATATCCGCATCGGCAGCTTCCAGCGCCTCGCCTTCTACCAGGATCGCGACAATCTTTCCCGGCTGGTCGATTACTGCCTCGATCAGCTCTACGGCGAAACGCTAGAGGGCGACACGCAAGCGCGGGCCCTACGCTTGTTCGATCTTGTCGCCAGCACCACCGCCGAACTGGCCGCCAGCTACATGGTCGCGGGCTTTGTCCACGGCGTGCTCAACAGCGATAACATCGCCATCACCGGCGAGAGCTTCGACTATGGCCCGTGGCGCTTCACGCCGAAGTGGGAGGAAGGCTTCACCGCCGCCTATTTCGACGAAATGGGGCTCTACAGCTTTGGCCGCCAGCCCGAGGCGATCCACTGGGATCTGGTCCAGCTGGGCTCCAGCCTCACGCTCATCGGCGAGATCGAGGACCTCCAACCCATCGCAAACCGCTGGACCGACCGCTTCGATGCGGCGCTGATCGAAAAGCTGCTACAGCGGCTCGGTGTCGCGCCAGGCGAGGATGATCGCGAACTTGCGCAATCGATTGTGACGGCGCTCGGCACCAATGACGTGCTCATAGATCGCTTCTTCTTCGACTGGCGCGGGGGCATCGATCCGGGCGGCGACATCTATGCGGGCGAGGACTTCCGCAAGCTCGCTACATTGCTCGAAGGGCGCGCGAATAAGGACGCCCGCTCCCATCCGTACTGGTCCGACACGGCGCCCTGTTCGATGCACATCGAGGAAGTTGAATCCATTTGGGATGCAATCGCCGAAAATGACGACTGGCAGCCGTTATACGACAAGATCGACGCCATTCGTCGCATGGGCGAGGCGATGGGTGCTTGACCGGGGCCGCTGCCCTCTGCAAACCGCAATTTACCTATGAAATTAATCTCCCACGAACCTGCAACCGGCGATCTCATCTGGGAAGGTGAGTCCGGCGATGCCGCCGAAGAAGTCGCGAAGGCGCGGGCATCGTGGGCGGAATGGGCGGCCCGCTCCTTCACCTACCGCGCCGAAACGCTCCGGCGCTTCGTCAATGTCGTGCGCTCGAAGGAACAGGATTTCGCGGACCTGATCGCGCGCGAGGCCGGCAAGCCTTTCTGGGAAGCCAAGACCGAAGTCGGCGCCGTCATCGGCAAGGTCGATATCAGCACCAACGCCTGGTCCGACCGCACCGGCAACAAGAAGCTCGAAGCGGCGATGGGCAACAAGGTTTCGGTGCGCCACAAGCCGCACGGCGTGCTCGCGGTGCTGGGGCCGTACAACTTCCCCGCGCACCTGCCCAACGGCCACATCGTGCCCGCGCTGCTGGCGGGTAATGCGGTCGTCTTCAAGCCATCGGAAAAGACCCCGGCGAGCGGTCAATTCCTCGTCGATTGCTATCACGAAGCGGGCGTGCCCGAAGGCGTGATCCGCTGCCTGCAGGGTGGGCCCGAGGTTGGCAAGGCGCTCGCCAGCGATCCCGGCATCGACGGCCTGCTGTTCACCGGCAGCGCGCATGTCGGCAAGATTCTGCACCAGCATTTTGCCGATACGCCGCAGAAAATCCTCGCCATCGAAGCGGGCGGCAACAACCCGCTCGTCGCGTGGGACATGAAGGACATCCACGCCGCCGCGGCGATTATCGTCCAGTCGGCCTATCTCTCGGCGGGCCAGCGTTGCACCTGCGCGCGCCGCCTGATCGTGTCCGAAGAAGGGCATGAGCGGATCCTCGACGAAGTGCTCCGCCTGATCGACCGCATTATCGTCGATCACCCGCATGCCGATCCGCAGCCCTTCATGGGCCCGCTGATCGACAATGCCAGCGCCGACAAGGTGCAGGACCAGTATATGAATCTCATGATGAAGGGCGGCACGCCGATCCGGCGGCTCGACCGCCCTTATGAGGAGCGCCCTTACCTCACCCCCGCGCTGATCGACGTCACCAATGTGCGCGATCGCCCGGACGAGGAGATTTTCGGCCCCGTCCTGCAGCTCATTCGCGTCCGCGATTTCGACGAGGCGATCAGGGAAGCCAACAACACCCGCTTCGGCCTCGCCGCCAGTGTGCTGACGCGCGAACCCAAGAATTACAACAAGTTCTGGGCCAATGTGCGCGCCGGCGTGATCAACTGGAACAAGCCTACCAACGGCGCCCCCTCGACCGCCCCATTCGGCGGCGTCGGCATCAGCGGCAACCACCGCCCCAGCGCCTATTACGCCGCGGACTATTGCGCCTATCCGGTCACCAGCGTGGAAGCCGAATTGTGCCGGGCAAATATCGGCCAGGGCCTGCGCGATCCGAATATGATCGAGGATTAGGGTGAGCCCCTACTTCAAAGCGTGGGGTTTACTGATAATCGGGATCGGAAGCGCGCTCTTCATGCTTTGGTGTTCTGATGCCGGAACAAGCCACTTCATGACGGTCATTTTTGTCTTTGGGATCGGGGTTTATGTACTCCGATGTCCAAATTGCGGAAAGCCGCTTCTCTTGCGGCGAGGGTTGTTTGTGCCTTGGCCAGAGAAGATCTGCGGCAAGTGTGAAACGGATCTGACAGCCTAGAGCATTAGGGGCGAACCAAAGTCCGCCCCTGAGGAACCTAATCCATCAGCTGCTGCATCAGGTAGGTGTAGCGGAGCGCCAGTAGCTTAGCCTGCTGCTCGGGATCGTTACCGCCCGAATGCCCGCCGACCATGTCCTCATAATAGAGATAGGGCTGGCCGTTGGCGTCCATCTTCGCGGCGGCCTTGCGGCCGTGGCTCGGGTGGGTGCGATCATCCGCCGTCGAGGTGACGTAGAGCACCTTGGGGAACTGCGCCCCCGGCACCAACTTCTGGTAGGGCGAATAGGGTTCGATCCATTCGCGCTGTTCGGGAATGCGCGGGTCGCCATACTCGCCGATCCACGAGGCGCCGCGACCGATCTCGTGATAGCGCAGCATGTCGAACAGCGGGATCGCCACGATCGCCGCGTCGAACAAATCAGGCCGCTGCGTGAAGGCGGTGCCCACCAGAAGCCCGCCCTGGCTACCGCCCGAAATGCCGAGATGGTCGGGGCTGGTCAGCCCACGATCGACTACCTCCTGCGCAATGGCGATGAAATCGTCCCACGTGCGCTGCTTGTTCTCGCGGATCGCGGTCTGGTGCCACTCGGGCCCGAACTCCCCGCCGCCGCGCATATTGCCGAGCACGTAGGCCCCGCCACGCTCCAGCCACAGCTTGCCGGTGGAACCCAGATAGGCGGGAACACGGCTGACCTGGAAGCCTCCATAGCCCGTCAGCAGCGTGGGGGTGGAACCGTCCATCACCGTGTCTTCAGCGCGCACCACGAAATAGGGGATTTTCGATCCGTCCGCGCTGGTCGCTTCCATCTGTTCGATGACATAGCCGTCGGCATCGAAGCGCTCGGGCTGTTGCTTGAGCTGCTCGAGCTGGTCGGTCTCGCCATTGTAGAACCAGGTCGTGGTCGGATTGAGGAAATCAGTCGAATAGAGCAGCACTTCGTCGGTGACGTCCGAGGCCGAGCCGATCGAGAGCGTCGCATTGTCGGGCAGCGGCAGCTGCTTCTTCACCCACGCACCGTCGACATAATTATATTTGTAGACCCGCCCGCGCACATTATCGAGCACGCCGACATACATCGAGCCCGCGGTGGAGTTGGCGCCGCGCCGCGTCTGGCGATCCGCGGGCAACCAGACCGGCTCCCATGTCACGCCGTTCGGGTTGGCCTTGAAGGCCTCGAGGTCGGTCGAAAGCAATGCGTCGGCGGGATAGGTGACCCCGCCACTTTCCCACGGCACGTCGAGCGACAGCAGCATCTGGCCATCGACGATCCCGGCGGGATTGGCTTTTGTGGGAATGTCGAGCTTCACCCAATTGCCATCGACTTCCCAATAATATTCGCGCTCGTGGAAATTGAGCCCGCGCGAGGCCATGCGGCCCTGGATCACGTAATCGCCATCGCGCACGATCGAGGCCCCCGCCGAAACGTCTGTGGGCTCCCCTCGAAAGATCTCGGTCGCCTGGTCGAGTGACTGGCCGCGCTTCAGGATCTTGGAGACGTAGGGATATTCGCTTTCGGTCAGCGTGCCGTCACCCCAGTCGCGCGTGACGATGACCGTATCCTTGTCGATCCACTGGACGCTGCCGAGCCCCTCGGGGAAGAAGAAACCGCCCTCGACGAATTCGCGCTTTTCGAGGTCGAATTCGCGCAGTTCGCTGGCATCCTTGCCGCCATCGGACAGCGCCAACAGGCAATATTTGCGCTCGGGCGGCAGGCAGTTGAGGCCGCGATACACCCACTCGCGCCCCTCGGCCTTAGCCAATGCATCGATATCGAGCACCACGTCCCAATCGGGATCGTCGGTGCGGTAGCTTTCCATCGTCGTGAAGCGCACCAACCCCTTGGGATTCTCATCGTCCTGCCAGAAATTCATCAGACCCTGCGGCCAGATCGAGACGCCCGGCACGCGGTCATCGGCGGTAAGGATATCGTAGGCGTCCTTGCGCAGTTCCTCGAACCGCGGATCGGTGAAGAGCGCCGCTTCGGTTTTCTCGTTTTCGGCAGAAACCCATGCGAGCGCTTCATCGCTGCGGGCGTCTTCCAGCCAGATAAACGGATCGTCGTCAGGCCCGGGCACGCCATCTTGTGCCGCAGCGGGCGTAGCAAGGGCAAGCGCGGCGGCGGTGCCGCCAAGCAGTGGCTTTTTCATGTATTACTCTCCGTGACGCAAAGATATACGCGGGAGCGTAGTGCGTGGCATCGACGACGGAAAGGGCGCTCGACAAACTGGCGCAGGGATACGACTACCCCCGCATCTCCGGCGCATAGGTATCGTCCATTGGCGCGTCCGAGAAGCGCGTCACGCGCGCGTCGAACTTCATCTTCACGCGGCCGGTGGCGCCGTGGCGCTGTTTGGCGACGATCAACTCGGCCATCTGGTAGACGCGTTCCATGTCGCGCGACCATTGTTCATGGGCTTCCCACACCGCGGCATCATCGCCCTCGATCGGCTTTTTGGGCTCGCGCGCGTTGACGTAATATTCCTCGCGATAGACGAACAGCACGATATCCGCGTCCTGCTCGATCGAGCCGGATTCGCGAAGATCGGACAGCATCGGCTTCTTGTCCTCGCGCTGCTCGACCGCACGGCTGAGCTGCGACAGCGCCAGCACCGGAACGTCGAGTTCCTTGGCGAGCTGCTTGAGACCGCGCGAAATCTCCGAGATTTCCTGCACGCGATTGTCGTTCGACCCGCGCCCCGATCCTTGGAGCAGCTGGAGATAATCGACCACGACCATCCCGATGCCCTTTTGGCGCTTGAGCCGCCGCGCGCGGGTGCGCAGCGCGGCGATGGTGAGGCCCGGCGTATCGTCGATATAAAGCGGCAGCGTCGACAAGTCGGCGGCAGCGCGCGCGAGGTTGGTGAATTCCTGCTTGGAAATCTTCCCCATGCGCAAATTTTCGGAAGAGATGCCCGATTGCTCGGCAAGGATACGCGTGGCCAGCTGGTCGGCGGACATTTCCAGACTGAAGAAGGCGACCGGCGCGCCCGCCGATTTCTTCTCCTCGATGCCGTCTTCCATGTCGCGCACGAAGCGCTGCGCGGCGGCAAAGGCCATGTTGGTGGCAAGCGAGGTCTTGCCCATGCCAGGACGTCCAGCGAGGATCAGCAGATCCGAGTGGTGCAGGCCGCCGATCTTGGAATTGACGCCCTCGATCCCGGTGGTGATCCCGCTGAGGTGCCCGCCCGAATTCAGCGCCTTTTCGGCCATTTCGATCGCGACCTTCGAGGCATCGCCAAAGCTCTTGGCCTTGCCGTCCGCCCCGCCTTCTTCGGCGACGCGGTAGAGCGCGGTTTCGGCGCGTTCGACCTGTTCCAATGGCGCGACTTCTTCGGACGTGTCGAGCGCATCCTCGACCATGTCGCGGCCGACATCGACCAGTGCGCGTAGCAGCGCGAGGTCATAGATCTGCGCCGCGAAATCGCGCGCGCCGATCACGCTGGCGCCACTACCCGTCAGCTTGGCGAGATAGGCCGGCCCGCCCAGTTCCTTCATCGCCTCGTCCGCTTCGAACAGCGGCTTCAGCGTCACCGGGTTGGCGACCATGTTGCGGTCGGTCAGCTTGAGGATCTGTTCGTAGATGCGCCCGTGGAGCGGTTCGAAGAAATGCTCGGCGCGCAGCTTCATCTGCACGTCTTCGACCAGCCTATTATCGATCATCAGCGCGCCGAGGAGCGCGGCTTCCGCCTCGATATTCTGGGGTAGGGTCTGCTGCTTGTCGGGCTCCTCGCCCGAACCGATCGAAACAATCTCTGCCATGGGACGATCCTATATATCAGAAAATGCGGCTGTGCGGGCTAGCCTAAAAATTTCGGTGGGCAGATTGTGGATAAGTTTCACATTTGCGTGGATAGGATTTGTCCGCCACACCATGCAGCCATGAGCATTCTTTCCGACAAGTGGATTCGCGAACAATCACAGACGAACGGCATGATCGAACCCTTCGTCGAGGCGCAGCGGCGCGAGGGCAATATCAGCTACGGCCTGTCGAGCTATGGCTATGACGCGCGGGTTGCCGACGAATTCAAGATATTCACCAATATCGACAGTGCGGTCGTCGATCCCAAGAATTTCGCCGACAACAGTTTCGTCGACAAGCAGACCGATTGCTGCATCATCCCGCCCAACAGCTTTGCGCTCGCGCGGACGGTCGAATATTTCCGCATCCCCGAAGACGTGCTCGTCATCTGCCTAGGCAAATCGACCTATGCGCGCTGCGGCATCATCGTAAACGTCACACCGCTCGAACCCGGCTGGGAAGGCCATGTGACGCTGGAATTTTCCAACACCACCCCGCTCCCCGCCAAGATCTACGCCAACGAAGGCGCCTGCCAGTTCCTCTTCCTCAAGGGGAACGAGCGCTGCGAAACCAGCTACAAGGACCGCGCCGGCAAATATATGGGCCAGCAGGGCGTCACGCTGCCCAAGCTCTAGCGCCTATTCGACCGTACCGCGCGGCGGGTAGTTCTTGTCTTTCACGAAATCGAGCGCGCCCAGCAGCTCCTTGAAGCTCGGCCGCGTGAAGGGCATCGATTGCAGGGTGACCGCGTAGAGCGTGCGATCGGGATGAATGAGGAACGTGCCCGGCTCGGAAAAACGCTCCGGTTCTTCCGATCCGTCTCGCTTGTTGCTGATGTAGAGGCCGTAGGAGCGCGCTTCGTCTTCGCTGAGATCATAAGCAATCGGCACGTTGTCGATGTCCCATTCGTCGCGCGCGATCTGCGCGCGTTCTTCCCCATCCATCGACAGGGCGACGACCTTGATGCCGCGTTCGGCATAGTCATCGACAAGCCCGTTCAGTTCCTGGAGCCACTTGCGGCACAGCGGACAATGTTTGCCGCGATAGAATGCGAGGATGGTCAGATAGTCCCCGCCATCAGCGGACAGGCTGAATCGACCGCCATCGATCAGCGGTAGATCCAGATCGGGAACATCATGGGTGGGGATGAGGCGGGGCATCGACAGTCTCCTTTGTTCGACTTATTTGAACAATGGTTCTCGAAGATGACGGTTCCAAGGCCCCAAAAGAAAAAGCCCCGGCGCGAACCGGGGCTTCTGATTTAGTAAGGCAGAGGAGCTAGCTTTCGTCGACCACTTCGGCACCAGGACCGTTTTTGAGGATCGAGTCGATCGCGTTCTTCGCCGAGCTCTTCGAGCTGTAGCCTTCGGTCCAGAAAATCTTTTCCGAATTATAGTTGAAGGAAACGCGGAACTCGCCCTTCTTGTCCTTGGTGATGTGGAAACGATGCGGCATGTGACCTCCCTGCTGAAATGTGAGAATTCAGCCTGTCAGTGTGCCGCCGCACCGTCAACCGCTAGAGTCGTCTAGCCGTCATTGCGCGTGTTCGCTGCCGCCGCGCACCATCTGTTCGATGTGGTTGGCGAAGGCCTTGGCGAATTTCTCGACCTCGCGCTTGAGCCCATCGTCGTTGATGGTACCGTCGAGGTCGATCTTGTCGTCATTGACGCCGCCATAATAGGCTTCGGGCTGCCCCATGTCGGGCATGTCGAGCGTCTTGAAACAGGGCAGGATGGCAAGCGTACCGCCCAGCGCCCCGGTCGATCCGGGCGTCGCCGAGTAGACCGCGCAGGGTTTGCCGACCAACGCGCCTTTGCCGTACGGGCGCGAGCCGACATCGATGGCATTCTTCAGCGCGCCGGTAAGCGAGCGATTCCATTCGGGGCTGGAGAACAGCACGCCATCGGTCTGGTCGATTGCATCGCGGAAAGTGGCCCAAGCTTTCGGTCGGTCGTCGTCATTATCGATTTCGGGGTTGTATAGCGGAAGGTCGGCGATCGGAACTTCGTGGATCGTGACGCGATCCTCGACCATCCTGGTGATGGCCTTGCCGATGCGGCGGTTGAAACTTGCCTTGCGGATCGATCCGTTGATGAAGGCGATGGTGGGAAGGGTCATTCAATAACTCCGTTGGCAATTCCTGCTTTCTTGTTGTTGCCAACGGGCTATCTCCTCACTTGTTGCGCGCCCTGCCCTTAGGTCCGCCCTTGGGCTTTCCGCGATCACGCCTTTTCTTGCCGCCGCCCCTGCCATCGCTCCTGCCGCCCTTGCCCTTGGGCCGGCCGCGATGACCGCGATCGTTGGCATCGCCGCCATAGCTGCCTTCGGGGAGTTCGAAGCGTAGCGCGCCCGAAACCGGATCGGCCTCGACCAGCTTGAGTTCGAGCCTCATGCCGGGTTTGTAGGTGTCGCCGCTGTCATCGCCGATCAACGCCTGCGTTTTCTCGTCGTAGCGGAAATATTCGCGGCCCAGCGTCTTGGCGAGAACCAGCCCGTCGCCGCCAAGATCCTCGACCGTCGCAAAGAAGCCGAAGGGCTGCACGCCGGTAATCTTGGCGCGCACGATCTGCCCGACCTGATCTGCGAGGTAGGCCGCGACATAGCGATCGATCGTATCGCGCTCGGCCTCCATCGCGCGGCGCTCGAGCCCCGAGATGAGCTCGCCGACGGCGTCGATCTCGTTGGCGTCCTCGGTGGGTAGTCCGCCCGGCCCAAGCTTGTAGACGTTGACCAGCGAGCGATGCACGATGAGGTCGGCATAGCGGCGAATGGGCGAGGTGAAGTGCGCATAGCTGCCCAGCGCCAACCCAAAATGGCCGAGCGGCTCGCCGCCATAGCGTGCCTGCATCTGGCTCCTGAGAATTTGGATCATCACTTCTTCGCGCGAATCTTCGGGTGTGCGGTCGATGACCGCGTTGAAGGTCGACGGCCGGATCACCTGGCCAAGCGTGAAGGGGATATCGAGGCTGGCGAGATAGTCCTTGAGACCCGTCAGCTTCTCGCGATCGGGCACTTCGTGGATCCGATACATGACCGGCGCCTTCTTCTTTTCAAGCGCCTTGGCGGCGGCGACATTGGCGGCGATCATATAGTCTTCGACCAGGCGGTGCGCATCGAGCCTCTCGCGCGGCGCGACCGACATGATGCGACCTTTTTCGTCGAGCTGGACGCGGCGTTCGGGCAGGTCGAGATCGAGCGGTTCGCGGCTTTCACGCGCGGATAGCAATACCTTCCAGCAGTCCCACAACGGCTTGAGCGCGGTTTCGACCAATTCGGGATCGACGCGATCCTTTTCTCCGTCGATCGCGGCCTGCGCGTCTTCATAGGCAATGTTGGCTGCAAGACGTACCTTGGCACGGGTGAAGCGATAGCTCTTGAGATTGCCGCCGCTGTCGATCTGCAAGTGGCAAGCCATGGCGGCACGATCGACGCCTTCCTTCAAAGAGCAAATGCCCGCCGACAATTCCTCGGGCAGCATGGGGACGACGCGATCGGGGAAATAGACGCTGTTGCCGCGCTTGCGCGCTTCGCGATCGAGTTCGCTACCGGGCCGCACGTAAAAGCTGACGTCGGCGATCGCAACGATCGCCTTGTAGCCGCCGGGATTATCCTTGGCATCGTCATGCTCTGCCCAGATCGCATCGTCATGATCGCGCGCGTCTTCGGGATCGATGGCGACGATGGGCAAATGCGTGAGGTCCTCGCGATTGTCACCCAGGTCGAGCTTGGCGACCTTCTCGGCTTCCTTGATGACCTTGTCGGGGAAGCGGTCGCGAATGCCGTATTTGTGGATGGCGATGAGGCTGAAGCTCTTGGGCGCGAACGGATCGCCCAGGACAGCATCGACGTTTGCGGCCGGGTTGCGTCCCTTGCTGGCCGGTTCGGCGAGCACGAGGTCGCCGACCTCCGCGCCGTTCAAATCGCGCAGCAGGAAATGCGTACGCTGCTTCTTGTCGATCGGCGCAAGAAAGTATCGGCTGCCTTCCTGCCGCACGACGCCCATCAGCATTTCTGCCGAGCGCGCCAGCTTTTTCATGACATGCGCGACATGGCCCTTGCCGCGCTCTTCGGTCCGCGCCAGCACCCGGTCGTTGACCGCCAGCGCAGATTGCCGGCCGCGTTCGACAATGCGCAACTTCGGTTTGGGTGTTTCGGCCGACCATTGCTCCGGTTCGGCCCATACCTCGCCATCATCGGTCGAGACGACGCGCAGCACGGTGACCCGCGGGACACCGCCCATCTTGTGGAAGGCGCGACCAGGCGAATGATCGATCAGCCCTTCGTCCGCCATGTCCTTGAGCAGACGTTTGAGGCCGATCTTCTCCTGCCCCTTGAGGCGGAATTCCTTGGCGATCTCGCGCTTTCCGACCTTGCTGTCAGAACGTTCGATGAAGTCTAGGATTTGCTGCGGGCTCGGCAGCCCTTCTTGTTTGCGTGCCATGAAGCATCAATGGGTGAGCCCCGAGTTTCGTTCAATGCGAAGCGCAAAAAGAAAAGGGCCGACGCGAACGCCGGCCCTTTCCTTCATATCGGTCAAATTCTAGCGAACGCCGACTGTATAGCTGTCACCGTCCGGGCCGGTGATGCTGCCACCATTGCTGATGTTGCCCCACAGCAGGAGGCCGGCAGCGTGCGGGGCGGCCATCGACGTACCCGACAAGGTGGCGTACCCGCCATCCTTGTAGGTCGACAGGATCGACGAGCCGGGTTCGATATAATCGATCGGCGGCTGCCCGTAATTCGAGAAGGACGAGAAGCCATCGGTGCTCGTGCTCGACGCGATCGTGTAGACGTTGGCGCCATTCGCACTAGCCGGGCTCTTGGTGTTCGCATCGGTCGACTCATTGCCGGCCGCGAGCACGAAGTTGATGCCACCAGCAGCCGCCGCAACCACTGCATCGTTTAGTGCGTCGGACTTGCCGCCGCCGAGGCTGAGATTGGCGACATCGCCATTATTGCCGACGGCACCGACATGGTCGACACCGGCGATGATGCCCGAGTAGCTGCCCGAGCCGCGACGGTCGAGGACGCGTACCGAGACGACGGTTGCGCCGGCAGCAACACCAATCACACCGCGATCGTTATCGATTGCTGCGATGGTGCCAGCAACGTGCGTGCCGTGACCGTTATAATCGTCCGCATCGCCTTTCACGAAGCTGACCGAATCGGCGACATTCACATTGAGGTCTTCGTGATCGAAATCGACGCCCGTATCGAGGACGTACGCAACATTGCCGCCGGTATAGGTAGCCCCGCCACCAACGCGCGTGATGCCCCACGGCGTTTCCTGCGGCGGCGGCGTGGTGTCACCACCACCACCCGGACCCTTGCCCGGAGGCGGCGCCTTCGCTTTTACGGGGAAGTTGAGCGTCGCAAGCTGGTCCTGCTCGCAGCTCTCGACCGAGAAGCCGTTGCGCTTGAGCATCGCCTGCGGATTGGCATTTTCGCTTGGCAGCTTCACCGCGAAGCCGCGAATGGTATGCTTGTAGGCGTGCAGCTTCTGCCCACCCAGGGCAGCAACAGCACGATCCGAACGACGGTCGACCTCGAAGGCCGAAACGCTATCGTCGAACTGGCAGATAAACTGGCCCGGAATGGCCTTGGGTGCGGCAACAGCCGGAGCAGCAACCGCTACCGCCGATACGCTGGCGGCCCACAACAGAATCTTTTGCAATGATTTTCCCCTAACTCATGTGACTTGAGGAGTGGGAGAGTTCCGCTGCAGCGGTGGATCGTCAAGGGCGATCGGGGGCAAAAAGTGACGAGGCTGTCGATTATGCAACCGGTGACATAAACGTCACAAAAACGCGGCGGAAATACGTCGCTGCACCTGCGAACGTCGCATAAGAAAAGGGCCCGCGCGAACGCCGGCCCTTCCCTGTTTTCAGCTTTTGCTGCGTTGGCTTAGCGGACGCCGATCGGATCGGGGTTGCCGTCCGGATCGCCGTTGACCGTGCCGTCGGTGCGGACATTGCCCAGCAGCATCAGGCCTGCCAGATGCGGCGCGGCCATCGAGGTACCCGAATAGGTCGCATAAGCATTGTCCTTACCGTTGTAGACGCTACCTGGAACGGTCGAACGGATCGACGAACCCGGTTCCGCGTAATCGACCGGCGGGTTGCCGTAATTCGAGAAGCTCGACCAGTTGTCGCCGCTCGCGAACGAGCTCACCGTGTAGACGTTGTCGCCTTCGGCGCTGGCCGGGCTCTTGGTCGTGGCCGAGGTGCTTTCGTTACCCGCGGCGAGCGAGAACTTCACGCCGGTCGCCGCCGCAGCGCTAACTGCGTCGTTGAGCGACTGGCTGTAGCCACCGCCAAGGCTCATGTTGGCGACATCGCCGTTCGAACCGTTGGCCGCGACATGATCGACGCCGGCAATCACGCCCGAGTAGCTGCCCGAACCGCTGTCGGAGAGCACCTTGACCGGGACCACGGTCGCACCGGCGGCAACGCCGATGACGCCATAGCCGTTGTCGATCGCGGCAATCGTGCCGGCGACGTGCGTGCCGTGACCCTGGCGATCCTTGGCGTCGTCATTGAACGCCGTGAAGGCGCGCGAATAGTCGACGTTGAGGTCCCAGTGATCGGCGATGCCGGTGTCGAGCACCCATGCCGTGCCGGACGCACCCGAAACACCGCCATTGACGCGGGCGATACCCCACGGCGTGCTCTGGCTCGGGCTGGTGGGCGGATCGCTTGCCGGCGGATCGGTCGGGTCACCACCGCCATCCTTGGGCGGCTTGCCCGGCTTGTCCGGCTTACCAGGCTTCCCGCCCGGTGCCTTGGCCTTTACCGGAAATACCAGTGTTGCTTCCTGGTCCATTTCGCAGCTGTCGACCGAAAAACCGTTGCGCTTCAGCATTGCCTGCGGATTGGCATTGGCGTTGGGAAGGCGCACGGCAAATCCTTTGATCGCGTGCTTGTAGCTGTGCAGCTTTCTGCCACCCAGCGCTGCCACGGCGCGGGCCGAACGACGGTCGACGTCGGCGGCAGCAACGCTGGCGTCGAACGTGCAAATATACTGGTTCGGAATGTATTTCGGTGCAGCAGCAGCAGGCGCCGCGCTCGCAACCGTCATTACACCCGCGGCCGTCGCGAGCAGAGTCAGTTTACCAATCATGTAATCCCCTTCCCCAAGGTGTTTGTGAGCACACCCACGGTTTCGGTCGAACGGGCAATGGTCAACCGCTTTCGAGTCTCTAATCGAGACAGAGTGGCAGTTTTGCAAAGGCGTTGCGGAAAGGTCGCAATAAATTCGCAGTTTCGCGTCAAAGAGTCGGCAAGACGACCGTTTTACAAGCGGTTTACGCGATTTCCGATAACGCTGTTATCACCTCATTCTTGATCGATCGTTGCCCAATCTCCGCCGGGTACGGCGCTGACCACGGGGCTGTGATGGCCTTCGTCCGAAACCGAGCCGACGCCGAAGATCCAGTCGTCGACGCGAATGCCTTCGAGCACATATTCGCAGCCTTCCGCCGTGCATGCATCGGAGCCGGCACGACGATGCTCATCGCTCCAATTGGACGCATCTGTGCGTCGCCAGGCGATACGATAATGATCGGCGCCGGCGACCGGCTGCCAACGCAGCGTGGTCGATGTCTGGACGGCGCCGGCGGCCCGTACGTCGGTTGGCGGCGGCGGCGCGCTCGCCAACTCAGCCAGTGCGGCAATGTTCAGCCGCGTCACCTTGGCGAGATAGGCAAAGTCCATCTCGTCTGGCGTATCGCCGTAAGTCACGCCATCTTCGACGCGCAGGTCCTGGTGCTGGTGATCGTAATCCTCGACCGCAACCGCAAACCTGATCGCGGGATAGCCGGCATTGAGGAACTCGATATGGTCGCCCCCGCGGCCCCAGCGATCGGTCCGCCAGATCGGACGCACGTCGAGCCCGATCTGCGGCAGCCGATCGGCGAGCGTGTCGAGGTAACGCCCGAGGTTGCGGCTCGGCGCGTCGTTCTCGCCGCCGCGGCGGCGCTGCTGCGCGGCGAGATCATCGCCATAGCCATCGGTGCGCGGTCCTTCGGAAAAGACCCGCACATGATCGGCATCGCAGTGGCCATCCGAACCGCAGCTATTGCCGATCACGTCATTGTTGAGATTGGCGATCACGTTCCAGCCCTGCGCCTTGGCATAGGCGGCCAGGATCCTGGCGCCGAACAATCCCTGCTCCTCGCCCGCCAGCGTGGCATAGATGATCGTGGCGTCGAAGGCCTTGGGGCTGAGCAGCCGCGCGGCTTCGATGACCGCTACCGTGCCCGATCCGTCATCGTTGGCGCCCGGCGCATCGTCGGTGAAGTTCATCGCATCGGTCACGCGGCTGTCTATATGCGCGGTCATGATGATCACGTCGTTGGGTCGTTCGGTGCCGCGCTGGATCCCGATCGCGCTGCACACGCGCGTGGGTTCGGGGATGCGGTCGCCGGTCACGACATCGCAAACCTGGCTTGCCTCAAGCCCCATTTCGGCAAACTTTGCCTCGGCCCAGCGCACCGCCGCGCCGATACCGCGGTTTGGATCGGTCTGGCTCGACAGGGTGTGGCGCGTGCCAAAGCCCACCAGCGTGTCGATATCGGCGCGCAGCCGGTCCTCGCTTACGTCCTCGGACAGCGCGAGCAGCGCCGCATCACGCTCGGCATGCATGGCGTGGCCGTGGTGCTGCATATCGCCGCCGCCGTGATGATCGGTGGCCAAAGCGGGCGCGGTGAGAAGGGTGGCGGCAAGCAACACGGTACGCATGGGCAATCTCCTTTGCGCTTGAACTGGCATGTTGCTCGTGCGTTGGCTAGGGGAAGGCCGAAAATCGAATCTAGGAGTGTCTTTTTCCATGCGCAGCATCGACCATTTCATCAATGGCAGCCACGTCGGCGGTTCGTCCCGCCAGCACCCGATCTGGAACCCGTCCGAAGGCAAGCAGCAGGCCGAAGTCGGCCTTGGCGATGCCGATCTGCTGAACAAGGCCGTCGACGCCGCCAAAGCCGCGCAGCCCGCCTGGGCCGCGACCAACCCGCAAAAGCGCGCGCGCGTTTTTTTCAAGTTCAAGGAGCTCGTCGAAGCGCATATGGACGAGCTCGCCGAGCTGCTGTCGAGCGAGCATGGCAAGGTCATCGCCGATGCGAAGGGCGATGTGCAGCGCGGGCTCGACGTCATCGAATTTTGCTGCGGCATCCCGCATTTGCTCAAAGGCGAATATACGCAGGGCGCGGGCCCGGGCATCGATGTCTATTCGATGCGCCAGCCGCTCGGCATCGGTGCGGGTATCACGCCGTTCAACTTCCCCGCGATGATCCCGATGTGGATGTTCGGCCCCGCCATCGCGGTCGGCAACGCCTTCATCCTCAAGCCTAGCGAAAAAGACCCCAGCGTCCCGATGCGGCTTGCTGAACTGATGAAGGAAGCGGGCCTGCCCGATGGCATCCTCAATGTCGTGCATGGCGACAAGGAAATGGTCGATGCGATCATCGAGCATCCCGACATCAAGGGCATCAGCTTCGTTGGCTCCTCAGCGATTGCCGAATACATTTATTCAGGTGGCACGCGGAACGGGAAACGCGTCCAGGCCTTTGGCGGGGCAAAGAATCACGGCGTCGTCCTTCCCGATGCCGATCTCGACCAGGTCGTCAACGATCTCACCGGCGCGGCTTTTGGCTCGGCGGGCGAACGCTGCATGGCGCTCCCGGTCGTCGTCCCCGTCGGCGAAGACACGGCCGAACGGCTGCGCGAAAAGCTGATCCCTGCAATCAACGGGCTGCAGGTTGGTGTGTCGACCGATCCCGACGCGCATTACGGCCCCGTGGTGACCGAACAGCACAAGCAGACGGTCGAAAACTGGATCGCCAAGTGCGAAGCCGAGGGCGGCGAGCTGGTCATCGACGGGCGCGGGCTCGAACTGCAGGGCACTGACGGCTGGTTCGTCGGCCCGACGCTATTCGATCACGTGAAGCCCGACTTCGAAAGCTACAAGGAAGAGATTTTCGGTCCCGTCCTGCAGATGGTGCGCGCGGACAGCTTTGATGAAGCCGTGCGCCTGCCGAGCGACCACCAGTATGGTAACGGCGTCGCAATCTTCACCCGCAACGGCCACGCCGCGCGCGAATTCGCGGCGCGCGTCAATGTCGGCATGGTCGGCGTCAACGTGCCCATCCCGGTGCCCGTCAGCTATCACACCTTTGGCGGCTGGAAGCGCTCGGGCTTTGGCGACATCGACCAGCACGGCCCCGACGGCATTCGATTCTGGACCAAGGCCAAGAAGGTCACCCAGCGCTGGCCCGACGGCTCGGCGGCCGGTGACCATAAAGAAGCGTTCGTCATCCCGACGATGGGGTGAGCGACAAAAGCCGTCCGGGGGACGGCTTTTTCGCGAACCACCGATTGGTCTCAGGAGACCAATCGGGGCGGGAAGCAAATGACTCGCGGCGCTGCCGCTTCATCTTGTATGCGGTAAGGCCATGACCAAGAAGCACGCCCACGGCACCTCGCCCTACGAGGCCAAATACGGCTTCAGCCGCGCTGTTCGCAAGGGCGACCGGATTGTCGTCGCTGGCACCGGGCCGGTCGAGGAAGACGGCTCCTCCACCCCCGGCGATGCTGCCGCGCAGACCCGTCGCTGCTTCGAGATTGCGGTGAAGGCCATCGAGGAGCTAGGCGGCAGCGCTGCCGACGTCGTGCGCACGCGCATGTTCATCACCGATCCCGCCGATGGCGACTCCATTGGGGAGGTCCATGCCGAATTTTTTGGTGACACGCGCCCGGCTGCGACGATGGTAGTCGTTGCCAGCCTTCTCCGGGAGGAATGGCGAGTCGAAATCGAAGCGGAGGCGTTAGTAGAGAATGAATAGAACAATCTTGCTGGCGGCTTTGCCGCTAATCACGCTCGGCGCCTGCGCCGATCAGGAGGCTGGGCCTGAAAACGAGCTGTCGATCGAAGATTCGTTGCCCGCCGACTCCTCCCCTTCGATGGAAAACCGCCTCGAACAAACCGCCGAAGCGACCATCCCTGCACTATTGCAGGGTATATGGGGCCTGACCCCCAATGACTGCGACGCGACGCGCGGCGATGCCAAGGGAAGAATGGAAATCGGACCGCGCAGCATTCGCTTCTATGAATCTTCGGCGGCCTTGGTTGAGGTTGAAGAGATAGACGAGGGTCGTCTTGTCGCCGCGTTCGACTTTGCCGGCGAGGGCGAACGCTGGAGCCGGACAATCACGCTCGATGCGCAGGCGGATGGCCAGAGCCTGACGCGGCGCGACAGCGGTGACCCGCAAATGCCCACCGCGCTGGAATACAACAAGTGCCCCGGCTGATCCTGCTGCCTTTGGCCTTGCTGGCAGCCTGCGGCGAAGAAGCGGGCCGCGAAGAGGCTTTGGTCGAAGGCATGCATGACCTTACGGACCGCTCGGCGCTTGCGGCGCATGTCGGCGCCTACGCCGTCACCGCTGCCGACTGCAGCACCGACAATCTTTACATGGACGAAATGATCGAGGTGACCGATGTCGGCTTCGCCTATCGCGGCGAATTGCTGACGCTGGCCGAAATCATCGATGACGACAGCTTTCGCTTCACGGCGCCCGATGGCGCTGCCGAGCGCGTCGATTTCGAAGCCGGCAATCTGGTGCGCTGGCCCGACGACCGCTCCGCCCGCACCGTTTACCTGCCCTGCCCCTAATCCTTATTCACTTCGCTCCGGCGCGGTGTTAGTGGCGCGCCCATGACCCAATTCGACCTTACCGACGATCAACGCCAGATCTTCGAAATGGCGCAGAAATTCACCGCCGACGAGATCACCCCGCACGCCGCAAAGTGGGACGAGGAACATATCTTCCCCGTCGACGCGATCCGGCAGGCTGCCGAGCTCGGGTTCGGCGCAATTTACGTTTCGGAAGAAGGCGGCGGGATCGGCCTTGGCCGTCTCGAGGCCGCGCTGATCATGGAAGCCATGGCCTATGGCTGCCCTTCGACCAGCGCCTTCATCTCGATCCACAATATGTGCGCCTGGATGATCGACCGCTTCGGCGACGATGCGCTGAAAGAGAAATATCTCCCCAGCCTGATCCCGATGGAACAGATGGCGAGCTATTGCCTTACCGAACCCTCGTCGGGCTCGGACGCTTCCGCGCTCAAGACTAAGGCGGTGCTCGACGGCGACCATTATGTCGTCTCGGGCTCGAAGGCGTTCATCTCTGGCGGCGGTAAGAACGAGATCTACGTCGTGATGACCCGGACCGGCGAGCCGGGACCCAAGGGCATCACCGCGCTCGTCATCGAAAAGGGCATGGAAGGCGTCTCCTTCGGCGCCAACGAAAAGAAACTCGGCTGGCATTCGCAGCCCACCGCGCAGGTCAATTTCGACAGCGTCCGCGTGCCCGTCTCCAACCGTCTCGGCGGCGAGGGCGAGGGCTTTCGCATGGCGATGATGGGCTTGGACGGCGGTCGCCTAAATATCGGTGCCTGCTCGCTTGGCGGGGCGCAGCGCTGTCTCGACGAGGCAATCAATTACACCAAGGATCGCCACCAGTTCGGCAAGGCGATCGCCGACTTCCAGAACACCCAGTTCATGCTGGCGGACATGGAAACCGAACTGCAGGCCGCGCGCACGCTTCTCTATGCGGCTGCGGTGAAAGTGACCGAGAATGCGCCCGACAAGACCAAGTTTGCCGCGATGGCCAAGCGACTTGCCACCGATACCGGATCCTCGGTCGTCGATCGCGCACTGCAGCTGCACGGCGGCTATGGCTACTTGCAGGATTACCCGATCGAGCGCTTCTGGCGCGACCTTCGCGTTCATTCGATCCTCGAGGGCACCAACCAGGTCATGCGGCTGATCGTCAGCCGCGAAATGCTCAGGCAGTAGCTGTCATGAACGAGACGATGACCGATATCGCGCGCCAGATGGCGGCGGCGGCCGACGCCATGATGGCGCAGACGGGCGTCAAGCGCCCTACCCTGCCCTTCGATCCGTTCGCCATTGCGGAGGCCAGCGGCAAGATGGCGATGAGCCTCGCCGCGCGCCCCGCCGATCTGATGGCGATCCAGATGAACGCCGCGCAGCAATGGGGCGAATTCTGGCAGAAGACGCTATCCAACGAGCCCGGCGAAGCCCCGCGCGACCGCCGCTTCCGTGGCAGCGACTGGCAAGACGATCCCTTTTACCGCGCGCTTCGCGATGCATATTTGCTGGCGTCCGAACAGATGCGCGACATCGTCGGCCTGGCCGATGGCGACGAAAAGGCACAGGCGATGAGCCGCTTCCTGCTCGACCAGTATCTGAACGCCATTTCGCCCGCCAACTACGCCATAACCAATCCCGACGTGGTCCAGCGCACGGTAGAGACCAAGGGTGCCAACCTCGTCGGCGGCTTCGCCAACTTCCTCGAGGACGCAATGAGCGGCAAGGGCATCGTCCAGCGCCGCAGCGATCCCGATGCCTTCGAGAAGGGCAAGACGATCGCCGCCACCCCCGGTGAAATCGTGTTCGAAAACGAACTGTTCCAGCTGATCCAGTATAGGCCGGCCACCGAAAAGGTCGCTGCCGAGCCGTTGCTCTACGTGCCGCCGCTGGTGAACCGCTATTACATGATCGACCTCGATCCCTCGCAGTCGTTCGTGAAATGGCTGGTCGAAGAAGGGCGCACCGTCTTCGTCATCAGCTGGGTCAATCCGGGCGAGGAATTGGCCGACAAAGGCGTCGAAGACTATGTTCTCAATGGCATCGTCACGGCTGCCGAGACGGTCAAGAAGCGCACCGGCGAAGCGCCCGACCTGTTCAGCTTCTGCCTCGGCGGCACGCTGGTCGCCATCGCGCTCGCCTATCTCGCCGCCGAGAAGCGCGCCGACCTCGTCAACAGCGCCACGCTGATCGGCAGCCTCGTCGATTTTTCCGACATGCGCGACTGGTCGGCCTTCGTCCACGAAGGGCATCTCGACGCGCTCGAAGATCACCTCGCCCAGCAGGGCTTTATCGACAGCCTGGAACTGCAGCGCCTGTTTGCGGCGATGCGCGCCAACGACCTTATCTGGTCGAGCGTGATCAACCACTATCTCCTCGACAAGCCCGCCCCGCCGAGCGACCTGCTCTATTGGTTCGAAGATGGCGCGCGCATTCCGGCGGCGTTCCTCAAGAGCTACAACCGCGATCTCCTGCACGACAACAAGTTGGCCGAACCGGCGGGCTTCGAAGTCGGCGGCGTTCCCATCGATCTTGCCAAGATCGAGACGCCGATGATGGTCATCGCGCTGAAGGACGATCACGTGTCGGCGTGGGACGCGGTCTATCGCGGCGCCCGCAACATGGGGGCCGAATTCATTCTTGGCGGTTCGGGCCATAATGCGGGCGTCATCAATCCGCCCCATCGCAACAAGCACGGCTTCTGGACCGGCGGAAAGAAACTCCCGGAAAGCGCCGATGCATGGCTCGAAAAGGCCAAGCAGCATGACGGCAGCTGGTGGCCGCACTGGACCGGCTGGCTCGACAGCAAGGGTAGCGGCAAGAAGGTCGCCGCCCGCAAGATCAAGGACGGGATCGAACCTGCCCCCGGCCGCTACGCGATGATGCCATAATGGATGCCATGACCACCGAAAAAGACGTACTGACGTACAAGCAAGGCGCCGCCGGCCGCCTTCGCCTCAATCGCCCCAAGGCCATCCATGCGCTGACCCGCGAGATGTGTCTCGACATGACCGCTGCGCTCGAAGAATGGCGCGACGACCCCGAGGTGCGGATCATCCTGATCGACCATGCCGAAGGCCGCGGGTTTTGCGCCGGCGGCGATGTGGTCAGCATCGTCAAGTCGGTCGAAGGCCAGGGCCGCGCCGCGCGTGCCTTCTTCGCCGACGAATATCGCTTGAACCACCTTGAGTATACGTACCGCAAGCCGGGCGTCGCTTTCATGGACGGCATCACGATGGGCGGCGGCGTCGGGATCGCCTGTCCCTGCCGCTACCGCGTCGCGACCGAAAACACCGTCTTCGCGATGCCCGAAACCACGATCGGAATTTTCCCCGATGTCGGCGGCGGGCGTTACCTGTCGCGCTTGCGCGGCCGCCTCGCCCAGTTCCTGGCGCTCACAGGCGCGCGGCTTGATGGTGCCGAATGCAAGGCGCTGCGCCTTGCCACCCATTACATCCCGTCCGAGCGCCTCGAAGACGTGAAGAAGGCGATCATGGACGATCCCTACCGCGTCCAGGCGATCCTCGATGAACATGCCGAACCCGACCCGCCTGAAGCGCGGATCATGGGCAACCTCGACAAGATCAACGCGTATTTCGCGTCGGACGAACTCGAGGAGATCCTCGCAGCGCTCGATGCCGGCGCAGCCGATGGCGATGAATGGGCAGCGGCGGAAGCCGCGACTTTGCGCACCAAGTCGCCGATGGCCTGCAAGGTCAGCCTAAAACTGCTGACCGAGAGCCCCAAACAGCTCCATTTCGTCGACGAGATGGAGATGGAATACGGTATCATGGTGCGCCTGATCTATCACCCCGATTTCGCGGAAGGCGTGCGCGCCCTGCTGATCGAGAAAGACAAGAAACCGCAATGGCAACCGTCCGATCCCGCGGACATCAGCGAAGAAGAGGTTGATGCCTTCTTCGAGCCGCTGCCCGCGGATGAAAAATGGACGCCGCTGGACTAGGAGCAAATGCGCATGAGCTACGAAACCATCCTCGTCGAACAGAAGGGTGCCGTCACCCTCGTCACGTTGAACCGCCCCAAGGCATTGAATGCGCTTAACAGCCAAGTGCTGTCCGAACTGCAGGACGCGTTCGCCGCGTACGATGCCGATGACAGCCAGCGCTGCCTCGTCCTTACGGGTTCCGAAAAGGCCTTTGCCGCAGGCGCCGACATCAAGGAAATGCAGGACCAGTCCTTTGCCGACATGTATAAGTCGGACTTCTTCAAGGGCTGGGAAAAGATCACCGCGACGCGCAAGCCATGGATCGCCGCGGTCGCAGGCTATGCGCTGGGCGGCGGGTGCGAAGTCACCATGATGGCTGATTTCATCATCGCCGCCGACACCGCCAAGTTCGGCCAGCCCGAGATCAAGCTGGGCGTGACGCCCGGCATGGGCGGATCGCAGCGCCTCACGCACGCCATCGGCAAGGCGAAGGCCATGCACATGTGCCTGACGGGCGAGATGATGGGGGCGGAAGAAGCGCTGTCCTCGGGCCTCGTCGCCAAGGTCGTCCCCACCGACGATCTGATCGATGAAGCCATGAAGACTGCCGAGACCATCGCCTCGATGGCCCCGCTCGCCGCGATGGCGAACAAGGAAATGGTCAACGCCGCCTACGAAATGACGCTGGCCGAAGGCATCAACTTCGAACGCCGCCTCTTCCACGGCCTGTTCGGGACGCAGGACCAGAAAGAGGGTATGAAGGCCTTCGTGGAGAAACGCCCGGGCGAGTGGACGGGCAAGTAAGGAGAGCGATCATGTCGAAAGTCGCATTTATCGGGCTCGGCAACATGGGCGGCGGCATGGCCGCCAACCTCGTGAATGCCGGGCATGAGGTCGCAGCGTTCGATTTGTCCGAGGAAGCGCTCGATCGCGCCAAAGGCAATGGGTGCACCATTGCAAAAACCGCCGCCGACGCGGTCAAGGGCGCGGATGCGGTCGTCACGATGCTCCCTGCGGGCAAGCACGTCTCCTCCGTTTATGCCGAAAGCGTCATTCCGCATGCGAGCAAGGATGCGATCCTCATCGATTGTTCGACCATCGATGTCGCTACCGCACGCCAAGTCGCCAAGGATGCCGAAGCGGCTGGCCTCACCATGGTCGATGCTCCCGTCTCCGGCGGAATCGCTGCAGCCGATGGCGGCACGCTGACCTTCATGGTCGGCGGCAGCGCGGACGGTTTTGCCAAGGCACAGCTGATCCTCGATCCGATGGGCAAGGCGGTGATCCATGCCGGCGACGCCGGTTCGGGCCAGGCCGCCAAGATCTGCAACAACATGCTGCTCGGCGCCACGATGGTCGCCACCTGCGAGACCTTTGCGCTCGCCGAAGCGCTCGGTCTCGACCTGCAGACGTTCTACGACATTTCGAGCCAGGCCTCGGGCCAGAGCTGGTCGATGACGAGCTACTGCCCCGTCCCCGGTGTCGGCCCCGAAACGCCCGCCGATCATGACTATGACGGCGGGTTCGCCGCTGCGCTGATGCTCAAGGACTTGCGCCTGGCGATGCAGGCCGCCGACAATGCGGAAGCCTACACGCCGATGGGATCTGCGGCAGAAGAGCTTTATGCGCGGTTCGTGGACCTTGGCGGCGAGCGCAAGGACTTCTCGGGCATCATCAAGATGATCGACGATAGCTGGGATGACGACCAGGGTTGATCGCCTTCGCGCGCAACCCCACATCGGTATCATGCAAATCCATATCGAACAGACGCCCAATCCATCGACCCGCAAGTTCCTGCCGGGGCGCACCGTCATGGAAAGCGGGGGCCGCGATTTTCCCAGCTGGGAGGCCGCTGAAGCCAGCCCGCTCGCCGAAGCGCTGTTCGCCACGCACAATGTGGACGGAGTCTATTTCGGGCGTGATTTCGTCTCGGTCAGCGCCGCCCCGGGCGTCGAATGGCAAGTGCTCGAGCCGATGGTGCTCGAAATCCTGCTCGACCATTTCGTCACCGGCGCGCCGCTGTTCAAACCGGGCAAGGCCGATTTCGAGGTGGCCCCGCCGCCGATCGCCGATGATCTCGATTTCGAGGACGACCCGGCGGACGCCGAGATTATCGACCAGATCAAGGAATTGCTCGAAACGCGCGTCCGCCCCGCGGTGGCGCAGGATGGCGGCGACATCGTCTATCGCGGCTACAAGGACGGCAAGCTTTATCTTGTGATGCAGGGCGCGTGTGCCGGCTGCCCATCGAGCACGATTACCTTGAAAAATGGCATCGAAAGCCTCGTGAAGCACTACGTTCCCGAAGTGGAAACCGTCGAGGCCGTTTAAGCGCCAAAAACTTGCGCTTTTCTGCAATTTATGTCCCAATCCCGACTCGGGGACTGGAGAAGCACGCATGATCCTTGCGATCGACACGTCCACTGCTGCCTGCTCGACGGCGTTGTTCGGCGTCGACGGTGAACTCGTGGAGCGTCGACACGAGGTGATCGGACGCGGGCATGCCGAAAAGCTCGTCCCCATGATCGAAGATTTGCTGGGCAACCACGTGCCGACCCGGATCATCGTCGGAGTCGGCCCCGGCAGCTTCACCGGCATTCGCGTGGGCATTGCCGCTGCACAGGGAATGTCGATCGGCTGGTCGGTACCGCTGCATGGGATGAGCAGCCTTGCTTTGCTCGCCGCCGCGGCCGTGGGAACGGACAAGGTTGCCGCTGCGATGCAGGGCGGTCACGGCGAACTTTTCGTCCAGCAATTTACCTGCAAGCCACTCAAGCCCATCGCCGACCATCAAAGCCTCGCCCCGCCCGCCGCTGCGCGCGTTATCGATGCGGCGACCGTGGTTGGGCCGGGCGCGCAGGCGCTGGTCGATGCTCGCCACACGGGCGAAGCGTGGGATAATTATCCCGATGCGGCCAACGCGATGCACCTGCCTAAACCCCTGCGCAGCCTGCCCCCTAAACCGCTCTACGGGCGCCCGCCCGACGCCAAGCCGAAGGCCGCCTGATGGCGACGGCACCGCATCATGTCATGCTGCGCCGCGGCGGTTATGACGATCTCGATGCGGTGATGGTCGTCATGGAACGCGCCTTCGATCCGCATTACGGCGAAGCCTGGACCCGGTCGCAGTGCGCCGGCATCCTGCCGATGCTGGGCGTCAGCCTCGTCCTCGCCGAGGATGGCCCAACGCTGATAGGCTTTTCGCTCCACCGCACCATTTCCGACGAAGCCGAACTCATGCTGCTTGCTGTCGATCCGACGGCGCAGGGCCGCGGTATCGGGCGCATGTTGCTCGATCAATTCGCCGACGAGTGCGGGGAAAAGGGCGCGCACCGCCTCCACCTCGAAGTACGAGACGGCAACCCGGCGACCCACTTCTACGAAGCAGCCGGATACTGTGTCGCGGGCCGCCGTCGCCGCTATTATTGCGGTGACGAGGGCGATCGCCTCGATGCATTAACATATGTAAAGAATATCTAATTCTTTAACAGCCAACTTGAGCTTTTCTTGTTCTGCTCTTACGACGTTTCTCAGGCGTAAGAATTTAATGCTCATTCTGCTCGGGAAGACTCAACAACATGACAGATGAAACAATGATCGACGACACGCTGATCGCGTTGACCGCGGACATCGTGGCAGCCCACGTCTCCAACAACATGGTAGCAGTAGGCGACGTGCCGCAACTTATTGAAAACGTGCATAACAGCCTGTCCAAGCTGCATGGCGCTGCGGCCGAAGAAGAGAAGCCCGAACCGGCCGTCTCGATCCGTTCTTCGATCAAGCCCGATTACATCGTCTGCCTCGAAGACGGGAAGAAGCTGAAAATGCTCAAGCGTCACCTAATGACGCACTACAACATGACGCCCGACGAGTACCGCGCCAAATGGGGCCTGTCGCCCGATTACCCGATGGTCGCGCCCAACTATGCCGAACAGCGCCGCCAGCTTGCCAAGAAGATCGGATTGGGCACCAAGGCGAAGCGCGGCGGCCGCAAGAAGAAATAACTCAGATCGAATTTTTCACGGCAATAGGGGCGGGCAAATCGTTGCTCGCCCCTTTCCTTATGCCGCGTGTGACTATATCTCCGCCAACATGAGCGAACGAGTTATCGATGTCGAAGCGCTGTGCGCCGAAAAGGGCCTGCGCATTACCGACCAGCGCCGCACCATCGCCAAGGTGCTGAGCGAAGCCGACGATCATCCCGATGTCGACGCGCTGCACCGCCGTGCATCGCGCGTCGATCCCAACATCTCGATCGCGACCGTCTATCGCACCGTACGCCTGTTCGAAGAAGCGGGGATCCTCGAGCGCCATGAATTCGGTGATGGGCGTTCGCGCTATGAAGCGGCGACCGACGATCATCACGATCACCTCATCGACGTGGAAAGCGGCGAAGTCATCGAGTTTGTAGACGACGAACTCGAGGAACTGCAGAAGGTCATCGCCGAGCGGCTGGGTTATCGCCTCGTTGATCATCGCATGGAGATGTATGGCGTGAAGATCAAAAAGGACGGCGATTGATCCTCCTCGTCTTTCGGCTGGTCCTGCTGGCCGTTCTCCTTGCGCTTCTCATCATCCCGCACATCCTGTTCAAGGCGGTCACCGGCCGCGGTGCCGTCGGGCGGCTGTTTCTCAAGTGGGCAGCATGGATCATGGGTATCCGCGCCCGCCGGATCGGGCCTCCCCCGACTCCGCAGACGTTAATCGTCGCCAATCATGTCAGTTGGTTGGACATCTTGGTGCTCGGCGGAACGCTCGGCTGCGCGTTCGTAAGCAAGGATGAGGTCAAGAATAGCGCGTTCCTCAAATGGCTCGCCGACCAGCGCGAGACGCTCTATGTCGACCGCCAGGCGCGCCGCGATATTGCGCAGCAGGTCGCTGCCGTGCGCCGCCGTTTCGATCATTACCTGCCGCTCGCAGTCTTCCCTGAAGGCACCACCAATGACGGCACGAGCCTCGATCGCTTTCGCCCTGCCCTGTTCGGTGCAGTCATTCCCGCACCCGAAGGCGCCAGCCTCGTCCCCGTAGCGATCGACTATCGCGACGATGCGACCTTCGTTGCGTGGCATGGTGATGAGGGCGGGCTAGCCAACTTCAAGCGCATCCTGTCGCGCTGGAAGCCGATTCATGTCGATATCCGCATGCTCGAACCCCTCGACCTGTCGGAAGACCGCAAGCTGCTCGCCGCGCGCGCCAGCGCAGCGATTGCCGACGCGCTTGGTTTGGCCGCCCCCAACGACTATAGCCCCGCGCCATGACCAAAAGCTTTCGAATCAAGAGCTTCGGCTGCCAGATGAACGTCTATGACGGCGAGCGCATGGCCGAATTGCTTGGCGACAAAGGCATGACCGAGGCCAAGGACGGCGAAGATGCCGATCTGGTCGTCCTCAACACGTGCCATATCCGCGAAAAAGCCGCGGAAAAGGCCTATTCCGACGTCGGTCGACTGAAGAAAAC
Source organism: Sphingomicrobium marinum (assembly GCF_026157105.1). Classification (GTDB taxonomy): domain Bacteria; phylum Pseudomonadota; class Alphaproteobacteria; order Sphingomonadales; family Sphingomonadaceae; genus Sphingomicrobium; species Sphingomicrobium marinum. The sequence goes on from NZ_JANPVQ010000001.1 coordinate 1,932,790, forward strand.
CGATGGCACGCGCCCCATGATCGCGCTGGCCGGTTGTGTCGCGCAGGCCGAAGGCAGCGAGGCACAGCGCCGTTCGGACGCGATCGACATCGTGGTCGGCCCGCAAGCCTATCATCGCCTTCCCGAGCTCATTGAAGGTGCCTCGAAGGGCCTTCGCCCGGTCGATACCGACATGCCCGCCATCTCCAAGTTCGACGCCATGCCCGCACGCTCGAAGGTCGGCCCCAGCGCTTTCCTGACGGTGGCCGAAGGCTGCGACAAATTCTGCACCTACTGCGTCGTTCCCTACACCCGCGGCGCCGAAATCTCGCGTCCGTGGGCGGACATCGTTGCCGAAGCCGAAAGCCTCGTCGATCGCGGCGCGCGCGAAATCACGCTGCTCGGGCAAAACGTGTCGGCGTGGAGCGGCGAGAATGAAAAAGGCCAGACCGGCGGGCTCGAACTGCTGGTCCGCCGCCTTGCCAAAATCGATGGCCTTGAGCGCATTCGCTACACCACATCGCACCCGGCCGACATGGACGAGGGCCTGATCGCCGCACACGGCGAAGTGGACAAGCTGATGCCCTATCTCCATCTCCCTGTGCAGGCAGGCAGCGACCGCATTTTGAAGGCGATGAACCGTCACCACACGGCCGAAAGCTATCTCAAGCTGATCGAGCGCTTCCGTGCCGCGCGCCCCGACATGGCGATCAGCGGTGATTTCATCGTTGGCTTTCCGGGCGAAACCGATGCCGAATTCGAAGAAACGCTCGCTATCGTCGATGCGGTGCGATACGCTTCGGCTTATTCGTTCAAATATTCGCCGCGTCCGGGCACCCCCGCCGCGCAAATGGAGGACCAGATCGAGCCCGCAGTGATGGATGAGCGCCTGCAGCGCCTACAGTCCCGCATTTCCGCGCACAGCCTCGATTTCAACCGCTCAAAGGTCGGCGAAACGATGTCGATCCTTATCGAACGCCAAGGCAAACGCCCCGGTCAAATGATCGGCAAGTCACCCTGGCTGCAATCCGTTTTCGTCGAGACCGACGCCCCCATCGGCACGATGATCGACGTTAAAATCGAGCAGGCGCTGCCCAATAGCCTGGGCGGACGCCTGAAAGAGAAGGTTGCCGCCTGATGGCCAAGAATGCCGCTGCCGCTATCGAAGAAGGCGCAAGGCTCGAACTAGAGTTTGACCAGCCCTATCTGCTCGGGCCGCTCTTCGGCGAGTTCGACCGCCATCTCGTGATCATTGAGGATCGCCTCAACGTGAAGGTCGCGGCACGCGGCAACCGTGTCGCCATCCAGGGCGATCCCGAGGATACAGCGCGTGCGCGTGAAGTCCTGATCGGCCTCTACCAGCGGCTCGACCAGGGGCAGGATGTCGATGAGGAAGCGGTCGAGGCCGTCATTGGCATGGCCAGCCAGCCGCAATTGGACGGCATCGTGAACCAGGAAGTCGCCGACCCGCCCAAGGTGATGATCCGCACGCGCAAGAAGACGATCGTCCCGCGCTCTGCGACGCAGACCACCTACATGAAGGCGCTGGCCAAGCAGGACATGATCTTCGCGCTCGGCCCCGCGGGTACCGGCAAGACCTATCTCGCCGTCGCGCAGGCCGTCAGCCAGCTCATCACCGGCAGCGTCGAACGCCTCATCCTGTCGCGTCCTGCAGTCGAAGCCGGCGAACGCCTTGGCTTCCTGCCCGGCGACATGAAGGAAAAGGTCGATCCCTACCTGCGCCCGCTTTACGACGCGCTTTACGACATGCTCCCCGCCGAACAGGTCGAGCGCCGCATCGCGTCCGGCGAAATCGAGATCGCGCCGATCGCCTTCATGCGCGGTCGCACCCTGAACGACGCCGTCATCATCCTCGATGAAGCGCAGAACACCACGCCCGCGCAGATGAAGATGTTCCTTACGCGCTTCGGCATGCGCAGCCGCATGGTCATTTGCGGCGACCCCAAGCAGGTCGATCTTCCCGATCCCGGAATGAGCGGGCTTGCCGATGCGGTTTCCAAGCTCGAAGGCGTCGATGGCATCGCCATGGTGCGCTTCACCGGCGCCGATGTCGTGCGCCACCCTCTGGTCGGACGCATCGTCGATGCCTATGAAGGGCCATCATGACGCTAGAAATTGCGCTCGATTCCGAAGGGGAATGGGACAGTAGCGGCGGCCACTGGGCCGACCTCGCATTCAAAGCTTTCGCTGCCGCCATTGCGGAGAGTGCACACCCGCATATCGCAGACGTCGACGCCGAAGTCAGCCTGTCGCTGACCGATGACGAGACTGTGCGCGCGCTGAATGCACAGTGGCGCGGGAAAGATAAGCCGACCAACGTGTTGAGCTTCCCGATGCTCGACGACTTCGACCTTCCGGCAGATGGTCCGCCTGCAATGCTTGGCGATATCGCCATGGCCTACGAAACGTGCGCCCGCGAAGCGTCCGAAAAGGCGCTGCCGCTCGAAAATCATGCCGGCCATCTCATGGTGCACGGCATGCTCCACCTGCTTGGCCACGATCATCAGGACGATGAGATGGCCGAGGACATGGAGGCGCGCGAAGTCCGCGCCCTCGCCCGCATCGGCATCGCCGATCCCTATTTCGAAAGTGCCGCCTGATGGCCAGCCGCCCCGACGAACCCAACCGATTATGGCGCGGCATGCGCTCGCTGTTCCTCGGCGATGACGACAAGAGCCTGCGCGAGGAAATCGAGGAAGCGATCGACGAGGCCGATGCCGAACCGGTCAAGGTCGGCGACCTGTCGCCGCACGAGCGCCAGATGCTGCGCAACCTGCTGCATTTCGGTGATCGCACCGCGGGCGACATCTGCGTCCCGCGCGGTGAGATCGTGTCGGTCCAAAAGGACATCAGCTTCGAACAACTGGTCGAGGAGTTCGCTGAGGCCGAGCATAGCCGCCTTCCCGTCACTGGCGAGGGTCTCGATGACATTGTCGGCATGTTGCACATCAAGGACGTGTTCAAGGCCAAGCTGGGCAGCGCCAGTCGCGGTTTAGACGACATGCTGCGCGAACCGCTATTCGTGCCCGAATCGATGGGCGTCATCGATATTCTCGGCCGGATGCGCGCCGAGCGCGTCCATCTTGCCATCGTCGTCGACGAGTTTGGCGGCACCGAGGGCGTCGTCACGATCGAAGACGTCGTCGAGGAAATTGTCGGCGAGATCGAAGACGAGCATGACGAGATGGATTCCGAACCGCAACTCATCATGGTCGCGGACGGCATCTGGGACGCCGATGCGCGCGTCGAGATGGATGAAATTATCGAGAAGGTCGATGAAAAGCTCGCCTGGGAAGAAGACGATGTCGACACGATCGGAGGGCTCGCCTTCCTGCTGGCCGAACGCATCCTCGATCCCGGCGAAAGCGTAAGCCATCCCTCCGGCTGGCGGCTCGAATGCGTGGCCGCCGAGCAGCGCCGCGTCACGCGCATCCGCCTCCACGCGCCCGAAGAGGCGATGGACGAGGCCGAGTAATCAGTGGACCGAATGACGCCATGGCGAGAAGGTGGGCGCGGTGCCTTAGTTGCGCTGGCCGCAGGCAGCCTGTCGGCCACCGCGTTCGCGCCGCTCGGCCTGTGGCCGATGATGCCGCTGGCGCTGCTGTTGCTGGTCTGGCTGCTCGATCCCGTGACCAAGCTGAAGCGCGCCGCGCTGCTCGGCTGGCTGTTCGGCATGGGCCACTTCACGGTCGGCCTCAACTGGATCGCGACTGCATGGACCTATCAGGCCGCGATGCCGGCATGGGTCGGGTGGGCTGCGGTCCCGATCCTGTCGATCTACCTCGCCGTCTACCCCGCCATAGCCGCCGCGCTGGCGTGGAAACTGGGCCGCGACAAGCCGCTTATCACCGTGCTCGCGCTGGCTGGCGGCTGGGTGAATACCGAGTGGCTGCGCGGCACCATGCTGACCGGCTTCGCCTGGAACCCCATCGGGGCGGCGTTCGTGGACACGCCCTGGCTCGGCGCCGCGTCGGCAGTCGGCACGTACGGCCTGTCATTATTGATGGTGTTGCTGGTCGGCGCGATCTGGCTGGCGATCAAACGCCAGCAATTGAGCAGCTTCGTCATCCTTGCGGTCGTCGCCGGGTTCGCGCTCTTGCCGGAGCCGCAGCCGGCCGCGACGGCGGATGAGCCCCCGCGCATCACCGTCGTCCAGCCCAACATCGACCAAGCCGACAAGTGGCGCCCAGGCTTCGCCGCCGAGGCTGCGCGGATCCTCGATGAACTTTCGCGCACGGGGCAGCAAAGTCCCCGCTTGTTGTTCTGGCCGGAAGCAGCGGTTGTCCGTCCTCTCGACGACCAGCGCCCCGCCGCCGACCTGTCGACCCGGTTCGAGCGCGCCCGCGCAGTCCAACCTATCAACCCCGGCGACTTACTCGTTACCGGCGGCATCGCGCTACAGTCCGACGACCGCCAAAGCGTCGATGCCGCGACCAACAGCGTCTTCATCCTTGGCCGCGATGCCGAGATCGAGGCGCGCTACGACAAGGCGCATCTGCTCCCCTGGGGCGAATATCTGCCAATGCGCGGATTGCTCGAGCCGCTGGGCCTCGCCCGCCTTGCGCCCGGGGCTTTCGACTTTTCTGCCGGGCCCGGTCCGATGACCTACGAGCTGCCCGGGTTCGGCAAAATGGGGGTGCAGGTCTGCTACGAAATCGTTTTCCCCGGCCAAGTGATCGATCCGGACAATCGCCCGGACTTCATCTTCAACCCGTCCAATGACGCTTGGTTCGGCGCATGGGGTCCGCCCCAGCACCTTGCCCAAGCGCGCCTGCGCGCTGTCGAAGAAGGCCTGCCGGTCATCCGCTCGACACCCACGGGCATCAGTGCGGTCATCGACAGCAAGGGCGCCGTACTGGACAGCATCGCTTGGCGCCAAGCGGGTGCAATCGACACGGTGCTCCCGGCCGCCACACACGGCACGGTTTTTGCCGACTATGGCCGCAACCTGATCCCGCTGTTGCTGGCGTTGATGCTAATGGCCGTTGCCCTCGTCCGCCGCGCCCGTTAGACCGCCCCCAAAGTTTCCCACAAGAAAGAAGTCTTGCACCAATGCGTAGCTCCTATCTCTTTACGTCCGAAAGCGTTTCGGAAGGCCATCCGGACAAGGTTTCCGACCAGATTTCCGACGCCGTGGTCGATTTGTTCATCGGCAAAGACCCCGAAGCGCGCGTGGCGTGCGAGACCATGGTGACGACGAATCGCGTCATCCTCGCCGGCGAAATCCGCGGCGAAGGCGTGATGACGCCCAAGGGCGAATGGGCCCCTGGCATCCAGCGCGAGATCGAAGACAAGGTCCGCGCCACGGTCAAACGCATCGGCTACGAACAGGACGGTTTCCACTGGGACAACCTGACCTTCGAGAACTTCCTCCATGCGCAAAGCGCGCATATCGCGCAGGGCGTCGATGCCAGCGGCAACAAGGACGAAGGCGCTGGCGACCAGGGCATCATGTTCGGTTTCGCGTGCGACGAAACACCCGATTTGATGCCCGCCGCTATCGACTATTCGCACAAGATTTTGGAAGCGATGGCCGACGATCGCCACAGCGGCGCCGCCCCCTTCCTTGAGCCCGACGCCAAGAGCCAGGTCACGCTGCGTTATGAAAACGGCAAGCCGGTCGAAGCCACCGCCATCGTCGTTTCCACCCAGCACGCCGAAGGCTACGACGAAGGCGACAAGCAAGAAGAGCTTAACGCTTACGTGAAATCGGTTGTCGCCAAGGTCCTTCCCGAAGGCCTAATCACCGAAAATACCGTCTATCACATTAATCCGACCGGCAGCTTCGTGATCGGCGGGCCTGATGGCGATGCCGGCATTACGGGACGCAAGATCATCGTCGACACCTATGGCGGTGCCGCGCCGCATGGCGGCGGTGCTTTTTCGGGCAAGGACCCGACCAAGGTTGACCGTTCGGCAGCCTATATCAGCCGCTATCTTGCCAAGAACATTGTCGCTGCGGGACTGGCCAAAAGGTGCACCATCCAGCTTGCCTATGCCATCGGCGTCAGCCAGCCGCTGTCGCTTTACGTCGATACGCACGGCACCGGCACCGTGGGCGACGATGCGCTCGAAGCCGCGATCTTCTCGGTCGAAAAGCTTGGCGGCCTTACCCCGCGCGCGATCCGCACGCACTTGGGCCTCAACAAGCCGATTTATGAAAAAAGCGCAGCATACGGCCATTTTGGTCGCACCGCTGACGGTGACTTTTTCCCGTGGGAACGCACTGATCTTACCGAGGACCTGAAAGCGGCCATCGCCGGCTAGTCGGCGGCCGCCTTCCTGCTTTGTAAGGCGATGTCGATCGGCAGGATGTCTTCCGGTTGTATCGTCTCGGCGCGGTCGCGGCCATTATCCTTGGCCCGGTAGACCGCGGCATCGGCTAGACGCAGCGTCGCCTCCAGGCTTTCGCCTTCGACATGCGCGGCGTGGCCGACACTGGCGGTTGGCACGACATCGGCAGGCAGTTCGTCCAGCCGGATGTCACGGATACTGGCGACGATGGCCTGCGCGACCGTGATCGGGTTCGGTGCCTTTCCCGGTCGGACCAGCACGACGAACTCTTCGCCGCCAATCCGGCAGATATCCCCATATTTGGCAAAGTCGGTGCGCAATACCTTGCCGACTTCGCGCAGCAATGCATCGCCCGCAGCATGGCCAAAGCGGTCGTTGATCGACTTGAAATGGTCGAGGTCGATCGCGATCACGTCGCTGATCTGTCGTACGCCTGACGCATGTCCGTCGATCGCGCGCTGCAAATTTCGGCGATTGCCCAGTCCCGTGAGATAATCCGTGCGCGATTCCTCGCCGCGCCAGCGCAAGACATCGAGGCCGATCGCGATGATGAGCACGATGCCCGATGCCAGGCCGGTTATGGCCCCGATCATGTGCGAAAACACCACATATGGCTGGGTGAGCTGCCCATCGGCAATCGTGTCAGGAGTGATCGGAAAAATGAGGGGCAGTGCGGCGCGCGCAAGGTAGGACGCGGCGCTGACTGACAGCAGCAAGATTACCAGCTTGTCGAGCACACCGTTATTCCGTGTGGCCCACAGACAGCGCAGCCCGCAGGCGATAATAATGAAGCCGACAAGGTGCACGATGATCGGACGAACCGTGAAGTCGGGCCACCAGGGCGCGTTGGGAAACAGGCTGACCATGCCGATCAAGGCGGCGATGAACGCGGGTGGCTTCATCGCCAGGCGATGACGCGACAGGAATGCCTGCAGCAGCATGATCAGGATGAGGAAGTGAAGGACGATCGCAATGTAGCCCAGGGCCAAGTCCTCGACCGGCCGGAAGACATCGAGCGCAATGGCGACAGCTGACAGGAGGAAGGCGGCAGACGCCCAGCGTGCCACCTTATGCCCCGGTTCGATGACAGCAATGATGGCAAGCGCCAGCGCGAAAGACGCGAACATCGCTGGAATCAACGCAAAAAACAGGCTCGCAGCATCCATCGTTCGGAGCGCTATCAGATAAATTGGGTTAAGGTAAGCGGCGCCGTGAACGAGGATTGGACCCGAAGAGTGCCAGCCGAAGACGTGCGGCAGTCGCGGCGACTAGCAACCCTTGCGAGCCCGCCATCGCTGCGCTAGCGGCGCGGCCATGACGGCACACAAGAAGGGCGACCCTACTACCTTGAATCGGCTCTATGGCCGGTCGAGCACGCACAAGCTCAGGAAGGGGCAGCAGGAGCTGGTCGACAAGCTGCTGCCGCAGATCAGCGTCCCCGAAGAAGGCGAGCTGACGGCCAAGGCGCTGTTCGGCGAAGAGCGCACGATGCATTTCGAGATCGGGTTCGGTGGCGGCGAGCATCTCGCCTACCGCGCCGACCTCCTGCCCGATCACGGCTTCATCGGCTGCGAACCCTTCGTCAACGGCGTGGCGCAAGCGCTCACCCACATCCGCGATGGCCGTCTTGCCAATATCCGCTTGCACATGGGCGATGCGCTGCCCGTCCTTCGACGCGTCCCCGACGGTAGTCTCAGCTTCGTCTACCTGCTGCATCCCGATCCGTGGCCCAAGGCGCGCCATGCCAAGCGCCGCATGATGAATGACGGCCCGCTCGACATTATTGCCGCCAAGCTTAAGCCCGGCGGCGAATTCCGCCTCGCGACCGATCATCCGGTGTATCTGGCGTGGAGCCTGATGGTGATGCAGCGCGAACGGCATCGCGCGAACTTCGAATGGCTTGCGGAAAGCCCCAGCGACTTTCTCCAAAAGCCCGGCGGCTGGGTCGACACGCGCTATGCCGCCAAGGCGCGCCGTGAGGGACGCCGACCCTATTATTTGCGCTATCGACGGCGTTAGGGGTGTGAAACTCGGATCGCATCCCTAGATAGGCTGCCATGACCATTCGCAACGATGTTCTCGACGCGATCGGCAACACGCCGCTGATCAAGCTTCAACGCGCCTCGGAAGAAACGGGGTGCACGATCCTCGGCAAGGCCGAGTGGATGAACCCCGGACAATCGGTCAAGGACCGCGCGGCAAAGAGCCTAGTGCTCGACGCGATAAAGGACGGTCGCCTGCGAAAAGGTGGCACGATCGTCGACGGCACCGCGGGCAATACGGGGATCGGCCTCACCATGGTGGGCAATGCGCTAGGCATGGAGACGGTCATCGTCATCCCCGAAACGCAGACCAAGGAAAAGAAGGACACGCTGCGGATGCTCGGCGCGCAGCTCGTCGAAGTTCCCGCCGTGCCCTACAAGAACCCCAATAACTACGTGAAGATTGCCGGCCGGATCGCCGAAAATCTCGCGAAGAGCCGTCCCGGCGGTGCCATGTTCGCCGACCAGTTCGACAACCAGGCCAATCGCCAGGCGCATATCGATACGACCGGTCCCGAGATTTGGGAGCAGACGGAGGGCAAGGTCGATGGCTTCATCTGCGCGGTGGGCACCGGCGGAACGCTCGCCGGCGTTGCCCAATTTCTGCGCGAGCAAAATCCGGACATCCAGATCGGCATTGCCGACCCGCCCGGCGCCGCGCTCTATAGTTATTATACTACGGGCGAATTGAAGGCCGAAGGCAGCTCGATCACCGAAGGCATCGGCCAGGGCCGCATCACGGGCAACCTCGAAGGCCTCGAGGTCGACCACGCCTTTCGCATCGAGGACCAGGAAAGCCTCGACATCAATTTCGGCCTGCTCGAGGAAGAAGGCCTCAACCTTGGCCTGTCGTCCGGTATCAATGTCGCGGGCGCGATCCGCCTCGCCAAGAAAATGGGCCCCGGCCACACCATCGTGACGGTTCTCTGCGACCCCGGTACGCGCTACCAGTCGCGCCTCTTCAATCCCGAATTCCTACGCGAAAAGGGCTACAAGGTTCCCGCCTTTCTCACCCGCGATGTCGATATCGACATCTCCTATCTCCCCACCGACTGAAGGAAAGACAGATGACGCTTTCAATTGGCAGCACCGCCCCCGATTTCACCGCCGAGACGACCACCGGCACGATCAACTTCCACGAGTGGATCGGCGATGGCTGGGCGATCCTTTTTTCGCACCCCAAGGCCTTCACGCCCGTGTGCACCACCGAACTGGGCTACATGGCGGGTCTCAAGGACGAGTTCGCCAAGCGCAACACCAAGATCATCGGCCTTTCGGTCGATACGTCGGATGACAATCGCAACTGGCTTCCCGACATCGAGGAAGTGTCGGGCAACAAGGTCGACTACCCGGTGATCGGCGACAGCGATCTCAACGTCGCCAAGAAATACAACATGCTCCCCGCCGACGAGAGCGGCACCGCCGAAGGCCGCACGGCTGCCAACAATGCGACCGTGCGCACCGTCTATATCATCGGCCCCGACAAGAAGATCCGCGCCATGCTGCTCTACCCGATGAGCACGGGCCGCAACTTCGATGAAGTCCTGCGCCTGCTCGACAGCGTGCAGCTTACCGAGAACAAGGGCGTGGCCACCCCGGTCAACTGGAAGCAGGGCGACGACGTTATCATCCCGCCGACCGTCTCCGATGAAGACGCCAAGGCGAAATATCCGTCTGGCTGGGACACCAAGAAGCCTTACTTGCGCGTGATCCCGCAGCCTGCGGACTAAACGCGGTCACAGACGAAAAAAGGGCGGCGTTCCTCACCAGGAGCGCCGCCCTTTTCCATGCCTGTTGAGAACTAGCCTTTCGGCGTGAGCCTGAGCAGCGTTCCGTCCGATCCGCGTCGGTCGTCCTCCAGCACGTAAATCGCGCCGTCGGGGCCCTGCACCACTTCGCGCAGGCGGGCACCCATCGGGTAGTGCGTGATTGCCACGGCGGTATCGCCCTCGATATCGATATGGTTGAGTTCCTGGCCTGACAGGCCGGGGACCAGCGCATCGCCGGTCCACGCCCCGAACAGATCACCCGAATAGATCAGCAAGCTGGCCGGGCTCGTGGCGGGATCCCAATAGACCTTGGGCTTTTCGAAACCGTCATCGGGCGAGTGATCGGTGATCTCGCGGCCGTCATAATGGTCGCCGTAGCTGCGCACCGGCCAACCATAATTCTTGCCCGGCTCGATCAGGTTGAGTTCGTCGCCGTGCGCCGGGCCCATCTCGATTTCCCAGAGGCGGCCGTCGGGCGCGAAATCGAGGCCCAACAGGTTGCGGTGGCCGATCGACCAGAAATAGGCCGCCGCGCCGCCTTGATCGGCCCACGGATTGCCCGCGGCCGGTTGCCCATCGAGCGTCATGCGCAGCACCTTGCCGATCGTATTGTCGGTTTCCTGCGCCGGAGTCAGTTTTTGCCGGTCGCCCGCAGTCACGAACATATGTTCGCCATCGGGCGAGAAATGGATGCGGTGCGAATAGTGACCGCGCCCGGTCGTCTTGTCCTGACGCCACAGTACTTCAAAGCCTTCGAGACGGCAGCTGTCGGCCTCTTCGCAGATCAGTGTGCCGCGACCCACCGCTGCGCCGCGCGTATCGCCATCACCGGCTTCGGCGAAGCTGAGGTAAAGCGTACCGCCGCTGGTTTGCCCATCTTCCCAATCGGGTCCGAAGGCAATGTCGCCGAGGCCGCCCTGGCCGCCATAGTCGACGCGCGGCAACCCGCTTTCGATCGAGCCCGTGCGGCCCGTCGCGACGTCCTTGAACCAGACCTGCCCCTTCTTGCCCGTGATGAAGAGCAGGTTGGTGCCGGGCATGAAATCGGCCGCCCAAGGTTCCTCGTAATTGCCCATTTCCTCGACCGTGAAGGGCGCATCCGCGAGCGACACTTCGGCGCCGCGTGTCAGCGGGCCACCAGACGATGCGCTGTCCATCCCGCCGTCTTGTCCGTTGGTGGTCGCTGCACTGTTGCAGGCAGCAAGGGTGATCAGGGGCAGGACGAGAAGGCTTCGCATCATGGTCTCCAATTTTTGGCTATCTGCGATGGCCAACGCGCCATGACCGATTTCTTTCCCTGTCCGGCTTGCAGAACCTGGCGTTGCGGCCTATATGCGCATCAATTCCTCGACATCGTGAGATGAAGGGGCTGGTCCGAAGCCTCGGTCCGGCACCAAAGAGGCGTGGAAAGGACTGCATTGGCTGACATCGCGAACGTCACGAAGATTATCGAACCCATCGTCAAGGACATGGGATTGGAACTCGTGCGCGTGAAGATGATCGGCGGCGAGGACGAACCCACGCTGCAGGTCATGGCCGAACGTCCCGACACGCGCCAGCTGACGATCGAGGATTGCACGAAGCTTTCCCATGCTCTCGACGAGCCGCTCGAAGAGGCCGATCCGATCGATTACGCCTACCGCCTCGAAGTCTCGTCGCCCGGCATCGACCGGCCGCTGACGCGCTTCAAGGATTTCGAAGACTGGAAGGGTCACCTGGCCCGCGTCACGCTCACCGAAAAGCGTGACGGCCGCCGCAAGTACAAGGCATATCTCGATGGCACCGACCCCGAAGCCGAAACGGTCAAGCTGATCGACGATGCCGACGAGGTTTATCTCATCCCGTTCGCTGCGATCGAGGATGCGAAACTGATTTTCACCGACAAACTTTTGCAAGAAACCCAGCCGCTCTCCACCGAGGGCGCCGAGGATATCGAGGAAGACCAATAATGGCAGAGACACCTGCAGCCGCATCCGCCAACAAGGCCGAACTGCTTGCCATCGCCGATGCTGTCGCGCGCGAAAAGCTGATCGACAAGGGCATCGTCATCGAAGCGATGGAAGATGCGATCCAGCGCGCCGCCCGCGCCCGCTACGGCCAGGAAAACGAAATTCGCGCCAAGCTCGACCCCGACACGGGTGATCTTCGCCTGTGGCGTGTCCTCGAAGTGGTCGAAGAGGTTGATGACAACTTCAAGCAGGTCGATCTCAAGGGCGCGCAGAAGCTCGAAGAAGGCGCCAAGGTCGGCGACTTTATCGTCGATCCGCTGCCACCGATCGAATTCGGCCGTATCGCCGCGCAGGCCGCCAAGCAGGTCATCTTCCAGAAGGTCCGCGACGCCGAGCGCGAGCGCCAGTTCGAGGAATTCAAGGATCGCGCCGGCGAAGTCATCACCGGCGTCGTCAAGCGCGTCGAATTCGGCCACGTCGTGGTAGATCTTGGCCGCGCCGAAGGCGTCATCCGCCGCGACGCGCAGATCCCGCGCGAAATGGTGCGTGTCGGCGATCGCATCCGCTCGCTCATCATGAAGGTCAGCCGCGAAACCCGCGGGCCGCAGATCTTCCTGTCGCGCGCTCATCCCGATTTCATGCGCAAGCTGTTCGCGCAGGAAGTACCCGAAATCTACGACGGCATCATCGAGATCAAGGCCGCCGCCCGCGATCCGGGCAGCCGCGCCAAGATCGGCGTCATCAGCTATGATAGCTCGATCGACCCGGTCGGCGCCTGCGTCGGCATGAAGGGCAGCCGCGTCCAAGCCGTCGTGCAGGAACTGCAGGGCGAAAAGATCGACATCATCCCTTGGTCGGAAGACAAGGCCACCTTCATCGTCAACGCGCTGCAGCCCGCCACGGTCAGCCGCGTCGTCATCGACGAGGAAGAAAGCCGCATCGAAGTCGTCGTGCCAGACGACCAGCTGTCGCTCGCCATCGGTCGCCGCGGCCAGAACGTGCGTCTCGCCAGCCAGCTGACCGACAGCCAGATCGATATCCTGACCGAGGCCGACGCCTCCGAGAAGCGCCAGAAGGAATTCATGGAGCGCTCGGAAATGTTCCAGAACGAGCTCGACGTCGACGAGACGCTGGCGCAGCTACTGGTCGCCGAAGGCTTCACCGAAATGGAAGAAGTCGCCTACGTCGAGCAGGAAGAACTCGCCACGATCGAAGGCCTCGACGAAGAAATCGCCGAAGAGCTGCAGACCCGTGCCAAGGAAGCGCTCGACAAGCGTGAGGAAGCCGCGCGCGAGAAGCGCCGCGAGCTTGGCGTCGGTGACGATGTCGCCGAACTCCCCCACCTCACCGAGCAGATGCTGGTGACTTTGGGCGAAGCCGGGCTGACGACGCTCGACGATGTCGCCGATCTTGCCACCGACGAGCTCATCCAGAAAAAACGCGATATGCCGCGCCGCCGCAGCGACACCAAGCGCCCCGAAGACAAGGGCGGCGTGCTCGGCGAATATGGTCTCACCGAAGAGCAGGGCAACGAGATCATCATGGCCGCCCGCGCCCACTGGTTCGAGGACGCGGACGAGGCCGAGGCCGAAGCCCCCGCCGCCGACGAAACCCCCGAAAAGGAGGACGCGGCTGCGGATGGGGACCAATGATCGCCAGCTAGCGCCTGAGCGCTCGTGCATCCTGACGCGCCGGACCGCGCCCAAGACGGAATTGATCCGTCTGGCGCTCGGTCCGGACGGCCAGGTTGCGCCCGATATCCGCGCCAAGGCGCCGGGTCGCGGCGCCTATATCGGGGTGAACAAGGCCGAACTTGAGGAAGCCATGGCGAAGGGCAAGCTCAAGCCCGCCCTCGCCCGTGCTTTCAAGGACGGTAAAGCGGTCGCGCCCGACACGCTCGCCGACGATATCGAGGCGGCGCTGGAGCGTAATGCGCTCGATCGCATGGGCCTCGAAGCGCGCGGCGGCACCCTCATCAATGGCAGCGAAAAAGTGGAAAAGGCGGCACGTTCGGGCAAGCTTTACCTCCTCCTCCACGCCGCCGATGCATCCGAAGACGGCAACAAGCGTCTCGACCAGGCCTGGCGGGTTGGCGGCGGCGACCAGCGCGGCCTTGTTTTGCTGGCCGATCGCACCATGTTGAGTTCGGCATTGGGGCGTGAAAATGTGGTCCATGTGGGCCTTACCGATCAGGCAGCCGCGAAAAGAGTGCGTGAAGCGCTTTCGCGCTGGCATGCTTTTCTTGAACCCCATGCTACGCTAGAGGGCGGTGCTTCCGCTGCTTTGGCTGCGGAAAACGAAGACGAAGGATCAGAATGAGCGACGACAAAAAGAAGCTCGGCACCCGCCCGCCGCTTGGGGTCAAGCGTACGGTGGAAACCGGTAAGGTGAAGCAGAGCTTCAGCCATGGCCGTTCGAATACGGTCGTGGTCGAGGTCAAGAAGCGGCGTATTCTCAAGCCTGGCGATGCCAAGCCCGAGGCACAGGAAGAAGCAAAAGCGCCTGAAGCCGCGCCAGAGAAGAAGGAAGCTGCGCCCAAGAAGGCCGCGGCCCCCAAGCCTGCGCCCAAGAAAGAGATGTCGGCCGCCGAACGCCGTGAACAGGTCAAGGAACTCGAGCGCCAGGCCGAACAGGAGCGCATGCGCCTCGAAGCCGAGCAGCGCGAGCGTGACGAAAAGGCCAAGAACGCCAAGGCCGAAGCCGAAGAGCGCCGCGCCGAAGAAAACCGCAAGGCAGAAGAAGAGGCCGAGCGCCAGGCTGCCGAAGATGCCAAGAAGGCCGCCGAAGACGTCGAACGCGCCAAGCACGAAGCTTCGAAGGCCGCGCCAGCACCTGCTGCGGCGCCGCGTACCGAAGAGCGCAAACCCGCGCCCAAGAAAAAGGCCAGCAAGGGCCGTCCTGCACCCGATCGTCGTTCGGGCAAGCTTACCGTCAACCGTGCGCTGCGGGGCGAAGACGGCAATCGCGCCCGCAGCCTTGCTGCGCTCAAGCGCAAACGTGAAAAGGCCAAGCGCGATCACGATAGCGGTCCGCGCGAAAAGCAGGTCCGCGACGTCGTGGTGCCCGACAGCATCACGGTCGCCGAACTCGCCAAGCGTATGGGCGAAAAGTCGGCCGATCTCGTCAAGAGCCTGTTCAACATGGGCATGATGGTGACGGTCAACCAGAACGTCGACCAGGACACCGCCGAACTGCTCGTCACCGAATTCGGTCACAAGATCCAGCGCGTCAGCGAAAGCGATGTCGATATCGATACGACCGAAGACGTCGATCCCGAGGACACGTTGCAACCGCGTCCGCCGGTGGTCACGATCATGGGCCATGTCGACCACGGCAAGACCTCGCTGCTCGACGCCATTCGCGGCGCCGATGTGGCAGCGGGCGAAGCCGGCGGCATCACCCAGCATATCGGGGCCTACCAGGTCACGCCCAAGGGCGGCGATCCGATCACCTTCCTCGATACGCCGGGCCACGAAGCCTTTACCGAGATGCGCGCACGCGGTGCCAATGTCACCGATCTCGCCATCCTCGTGGTGGCGGCCGACGATGGCCTCAAGCCGCAGACGGTCGAAGCGATCAATCACATCAAGGCGGCCGAAGTGCCGATGATCGTCGCGATCAACAAGATCGACAAGGACGGGGCCAACCCGCAGAAAATCCGCGAGGAACTGCTTCAGCACGAGATCATCGTCGAAGCGATGTCGGGCGATGTCCAGGACGTCGAGGTGTCGGCCAAGAAGAAAACCAACATCGACAAGCTGCTGGAGGCGATCAACCTCCAGGCCGAATTGCTCGAACTCAAGGCAAACCCCGATCGCGCGGCAGATGCCACCGTGGTCGAAGCCCAGCTCGACAAGGGCCGCGGCCCGGTCGCGACCGTGCTCGTCAATCGCGGCACGCTGAAGGTCGGCGATGTGTTCGTTGCCGGCGCTGCCGCCGGTAAGGTGCGCGCGCTCGTCGATGATCGCGGCCAGCGCGTCAAGGAAGCTGGCCCCTCCTTCCCCGTGGAAGTTTTGGGCCTGTCGAGCCTGCCGAGCGCGGGTGACCAGTTCACCGTCGTCGAGAACGATCAGCGCGCCCGCGAAGTCGCCGAATATCGCCAGAGCGTGATCGACAAGAAGCGCACCACCAGTGCGCCGATGAGCCTTGAAAGTATGTTCGACAAGAAGGGCGCGGAAACGATCAGCTTCCCGCTCATCGTCAAGGCCGACGTGCAGGGCACCTCCGAAGCCATCGTCAATGCATTGAACAAGCTGTCGACCGACGAGATCGAGGTCCGCGTCATCCATTCGGGTGTCGGCGCGATTACCGAAAGCGACGTGACGCTTGCGGCAAGTTCGAACGCCCCGATCATCGGGTTCAACGTGCGTCCGAACAGCAAGGCCCGCGAGATCGCCAAGCGCGACGAGGTCGAATTCCGCTATTACGACGTCATCTACCACCTTACCGACTGGGTGAAGCAGGCGATGGCGGGCGAACTCGGCCCCGAGATCATCGAAACGGTCGTCGGCCGCGCCGAGGTCAAGCAGGTCTTCAAGTCGGGCAAAAAGGACAAGGCCGCGGGTCTCCTCGTCGTCGACGGGGTCATCAAGCTGGGCCTCCACGCCCGCCTGACGCGCGACGATGTCATCGTCTCGAAGACCACGATCGCCTCGCTCCGCCGCTTCAAGGACGATGTGAAGGAAGTCGAAGCCGGCACCGAATGCGGCGCCGTGCTTGAGGATACCAACGACATCGAACCGGGCGACATGCTCGAAATCTTCGAAGTCGAAGAACGGGAACGCACCCTCTAAGTGGCACGACGTAATGAAAGTGACGGACCTTCGGTTCGCGTCCTTCGGGTCGGCGAGCAGGTCCGTCACGTCCTTTCCGAAATACTTGCGCGCGGCGACGTGCACGATCCGGATTTAAGCTCGACTCCCATTTCGGTCACCGAGGTGCGGATGAGCCCGGATTTGCGCCACGCCACGGTATTCGTGAAGCCGCTGCTGGGCGACAAGGAAGCAGAAGTACTGGCCGCGCTGAAGCGCAACCGGCGCTATTTGCAGGGCGAGGTCGCACGCCGCGTGAACACCAAATATGCCGCCGACCTCAAGTTCCTTGCCGACGAGAGCTTCGACGAAGGCAGCCACATCGACAGCCTGCTGCGCACCGCGCATGTGGCGCGCGACCTGGACGGCAAGGACGAGGATTAGGAGCCCCGGCTAGCGCCGAGGCTCCCAATCAAACTACTCGGCGTTCGCCGGGGCGACGCTCTCGAGTATCCCGTAATCGGCCGGATTGGTGAACACGCTCGCACCCGGTCCGAGCGGCAGGTCGAGACCGACCCAGATCATGATGAGCGCCGTCCCCGCGATCAGCAAGCTGATCGAATATGGGATCATCATCGCCATCAGGCTGCCGAGACCGAAATCCTTGCTCCAGCGCTGGCAGAAAATCAGGATCAGCGGCAGGTACACCATCAGCGGGGTGATGATGTTGGTCGCGCTGTCACCGACACGATAGGCCGCGGTCGATGTTTCGGGCGAGATACCGAGCAGGATCAGCATCGGCACCAGCACCGGCGCCAGCAGCGCCCACTTGGCGCTCGCCGATCCCACGAACAGGTTAAGAAAGCCCGAGAACAGCACGATCGCCGCCAGCAGAACCGGCGCAGGCAGGTTGAAGCCCTGCAGGAAGTCGGCGCCGTTCACCGCTAAGATCAGGCCAAGATTTGACCAGCCAAACATCTCTACGAAGTGCGCCGCCGCGAAAGCAAGCACGAGGTAATAGGCCAGGTCTTCCATTGCGCCCGACATCATCTTCACCAGGTCGCGGTGGTTCTTGATCGTGCCGGCTGCCGCGCCATAGGCCCAGGCCGACAGCAGGAAGAGCACGAAGAAGCCCGCCACCAGGCTCTGGTAGAAAGGCGTAAGCCGCGCTTCGGGATTGGCGCTCTCCTCGATTAGCGGGGTACCCGGTCCGACCGTGAACAACACCCACAGGCCGATGACGCCGAGCGCGGCGAGACCGGCGCGCTTGAGGCCCTTTTTCTCGCCTTCGGTGAGCGGCTTGTCCTCGTCCACATCGTCGACTTCATGGTCGGCCTTGCTCGCGTCATACTTGCCGAACTTGGGCTCGATCACCTTGTCGGTGATGTACCAGATCACGGGCAGGAAGACGAAGGTCATCGCCGCGATGAAGAACCAGTTGCCCGCGATATTCGCGGTCCAATCGCCGAAGACGGTCTCGACCGACGCCTCGGTAATGCCGAACAGCAGCGCGTCGAGCTGGCCGGGCAACAGGTTGGCCGAAAAACCGCCCGAGACCCCGGCAAAGGCCGCCGCGATCCCGGCGATGGGATGGCGCCCGGCGGCATGGAAGATGATGCCCGCCAAAGGGATCAGCACGACATAGGCGGCATCGGCAGCAAGGTTGCCGATCATGCCTACCAGCACCACCAGCGGCGTCAGCAGGAACTTGGGTGCATTGCGCACACCCGCGCGCATCGCCGTGCCGAACAGCCCGGCGCGCTCAGCGACGCCTGCCCCCAGCATGACCACAAGCACGTAACCGAGCGGATGGAAGTGGGTGAACGTTGCGGGCATTTCGACCCACAGCCGGCGGATATTTTCTGCGGATAACAGGCTCTCGGCCTCGATTATCCGCGCTGCCCCGGTCGCTTCGTCGATCTCCGCCGGGTGCGCGGCCGCAAGGTTGGTCGCCGCCGCGATGACCGAGATTACGATCAAAATCGCAATCAGGTAAAAGAAGATGAAGACCGGATCGGGAAGCCGGTTACCCGTGCGCTCCACCCATCCCAAAAACCCTTTCTGGGTCATCGCTGTGCCGTCGCTCATGTGCTCTCCCTCATTCACCGAATTCACATGGCCCATCAAAGCAGAATTATGCGCCGCGTCCAAATATCTAGCGGTCTGGCACCATCCGCGCTTCGATATTGATCGACACCTTGTTGCCAACAATCAGTCCATAGGATGTCATGCCGTAATGCCGACGATCAATCGTGGTGCGCGCCGTAAAGGAAACCGGTCGGTTCCCGCAAATCTCTTTGGTTGGACGATCGAAGGTGACGTCCAGTGTCGCACCGACCCGCTTTCCCCGCGCCGAAATCGAGCCGTCCACCACACCTGCCGTGTCATTGCGCATCGTGAGCGCAGCGCCCGTGAAAGTGATTTCGGGGTAGCGGTCTACCCAGAAGAACTTTTCTCCCTTGAGCCGGCGTTGCGTCAGGCCGTCGCTCGCTTCCAGCGCCCTCCCGTCCAGTTGCACCCGCAAGTTGATTGTCCCGGCATTTGCCGGATCAATCGTAATCGACCCTTCCATATTGGGAAAAGTCGCGCTTTTCGATCCGATCCCAAAGAAGGGGACCTTGGCGCTGACCACGCTTTGTGTGGGGTCGATCCGGTACGTCACCGAGCCGGAGGAAAGACTGCACGCGGCAGCGGTCATGGCAATAATCGTGAGCAACACCCGTCTCCTCGCGCTACCCGCTTGCCCATATCGGCCTTGCCAGCCTATCAATCTGCGATGGCCAAACTCTATTTCTACTATGCGGCGATGAACGCAGGGAAGTCCACCACCTTGCTTCAGGCCGATTTCAACTACCGCGAGCGCGGCATGCACACCATGCTGTGGACCAGCGCAATCGACGAACGCGCCGGGCGTGGGCGCATCGCCTCGCGCATCGGACTGTCCGCCGAAGCCCACATGTTCGCAGAAGGCACCGCCATCATCCCGGTCGTCATGCGCGAACTGAAGGACAAGCTGATCGACTGCCTGCTGGTCGACGAAGCGCAGTTCCTGTCGCAGCGGCAGGTGCTCGAACTGGCGGAAATTGCCGACGGGCTCGATATCCCGGTGCTGTGCTATGGGCTGCGCACCGATTTCCAGGGCCGGCTTTTCCCCGGCTCGGCGGCGTTGCTCGCGCTCGCCGACAAGCTGATCGAGATGAAAGCGATCTGCGAATGCGGCGCCAAGGCCACCATGAACCTTCGCGTCATGGCCGATGGCCGAGCGGTCAAGGAAGGCGCGCAGACCGAGATCGGCGGCAACGACCGTTATGTCGCTTTGTGCCGCAAGCATTTCTTCGAACGGCTGCGCGAGAGCGAGGCGGAGCAATTGAACCTCGCCATCCCGCGATGAGCGATCCGGTTAAGGCGAATGGCTGGCTCGTCATCGACAAGCCGGTGGGTGTCGGCTCGACCCCCATTGTGGGCAAGGTGAAATGGGCCTTGCGCGAATGCGGGGTCAAGAAACCCAAGGTCGGCCATGGCGGCACGCTCGATCCGCTTGCTTCGGGCGTCCTGCCCATTGCCATCGGCGAGGCGACGAAACTGGCCGGGCGGATGCTCGATGCGACCAAAGCGTATGATTTTACCATCACGTTCGGGGAGGAGACCTCCACGCTCGACGCGGAGGGCGAAGTCGTCGCCACGAGCGACGTGCGTCCGACCCGCCAGCAGGTCGAGGACATACTCCCCGGTTTTACAGGAACGATCGAGCAGGTCCCGCCGGCATTTTCCGCACTCAAGGTCGATGGCAAGCGGGCCTACGATCTGGCGCGGGCGGGCGCTGAGGTCGCGCTGGATAGCCGCACGGTGGTCATCCACGCACTGAGGATCGTGGATGACACCCGCGACAGCGTCACCCTGTCCGCCACTGTCTCCAAGGGCACATATATCCGTTCGCTGGCACGGGATATCGCACGCGCGCTTGAAAGCGTGGGACACGTCACCATGTTGCATCGCACAAAGGCGGGGCCCTTTTCCGAAAAGCAGGCGATTTCGCTGGACTTTCTCGAGGAAATCACTAAGCGCCGCACCCTGATCGACAAGTTACTCCCGCTTCGTGCGGGGCTGGACGACATCCCGGCACTTGTCGTGACGCCCGAAGAGGCATCGCTGCTCCGGCACGGACAGCGGCTCGAAGGGCACCCCGCACCGCCGGGCCAGCATCTCGCGATCGAAGGCAGTACGCCCGTCGCGCTGGTCGAGGTGGAGGATGGCGAGGTCGCTGTCCTGCGCGGGTTTAACCTCTGAGCGCCCCCTTGGGGGATGTTCAGCAACTTTTGTTTTGGAAGGAATGACGACGATGTCGATTACGACGGAACGCAAGGCGGAACTCGCCAAGGAACATGGCCGCGGCAAGGACGACACGGGTTCGCCCGAAGTCCAGGTGGCCATCCTCACCGACCGCATCCAGACGCTCACCGAGCACTTCAAGACGCATGCGAAGGACAATCACTCGCGCCGCGGCCTGCTGATGCTGGTCAACAAGCGCCGCAACCTGCTTGATTATCTCAAGCGCAAGGATCACCAGCGCTATGCCGACCTGATTGCAAAGCTGGGTCTGCGCAAATAACGAATTTCCTGAAGGGCGCCCGCGGGCGCCCTTCGCTTATCCGACCTTCATGCAATTCGGCACGAAGGCAGACGCAGGGGCAAAAAGAAACGCCCCGAACCGAGGTAGGCCGGTCAGCCTGCCAACCATGAGAGGCCCCGCTCGGCATCCGGCCAGCGGGTGACACAAAATATGTTTGATGTGAAAACTGTAGAAATCGAACTTGGCAACGAAACGCTCAAGCTCGAAACGGGCAGGATTGCCCGCCAGGCTGACGGCGCCGTGCTGGCGACCCTCGGCGAAACCGTCGTTCTTTGCGCCGTCACGGCCGCTAGGAGCGTCAAGGAAGGGCAGGATTTCTTCCCGCTCACCGTCCACTACCAGGAAAAATATTCGGCCGCGGGTCGCATTCCGGGTGGCTTCTTCAAGCGCGAAGCGCGTGCCACCGAAAAGGAAACGCTGACCAGCCGCCTCATCGACCGTCCGATCCGTCCCCTCTTCCCCGAGGGCTTTTACAACGAGATCAACGTCATCGCCCAGGTCCTGAGCTATGACGGCGTCAACGAGCCCGACATCGTCGCGATGATCGCGGCATCGGCTGCGCTGACCATCTCGGGCGTGCCCTTCATGGGCCCGATCGGCGCCGCGCGCGTCGGTTTCAAGGATGGCGAATACATCCTCAACCCGACCGTTGCCGACATCTTCGAAGATGGCGGCCGCCTCGATCTCGTCGTCGCCGCCACGCGCGATGCCGTGATGATGGTGGAATCGGAAGCCAAGGAACTGACCGAAGACGAAATGCTCGGTGCGGTAATGTTCGCGCATGAAGCGTCCAAGAAGGTCGCCGACGCGATCATCCAGCTGGCCGAACAGGCTGCCAAGGAGCCGTGGGAACTCGATGCGGTCGACGACAAGTCGGCCAAGCTCGAAACGCTTCGCGGTGTCATCGGTGACGATCTCGCCAAGGCCTACAAGATCACCGACAAGGGCGATCGCCAGGATGCGATCAACGCGGCGCGTGAAAAGGCCCGCGAACATTTCGCCGACCTCCAGGAAAGCGATCCGGCCGAATATCTCGGGACCCTCAAGCTCGTGAAGAAGCTCGAAAGCGACATCGTGCGCAAGGCGATCCTCAAGGACGGCCAGCGTATCGACGGTCGTAAGGTGGACGAAGTCCGCCCGATCGAAGCCATGGTCGGCCTCCTGCCGCGTACCCATGGTTCGGCGCTCTTCACCCGCGGTGAAACGCAGGCGATCTGCACCACCACGCTGGGCACCAAGGATGCCGAGCAGATGATCGATGGCCTCGAAGGGCTGAGCTACAATCCCTTCATGCTGCACTACAACTTCCCGCCTTATTCGGTCGGCGAAGTAGGCCGTTTTGGTTTTACCGGTCGCCGCGAAATCGGCCACGGCAAGCTCGCCTGGCGCGCGCTGCACCCGGTCATGCCCGATCACGAAGAGTTCCCCTATACCATCCGTGTCCTGTCGGACATCACCGAGTCCAACGGTTCTTCCTCGATGGCGACCGTCTGCGGCGGCTGCCTGTCGATGATGGATGCCGGCGTGCCGTTGAAGGCACCGGTTTCGGGCATTGCGATGGGCCTGATCCTCGAAGGCGACGACTTCACGGTCCTCTCCGACATCCTGGGTGACGAAGATCACCTCGGCGACATGGACTTCAAGGTCGCGGGTACTGCCGATGGCATCACCTCGCTTCAGATGGACATCAAGGTTGCCGGCATCACCAAGGAGATCATGGAAACCGCGCTCGCGCAGGCGAAGGGCGGCCGTGACCATATCCTCGGCGAAATGGCCAAGGCGCTCGACCACAGCCGTGGTGAAGTGTCCAAGCACGCGCCGCGTATCGAGACGATGCAGATCAACAAGGACAAGATCCGCGACGTCATCGGCACGGGCGGCAAGGTCATCCGCGAAATCGTTGCGGAAACCGGCGCCAAGGTCGACATCGACGATGAAGGCATCATCAAGATTTCTTCGTCCGACGGTGACGAGATTGCTGCCGCCAAGGCGTGGATCGAAGGCATCGTGGCAGAGCCCGAAGTCGGCAAGATCTACACCGGCAAGGTGGCCAACATCGTCGATTTCGGCGCGTTCGTGACCTTCATGCCCGGCAAGGACGGCCTCGTGCACGTTTCGGAAATCAAGAACGAGCGTGTCGAGAAGGTGACCGACGAGCTGAGCGAAGGCCAGGAAGTCAAGGTCAAGCTGCTCGAGGTCGACCAGCGCGGCAAGGTCCGCCTGTCGATGCGCGTTGTCGACCAGGAAACCGGCGACGAGCTCGAAGACACGCGCCCGCCGCGTGAAAAGGGCCCACGTCGTGACGGTGGCCGCGGTGGCCGTGACGGTGGCCGTGGTCCGCGTGGCGGTGGCCGTGATGGCGGCCGTGGCCGCGGCCCGCGCCGCGATCGCAACGACAGCGACAAGGGCGGCGACAAAGGCGGTGACGATGGTCACATGCCCGCCTTCCTGACCGACGACGAATAAGTCTTCGGACCAGCGAACAGAAGAAGGGCCTCGCGAAAGCGGGGCCTTTTTTTTGTGCTGCGGAATGTTGCGGGTGGCCCGCGACTGCAATAGCCTCGGGCGCACGACAATGCCGTCAGAGTAGGTAGGAAATTCATGACCATCATCAAAATTGCCGCACTGGCCGCTTCGGTCTCGTTGCTGCCACTGCCCGCCCATGCGCAAGACCATAGCGCGCACAAGGAACATGGCGCCGATGCGATGGCGCACGATCATCATGCGATGATGCACCGCGGTGCAATCGAAACGCTGAAGGCGTATCGAGCGGCGCTGGTTGGGCTGGATGCCGATGCGATGACCGCGCTCTTTGCAGACGACAGTCGCGTTTTCGAAAACGGCAAGGATGAAGGCACCTTTGCCAACTATCTCGACCATCATATCGGTCCCGAACTCGATGCGATCGAGACATTCACCTTCACCGATCCGACACTCGATGTCGAGGTAATGGGCCACATGGCGATCGGACGCGAGACCTATCGCTACGATATCAAGTTGAAGGACGGCCGCGAAATCGCGCGTGACGGCGTAGCCACCTCGGTTCTTAAACACGACGCCCACGGGTGGAAGATCGTCCGCTACCACAGTTCCTCCCGGCCGGTGCGCGACTAGACATGGGCCGATATCTCGGTTGGTGGCTGCTGCTGGTATACTTGCTGGGTGCCCCCGCCCTCGCCCATCCGGACAAACCGCACGGGGGGAACGAAGCGCCAACGGAAATGGTCATGAACGCAGCGGCGCCCGAAGTCGTCGCGGCGCCTTCGCCTTCGGTCGAACCCTTGGGACCGCTAGCAAGAACCGGCAGATGGATGGGCCGGCTGCACCCGGCGATTGTCCATTTCCCGCTCGCGCTCGCGCCTCTGGCCCTCTTGGCCTTGTGGCTCGCGCGTCGGCGCAAGTCGTTCGAACAGACGGCTAGCTTCATGATCATTGCGGCCGGCATAACCGGTCCCGTTGCCGCCGCGGTCGGCTGGTTGGCAGCGGTACCGGCGTGGTGGGACTCCGATCCGATCGTGGCGTGGCATCGGTGGGTCGGAACGCTGCTTGGCGCCGCGCTCGGTATATTTGGCTGGGTCGTCTGGAAAAGACCCGCCACGCTAACCAAGCGCTGGTTGTGGCAAAGCTATCTGGTTCTTGTCATCCTGCTGATCATACAAGGCTGGCTGGGCGGCGCGATGATCCACGGGTTGAATCACCTGAACTGGTAGCGGCCGGAACAATCCCAAAAGTCCGCTCATTACTCCCATAAAACAGGGAGAAATGCGTATGTCCGGTTCGACTCATCACGGCAAATCGAGCAAGTGGCCGACCTTCTTCGCGATGATCGCCACATCGATCGTCACGATGTTCGTGCTCAAATATTCGAATGTTTGGGAACCGAACCACGTCTATTTTAGCCAAACGCGCATGTACATGGCGCTCCTGATGGGGATGGCGATGATCGTCATCATGCTTGGTTTCATGTGGGGCATGTACAAGACGCTTACCACCAAGGTTTTGGTGATGGTCGGCGCCATAATCGGCTTCGCACTATTTCTGTGGTTGGCGCGCAGCCAGGCCACCGTGGAGGACGAAGCCTGGATGAAGGCCATGATCCCGCACCATTCGATTGCCGTGCTCACGTCCAGCCGCGCCGACATCTCGGATCCGCGCGTGCGCGAACTCGCCGATGCGATCATCGAGGCCCAAGTCCGCGAAATCGCGGAAATGGAGCTACTGCTCGCAGATATCGAGGCCAATGGCGAAATGGGCGACGGCACGCCGATCGCGCCGCGCAGCGCCGAGCTCACGCCCGAGTTGCTGGAAGAAGCGAAGAAAGTGGTGAAGCGCGACATCGGCGAAGATGCTCGCGAGGAAGTCGAAGTCGGCGACTAGAGGACGGTCGGCTTCACCAGCATCCAAACTGCCATGCCGATCATAAAGAGATTTTCGGTCAGCGAGACGAAGCCTAGTGGCACGTTGCTGTTACCGCCGACGCAGGCGCATTTGAGCGATCTTTTGTCGATGTAGACCGCCTTGAACACACTTGCCGCCCCGATCGTGCCGATAAACAGTGCGACCGGGATTGAGACGATCTTGAGGACATGCGCCGTCATCAGCACGCCCGCCAGCCCTTCGAGCCACGGGTAAAGGAAGCTGTAAGGCACCCATTTGCGCGCCAACAGGTCGTAATTGACGAATGAAAGCGAGAAGGCCTCGATATCGCGCAGCTTGAGATAGGCCAGCGCACACATCGAGAAGCTAACGAACCATTCGGCTGCAAGGATCGATATGGCCTGCCCTGTCGCGACCCAACCCGCGCCCAGCGCCATTAGCGCCGTCATCGCGAACAGGATGCCCACCGGCCAGTATGTCGTGCCCTCCTGCACCTTGCCGAGATGCTTGCGCAGGTCCGAATAGCCGCCGATCCGTTCGTCGCCGAGCCAGATCTGGGGGGTGGTCGTTACATCATGCTCCGCCTTGAACGCCTCGACTTTGGGTCGCGATGTAAGGTGATGATCGTCGACCTTGAACCCCTCGCGCTTCAAGAGGTCGAGCGCCTTGAGCCCCGAGGGGCAAAGATGATCGGGCATGACCATCCGGTAGAGCGTTGCTTCCTTCATCGCTTGGCCTTCTCGAACAGATTGATGAGCTCGGCGAACTTTTCGCGCTGCTCGCTGGTGTCGCCGCTGGCGATGGCCTCGGAAATGCAGCAGGCGGCATGGTCTTTCAGGACTTCGCTCTCGGCGCGCGACAAGGCGGCTTTCACCGCCTGGATCTGGTTGAGGATATCGATGCAGTAGCGATCCTCATCCACCATTTTGGCGATGCCATTCACCTGCCCCGAAATGCGGCGGAAACGGTTGGCCTTCTGTGTCTTTCGGTCGGTCGCCATAGGTCCTTTGTCCACTTTACAATACCCTAGGGGGGTATATATAGGCGAGCCATCGACAACGCAAGCGTGATTCCCAGATGAATGACATCTCTATTACCCGCCGCGGCCTTTTGAAGACCACTGCCGCCCTTGGCCTGACGGCCGCGGCCATGCCCGCGTGGGCGCGCGGCGCCGACCTCAACCATGGCATGGTCCGCCAGGGATTCGACGAAGTCCGCGGACCCGCGATCGACCTCACGGTCGGTACCCACAAAACGCGCATCGCGGGGCGCAGCGGTCACGCCATCGCCGTCAATGGCAGCGTTCCGGGCCCGCTGGTGCGCCTCAAGGAAGGCACGACCGCGCGGCTGACGGTGCACAACCATTTGAAGGAAGACACCTCGATCCACTGGCACGGGCTGCTGCTGCCTTTCCAGTTCGACGGCGTTCCCGGCGTCAGCTTCCCTGGGATCGAACCCGGCAAGAGCTTCACCGCCGAGTTCCCTGTTCGCCAGCACGGCACCTATTGGTATCATTCGCATAGTGGGCTGCAGGAACAGGCGGGTCATTACGGCGCGATCATCGTCGATCCGGCGGGCGAAGATCCCGTGCAAGCCGACCGCGACTACATGATGGTCCTGTCGGAATTCACCCCGCTCCATCCCCACACCGTCTTCGACAAGCTGAAGAAGGGCGAAGGCTATTTCAATCGCCAGCAGCGCAGCTGGACCGATGACTATCCCTTGAGCGCGTCGGAACGCCGCATGTGGGCCGAAATGCGCATGATGCCGACTGACATTCTCGATGTGACGGCCGAGACCTACACCTATCTCATCAACGGCCATGCGCCGATCGATGGGCTCGAATATGCCTTCACGCCGGGACAGCGCGTGCGCCTGCGCCTCGTCAATGCGGGCGCGATGACGTTTTTCAACGTGCGCATCCCGGGGCTGAGCTTCGAGGTCGTGCAGGCCGACGGGCAGGATGTCGAACCGGTCACGGTGGACGAACTGCAGATCGGCGTTGCGGAAACGTACGACATCGTCGTCACGCCGGGCGCGGCTGAGGCGTACACGATCGTCGCGGAATCGATGGATCGCTCGGGCATGGCGATCGCCACGCTGGCGCAGCGCCCCGGTGCCCGCGCCCCAATCCCGCCGCTTCGCAAGCCGGCGCTGCTTACCATGAAAGACATGGGGCATGGCGGGATGGATCATGGCGGAGGTCATGAGGGCCACGACATGGGCGATAGTGATGCGGGCGGCATGGACATGTCGGGCGGCATGAACATGCGCGACACCTCGCTATTGCCCGATAGCGTCAAGGTCGGTCCCGGGATCGACATGGTGGCGATGAACCCGGTCGATCGCATGGGCGATCCGGGCGTCGGGCTCGACGATGTCGGTCACAGGGTCCTGACTTACAAGGATCTGCGTGCGCTGCGTCCCAACCCCGACACGCGAAAGCCGAGCCGGCTGCTGGAATTGCACCTGACCGGCAACATGGAACGCTACATGTGGTCGTTCGACGGCCAGAAATTCAATGCGGTTTCCGACAAGCCCATCCGCTTCGCTTATAACGAGCGCGTGCGGGTGAAGCTCGTCAACGACACGATGATGGCGCACCCCATCCACCTGCACGGCCACTTTTTCGAACTGGTCAACGGCGCCGATCAGGCCAGCCAGCCGCAAAAGCACACGTTGATCGTGCAGCCGGGCGGAAGCGCGCAGTTCGACCTCACCGCGAACGAGCCGGGCGACTGGGCCTTCCACTGCCACCTGCTTTATCACATGCACGCCGGGATGTTTCAGGTCGTCACGGTGGCGTCTCCGGCAGGAGGCGTTGCATGACCATGACGCTCGCACTGCTGCTGGCGCTCCAGCAACATCAACACCATGACGCTCACCCACAACCCGAGGCGACGCAGGAAGTTGCCGTCGATCATAGCCAGATGGACCACAGCGACCATCAGGACATGGATCATGACGATGTGGACCATTCGCAGATGGATCATTCGCAGATGGATCATGGCGACACGGACCACGCGCAAATGGACCATGGCGAGGATCCCGAGGTCGACCACTCGACCATGGACCACAGTGAGATGGACCACGGTGAGGAGCAGGCCGTCGATCATTCGACCATGGATCACTCGGCGATGGACCATAGCCAGGTGGACCATGGTAACGAACAGGCGGTCGATCATTCGACCATGGATCACGCAACGATGGATCATAGCGCCCATCAGCAGTCGGACATCCCCGTCCTTCCGCCTCCGCCCGAAGCCGGCAGCGGTCCCGCGCGCGCCGCGGACGCCATCTGGGGCGCCGAGGCGATGGCGAGGTCGCGCGCCGATCTCAAGGAAGATCATGGCGGGCAGGAAGTCCTGTGGTTCCAGGCCGACCGCGCCGAAATTCGCTTCGCTGATGAAGGCGAAGCCTACCTGTGGGACGTGCAGGGCTATTACGGCGGCGATATCGACAAGTTCTGGGTCGAAAGCGAAGGCGAAGGCGATTTCGGCGGCGAACTTGAAGACGCCAGCATCGAGGGCCTGTGGGCCCACGCCATCGGCCCCTTCTGGGACCTCCAGACCGGCATCCGCCAGGACCTGACCGGACCCAAGCGCACCTATGCCACCATCGGCGTTCAGGGCCTCGCCCCCTATTTGTTTGAAATCGATGCTGCGGCGTACCTGTCCAACGAAGGCGATCTCACCGCCGAGATCGAGGCCGAACTCGACCAGCTCATCACCAACCGCCTCATCCTCCAACCGCGCGCCGAACTGGTGCTGGCTGCACAGGACGTGCCCGAGCTTGGGATCGCGGCGGGCGTGTCCAAAGCCGAGATCGGCGTGCGCTTGCGCTATGAGTTCGCGCGCGAATTCGCGCCCTATGTCGGTATCGAACAGGAATGGTCCTTTCTCGGTGAGACGGAGGCCAGGACCAACTTCGTGGCCGGCGTGAAATTCTGGTTCTGATGCCAAGGGTTGCATTTTAGCTCGAGGATCGTCATAGGCCGCGCGACCGGTCGCTCTCACGCGGCCGTTTTTCTTTTTGATTGAGGAAGTTGGCGCTTGGCCCTCCAGCCGAGCGCACCGCCGATATGATCGATATCACCGCCATCCGCCGCAGCTGGTTTGCGAGCCCCCGCGCCGACATTCTGGCCGGTCTCGTAGTTGCGCTCGCCCTGATCCCCGAAGCCATCGGCTTTTCGATCATCGCGGGCGTCGATCCGCGCGTCGGCCTTTACGCCAGCTTCACCATCGCGGTGATCATCGCTTTTGTCGGCGGGCGTCCCGGGATGATCAGCGCCGCCACCGCCGCCATCGCGGTGCTGGTGGTGCCGCTGGTGCGCGATCATGGCGTCGAATATCTCTTCGCCGCGACCGTATTGATGGGCGTGATCCAGGTCATTGCGGGCTTCGCGCGCTTCGACCGGCTGATGCAGTTCGTTTCGCGCTCGGTCATCACCGGCTTCGTCAACGCGCTGGCGATCCTGATTTTCATGGCGCAGTTGCCGCAGCTGACCGGGGTCAGCTGGCAAGCCTACGCAATGGTGGCGGCCGGGCTTGCCATCATCTACCTCTTGCCGCGCCTGACCAAGGCCATCCCCTCGCCGCTCGTGGCGATCGTCGTCCTGACCGTCATCGCCATCTGGCTCGACATGCCGGTCAACCGCATCGGCGACATGGGCGAACTTCCCGATGCGCTCCCCTTTTTCGCGCTGCCGCAAGTGCCGCTGACGATGGAAACGCTGCAGATCATCCTGCCTTATTCGATCACCATGGCCGCGGTCGGCCTGCTCGAATCGCTGCTGACCGCGCAGATCGTCGATGAACTGACCGACACCGACAGCTCCAAGCCGCGCGAAGTGCGCGGCCAGGGCATCGCCAACTTCGTGACCGGCTTTTTCGGCGGCATGGGCGGCTGCGCGATGATCGGCCAGTCGGTCATCAACGTGAAGTCGGGCGGACACGGGCGGCTGTCCGCGCTGGTTGCCGGTTCAGTCCTCCTTTTCCTCATCGTGGTGCTCGGCCCGTGGGTGGCGCAGATCCCGATGCCAGCGCTCGTCGCGGTCATGATTATGGTGTCGATCGGGACCTTCTCGTGGGCTTCGATCGGGCAGCTACGCACTCACCCCTGGCACAGCAGCGTCGTCATGCTCGCCACCGTCGTCACCGTCGTTGCGACGCACGATCTGGCGAAGGGCGTGCTGGCCGGCGTGCTGCTGTCGGGCATCTTCTTTGCCAACAAGGTGGGCCGCCAGTTCACCATCGGCAGCTTCGCGTCGGGCGATGGCACGGCGCGCACTTACCGCGTGACCGGTGAGGTCTTCTTCGCGTCGACCGAGCGCTTCGTTGCTGGCTTCGATTTCAAGGAAGTGCTCGAACATGTCACGATCGACGTGTCGACCGCGCACTTCTGGGACATCTCGGCGGTTGCCGCGCTCGACAAGGTCGTGCTGAAGTTCCGCCGCGAAGGCACCGAGGTCAGCATCGTTGGGCTCAACCGCGCCAGCGCGACCATGGTCGACAAGTTCGGCACGCCTGACGGCGCGCTCCTGGCCCAGTAGGATGAAGAAGATGAAGCTGCTCGCCTGCCTCGATTTCAGCCAGTACGCCACCAGCGTGACCGATCATGCCGCCTGGCTTGCCGGTGGCAGCGATGCCAAGGTCACGCTGCTCCACGTCATCCAGCGCACCGATGCCGTCGAAGCGCGCCGCGACCTGTCGGGCGCGATCGGGCTCGGTGCCCGCTCGGGCCTCATGGCCGAGCTGGTCGCGATCGAAGGCGAGCAGAGCCGCATCGAACGCGAACAGGGCGCCGCCTTGCTCGATGGTGCCGCCACCCGCTTGCGCGAGGCCGGTATCGCCAATGTCGAAACGCTCCAGCGTCATGGCGATATCGTCGAGACGGTTGTCGCGCAGGAAGAGAAGGCCGATCTCGTCGTCATCGGCAAGCGCGGCGAACATGCCGATTTTGCCAAGGGGCACCTAGGCGGTGTGGTGGAACGGATCGTGCGCCAGAGCGTGCGTCCCGTGCTGGTTGCCAGCCGCGCTTTCGCGCCGATCGAAACCGTGCTGATCGCCTATGACGGCGGCGAAAGCGCCGCACGCGCGCTCGATTTCGTGGCATCCTCGCCGCGGTTCGCGGATGCCAAGATCCACGTCGTTACCGTGGGTGACGACAAGGCCGAAGCGCGCCTGGCCGATGCCGCGGACATTCTGGGCGGCCGCCTTGCCGGCACCAGCGCGCGCACCGGTAGTGTCGAAACCGCTATCAAGCAGGAAGCCGACGCGATCGGCGCCGGTCTGTTGGTCATGGGCGCCTACGGCCACTCACCGCTGCGCCGCCTCATCCTCGGCTCGACCACGAGCGCGATGCTGCGCGCGCTGCACAAGCCGGTCTTGCTTTTCCGCTGATTTGAGCCTGCGGCGCGCGCGTGAAGCCTCGCCGCACGCCGCAATCTAGGTCGTTGCACAAATGCAACAAGTTTCGTTGTAATTTTGCGATTCTTCCTGAGCGGCTGGCGCTGGTGGCGGTTCGGTGTCAACCTCAGTCAGTTTAACATTCTTTCAGGGGGAAATAATGGCTACCAGCTTTACGCGTCGCTCAGCGAAAATCCGCACCGCCTTGCTTTGCGGGATCGTCGGCATGGCGTCCGCCACGCCTGCTTTTGCGCAGGATACGGGCGACGTCCAGGATCCGGAAATCGAAAACAACCAGGTGATCATCATCACCGGTACGCGCCAGGCCAATCGCTCGGCCGCAGACACGGTCGCACCGGTTGATATCGTCTCGTCCGAAGAACTTACCAACCAGGCCGATACCGATGTCGGCAACCTGCTGCGTATTGCCGTTCCTTCCTTCAACGTGAACACCCAACCGATTTCCGACGCCGCGACCCTCGTGCGCCCCGCCAACCTGCGCGGGCTGTCGCCTGACAACACGCTGGTCCTCGTCAACGGCAAGCGCATGCACCGCGCCGCCGTCATCGCCTTCCTTGGCGGCGGCATCGCGGACGGCTCGCAGGGCCCGGACGTCTCGACGATCCCGACGATCGCGATCAAGCAGCTCGAAGTGCTGCGCGACGGCGCGTCCTCGCAATATGGTTCGGACGCCATTGCCGGCGTCATGAACTTCATCATAAAGGACGATGCCGAAGGCGGCATGGTCACCGCCAAATGGGGTCAGACCTACGAAGGTGACGGCGATCTCTACCAGATCGGTGCCAATATCGGCCTGCCCATCACCGATAACGGCTTCCTCAACCTGAGCGCCGAATATGGCGAATCTGATGCCACCAGCCGCTCGGTCCAGCGCGATGACGCGGCCGCGCTCATCGCTGCCGGCAATACGGACGTTGCCAACCCGGCGCAGATCTGGGGCCAGCCCAACGTCAACGACGACTTCAAGTCGTTCGTGAATTTCGGCATCGATTTCACGCCCGACATCACGCTCTACGCATTCGGCAACTATGCCGAGCGTAACGTCGATGGCGGCTTCTTCTTCCGTAACCCGACCAACCGCGGCGGCGTCTATGCCGGTCCGCTGGTCGATCCGATGACCGGCGATGCCGATCCCAACGGCGTGCCCTCGGTGCTGGTCGGCGACTTGTCGAACACGACGGCGGGCGATTGTCCTGCCGGTATCCCGCTGACGGGTACCAACGGGTTGATCCCCGATGCCACGATCCTTGCGGATGTCTCAGCAGACCCGAACTGCTTCTCTTTCGTCGAGCTGTTCCCGGGCGGCTTTACACCGCGCTTTGGCGGCGACCTTCAGGACTTCTCGGTTGCCACCGGCCTGCGCGGCCAGGTCTTCGGCGGGCTCGATTTCGATCTTAGCTATCGTTACGGCAAGAACTCGGTCGACTTCTTCATCAACAACACGATCAACGCGTCGCTCGGCCCCAATACGCCGACCTCGTTCAACCCGGGCGGTTATCGCCAGGCGGAAAACCTGGTGAACCTGAACCTGGGTCACGAAGTATCGCTGGGTAGCACGGGCAGCATGTATGTGGCGGCCGGCGCTGAATATCGCGACGAGACCTTCACCACGGTCGCCGGCGATCCGGAATCGTTCGCTCTCGGCCCGCTCGCGCAGCCCACCGCGGCATTCCCGTTTGGCCAGGGCTTCTCGACCAGTTCGAATGGTTTCGGCGGCTTCTCGAACAACGCTGCAGGATCGGCCACGGAAGACACCAAGGCTGCCTACATCGATGTCGAGGCCGACCTCGCCGACACGGTGACCTTGCAGGGTGCCGTTCGCTACGAGGACACCAAGACCTTTGGCGATAACGTGAGCTGGAAGGTGGGCGGCCTTTACAAGCTGTCCGACGATTTCCGCATTCGCAGCACCTATTCGACCGGCTTCCACGTGCCGACCGCGGGCCAGGCGAACGTCATCAACGTGACGACGCAGTTCTCCAACGGCATGCTGCAGGACGAAGGGACTTTCCCGCTGTTCAGCCCGGCAGGTCTCATCGTGTCCGACTATGTCGCGGACTCGGCGGCCAATGGTGGCCTTGGTCTCGCCCGGCCCACGCTCGGACCGGAAAAGGCCGACAGCTTCACCGTCGGTCTGGCCGGCGATGTCGGTGCGGTCACCTTCACGCTCGATTACTTCAACATCACGCTGAAGGATCGCATCTCGCGGTCGTCGACCATCAACTTCACCGATGCGCTGCTCTATCTCGCCGCGCGTGAAGGGGTGATGGTGACGAGCACGACGACGGCCGGCCTGCTGGCCGAACTGTCGACCGCCAATGTCATCAACCGTGGTGACTTCACCGGGTTCGAGGATCTGACCTCGTTCGCCTTCTTCAACAACGCATTCGACACGCGGACGCAGGGCATCGACTTCGTGTCGAACGCGCGTCTCGACCTTGTCGACGGCGGCCGGACGCAGGCGACGCTGGCGATCAACTATACCGACACCACGGTGAAGGATGCCGACGCGACCATCTCGGCGACGCGTATCCGCCAGCTTGAGGAAAACCTGCCCAACTGGAAGGGCTTCCTCAACCTGACCCATGAGCAGGGACGCGTTCGCGGCCTGCTGCGCGCCAATTATTTCGGTAGCTTCTACGAAGCCCACCTCGACGACGGCACGCTGCCAATCGACGCGGAGGCGCGGGTCACCTTCGACGCGGAAATCGCGTACGAAGTGATCGAAGGACTGGAAATCGCGGCAGGTGCGCAAAACCTGCTCGATACCTACCCGACGCGTAACCCCTGGGCGGGTATCGCCGGCGCCGAATATGCGGTCACCTCGCCGTTCGGCTTCAACGGTGGCAGCTACTACGTGCGTGCACGCTTCCAGTTCTAATCTGGAACCACATCGCAGAAGACAGGAGGGGCGGCCGCAAGGTCGCCCCTCTTTCGTTGCAGCAAGCGTCTTCTTCGGCCGAGCAGATCGACCAGACAGCTGCATCAAATCCAAAAGAAGACCCGAGGGGATGGTGGAGCTAGGGGGATTCGAACCCCCGACCTCTGCCTTGCGAAGGCAGCGCTCTCCCAACTGAGCTACAGCCCCATGACCCTCGGGTGAGCGGCTCTTTAGCGCTGCTCGTCGCCCAGCGCAACGCTTTAGCGAGGCTCCTTCACGGCTCGGCGATTACCGCCCCGGCTTGCGGAACGGGGGTCCCTGAAAAACCGTTTATTTACTGAATGTTATCGGCACGAAGCCGTAACAATCGGGTCATCGACCCACCATAGTAAAAAGGAGTAACGACCATGACGAACACCAGGTATCCCAGGAACAGGAACCGTAGCATGCGCGACAATTCGCCGCATGGCGAACGCTTTGAACAGCGTGGTTATGGTCGGGGTTATGATCGTCCGGCGATGAACCGTTCGGACGATTTTGATGTCGACTATGATCGCAACGATCGCGGCTTTTTCGACCGCGCCGGCGACGAAGTCATGAGCTGGTTCGGCGACGACCGCGCCGAAGCCCGCCGCCGCCTCGACGAACGTTATGGCCATGACGGTCGCGGCTATGTCAATCGCGAGTTCGCCTTCGAAGGCGGCCTCCTGAACACCCGCGACAATGGCTATACCCGCCCTTACGACCAGCGCGATTATGATCGCCGCCCCCGGATGAGCGACGACTTTGATCGTAGCGACCGCTATGACTATGACCGCGCCTACGGTCAGGGCCGCATGAACCGCGCCATGACCCAACAGGAATTCACGGCCGACAGCGATTACGACAATTGGCGCAGCCGCCAGATCGAACAGCTTGATCGCGACTACCTGGAATGGCGCCAGGAAAACCAGGCGCGCTTCGACAGCGAGTTTTCGCAGTGGCGCGACAAGCGAAACAACCAGCGCCAGATGCTTCGTCAGATCGACGAACATGCCGAAGTGATCGGTTCGGACGGTGAATTCGTCGGCAAGGTCGACAGGATCCGCGGTGAACGCATCATCCTCACCAAGGATGACAGCCCCGACAATATGCACCACTCGCTGAAGGCCAACTGCCTCGATTCCATCGAAGACGGCAAGGTCAAGCTTTGCATTCCCTCGAGCGAAGCCAAGCAGCAGTGGCGTGACGAAGAGCGGGTGATGGAGCTTGACGACAGTCAGTCCATCGATGACCGTCGCTTTGCTGAAAGCTCCTAGAGCTAACCGGCAAAGCCGACGCCGTTGGCGTCGTCGAGAAGGCCCGGCCCACTGCGGTCGGGCCTTTTCTTATGCGCCCCGGCAGCCTACCCCACCTCCAAACGCAACAGGAGACCGAGACGATGGCCAGAGCCTGGCACCTCATGCAGCGCCCGCAGGGCAAACCCACACACGACGATGTCGCGCTGAAGGACATCGACCTCCCCGCGCTCGAAGATGGCATGATCCACGTCAAAAATGACTGGATTTCGGTCGATCCCTACATGCGCGTGCGCATGGATGACCAGGAAAGCTATTTCGAAAGCTTCCAGCTTGGAAAGCCGATGGACGGCGGCGCAGTCGGTACGGTGGTGGCATCGAAGGCCGATGGCATTGAAGAGGGCGACAAGGTGCTGCACTTCGGCGGCTGGCGCGATGAAGCCGTCGTGCAAGCGAAGACGGCACAGAAGCTGCCCGACTTGGGCGTCGATTATTTCCACTTCCTCTCGACGCTGGGCCTGACCGGCGGCACGGCCTGGTTCGGACTGATGGACGTGGCATCGGCCAAACAAGGCGATGTCGTCTTCGTCTCGGCCGCGGCTGGCGCGGTCGGCTCGATGGTCGTCCAGTTCGCCAAGGCCAAGGGAATGAAGGTAATCGGATCGGCCGGCGGCGCGAACAAGTGCGACTACGTCAAATCGATCGGCGCCGATGCCTGCATCGATTACAAGGCGGGCCCGATCATCAAGGGTCTCTACAAGGCGCTCAAGGAGATCGGCGAAAAAGGCATCGATGTATATTTCGACAATGTTGGCCGCGACCATCTGGATGCCGCCATCGCCCACGCCAACCAGAATGCGCGCATCGCGATGTGCGGCTTCATCGACGGCATCAATGGCGAGGTTGCCTACCCCTTCAAATATCTCGCTCTGGCGATCGGCAAGCGGATCCGCATGGAAGGCTTCATCTTCACCGACTTCCAGTCGCGCATGCCCGAATTCTACCAGGAAGTCGTCCCGATGATGCTGTCGGGCAAGGTGACCACGCGCGAGACGGTCCACGAAGGCGTCGAGACAACTTTCGACGCTTTCCTCGGACTGTTCGAAGGCGCCAACACCGGCAAGATGCTGATCAAGATCTAGCCTTCGCGGCGACGCGTCCTGGGCTTCAGAGCAAGGATCTAGCGGCCCGCATAATTGCACTGGCGCGGGTCGCCGGTCTGCAGGCCGCGGCGCAGCGCTTCCATGCGCTGGGCGCTGGTGCCGTGGGTGAAGCTTTCGGGTTGCACCGCGCGGCCCGAGCGCCGCTGCAGCGTGTCGTCACCGATCGAGCTCGCCGCGGTCATGCCTTCCTCGACATCGCCGGGCTCAAGCAATGAACGGCCCTGGTCGTCGCGCGCATTGGCGGCCCACACGCCGGCATAGCAATCGGCCTGCAATTCGACGCCCACCTGAAGGCGGTTGCCCTGCTCCTGGCTGATCCGCGCCTGCTGGCGCTGCACGCTGGCGAGCGTGCCTTCGAGCTTCTGGATGTGGTGACCGACCTCATGCGCAATGACATAGCGCGCGGCAAAGTCGCCCTCGGCACCGAACTTGGTCTCAAGCTCGCGGAAGAAGTCGGGATCGATGTAGATGCGCTCGTCGGCCGGGCAGTAGAACGGCCCCATGACGGCCTGGCCGTAGCCGCACGCGGTCTGGGTCCCGCCGCGATAGGCGACCAGCGTCGGTTCCTGGTAGCCGTTGATCAAGCGGCCCCAGATGTCATCGGTCGACTCCAGCGTGCCCGTAAGCAATTCGCGGTTTTCCGCGCTCAACGTCGATGCTTCGGGGTTGGCGCTATCGGCCGTGGTCGGCGCGCCGCCGCCCATCAGTCCGCTCATCCCGCCGGACAGCGCGCAATAGCCAAGCCCGAGAATGAGCACGCCAACGATACCGAACTTGTTGAAGACGAAGCGCGCGACGAGCGCGAGTATGCCGACCGAAATGCCGCCGCCGCCGCGACCACCGCTTTGGCCCGTGCGGTCGATAAAATTGTCGCTATCGCGTCCACCTAGTCGCATATCCGTCTCCCTTTTGCCCCACCAACCCACATCCCCCCTTGGCGGTTGCACCGGGATGCGGCAATCACGAGCCAAAGGAGACACGAATGTCGCTCAAGGACAAGACCGCACTGGTGACCGGCTCGACATCGGGGATCGGGCTGGCAATCGCCAAGGCTTTCGCTGCCGAAGGCGCGCGCATCATGATCAACGGCTTTGGCGATGCCACCGCGATCGAGGAAGAGCGCGCCGCACTGGCCGATGCGTCGGGCACCGATGCGCTGCATGACGGCGCCGACATGTCCAAGCCCGAAGAGATCGAAGCCATGGTCGAACGCTGCACAAGCCAGCTCGGTGCGCCCGACATCCTCGTCAACAATGCGGGTATCCAGCACGTCGCGCCGGTCACCGAATTCCCGACCGAAAAGTGGGACGCGATCCTCGCTATCAACCTGAGCGCCGTTTTCCACACGACGCGGCTGTGCCTTCCCGCGATGCAGGCCGCCGGCTGGGGCCGCGTCATCAACACGGCGAGCGCGCACAGCCTTGTCGCCAGTCCCAACAAGAGCGCCTATGTCGCCGCCAAGCATGGCGTTGCAGGCTTTACGAAGACGGTCGCGCTCGAAGTGGCGGAAGATGGCGTCACGGTGAATTGCATCAGCCCCGGCTATGTCTGGACCCCGCTGGTGGAAAAGCAGATTCCCGACACGATGAAGGCCCGCAACATGACGCGCGAGGAGGTGATGAACGACGTGCTGCTCAAGGCACAGCCGACAAAGCGTTTCGTCACCGTCGATGAAGTCGCCGCCACCGCGCTTTTCCTTGCGCGCGACGAGGCCGCGTCGATCACCGGCGCCAATCTCTCCATGGACGGCGGCTGGACGGCGCAATAAGGTCGGTCCCGATGCGTCACGTCATTCTCCTTGCCGCTTTCGGCCTTTCCGCCTGCGCGAGCCTACCCGGTGAGCCTTTCGTCGAAACTCTAGAAACGCGGGACTGGCGCTTCGTCGCCACTGAAGCCGACCGCGCCCGATTATCCGAATGGCGCACCGCCTTCACCCGAGGGCTCGAAGAGGCCCGCACCGACGGCTATGCGTCGCAAATCGCTGCGCTGGGCGCCACCGGCGAACCCGATGCAGCGCTCTCGTTCGACACCGTTCCCACCGGCAAGTATCGCTGCCGCACGATCAAACTCGGAACGCAGGGGCGCGGCACGCTGAGCTATGTCGACTACCCATTCTTCGACTGCACCATTCGCACCGAAGAAGACCTGCTCGGCTTTCACAAGCTCACCGGGTCACAGCGCCCCGTCGGCCTGCTTTTCCCCGATGACGATTATCGCCGCGTCTTCCTTGGCACCCTGGTGCTGGGGGATGAGACGCGCGCCATGCGCTACGGCGCCGATCCACAGCGCGACATGATCGGCGCATTGCAGAAAATCGGCGAAGATCACTGGCGACTGCTGCTGCCCTACCCCGCTTACGAATCCACCATCGACATCATCGAACTCGTGCCCGCAGGAGAATAACCGTGCGCCTTACCTTAGCCTTCGCCACGCTTGCGCTAGCCGCCACGCCCGCCACCGCGCAGAGCCTGCGCGAGGAAGTGCGCGCCGACATGCCGGGCCTTATCGAGATCTACCAGGACCTGCACGCCAACCCCGAATTGTCGGGCATGGAAGTCGAGACGGCTGCCAAACTGGCGAAGCGGGCGCGCGACATGGGCTTCGAGGTCACCGAAGGCGTCGGTGGCACCGGCGTCGTCGCAGTGATGGAGAACGGCCCTGGGCCCGTCCTGATGATCCGCGCCGACATGGACGGGCTCCCCGTGGTAGAGCAGACCGGTCTCCCCTTCGCTTCCAAAGTCACAGCTGTCGCCCCGGCTTCGGGCGTCGAAACCGGCGTCATGCACGCCTGCGGTCACGATACGCACATGACCACTTGGGTCGGTACCGCGCAGCTTCTCACTGAGAAAAAAGACCAATGGTCGGGCACGCTCGTCATGATCCTGCAGCCCGCCGAGGAAACCGGCGAAGGCGCCAAGGCCATGCTCGACGACGGCCTCTATACCCGCTTTCCAAAGCCGACCCACGTCATCGGCTTCCATGATGCCGCGGCGGGGCCTGCGGGCTATATCGGAATTTCGCCCGGCTATGCGCTTGCCAATGTCGACAGCGTCGATGTCACCGTACGCGGCCTAGGCGGCCACGGCGCCTATCCGCACACCACCAAGGACCCGATCGTCATCGCCAGCCGCATCGTCACCACATTGCAGACGATCGTGGCGCGCGAGATCAATCCGCTCGAGAGCGCGGTCATTACCGTCGGCAGTTTCAACGCCGGCGCCAAGCACAATATCGTCCCAGACGAAGCCACGCTACTGCTCACCGTGCGCAGCTACACGCCCGAAGTTCGCAAGCAGCTTCTCGACGGTATCCGCCGCATCGCCAACGCCGAGGCGATCGCCGCGGGGGTGCCCGAGGACAGGATGCCGATCATCCATATCCGCGACGACGAATTCACCCCGTCGACTTACAACACGCCCGATCTCGCCAACCATGCGCTGGCGCTGTTCAAGGACAATTTCGGCGACGACAAGGTGCGCGAGGCGACGCCGGTGATGGGCGGCGAGGATTTCTCGCGCTATTGGCTCGCCGACAACAGCATCGAAAGCCTGATCTTCTGGGTCGGCGGCCAACCGCTCGCCGACTGGCAGGCCGCGGGCGGCGACAGCAGCAAGCTTCCCAGCCTCCACAGCCCCTTCTGGGCGCCCGATGCCGACGCCGTCATCAGCACCGCGACCGAGGCGATGACGCTGCTGGCGCTCGATATCCTCGACGAGAAATAGGGCTAACGCGCGACAACCGCGTCAGATTTCTCGATTGCCGACAGATCGCGCAGAAGCGCGTCGACGCTTTCACGAAGCTCGGGCAGGAAGGTGATCTCGTGACGCACTGCGCGGTAGCTTTCGACCAGCAGGATCGCGTCGATCAGGATCGGCACCACCGCGCTTTCCGGATCGTCGAGTTCGCTAAGTCCCTGCAGTTTTTCCAGCACCTTCACGCGCGCTTTTTGCGGGTCCGCCATCGCGGCCGCACGTCCGATCAACCAGCCCATCTAACCTGCCTTTCGAAGGTATTGAGACTATGCCGCATCGGCGCCGCGACCTAACGCGCCGGTCGCAGCCACATCGCACTTCGGCGATAAAGCGATTAATTCCGTCAGAACGCTCGGATTATTAAGCCCGCCCGTAACCAGACGGGTGCCAATTCAGGCCCAACCAATTTCGGTAAACGCGTAGGCGTCGTTCCAGATCTTGGTCATCTTGGTGATCTTGCCGTCGTCGTTCATCTGCATGGCGTAGACAAATTCGCTGGCCGTGCTCTTTCCGGTCGGCGGTACGGGCCCGCCCTCGCCGCCATGCGTGGCATGGAAGGTGCCGAAGAACATCGCGGTCGAGCTGTCCGCGTCATAGGACGAGGCATGGATGTCGTAATGCGTGTCGGTGAAGGGCCCGGCAATGCCGCCTTCCATCCAATCGACATAATCGAGCAGCGTATCGATTTCGGCGACTGCTGGAGCCTGCGCATGAAACGTTGCGCCGTCGGCGACATATTGCGCGCACCCGGCACGTCCCTTTCCGCTTTCGCAGGCATGAAAAAACTTCGTGGCATTTTCGAGATTCGACATAAGCCCCCCCCTTGCTCTGGATAAGTAACCTACGCCAACTTTCTATCCCATGCGCGATCGCTCTCCGCTTGGCAAGACGGGTTGCTCGTCGAGCTACTTGCCCAGCGAAAGACAGCCAATGGTTTACACTTAATTTGTAAAGTTTTGCGACACCCCGGGCGTGTCGGACGATTTTACAAGGGTGTGGACCTGATGGGCCTTAGCCTCGTCACCTTCTGGAGCCATGCGCTCGCGGCCGTGCTGTTCGTGGCGCTCGCGGGCTGGCAACTGGCGCGCGGCGTGCGCGAGCCGGGGCAGCGCCTTCTCCTCGCCGCCTTCGCGGTGACCGCCTTGTGGGCCTGGATGGAAGCCATCTTGCCCGCCGATACGCTAACGCATTTTGCCGAAACCGGCCGCAACCTCATCTGGATCGCCTGGCTCTACCACCTCGCCGCCGAACGCGAAGATGCAGGTCGCCAGAAAGGAATCCGCCTCGTGTATGGCGCGGTCGCCGCGGTGCTCGGCCTCCAGTTCCTGCTCGACGTCGCGCCGCTGGTGGCGGGCGTATCGGCGCCGATGGCGGCGATATTGCTGCGCACGACCGCTGCTGCAGGCGCGCTCGTCCTTGTCCACAATGTCTACGGCCAGGCTGCGCCCTCCAGCCGCTCCGCGATCCGTTTTGTCGTGATCGGCCTGTCGGCGCTGTGGCTTTATGACCTCAATCTTTACACGCTGGCCTATGTCGACGGGGAGTTTGCCGCGCTCCTCGCCGATTGGCGCGGGCTTGCTGTTGCACTGACCGCACCGCTCTTCGCGCTCGGGGCCCGCTCGGGCGAAGCGCTGCGGGTACGCCTCAGCCGCGCCGCGACCTTCCAGTCGCTCTCGCTCCTTGCCATCTGCGCCTACCTCGCCGTCGTCGCGATCCTCGCCACGGCGTTTCGCGAAACGGGTGCAGGCCAGATCATCGGCAATCTTGCAGTACTCCTGCTTGCGCTGGTGACCGTCGCGCTGATGGTCATCCTGCCCAGCAGCCGCGCGCGTGCCTGGGCCAAGGTCAAGATCGCCAAGCATTTCTTCGAGCATCGCTACGACTACCGCGCCGAGTGGCTACGCTTCACCGCCACGCTGGGCGAACCGGGCGCCGCGCCGATGGGCCAGCGCGTCATCAAGGCCTTCGCCGACATGCTCGATGCACCGGGCGGATTGATCCTCATCACCGACGATAGCGGCGCGCTGCAACGCGCATCGGGCTGGAACTGGCAGGGCGAGAAGATCCCGCCGGTCGACGATAGCGACATGGGCCGTGATTTCTGGCAGGCGATCGCGGTCGAAGGCCGCATCCTCGAACTCGACGGCCTGCGGCGAAACTGGGCGAGCCCTGCCGACAAGGCGCTGCCCGTCCCGCAATGGTTGATCGACGATGCGCATGCCTGGGTCGGCATCCCGCTGCAACATAACGGCCTGCTGGTCGGCCTCGTCATCCTGGGCGCGCCCGCGCATCGCCGTGCGCTCGACTGGGAAGATTTCGACCTTATGAAAACCGCGGGCAAGCAGGCGGCCTCGAACTTTGCCGAAGCACTCGGCCAGGAAGCGCTCGCCAAGGCGCAGCGGTTCGAGGAATTCAACCGCCGCTTTGCCTTCATCCTGCACGACATCAAGAACCTGGTGAGCCAGCTCAGCCTGCTGTCGCGCAATGCCGAAAAGCACGCCGACAATCCCGATTTTCG
This sequence comes from Sphingomicrobium marinum, assembly GCF_026157105.1. GTDB lineage: Bacteria > Pseudomonadota > Alphaproteobacteria > Sphingomonadales > Sphingomonadaceae > Sphingomicrobium > Sphingomicrobium marinum. The sequence goes on from NZ_JANPVQ010000001.1 coordinate 1,976,621, forward strand.
CGCCGACATGGTGGCGACGCTCAAGAGCTCGGTCGGCAAGATGAACACGCTGCTCGCGCGCCTGTCCCCCGGCGCGCAGTCGAGCGAAGGCCATGCCGCACCGACACGGCTCAAAGACATCATCGCCTTCGCCATCGCCGCCAAGCGCCGCGATCATGAAGTCATGCTGGTGGGCGATAGCGACGTCTGGGCTTTGGCCGATGGCGCGCAGCTCGAACAGGCGCTTGGTCACCTTATCCAGAACGCCGTCGATGCTAGCGGCAATGGCGAACCGGTCATCGTCCGCGTGGAACCCGCCGGCACCGAGGTCGCCATCACCGTCGCCGATCGCGGCGAAGGCATGGATGCCGATTTCGTCCGCACCCGGCTGTTCGAGCCATTCGTCTCTACCAAGGACGGCGGGTTCGGCATCGGCGCCTATGAGGCGCGCAGCCTTGTCCACGCCATGGGCGGCCGCCTGTCGGTCGAAAGCCGCCGCGACCACGGCACCAGCTTCACCATCCACCTGCCCGCGGCCAGCGCGCCGCAAATGAGGAAATCCGCATGAGCAAGAGCGACCTGCCCACCCTGCTGATCGTCGAGGATGACGAGGGGCTGCAGCGCCAGTTGAAATGGGCCTACGAAGGTTACGAGATCGTGATCGCAGGCGATCGCAAGGAAGCCATCGAGCTGCTGCGCGCGCACGAGCCCAAGGTCGTGACGCTCGATCTTGGCCTTCCCCCCGATCCCGACGGCGTGACCGAAGGCTTCGCCACGCTGGAGGAGATCCTCGCGTTGCAGCCCGATACCAAGGTGATCGTCGCTTCGGGCCACGGCGCGCGCGAAAGTGCGCTGAAGGCCATCGCGCTGGGAGCCTATGATTTTTACCGCAAGCCCGTCGATATCGACGAGCTCGGCCACATCGTGAAGCGCGCCTTTCACCTGCACGATATTGAAGACGAAAACCGCCGCCTCGAAAGCGCTGCGGGTGATGACCAGACCGTGCTCGGCAATATCGTGTCAGCCAGCCCAGAAATGCTCAAGGTCGCGCACACGATCGAACGCGTGGCTTCGGCCGATGTCTCGGTCATGCTGCTTGGCGCCAGCGGTACCGGCAAGGAATTGCTTGCCAAGGCCGTCCACGACCAGAGCCCGCGCAAGGACGGCAACTTCATCGCGATCAACTGCGCCGCCATTCCCGAAAACCTGCTCGAAGCCGAGTTGTTCGGCTACGAACGCGGCGCCTTCACCGGTGCCGTGAAGACGACCGAGGGCAAGATCGAACTGGCGCAGGGCGGAACGCTCTTCCTCGACGAGGTCGGCGACATACCGCTACCCCTTCAGGTCAAGCTGCTGCGCTTTCTTCAGGAACGCGTCATCGAACGCATCGGCGGACGCAAGCCGATCGACGTCGACACCCGGATCGTCTGCGCGACGCACCGCGACCTCGACGCGATGACCGCCGAGGGAAGCTTCCGCGAAGACCTTTATTACCGCCTGGCCGAAATCGTGGTGCCGATCCCGCCGCTTGCCCAGCGCACGGGCGACGCGGTGCTGCTGGCGCGCTACTTCGTCAGCAAATATGCCAAGGATCTCAATCGCAACCTCAAGGGCCTCGCGCCTGATGCGGTCGACGCGGTTGATGCCTATTCGTGGCCGGGCAACGTCCGCGAACTGGAAAACCGCATCAAGCGCGCGGTGATCATGGCGGACGGCAAGCACGTGACCGCCGGCGATCTCGACCTGCAGGGCGGCGCCGAGGAAGATAGCGAGACCACCATCAACTTGCGCGCCGCGCGCGAAGTCGCCGATCGCAAGGCGATCCACCAAGCGTTGACGCGAACGGAGAACAATATCTCTGGCGCGGCCAAGCTACTCGGCATTTCGCGGCCGACGCTTTACGACCTGATGAAGCAGTACAAGCTCAGCGCCTGAGCACTAACCCGGGGGACCAGAAGTGATTCTTTGGCAGCGTATCGCGAGCATTACGCTCATCATCAACGTGAAGACCGTGTTGGTCTCGATCCTCGCGGTCGCGGCGACATGGGCGAGCCTTCGCCTCAATCTGGTCGCCGATTATCCGCTCACGATCATTTCTACCGCGGTGATCTTCCCGATCGTGTTCTCGATCGGTCATGCCTACAAGCGCCGCGAGGCCGCGCTCGACGACTACGGCGTGATCAAGGCGCATGGCCGCGCCCTCTATTTCGCCGCGCGCGACTGGCTCGAGGGTAGCAATCCGGCGCTGCTTGCGCGGATCGAAACCAATATGGGCGACCTGCTCGATGCGTGCCGCGACATGTTTAAGGGCGATCGCAAGAACGTGCGCGAGAACGAGAAGCGCGTGTACGCCGCTTTCTCCGACCTTTCACGTTATGTCCGCGAATTGCGCCAGGCCGGCCTTGCCTCGGGCGAATGTTCGCGTTGCAACCAGTATGTGTCGAAAATGATCGTCGCTTTCGAAAGCGTGAAGCATATCTACCAGTATCGCACGCCGCGCACGCTGCGCGTCTTCAGCGACATCTTCATCATCATCCTGCCGCTGATCTACGGCCCCTATTTCGCACACGAGGCGCGCGAATATGGCGCGCCGCTGCTCACCTACGTGATGCCCGTATTGTTCGCGATCATCCTGACCGGCCTCGACAACATCCAGACGCATCTGGAGGACCCGTTCGACCAGATCGGACCCGCCGATGTCGCCATCAATGCCGAGAAATTCGTCGAACTGCTCGATTGCGGCGAGGATGGCGATTCAAGCTGCGCTGCGGCCTAGTCGACCCGATCTTCGCTTCTGTCATGGTCGTTGCCGTGGCCCGCGTCCCATTTGTCCGTTAGTGGCCCGCTGGCGACCAGCAAGACCAGGACGATGAGCGTGACCATGGCGGCAAGCCAGATTTCTCCCATGCCGCACGCCAGTCCGATCGCGCCGGCGACCCAGATCGAGGCCGCCGAACCCGCGCCTTGCACATAGTTTCCCTGGCGGAACATCGCGCCGGCTCCAAGGAAGCCGATGCCGGTAATGACGCCTTCGATGACGCGCGTCGGATCGATTTGCGATTGCGGGCTTGAGGCCGAATGCAAGAGCTCGATCGATGCCATCAACAGGCCGCATGCACCGACACTGATGATGACGAACGGACGAAAATCGATCGGCTTGTTACGGATGAAGCGCTCCAGCCCAATAAGGAGCGGAAGGAATGTGGCGGCGCCGAGACGGATCAGCACCTCGGTCCACGTCATCGCATCGGGATGCAACATGTCTGACATGCCGCATCAACACCTCTATCGCGCGATGGTTCAAGCGTCCGCGGCGCGCGCGGCTTCCAACTGTTTTTCAAGCTCGGTGAAATTGGCCTCCATCGCAGCGCGCGTGCGTTCCATGTGCTCGCGCGCCTGACGGGCGGCATCCTCGACCTCCTCGACCGTATGTTCGCCGGGATGGGCACGCAGCCTTGCGAGTTCCTCGTCGAGTTCTTCGGCGGCTTCGCTGAAATCTTTCTTGAGTTCGCTGCGGGCCTTCTCGATCTCGGCCTTGGCATTTTCGTATTCGTCTTGGGTCACGACTCTCTCCATGCTGTATTAAGGTAATAACACAGCAAACCACCAGAGTCGATCAGGCGAGACTTTCGGCCATTTCCGCGACTTCAAGCCAGCGTTCTTCGGCGGCATCCTTTTGCGCCCGCTTGTCTTCGATCGCTCTCGTCAGCGCGGCAAACCTGTCCGGATCCTTGGTGAAGAGATCGGGATCGGACATTGCAGCCTCGGCGTCGGCGATTTCGCGCTCCAGCTGCTCGATTTGGGCAGGCAGCCGGTCGAAATCGCGCTGATCCTTATAGCTGAGCTTTGTTGGGGCAGTGGTCGGTGCCGCTGCCTTTTCAGCCTCGGGTTTGTCCTTTTTCGCGGTGCGCTTGCGATCCTTGCGGCGCTTGGCCCAATCCTCATAGCCCCCCGCGACGATATCGACCTTGCCCGACCCGTCGAGCCCCAGCGTCACCGTCACCGTGCGATCGAGAAAGTCGCGATCGTGGCTGACCAGCAGCACGGTGCCTTCATAGTCCGAGATCACTTCCTGGAGGAGGTCGAGCGTCTCCATGTCGAGGTCATTGGTCGGCTCGTCGAGCACCAGCAGGTTGCTTTCGCGCGCAAATTCGCGCGCTAGCAGGATGCGATGCTTTTCGCCGCCCGACAGCGTGCCGATCAATGCATCCGACAGGCTCGGGTCGAACAGGAATTCCTTGAGATAGCCCTTGATGTGCTTCTTGTTACCGCGCACCTCGATCCACTCGCCGCCCTCGGCTAGCACATCGCGCACCTTTTTCTTCGGGTCCATCAGCTTGCGCTGCTGATCGATGATGATGCCCGACAGCGTCTTGGCGCGCGTGATCTTGCCCTCGTCGGGTTCGATCTCGCTGGTCAGCAGCTTCAGCAGCGTCGTCTTTCCCGCCCCGTTCGCACCGACAATGCCGATACGATCGCCGCGCTGGATACGCAGCGTGAAGTCATCGATAATCGTGCGCCCGTCATAGGATTTGCCGACCTCCTGCGCGTCGATCACCGTCTTGGTCTTCACGTCATCCTTGGCAAGGCCGAGCGCAGCCTTGCCCTGCATCCCGATCATCGCGGCACGCTGGGCGCGCAGTTCTTCGAGCTTGCGTAGCCGCCCCTGGTTGCGCTTGCGCCGCGCGGTCACGCCCTTGACCAGCCACTCGGTCTCCTGCCGCAGCTTCTCGTCGAGCCGCGCCATCTCGCGCCGGTCCTGCTCGAGCACTTCTTCGGTCCACGCCTCGAACCCGCCATAGCCGACTTCGGCGCGGCGCAGCGTCTTGCGGTCGAGCCACAAGCAGGAATTGGTCAGCCGCGTGAGAAAGGTCCGGTCGTGGCTGATGACGATGAAAGCACCCGAATAGCGCGACAGCCAGTCTTCGAGCCAGTCGATCGCCCCAAGATCGAGATGGTTGGTCGGCTCGTCGAGCAGCAGCAGGTCGGGTTCGCTCGCCAGCGCGCGCGATAGGGCCGCACGCCGCCGCTCACCCCCGCTCGCGGTTCTAGCGTCGGTCGACAGGTCGATGCCCATCTGGTCGGCGATCGCCTCGATCGCGTGCTGCGGCGGGGCTTTCTCACCGCTCACGGCCCAATCGAGCAAGGTCGCATGGCCCTTCATGTCGGGGTCCTGCTCAAGCCAGACGATGTTGACGCCGGGCATCACGGTCCGGCTGCCGCCGTCGAGTTCGAGGTCCCCCATCAGCGTGCGGAACAGCGTCGTCTTGCCCGCACCGTTGCGCCCGATCAGCGCCAACCGGTCTTTGGGGCCGACATGGAGCGTCAGCCCGTCGAACAGCATGCCATCGCCGTGGTGCAGCTTGACGTCTTCTAGCGAGAGGATTGGAGGAGCCATAGCGAGGCGCCCTACTGCGCCCCGCCCCGCCGTTCAAGCAGCGTTGCTCCAGAGACACGCTGTTCCTGAACCGTGCGCAACTTGGGCATTCACGACTTGTTCAATGCTCCCCCTGTAGTCCAGACACCAGATTCGGAGCACATCAATGCGTATCAGTATTGCCCTTACCGCCCTCGTAGGCGCCTTTGCATTTGCCACGCCGGCAAGTGCCCAAAGCTTTGCGCCCCAGGAAGCCGATCGTGCGTTCGAAGCGCGCGAACAGGGCAAGTCGCTGTCGCTCCCCGAAGTAGAACGCCGCGTGGTGCCCCGCATGCGCGGCTACGATTATCTTGGCCCCGAAAAGCGCGGCGACAATTACCGCCTCAAGTTCAAGAAAGAGGGCCGCATCGTGTGGGTCGATGTCGAAGCCCGTTCGGGCCGCATCATCGGCCGTCACGGCTTCTAGCGCTTTTTACCCGTTTGCGCCGGGCCTTCATCCCGTTAAGCTTCCGCAACTTTGTCGCCCATTCCGGTGTTGGAGGGGCGAATAACGAATTTTCGGAGGGCAATACATGCGCATCCTGATCGTCGAAGACGAACCCAATCTCGGGCGGCAACTCCGCTCCACGCTGGAAGGCGCGGGCTATGCCGTCGATCTCGCCACCGATGGCGAAGACGGCCATTTTCTGGGCGCGCACGAGGCCTATGACGCGATCGTGCTCGATCTCGGCCTTCCCGAGATGGACGGGCTCACCGTGCTCAACAAGTGGCGTAAGGAAGGCAAGGACATGCCGGTCCTGGTGCTGACCGCGCGCGACAGCTGGTCGGACAAGGTCGCAGGCCTCGATGCCGGTGCCGATGATTATCTCGCCAAGCCGTTCCAGACAGAGGAACTGATTGCCCGCCTGCGCGCGCTCATCCGACGCAGCGCCGGTCATGCCAGCTCGGTGCTCGAAGCCGGCGATATTCGCCTCGACACACGCTCGGGAAAGGTGTCGAAGGGCGGCGAGCCGGTGAAGCTCACCGCGCAGGAATACAAGCTGCTTTCGTACCTGATGCACCACAAGGGCAAGGTGGTCAGCCGTACCGAACTGATCGAGCACATCTACGACCAGGATTTCGACCGCGATTCGAACACGATCGAAGTGTTCGTGACACGCATCCGCAAGAAATTGGGTGCAGAAACGATCACGACCATACGCGGCCTCGGCTACAGTCTCGAGGATCCGGAGGATCGTGACGACAACGCCTGAACCTATTGTCGGCGGGCCGCGCGAAAGCGTGACCCGCCGCATGATCGGCATTGCCGCCTTATGGATCGTCGTTCTGCTGCTCGCAGGCGGCTTTGCGCTCGACCGCATCCTGACCCGCACCGTCGTCGACAATTTCGACGACCAGCTGGAATATAACCTCAATGCCATGCTGATCGCGGCCGAGATCGGGCCCGACGGCGAAGTCTATCTTAATCGCGCGCTCGCCGATCAGCGCTTTTTCGAAGCCTATTCGGGGCTCTATTACCAGATTTCCGGCCCCGGCTTCGAAGCCTTCCCCTCGCGGTCGCTCTGGGATCGGCGGCTCGACCCCAGCATCCAGCATAACGACGAAGATATCCACGTCCGCAACTCGTACGAGTTCGATGGCGAACCGCTGCGCATCGTCGAGACCGACGCCTATATCCCCGAGAGCGATGTCCGCTGGCGCTTCCAGGTCGCGCAAAGCCGTGAAGAACTGGATTCACAAATCCGGGACTTGCGCACGACGCTTATCCAGTCCTTTGCGGCGCTGGGCCTCGGCCTAATCCTGATGGCCGCCCTGCAGACACTGTACGGCCTTTGGCCCTTGCGCCGCGTGGCCAAGGAAGTTGCCGCCATCCGCACCGGCCAGCGCCAGCGGATCGATCCCGATTTCCCGCGCGAAATCATGCCGCTGACCGAAGAGATCAATGAACTGCTAGAGCATAATGAAAAGCGCGCCGAGGAAGCGCGTCGTCATGCGGGCAACCTTGCCCATGCGCTCAAGACGCCGCTGACCGTCATCACCAACGCAGCCACAGCGAAGGACGCCAACCTCGACGAAATCGTGCGCCGCGAAGCGACCGTGATGCGCCGCCAGGTCGATCACCATCTTGCCCGCGCCCGCGCTATCGGGCGCCGGTCCTCCGCGCAGGCGCGCGCCAATGTCGCCGCCAGTCTCGATACGATCGAACGCGCCGTTGCGCGGCTTTATGAAGGCACCACGATCGACATTACCGGCGACCGCGAGGCCTGTGTCCGCGTCGAGCGGCAGGATCTCGATGAAATGCTCGGAAATCTTATCGAGAACGCCGCCAAATATGGCGGCGGCCGCGTGTTCGTGGAGATCGTGAAGTCCGCACCGATGATCGACATCATTATCGAAGATGACGGGCCCGGCATCCCTGCGGAAAGGGTCGACGAACTGTTCAAACGCGGCGCGAGGCTCGATGATACCGGCAAGCCCGGCACCGGCCTTGGCCTCGCCATCGTCCGCGACGTCGCGGAGATTTACGATGGCTCCATCACGCTTGCCAGCAGCGAGGATTTAGGCGGGCTCATGGCAACCCTTTCTCTTCCCGCGGCACCCGAAGCGGGCTAGAGAGCCGGCCATGAACGTGACCCCGATCCGCGATTCCGCCGAGCCTTCGCTGCAGCCCATGCTGGCGCTGACGGCAGACGACATGCACGCCGTCAACAGCGTCATTCTCGAGCGCATGCAGTCGAAGGTGGCGATGATTCCCGAACTGGCCGGTCACCTGATCGCGGGCGGCGGCAAGCGGCTGCGCCCCATGTTGACGGTCGCGAGCGCGCGGCTGCTCGATTATCCCGGCACGCGCCACCACAAGCTCGCCGCCGCAGTCGAATTCATCCATACCGCCACCCTGCTGCACGACGATGTCGTCGATGGCAGCGAGATGCGCCGCGGCAAGCGCGCCGCCAACCTGATTTGGGGTAATCCCGCGACCGTGCTGGTCGGCGATTTCCTGTTTTCCCGCGCTTTTGAGCTGATGGTCGAGGACGGCAGCCTCAAGGTGCTCAAGATCCTCAGCCATGCCAGCGCGGTCATCGCCGAAGGCGAAGTGGACCAGCTGACCGCACAGCGCCGGATCGAGACCAGCGAAGAGGAATATCTGACCATCATCGGCGCCAAAACGGCTGCGCTCTTCGCCGCCGCCTGCCGCGTTGCCCCCGTCATCGCCGAAGCCAGCGAGGAGCAGGAAATGGCGCTCGAAGCCTATGGCCGCAATCTGGGCGTCGCCTTTCAGCTTGTCGACGACGCGATCGATTACACGTCCGACGAAGCGACGATGGGCAAGGCCCTCGGCGATGATTTTCGCGATGGCAAGATGACCCTTCCGGTCATCCTCGCCCACGCTCGAGGCTCGGACGAGGACAAGGCCTTCTGGCGGGCGGCGATGCAGGGCGAACGCAGCAGCGATGCCGATCTCGCCCATGCAGTCGCGCTGATGCGCCGAACCGATGCGCTGAACGACACCGCGGAGGCGGCGCGCGCTTATGCCCGCCGCGCCATCGACGCGCTCAGCATTTTCCCCGACACCAGTGCGCGAAAAGCGATGGCCGAAGCCGCGCAATTCGCCGTGGCCCGCGCCTATTAACCGTGTCGAGCCCCATTTCGGGGCATTGATGGCGCTTGGGTGGCGGCGCGGGGACAATGCTTTTATTCAGCGCGGATGATGAAAATGCGCTTTTCGTGGATGCTTGCCCTCGCCGCCATGGTGTCGGCATGCGGGTCGCCGCAGGAAGATTTTGCCGAGGGCACCATCGTCGCCATAGGCGGGGATACGCATTTTGGCGAAAACTATGTCGGACCGGAAGAGTTGGGAGACGCGGACCGCTACGCCGCCGGCCTCGAGCATCTGCGCCCGCTCCTGAGCCGCGCCGAATACAGCATCGCCAATTTCGAAGCGCCGTTGAGCGAGCGGACCCCGGACCAGCTTCGGAAAAAGGATTACATCCATTTCACCGATCCGGCCAAAGCCGTCACGGCACTAAAGGCGGCGGGGATCGATGCGGTGGGGCTGGCCAATAATCACAGCATGGACCAGGGCGCCGCGGGGCTGGAGAACAGTCTGGCCGCGCTGGCGCCAAGCGGGATCGACAGCTTCGGCATTGGCCGCACGTTGGACGAGGCCGCCGCGCCGCTTATCCGCCAGTTGCCTCGTCCCGGCGGCGGGACGATAACGCTAGCCGTCTTCGCGATGTTCGAAGAACGCGACAATTACCGCGAAAACTGGCCATTCTACGCGGAAGATTTGCGACCCGGCGCAGCGCCGCTCGACGTCGATTATTTTGCCCGGCAGGTAGCGCGTTTACGCCGCCAGCATGACGATCTCTTCATCATCGCCTACCCGCATTGGGGGAGCAATTACGCTTGGGTTTCGGATGAGCAGGAGATGCTCGGCAAGGCGCTGATCGACGCGGGGGCCGATATGGTGATCGGTCATCACAGCCACGGCACGCAGGAGATCGCGCGCTACAAGGACCGGTGGATCCTGTATGGCATCGGCAACCTGTATTTCAATTCGCGCGGGCGCTTCGCCGACTATGAACGCGCCCAGCCCTTCGGGCTTGTTGCCGAATTGAGTTTCGGCGCGGACGCGGGGAGCGATCCCGGGATTCGCCTTCACCCATTCTATTCGGATAACCTGCAGACTGGCTTCAATCCGCGGCCCGCGACGCGGGACGAAGCAGCCGCGTTGATGCGCACCGTACGTTACCGAAAGAAATCCACCAGCTTTGATGCCACGCTGGTCGAGGACCATGACGGCCGCACGGCAATCGAGCTGACCCCACTATCGTGGACGAACTGGTGGTAGCCCGATAAAGCGGGCGGCAATGCCGCGCCTACCAATCGACGATGTCCTGCCTGAATTGGCCGATGCGCTGCGCAGCGGCACGCGCGCCTTGCTCATTGCACCGCCCGGCGCGGGGAAAACGACAAGGGTCGCGCCAGCTTTGCTTGGCGAGCCCTGGTGTAATGGCGAGATCCTGCTGCTCGTGCCGCGCCGACTTGCCGCGCGCGCTGCCGCCGAGTTCATGGCGCAGGAACGCGGCGAAAAACCGGGGCAGACCATCGGCTATGCCACCCGGCTCGACAGTAAGCCCGGCAAGCGCATCACGATAATGACGCACGGCGTCTACCTGGCGCGCTTGCAGGCCGACCCCGAACTCACGGGTGTCAGCGCGGTGTTGTTCGACGAGGTGCACGAAAGAAGTCTCGACAACGATGTCGCGCTCGCGCTCACGCTCGATGCCGCCGAGGGGCTGCGCGAGGATTTGCGCCTGCTCGCCATGTCGGCAACGCTCGACAGCCAGGGCTTTGCCGCGCTCCTTGGAAACCCGCCGATTATCGAGAGCACGGGCAAAAGCTATCCGCTGACCATCCTCCATGAAGGGCGCGACGCAGCGCAGCGCATCGACCCGCAAATGGCCGCTGCATGCCGCCGCGCGCTGGCGCAGCATGAAGGTTCGCTACTCGCGTTCCTGCCCGGAGTCGGCGAGATCGAGCGCACTGCCGAGGCGCTCGGCCGGCTGCCCGACAACGTGGTCCTCCACCGTCTCCACGGTCGTATCGATCCGGCAGCGCAGCGCGCCGCGCTCGCGCCGCCGCCCCCGGGCAAACGCAAGCTGGTCCTTTCCAGTGCGATCGCCGAGACCAGCGTCACGCTCGACGATGTGCGCATCGTCGTCGACAGCGGTCTTGCGCGCCGCCCGCGCCATGACGCCGTCGCGGGCTTCACGCGGCTCGTCACCGATCGCGCCAGCCAGGCAGCCGCCACGCAGCGTGCCGGGCGCGCCGCGCGGCAAGCGCCCGGCGTTGCCATCCGGTTGTGGGAAGAAGCTGCCACCAGCGCGTTACCCGCGAATGATCCGCCCGAAATCATGAGTGCCGATCTCGCCCCGCTCTTGTTGACGCTGCAATTGTGGGGCGCCGAAGCCGACACGCTCGAATGGATCGATCCGCCGCCCAAGGCCTCGCTCGAAATCGCCCGACGGCAACTGCGCGATTTGGGTGCCATCGGTGAGGACGGCCGCATCACGCCCTTTGGGCGCAAGGTTGCGTCGCTGCCGATGTCACCCATCCACGCCGCGGCGACCCTGTACGGCGCCGAGATCGGCCAATGCCGCGCGGTGGCCGAACTGGTCCTGCTAATCCAGGAGCGCGGGCTTGGCGGAACCGGCGAGGATCTTCTTCAACGGCTCGCCCGATGGCGCGGTGATCGTGGCAAGCGCGCCAATGCCGCTCGCCAGCTCGCGCGGAGCTGGGCAGATAGGGCCCAGCGCATGATTCCCGATGCTGATGATCGCCCATTTGCCCCCGCCATGGCGCTAGCCTTCGCCCACCCCGACAATGTGGCCCGTCCGCGCGACGGAAACGGCGAGCGCTGGGTCTCGGCGGGTGGACGTGGCTTCATCCTCGATCCTGCCTCGCCGCTGGCGCGAAGTGACTGGCTGTTCATCGCCGATGCGACCGGCAAGGCCAAAGAAGCCCGCATTACCGCTGCGGTGCCGCTCAATGGCGAGGAAGTCGAGCAGGCGCTCCGCTACCGCATAAAGAAAACTTCTGTCCTCAAATGGAAAGCGGGCCGCGTTGAAGCGCTGGTCGAAAAACGGATGGGTGCCATCAAACTTTCCAGCGGGCCCGACCCGTCCCCCGATGAAGATGCCATCGCAGCGCTCCTGCTGGAAAAAGCGGACATCGCCGCCCTGCTCCCCAAGGAGTTTCTCGGCCGCGCCCGCTTTGCCGGGATCGATGCGCTTGCACCGGAGACCCTCGCCGCCACCGCAGACCAGTGGCTCGCCCCGTTGCTTGCCGGTAAGCGCAAGCTCGACCTCGACCCGGCCAAGGTGGCCGAAGCGGCGCTCGCAATGGCCGGCTGGGATACGCAGCAAGCGCTCGAAAAAGAGGCGCCGCGTTCGTTCACCAGTCCCGCGGGCTCCACCCATGCGATCGACTATACGGGCGATGACGCCCCTTCGGTCGAAGTTCGCGCGCAAGCGCTCTACGGACTGACCCGGCACCCGATGATCGGCAGCACGCCGCTCCTCATCAAGCTCACCAGCCCGGCGCATCGCCCGATCCAGGCGACCCGCGATCTACCGGCATTCTGGCAAGGTTCATGGGCCGAGGTCGCCAAGGAAATGCGCGGGCGCTATCCCAAACATTATTGGCCCGATGACCCTGCCAGCGCCAAGCCCACGCTCAAGACCAAGCGCAACATGTCTTGATTCTGCCCCGCTGGCGCGGCAAATGGCGGCCATGACGACGGCACGCATTATCGAAGAACAGCGAAAGACCACCCAGTCGGGCAAGGCCCAGGCCGGCCGCTGGCTGCTCATGTTCGAACGCAGCGAGAAGATGCGGCCCGACCCGCTCACCGGCTGGGCCGGAAGCGGCGACACCAATACCCAAATCCGCCTCACGTTCGAGACGCTCGATGAGGCGCTGGCCTATTGTCAGCGCAAGGGCATCGACGCGCATGTCGTGAAGAGCCCGCCCAACAGCCTCAAGATTCAGGCCTACGCCGACAACTTCAAGTAAGGCCTAGGCGTCGGCGCCTGCGTCCTCGCCCTTGCCGGGGAACTGCTTGATGTAGACATCGCGCTGCGGGAACGGGATTTCGATACCTTCGTCCTTGAAGGCCCACCAAACCGCCTTGAGCACTTCGCTGCGCACGTTCCCGACACCGGCTTCGGGATCGCGGATCCAGGCCTGGATCTCGAAATTGACGCTATTGTCCCCAAATTCCTTGAGCCAGACGTTGGGCTTGGGATTTTTGAGAACGCGCGCGCAGGCAGCGGTGCATTCGATCAAAATTTCTTCCACGCGCGCCAGGTCGCTCGAATAGCTCACGCCGACAGGGATCTGCACGCGCACATTCTTCGAACTGTATGACCAGTTTTCGACCGTTTCGGTCATCAGCAGTTCGTTCGGGATGAGGAATTCCTTGCCGTCGCGGGTAATCATGCTGACGGCGCGCGTCCCGATCTTGCTGATCGCGCCGAAATAATCGTTCACGACAATCACGTCTCCGGGCTTCACCGACCGGTCCATCAGCAGGATCAGCCCGGCAATGAAGTTACCGAAGGTCTTCTGCAGGCCGAAGCCGACCGCAAGGCCGACCGCGCCCGAAAAGAAGGCCAGGCTCGACAGGTCGAACCCGGTCATGTCGATGCCGATCAGGACGACGATCGCGATGATGATGATCGTCGCGATCTTCTCGGCCAGCAGACCTTGCGTCGCATCGAACCGGTTGGCGCGGCGGATCAGGCGTTTGACCCCCCATAGCGCCACCCGTGCAAGAACGAAGAGCGCGATGCCGACAACCAGCCAGGTGATGACATCGAGCAGAGATACGCTGAAATTGCCGATCGCAACCTTGAACTCGTCAAGGCCTTCGAACAGACGAACGGTGGTGTCCACGGTGCCTTCGACGGCCCCTTCTACCAGTCGCTCCGCCTGTTCTCCTGCGCTTTCATCAACGGGCTCGCCGGGCGGAGGCGCCGCGGCGACCTCGTTGGAAACTTCGTTGCCCAGATCATCGGTCAGATTGGTGATCGTCGTAGTCATGACAACGACCTAGCACAGGGTCGGCGAAAGGAAAGGCAGCTAAAGCAGGTAGCGCAGCCTCACGCGCTGTTCGCTATCGTTTCCGCTGACGGTGAAGCGGACATGGTGCGCGCGCGGCGGGCCCGCGCGCAAACCCGGATTGTTCGAGAACCCGAAGCCTTCCTTCGGCACGCCAAGAAAGGTGTCCATCTTCCCGTTGGCATTCTCGTCATGCAGCACCATCAGATAGTAGGTGCCGGGTGCCAGCCGGTCGATCTTGATCGAGCGGCCGGACGACACCTTGATCTCGCGCCGGACCGAACCGGCATGCTCCGCACATTCCAGATAATCGTCCTCGACATCGGTAAGGCACATGCTGAGCATGCCCTTGCCGCTGCGAAGATTTTCTATCGTGACGGTCAGGCTGACGCCGGTAGGGGCGACCGCCGCCGCGGCGCTGGCACCTTCAGACGGTGCGGCGTTCGGGTTTGCCATCCCCAACAACGGGAGCGCGGCCAGCGCGACGAGCGGGCGCGGACTTGAAGGTACCAAGCCCGGCATCAGTTTTGCAGAGATGGTCCCAAAACCGGAAGTAAAGCCCATAGTTACACCGATACTTGCTATGATGCAGTTCGTGGTGGCTGGCGGTTATCAACCCCCGTCCCAACACACCATGAACGAGGCGTTTTGGGAAGAGCTCCCAGCCCATATGATTGGTCACGCCCATAATTGTCATGATGGTGAGGACTACGAGCAACATACTGAGATGGATGGGGATTAGGAACACCAGCGCCGGAATGACCACCGCGCCGGTAAGCGCTTCCCACGGGTGAAAGCTCATCGCCGCCCAGGCCGTCGGCGGGCGGCTGGCATGATGGACCGCGTGGACGCGCTTGAACAGCGGTGGCCAATGCATCGCGCGGTGCGTCCAGTAGAACCAGGTGTCATGGACGAACAGATAGAGCAGCACGCTGATCGGCGCCCACCACAGCGGATAGTCGCCCCAGTTTGAGTACATCCTGGTCCAGCCATGCTGCGCCCAGCCCCAAGCGATGATGCCCGCGGGCACGCCGTAGATCGCCATCGACAGTAGCGACCAGCGCAACTCCATCGCGATCTGCTTCTTCTGGCCTGCCATCCGCCCGGGAAAGCGCCGCGCCGTCCACGCCGCGAACAGCCCGCTGACCGCAAGATAGCGCAGCGTGATAATCATGGTCATGCCGAGTGCGGAAAGAAGGATCGCTGTCCACATCTGACTAGCTCTAGGCGAGCCCGCCGCCCGTCGCTAGGGATATTGCCGTGACTGACTTGATCATCATGGGGGGCGGCCTTGCCGGTGGCCTATGCGCCTTGGCGCTCAAACATCGCCGCCCCGAACTGTCGGTTACGCTGGTCGACCGCGAAGACGCGCTTGGCGGCAATCATGTCTGGTCTTTCTTCGACAGCGATATCGCGCCCGAGGACCGCCACCTCGTCAATCCTTTCGTCGTCCAGCGCTGGGTGTGCAACGCGGTGCGGTTCCCCAAGATCAAGCGGACCTTCGACACTGCCTATAACAGCATGACGAGCGAGCGCTTTGATCGTGAGTTGCGGGCCCGGCTCGATCCCGAGCGGATCGTTGCCGGCAATATCATCAATGCCACGCCGACAACCGTTCGCATGGCAGGCGGCGTGCAGCTCGAGGCTGCCGCCGTGCTCGACGCGCGCGGGTTCACCGAGCCGCCCCGGGGCCTCAAATGTGGCTGGCAGAAATTCGTCGGGCAAATGCTGGAGGTGGAGGGCGGCCACGGTCTTACCGTTCCCATCATCATGGACGCGACTGTGGACCAGTCGGAGGGCTATCGCTTCGTCTATTGCCTGCCCTTCGACGACAGGCGCGTCTTCGTAGAGGATACCTATTACCAGAAGGACCGCGAGCTCGACCAACGCAGATTGTCGCAGCGCATCGCTGACTATGCCGCCGCACAAGGCTGGCATCACCATCGCATCGTTCACGAAGAAACTGGCGTTCTGCCCGTCGTCATGTCGGGCGATTTCGACACGTTCTGGCCGCAGCGCGACACGCTTGCGCGCGCCGGCACACGCGGCGGCTTCTTCCATCCGCTGACCAGCTATTCGGTCCCCGAAGCCGTGCGCTTCGCCGCGTGGCTTGCTGAAGCCATGCCGATGCCGGGCGCGGAGCTGGGCAGCGCGACGCGCCGGCGCGCGGAGGAAATCTGGAAGCGCACCGCGTTCGATCGCGGGCTCGCGCGCATGCTCTTCGATGCCGCCGATCCGCCGCACCGCTATCGGATCATGGAGCATTTCTACCGTCTTCCGGCGGGGTTGATCGAACGCTTCTACGCGGGCAGATCGACGACAATCGACCGTGCCCGGATCCTCATCGGCAAGCCCCCTGCTTCCATTCCGCGCGCGATCCGTGCCTTGAGAGGAAGTGCGTGAATTCTGCAATCGTCATCGGCTCGGGCTTTGGCGGGCTTGCGCTCGCCATTCGCCTTCAATCGGCGGGCATCGCCACCACGATCGTGGAAGCGCGCGACAAGCCTGGCGGCCGCGCATATTATTGGGAGAAAGACGGGCACGTCTTCGATGCCGGCCCGACGGTCATCACCGATCCCGATTGTTTGAAGTCGCTTTGGGCGCTTTCGGGGCAGGATATCGCGGCCGATGTCGATCTCGTCCCGGTCGACCCGTTCTACGCGCTCGACTGGCCCGACGGCACGCGCTTCGATTATACCAATGACGACCAGCGGCTATTCGCGCAGATCAACGAGCTCAACCCCGCCGATGTCGAGGGATACAAACGTTTCCTCGAATTTTCCGAAGGTGTCTTCCACGAGGGCTACGAGAAGCTCGGCACCAAGGCGTTCCTCAAGGTGACCGACATGCTCAAGGCCGCGCCCAGCCTGGCCCGCTATCAGGCGTGGCGCTCGGTCTATTCGATCGTTGCAAGCTTTGTCGAAAATGAAAAATTGCGCCAGGCACTATCATTCCACACGCTGCTGGTCGGCGGCAACCCGATGACCTGCTCGTCGGTCTATGCGCTGATCCACAAGCTGGAGCGCGACGGCGGTGTCTGGTTCGCAAAGGGCGGCACCAACAGGCTCATCGCGGGCATGGTGGCGCTGTTCGAGCGTCTCGGCGGCACGATCAGGCTTGGCGACCCGGTCACCAAAATCACCGCCAATGGCGACAAGGTGACAGGCGTCGAGACCGCGAGCGGCTGGAGCGCCGTCGCCGACGCGGTTGCCTCCAACGGGGACGTCGTCGCCACCTACGGCCTGCTCGATCATCCCCGCGCCGCGCACCAGAAGTCGGTCAAGCGCAAGCGGTTCAGCCCGTCGCTGTTCGTGCTGCATTTCGGCCTTGAGGGCACCTGCCCCGATGTGCCGCATCACATGATCATGTTCGGACCGCGCTACAAAGGGCTGCTTGGCGACATCTACAACAAGGGCAATCTGGCGACCGATCCGGCGCTCTATTTGCATCATCCGACCAAGACCGACCCCTCGATGGCGCCGGAAGGCTGCTCGACCTTTTACGCGCTCGCGCCTGTCCCGCACATGGGCAAGGCGCCTGTCGATTGGGACGCGGAAGGCCCCAAATATGCCGATGTGGTGCTCGATGTGATCGAGGAACGGCTGATCCCCGATGTGCGCAGCCGTATCCGCACCCAGTTCCACTATAGCCCGGCCGATTTTAAGACCGACCTGTTCGCGCACCTTGGCAGCGCCTTCAGCCTCGAGCCGGTGCTGACCCAGTCGGCCTGGTTCCGCACGCACAATCGCGACGACAAATTGAGCAACCTATATTTCGTCGGCGCGGGCACGCATCCGGGTGCCGGCATTCCGGGCGTCGTCGGGTCGGCGCAGGCGACCGCGGAGCTGATGATCGGGTGAACCAGCGCGACCGCCTCGTCCAGGAAGCTGGCGGCATCATCGCCGAGGGCTCCAAGAGCTTTCGCTTCGCCAGCCATCTGTTCGACCAGCCGACGCGCGAGAAGAGCTGGCTGCTCTACAGCTGGTGTCGTGCTTGCGACGATATCACCGATGGGCAGACGCTCGGCCACGACGCGGTCGAAGTGACCGATCCTGCCGAGCGGCTCGCCTTCATTCGGGACAAGACTGCGCAGGCGTTCGAAGGATTGGCCACCGGTCTGGTGCCGTTCGATGCGATGGCTGTCGTGGCCGAGGAGGCGCACATCCCGCGCTGGGCCGCCGAAGATCACCTCGCCGGGTTCGAGCGAGACGCCGCCGGCTGGGCGCCGCAAACCGAGGATGATCTCCTTTCCTATTGCTACCAGGTCGCCGGCGCGGTGGGCGTGATGATGGCGATCGTCATGGGCGTCAAACCGGACGACGAAGACACGCTCAACCGCGCCGCGGACCTGGGCATCGCCTTCCAGCTCGCCAATATCGCGCGCGACATCGTCGTCGATGCCGAAATTGGCCGCACCTATCTACCGCAGGACTGGCTTGACGCCGAAGGGATTGGTGCCGCCGACCTCGCGCTCCCCGCCAACCGCCCGACGCTGGCCAAGTTCGCCACCCACCTTGCCGACATGGCCGACGATTACCGCGCCAGTGCCCATGTCGGCGCCGCGCGATTACCCTTCCGCAGCCGCTGGGCGATCAACGCCGCCAGCCGCATCTACGGCGCCATCGCGGAACGCGCCCGCGAGCTCGGCCCGCGCGCATGGGATAAGCGCATCGCACTATCGAACGGCGAAAAAGGCAGGCTGGTGTTGAAGGCCTTCCTCGACAGCAATGGGGCTGCCCCTCGAAACAATGGCCGTCAGGGCCTGTGGACCCGCGCTCAGTCCTCCTGATTGTCCGCGATGAAAGTCATCAGCTGCGCCAGAGTTTCTTCCATCTGGTCCTGCATCTGGCTGATCAGTTCGTTTTCGCGCATGCCTTCATGGTCGAGCGGCTTGGAATAGCTTTCGCTAAAGGCCTGCAAGTCTTCGCTGTCGAACACCCCGCGCGCCACCAGCCGCGCCAGGATCACGAGCAAGCCGTTGGTGTTGGCGATCGAGCCCGCCACCAGCGCCTCGTCTACCATTGAAAGCTGTTTGTCGCGGCTGACCGGCTGGTCTGAAGAATCATTGTCGCTCATGCTTCTTTGTCTCCATAGCAACGCCGTTTGGCAACCGCCGGATTGCGCGCGTAATTGTGTTGCCTTGGGGGCCCTGCTACATTTTTTGGCACATGAGGGGGCGATATCTTTGTGTGGGCGCTTGCGTTGCCCTCTCGGCCTGTAGCCAGCAGGAAGGTTGTTCCTCGTATCGCGAACATGATCGCCCGCTTATCGCGCATGCTGGCGGCGGCTTGCCCGATGGCCTCTACACCAACAGTCGTGCCGCGATGGATCTTGCCGTCAAGAACGGCTTCACGCTGATCGAACTCGACTTCATCGAGCGCGATGGCGCGCTGCTGATCGGGCACGATGAGGATCGCATGAGCGAGCTGACCCTCGAAGAGTTGTTCGCATGGCTCGAAAAGCATCCCGACGTGCGCATTGTTACCGATATCAAGACCGGCAATGACGGCCTGCGCTACCTTGCTCCTCACGCCGACCGGTTCATCCCGCAAATCTATTATCCGCGCGAATATGGGACAGTCCGCCGGCTGGGCTTTGACGATATCATCTTCACCGCATACGGCGCGTGGTCCAATGACTGGATCACCAAAGTGAACAAGCTCGACCTGTTCGCGGTTACCATCCCAATGCGTTGGGTGCACGTCGCGCCGCGGATCGAGCACGAGTTGTATCTGCACACCTTTAACAGGCCGATGGGATCCTTGGGCCTGTACACCGATTGCCTCATCCCGGAGCAAGCGTCGTGAGATCGCTGCGCGATCCTCTATTTGCCAGCGCTGTCCTCGTGAGCGCGATGGTAGCGACCGCTTTCCTGACCGCCGGCACGCTTGTCTGGACGACCATCTTGCTTGTCGCGGTCGGTGGCTCCGTCTGCGTGGCCGGGCTGCATTATCTGGGCTGGCGCGGGGCGCCGCATCTCAAAACGTTCAGGGATGATGAATGGCGCGCCATCTACGCCGTTTTCGTCCTCGCCGGATTTGCGCTCGCAGCCTATTCGCCCATCAAGTCCTGGCTCAACCAATTCGGTTTTTGGGCTGACCCCGCGCTTGCCGCATTGGAAACCATCATGTTCGGCACCGACCCGATCAGATGGTTGCGATGGATGGCGGTCGAACCGCTGATGGTAGTGTATGCCCAAGGCTGGATACCGTTGATGCTGGTGGCGCTTGGTATCGTTGCGCGCGCTCGCAGCCACTTGGTCCTTACGTTTTTTCTGATCTGGGGGCCCGCCTCGCTGCTGCTGCAGGCTCTGTATCAATCGGCAGGCCCCATTCTTTACGACCCAGATCGCTACGGACCATTCCCGGCGCTTGCCGAACATTATGCCGATTATCTCGTTTCGGTCGAAAAACCGGGCGTGGGCACGGGCATTTCAGCGATGCCATCGGTTCACGTCATGGTTGCCGCATGGCTGCTGCTGGTGGCGTGGCATGGCCCGTGGCGCTGGCCGGCGCTCGCCTTTCTCGTACTGATTTTCCTGCTGTCGATCGCGTCTGGCTGGCACTATGCGCTCGACGGGTTGATCGGCATGACGATCGTTTTCGCGCTGCACCGAATATTGGGCAACATCTTTGCCACCACGAACGGTAGCGAGCGCGCGCAAACGCGGCTAATGCAGGGCGCATGAAGGCGGCAGACCTCAAGATTGCCCTGTCCTCGGGCAACTATAACTATGTGCGCGACGGGGCGAACCAGGCGCTCAATCGCCTGGTCGGCTACTTGCTGAAAGAAGGCGCGCAGGTCCGCATCTATTCGCCGACGGTCGATGAACCAGCGTTCGAACCGACGGGCGAACTGGTGTCGGTGCCAAGCTTCGCCATTCCCGGACGCAAGGAATACCGCTTCCCGCTCTGGCTTACCGGCAAGGTCAGGGACGATCTTGAAAAGTTCGATCCCGACATCGTCCATATCGCCAGCCCGGACGTGGTGTCCCACCGCATGGTAACCTGGGCGCGCAAGCACGACATTCCCGCGATCGCCAGCGTGCATACCCGCTTCGAGACCTATCTCGAATATTACCACCTGTCGATTTTCGAGCCTTACATGCGCGCCGGCCTGCGGCGGCTGTACCAGCGCTGCGATGCGCTGGTCGCTCCTGCCGAAAGCACGGTCGCGGTGCTCGAGGCGCAGCGGATGAACGATGACATCTCGATCTGGAGCCGCGGTGTCGATCGCGACCAGTGGAACCCCGAACGCCGCGACATGGAATGGCGCCGCAGCCACGGCATCGCGGACGACGAATTCGTCATCGCCTTCCTGGGCCGCATCGTGATGGAAAAAGGGCTCGACGTCTTTTCGGACAGTGTCGCCGAACTGCGCAAACGCGGCGTCAAACACCGCGTGCTCGTGATCGGCAAGGGTCCCGCGCATGACTGGTTCGCCGATCGCCTTGCCGACGATGCCATCTTCATCGGGCAGCAGACGGGCAACGATCTGGCGCGCGCCGTGGCGTCGTCCGATGTGTTGCTCAATCCGTCGGTCACCGAGGCATTCGGCAACGTGACCCTGGAGGCGATGGCGGTCGGCCTGCCCGTGGTGGCCGTGGCCGCCACCGGCACCAACAACCTCGTCACCGACGGAGTAAACGGGTTTCTTTGCCCGCCGCACGATACGAAATGTCTCGCCGACGGGCTGCAAAAATATGCCGAAGATCCCGCCTTGCGCGCCGATCATGGCGCCGAGGGCCTGGCCCGCGCCAAGACGCGCGACTGGGATACGATCAACTCGGCCGTCGTCGACGTGTACAAACGCGTGCTTAGGCGCCGCGGGAAAGCCTAGAGCTTCGCGATCTTTTTCGCGGCTTTGTCGAGGATCGCCGCGATCTCGGCCAGAGTTTCCTCATCGGCTTCCTCGGTCGCGACTTTGTGCCACATCGCGGTCATCACGTTGGCGATCGCCTTCTTGAGTTCGGGGCGCCCCACCCGCTCGTGCTTGGCACCATGCCGTTCGAGCCGCCCCATCAGCGTTTCGATCTCGTCGGTGCGCTTGGCGAGATAGGTCTTGCCTTCTTTGGTGATCGAAAAGAGCCGCTTTGAGGTCTTGTCATCGATCTCTTCGATGAGGTCCATTTCCTCGAGCAACTGCAGTGTGGGATAGACCGTGCCGGGGCTGGGCGAATAGCCGCCCCCCGTCATCTCCTCGATCTCGCGAATAAGGTCGTAGCCATGGCGCGGCTTTTCGCTCAGCAAGTGCAGGAGCACGAGCCGCAATTCACCGGCATCGAACATGCGTTTGCGCCCGCGTCCGCGGCGACCACCGCCGCCACGCCCGCCCGGGCCGAAGTTGAAATCGAAATCCTTGTCCCAGCCCTTGCCCATGCTCATCGCGACGAAGGGCGCCCAATCGCCGCGTCCGAAGCGATATTGCCAGCTCCTGCCACCCATAATGTTTCTCCGATATATCTTTTCTAAGATGTATCTTTAGATAGATATATCTTTTGTGGGGTCAAGCGCGGTGGTTCCCTTTTCGACGAGCGAACCTCATATCAACATCAATGGCCGACCTTTTCGGATCCGAAGCACCGGCAATAGACGCAGCGCCGGGCGACAATGCCCCGCTGGCCGAGCGCCTGCGTCCATCATCGCTGGACGAGGTGATCGGCCAGGATCATCTCACGGGCGAAGACGGCGCGATCGGCCGCATGGTCAAGGCCGGCAAACTGTCGAGCATGATCTTGTGGGGGCCGCCCGGTACCGGCAAGACAAGCATCGCGCGCCTGCTCGCCGACGCAGTAGGCCTGCGGTTCGTTGCCTTGTCCGCCGTCTTCTCGGGCGTTGCGGATCTCAAGAAAGCCTTCGCTGAAGCCCGCAAAATGGCGGGTGCGGATCGGCGCACGCTCCTGTTCGTGGACGAAATTCATCGCTTCAACCGCGCCCAGCAGGACGGCTTCCTGCCCTATGTCGAAGACGGCACGATTACGCTCGTCGGCGCCACGACCGAAAATCCCAGCTTCGAGCTCAACGCCGCATTGCTCAGCCGCGCGCAGGTCCTCATCCTGCACCGCCTCGATGAGACCGCGCTGACAAGGCTGCTCGATCGCGCCGAGGAGCTGGAAGACAAGCAGCTACCCCTGACCGACGACGCGCGCGCCGCGCTTATTGCCAGCGCCGATGGTGATGGTCGCTTCCTGCTGAACCAGGCCGAAACCCTTTTCGACCTGGACCTCGATGAGCGGCTCGATCCCCCTGCCCTCGCCAAGCTTCTCCAGCGGCGCGTCGCGGTCTACGACAAGGATCGCGAGGGTCACTACAACCTCATCAGCGCGCTGCATAAATCTGTCCGCGGCAGCGATCCGCAGGCCGCGCTGTATTATCTCGCAAGGATGCTGGTAGCCGGTGAAGAACCGCTCTACCTGCTACGCCGCCTTGTCCGCATGGCCAGCGAAGACATCGGCCTCGCCGATCCTAGCGCGCTGGTGCAGTGCCTTGCCGCCAAGGACGCCTACGATTTTCTCGGCAGCCCCGAAGGCGAACTCGCCATCGTGCAAGCCACGCTTTATCTTGCCACCGCGCCCAAGTCGAATGCGGCCTACAAGGCGCAAAAAGCTGCTTTCAAGACAGCCAAGGAGACCGGCAGCCTCATGCCGCCTCAGAATATCCTTAACGCCCCGACGAAGCTGATGAAAGACATCGGCTACGGCGCGGGCTATACCTATGATCACGATGTCGAGGACGGCTTTTCGGGCGACGATTATTGGCCCGAAGCGATGGAGCCGCAGAAGTTTTACGAGCCCGTCGGGCGCGGGCTGGAGGCGAAGATCGCCGAACGCCTTGTTTATTGGGAAGAACAACGCGCCCGGCGACGTGGTTCAAGGGATGACGCCGAAGGGGCCTAGTTCGACTGCATCGCCTTGCGCAGATCCTTCTTGATTTGCGTGCCACTCAAATGGGCATCCACCTGGAAATGGCCTTCTTCTTTTAGCTGTTTGCGGATCGCATCGATGCTCTCGGCTTCGGGCGCTAATTGGAAGGCGCGGCCTACGGTTCCGATGGTGGTTTGCATGGTTTCCCCTCCGTATGTTTCAGCGTGGCAGAAAAATCCGATATTTCTGCCCCTCATCTGCTCAATTAACGCGAATCCCAGCGAATCGTTCCGCTACTCGAACGTTTCGGCCCAATGTTACGCTGCCATATCGAATCCACTTGCGGTGTGACGGTAGTGAAATTCGACAAGACAAAGGCGCTCGATTGGCCCATGATCGGCTGATCAAAACATGGGGAGACTGTTCATGTATAACGAAGATGCCATCGCGGTATGGCGTTCCGAATTTATCGAATGGGGTCCGCGCATCCTCTTTGCGCTCCTTATCCTCGTCGTCACCCACTTCGTTGCCAAGGCGGTGGAATGGGCGATCGGCAAGGCGGTCAAGAAAATTCCCGTGTTGCAGCGCGATCCCGATCTCGATGGCACATCCATCGGCAAGGACATGGGACGCCTCGGCTACTGGCTGGTGTGGCTCGTCGGTCTGGTTGCTGCCCTTGAGCCGCTCGGCCTGTCCGACGTGCTCGAGCCGGTCCGCCGTCTCACCAACGAAGTCTTCGCGTTCATTCCCAACCTGATCGGCGCGCTGGTCATCTTCGTGGTCGGCCTTATCGTCGCCAAAGTGGCCCGCCACCTCGTCGAAGCTGCGCTGCGCGCGATCAACATTGAAGGCTGGGCACACAAGGCCGGGCTTCCCATCGGCGAACGCGCGGTCGCGGTCGACAGCGAGGGCGAAACCGTCGCCGATGCACCGTCCCCTGCCCGTCACAGCATTGCGCAGGCCGTGGGCCTGATCGTTTATGCGCTGATCATCATCCCGATCAGCATCGCCGCACTCGACGTTCTCCAGATCGAGGCCGTTTCGCGTCCGCTGACCGGCATGCTCGAGCAAGTGGCCTCTGCCATCCCCTATCTGTTGATGGGCCTGTTGTGGTTGGCTGTCGCTTATGTGATCGGACGCTGGGTGAAGTCCCTGATCGAGGCGGTCCTGCCGACTCTGGGCTTCGACAACGCCGTACGGTCGATGGGCATCATGGACGAGAGCGCGCAGCCATCGCGTATCGTCGGGTCGATCGCCTTCATCGCCGTGATGCTGGCTGCTGCCATCGAAGCCACTCGCGCCATCGGCGGATCGAGCGTATCGGCACTCCTGATCCAGATCACCGAACTTGGCGGCAAGGTGATCTTCGGGACCGTCATCATCGTCGTCGGCTTCTTCCTGTCGCGCCTGCTTGCCCGTTTTGTCGGCGAAGGCGCGGGAGAAGGCAGCTATGCGCAGACAATCGTCAAATGGGCGGTGATAACACTGTTCACCGCAATCGGCCTCACCTTCATGGGATTGGCCAACGAAATCGTGATCCTCGCCTTCGGCTTGATCCTTGGCGCGGCCGCGATCGCTGCTGCGATCGCATTCGGGCTGGGCGGGCGCGAGGCTGCGGCGCGCATGCTCGATCGCTGGCAGGCCCAGGCGATGGACGCACCTGTCGCGCGCCAGCCGACACCCAAGCGCATCCGCAAGGCCAGCGAGGACGATGACGATAGCCAACCGCCCTTGGTGTGAGGTTCGAACGCTTCGCCGCGATCGACTGGTCGGGCGCCAAGGGGAAGAAGCATAAGGGCATCGCCGTCGCCATCACGGCAGGCGATGCCGCCCCTGCCCTCGTTCGCCCTGGCCACGTCTGGTCGCGCCGCGAGGTGCTCGACTGGCTGATCGAGACAGCCGAGCAGGCCCCCACCCTGTTCGGCTTCGATTTCAGCTTCGCGCCGCCTTTCGCCGAACGCGGCAGCTATCTGCCCGGCGATGATGTGCCGGACAGCGCCAAGTCGTTCTGGGCCTATGTGGAGGCGCAAAGCGACGATGAGGATCTCGGCGCTGCCAGCTTCCTGGAACAGCGGCACCGCAGGCATTTCTACTTCGGCAAGGCGGACGGGACGAAGGCGGATTACATGCACTTTCGCGCTGTCGAGCAGCGGTTGAACGAGCAAGGGGGCGGCAAGGCGGCCACCGTCTATGACGCGATCGGCGCGGCGCAAGTCGCCAAGGCCAGCTTTGCGGGGATGCGCCTGCTCCATCGGCTGGACGGCAAAGTTCCGGTCTGGCCGTTCGATCCGGTAGAAGCCGGCAGCAGTGCTGTGGTGGAGATATACGGCCGTCTCTATATCCGCATGGCGGGTGGCAGCGGACGGAAACTGCGGCATGTCGATGACCTCAATGCGGCGCTCACCGCCCTCGGCAGCCCGCCGGTTCATAGCGATCGTGACTTGAGCGACCACGAAACCGACGCGCTGGTCACCGCCGCGGGAATGCGCGCCCACGCCGCACATCCCGATGCCTTCGACCCCCCTGCCCTCAGCGACGAGATAGCGCGAACAGAAGGCTGGACCTTTGGCGTGGTTTGAGCCAGAGAGCGCGGCGCGGTCGCCGGATTAGCTCAGCTGGTAGAGCAGCGGTTTTGTAAACCGAAGGTCGCGGGTTCGACTCCTGCATCCGGCACCGTCGCTCTCGATAGGCATCCGGGGGATGCTTATCGGCGCGACCGCCCCGAAGAGGGCGTTACAAGGTGCCGACCTCGATTTCGCTCATCGCCATGCGCCGTGCCTCGGCCGGCAGCGGGTATTTGTTGCCCGCCGCACAATTGAACAGCACGACCCGCTCGTCCTTTGCGACCAGCTTGCGGTCGAGCGCCTTGCGCCATGCCGCGACCACCGCAGCGCCTTCGGGGCACAGCAGCAGGCCGTCGCCCGCCGCGACATCGCGCCACGCTTCATGGATGGCCTCTTCGCTGACCGCCAGCGCCGCGCCGCCGCTCGATCGCACCGCGTCGAGGATGAGAAAATCGCCGACACAGCTCGGCACGCGAATGCCGACCGCGACGGTCGCCGGGTTTTCGCACCGCGCCGCGCAGCGTTCCCCGGTTTCGAACGCCGTGACGATGGGCGCGCAGCCCTCGGCCTGGACCGCATACATTCGCGGCCGCTCGGGACCAAGGAGGCCGATCGCTTCGAGTTCGTCGAAGGCCTTCCACATGCCGATGAGCCCGGTCCCGCCGCCGGTCGGATAAAAGATCGCGTCGGGCACTTCCCACCCCAGCTGTTCGATCAGCTCGAGCCCCATGACCTTCTTGCCTTCCAGTCGGTAGGGTTCTTTCAGCGTCGAGCAATCGAACCACTTGCCCGCCGCCGCGCCTTCGCCGACGAGCTTTCCGCATTGGTCGATCTGGCCGTCGGTGACGATGACCTCCGCCCCCTGCATCACGGCTTCGCGAATATTGGTTTCGGGCGTTTCCTCGGGGCAGATGACGAGGCTGGCGATCCCGGCGCGGCTGGCATAGGCCGCCAGCGCCGCGCCGGCGTTGCCGTTGGTCGGCATGGCGATCCGCTCGACCCCGAAATGCCGCGCCATCGACACCGCCATCGCCAGCCCGCGCGCCTTGAACGAGCCCGTAGGCAGTCGGCCTTCGTCCTTGACCAAAGGCGCACCGGTGCCATGCATCGCGCCAAGCGCATCGAGCGACAGGACGGGTGTTTCGATTTCGCCCAAGCTTACCGGCTCGGCGCCGACGGGTAGCGGCAACAATTCGCGCCACTTCCACATACCGCCCTTGCGACCGACTAGTGTGTTGCGGTCTAGCGCGGCAGCGGCCTTGTCGAGATCGTAGCGGGCGAGCAGCGGTTTGCCGCAAGCGGACAGGTTCTGCAGGCGATCCGCGTCATAGCGCTCGCCCGTCTGCGAACATTCGAGATGGGTCAGGAACATGGGGGCGCAGGCTAAGCGCGCCGCGCCCCCACGCCTAGATCAAAAGCTGAACCGCGCGCTCAGCCGGATATCGCGGCCCGCGAGCGGTGCGAAGTCCTTGGTGTAACTGGCATGGCGGCGCGCATCGACGTCGAAGATGTTGTTGGCCTGGAGAAGGATGAGCGATTCATTGTCTTCGCCGAACGGGCGCCAACCGACCGACGCGCCGACGAGCGCATAGCCATCGGTCGGGGTTTCAAAAGCGGCGACGCGATCCTGCTCGGCAACGAATTCCACCTCGCCGCGCACGACGAAATCGTCGATGTCGGCTTCCAGACCGCCGCCGATGCGAAATGCCGGGATGCGCGGCACGGGGCTCCCGTCATCCAGGGTTGCTCGGACATAGTCGGCGACCACGTCGCCGCGCAGCTGGAACGCGCCGTCGTCGACCAGCGTCGCGCCGGCCTCAATCTCGATCCCCCAATAGTTCGCGCCCTGCTGCCGGTAGACGAACAGCGGAAGCTCGTCTTCCTCAAGGCCGGTGTCCTGCAAGTAGATGAAGTCGTCAAACCACTGTTTCCAAACCGTCGCGGAAGCCGCCAAGCGTTCGCCCTTATGGCGAACGAATACTTCGCCGCCCCATGCCTTTTCCGTCGTCAGATCGGCATCGCCGACTTCGAAGGCCTGCGTGGCGATGTGCGGCCCATTCGAATAGAGCTCTTCGGCGGATGGCGCACGTTCGGCGCGCGAAGCGTTGATGCCGATGCTCGTATCAAGGTCGAGTTCATAGTTGAGACCGATGGCTGCGCTGAAGGCCGTGAAGTCGCGCTGCAACGCCAGTGTCGGCTCCTCGACATCGGTGAATTCGACACGCAGGGCGCCTTCGATTCCCAATGCATCGGGCTGGTATTCCTGCACCGTGAAGATGCCCCACTGGCTCGTCCCGTTGGGCGGAACGAACGCCTCGGCACCGATCGCCTCGAGGTCGCGCTGATAATACTGGATCCCGCTGGCACCGTGCCAGCCGTCAGTGTCGCGCTGCTTGAATTCGAGGCGACCTTCGACCCCGCTCGACAGGAAGGTGGTGCCGACCTCGTCGCCTTCGAGCTCGACATGGTCATAGTCGGCAGTGGCGAAGCGCAGCGTCGCGCTTTCGAAGAAGCCGTCGAGGTTGAGTTTTACCCGGCCGTCGAAGCGCTCCTGGCGCATGTCGATCGAGACGGTTTCTTCTTCCTCTTCGCCTTCTTCTTCACCTTCGCCCTCCTCGCCATGGTGGCCCGCGCCGGGGCGCAGCGGCACGCCGTAAAAGGTGTCGTAGATGGAGTAGGACGCACCGACTTCGACGACCTTGCCGATGTAGGCGGCACCGATCGAGCCGGTCCATTGTTCGGTCCCGCTATTGGGGATGGAGCCACGCAGGATGGCCAGTTCTTCCAGTTCGGCGGCTTCCTCGAATTCGCCTTCTTCAAATTCTTCTGCGGCCTCTTCGAGAAGCTCGGCGCGCAGCGGATCGGCAAAGACGAAGCCTCCCACTTTTACATCGTCGGTCTCGGCCCATGAAAAGTCAGCGTGAATCACGAAACGGTCGGCCAGCAGCACGTCGCCGGAAGCACCAAGGCGAATGCCGTCATCCGCGCTCGAATAGCCTCCGATGACATCGACATGGACGGCGTCATCGGGAATGGTGCGCGGGATACGGCGGTCGATGACATTGACCGCGCCGCCAATCGCCTGGCTACCGTAGATCAGCACCGCAGGACCGCGCAGCACCTCAATGCGCTCGGCGGTCAGCGGGTCGATCGTGACGGCATGATCGGCCGACGTGTTGGCAACGTCGATCGACCCCAACCCGTCATTGAGAACACGGATACGCTCGCCCTGGAAGCCGCGCAGCACGGGGCGCGAGGCACCCGGCGCGAAACTGGTCGACGAGACGCCCGGAAGCGACGCCAACGTGTCGCCGATCTGCGTGTCGAGATCGCGCACGAGATCGTCGCTTTCCAGCACCGAGGCACCGGCCAGCAGGTCCAGACCTTCGATCAGGTGCCCGGTGATGATGATCGGCTCGGCATCTTGCTGGGCGTCGGGCTGTTCGGGCTGGATGGCAGCGACGGCGGTTGAA
The DNA here is from genome assembly GCF_026157105.1 of Sphingomicrobium marinum. GTDB lineage: Bacteria > Pseudomonadota > Alphaproteobacteria > Sphingomonadales > Sphingomonadaceae > Sphingomicrobium > Sphingomicrobium marinum. The sequence continues at coordinate 2,006,501 of NZ_JANPVQ010000001.1, forward strand.
GCCAAAAGCAGGCTCAGCATGGTCAAAATTCTCTTCGGCTAAAATTTGTTGGCCGCGAGGTACTTGTGACAATGTAACGTCACAATGAACGAGACGATGAAACGAGGCAGTTTGCCGACAAACCGAAAAAATGCGGCCCGGGAGCATGCTTCCGGGCCGCGAGAGGAAAGGACGGGGCTTCGACGCCCTTTCGCTTGATGGGAAAAAGTTTCTAGGGATCGATCCCCGCAGCGATGGCTTCCAGCTTGCGGACGCGTTCCTTGAGATCTGCCAGTTCGATCCGGCCGCCTGCGGCAGGGAGACCGGGTTCGCCGCCGATACTGGCCAGCTCGAGGCGCTTGAGATCTATCCAGGCACGGAAGGCCTTGAGAGCTGCCACGGTCGCCACACCAAGGCCGATGAGGCAGGCGCCGGCAATCAGGGAAATGGTGATGGGGTCAGCCATTATTTCTTCTCCCGCAGCTTTTCGATTTCGCGCGCCAGCTCGTCGCTGTCGGCGTTGTTGAGGTGATGATCGATCGCCATCATGCGGCGGTCGGCATCGTCGAGCTTGGTGCGCATGTCGTGGACCGATCCGCGCACCGGCTTTTCGCTACCCCGCCAGTTCTGGCTGTCGCGATGCCCGTCTTCCATGTCCTTGCGCTGCTGGAGCGAGAAAACGATGCCGAGAACGACATACATGCCTATGAGGAACCAGAAGCTCTCCACGAAGAAGAAGCTGGCGACGAAAGCGATGCGAAGGAAAGTCGGGTCAATTCCAAACCGGTTGCCCATGTAGGCGAAGACACCGGCGACCTTCTTGTCCTTGTTGGCAAGGCTGTAGCGATAGGTCTTGTTGGACATTATTCCCCTTCTTTCTTGTCTTCGTTGGCAGGGTCCTTCCGGGCGGCGCGGGCCGCCTTCATCGCCTGCAAGTCTTCCTCGGCCTTTTCCTCGGCCTTCAGGTCGGCAATCTCTTCTTCCAGGTCGCGCGGACCGGCAAGACCCATCGCTTCGGCATGGCCTTCTGCCAGATCGGCGCGGCGCTCAAGCATCTCAAAGCGCGAAAACGCCTCTTGCGTTCGCGAACCATACACCATCTCGCGGGCGCGGGCGCGGGTCATCGCACTTTCGATCCGACTGGAGATGCTGGCCTGGCGGGCGCGCGCTTCGCTCAGCTTCTTTTGCAGCTTGGCAATTTCGGCTTCGTAGCCGCGCAGCGTTTCTTCGATCTGCCGCATTTCCTGGTGCAGATTGTCGATCACGTCGCTGACCTTGGAGCGTTCGATCAAGGCCTGCTTGGCAAGATCCTCGCGATCCTTCGACAGCGCCAACTGGGCGCGCTCGGTCCACTGTTCGACCAGCGTTTCGAGTTGTGCGTGCTTGCGCCGCATCTCCTTGAGGTCAGCGATCGAGCGGGCCGCGGTCGCGCGCACTTCGACAAGCACCTCTTCCATCTCCGCGATGATCATGCGGATCATGCGGGCAGGATCTTCGGCCTTGTCGAGTAATTCGGTCACGTTGGCCGCGATGATGTCGCGCGCCCGCGTGAAGATGGGGCCGTTCAGCATCGCGCCGATCCTGGCGCGCGGCCCCTCGGTGCGAACCGGGTCGAGGCGCTTCGCCTCCAGGACCTTGGGTTCGCGAACTTTGGGAACCGCCTTGATGGGTTCCAGTTTAGGCATAGACCACCTGCTGGCTGATCGGGCTCGCCGCGATGGCGGCATCGGGGGCGATGGTCGCACCAAGCATTACGGCGCTGACAAGCAGCGCGGCAAGAGCGCTTAGAACGTTACGCTGTAAAGTCGAACCTGACATCTCTTCTTCTCCCTTTTTTCCCGCCGGTTGCGTCGATGGCGGGGCTGCCAAACACAATGCAACAGGCGTGCCAATCCATGATTTGCGCCATTTTCTTATGATTTGGGACAATTTGGGATGCAGGTTGGCGGGATTTCCCACCACCAGTTGGGAAAGCTTGCCAAGCGATGAACGGCGGAGCCGAACGCCAGCTCGCGCGTTGGGGAAAAAAGAATATGGGAGTTTATTATGCTTAGAGGATTGATTGGCGGCATCGTCGGGAAGAAAGCCGCGCAGGCTGTTGGCGGCGGCGCGGCCGGTGCCGCGGTCGGCGCTGCGCTTCCCTTCATCGCCGCACGTGGCCTTGGCCCGCTAGGGCTGGCCATCACCGGCCTGTGGGTGGCCAAGAAGGTCAAAGACAAGATCGATCGGCGCCGAACGCCGACCTATCCCGAAACGGCGACACCCGCGGCGCCGCCTGCAGCTTAGCAGAGGCTACCTCCCAGCTTTCACGTCTGCTGGGAGGCATGGAGGGTTAGTGCCCGTCCAGTCCACTTCGTCCGCCGCTGGCACCTCAGGCATGCCCGGCACTAGCGGTAAATTGCGATCGGCACGGTAGTGGATCCGCGCCATGCTATTATCGAAACGCTCCAGCCTTGCATTGTCCTTGGCGGCGCGCTGCGGCGAAAACTCGGTTTCCTCTGTACGCGACCCGCGCACCATCCGGATCGAGCCGTCGTCGCGTCGCTCCATCATGCGGTAATATATGCGCCCGTACAGCATCGTATCGAAGACGCTGCTCGGCTGCCATTGGGTGATATCGCTTTCTTCAGGAATGCGTATCGTCGTGGCGTAGCAATTATATGACGGTGACGAGTAATAAGGCGCTTCCTGAGGTTGGCCATCCGGCCGCTGGCGGCGTGGCGGGGGCGAAAAGCCTCCGCCCGGCAATGAGAGCGAGCGCAATCCATCCTCACCGTCCCAGTCAACCGGTCCGGTCCCGACGATTTGCAGGATGCTTGCGCGCGTCTCAACATCGTAGTGGTAGGAGACGCTTTCGATCGTGTCCCAGCCGCCGCTTCCAATAAAATTGTTGCGGATCGAATTTTCGAGCTGGGCCGCCGGTACTGCTGAGAGCTGCAGATATTCATTAAGCCCCTCGATCCCACGTTTGAGCATTGTCTGGGTCTTTCGTGCAGGCTTGTCGAACCCCTCGCTGGCGTCGATGTCGAAAATCCCCATCTCGTCGGGTAGGGTCGCGGGTTTCCAAGGCAATTTTTCCAGCGCTGCGCCTTTTGACGCCAGCGGGAGCGTAAATTTGTAAGGCAGCGCCGGATCAGTGCTGGCGGTGGCTACCGGCGGAAGCGTTCCGTCCATCCAGTACTGTTCGCCGTCGATCGTGGCGCGCACCAACACATGGTCAAACAGTCCGGGGTTCGCCAGCCGGCTATCGAAGCCGTCATCGGCGCCAGCATTGCTCGCCAGCACAGGCTCGGCTTGGATATCGAGTTCGTCGAGGAGGGCAAGCAACAGCACCGTCTTGCCCTTGCAGTCGCCATAGCGGCGTTGCCAGGTTTCATCGGCGGTAGCGGGCTTCAGGTTGCCGCCATTCAGACCGACATAGATGTAGCGGACCTGCTGCTGGACCAGCTTGAGTGCTGCCTGCGCACGCGCCATTGGGGTCCCGTGAGCCGCCATGATCCGCGCGGCCTCGGCCTTGAGCGGGCTATCGGCGGCTAGCTTTGCCGTCTCCCGATAAAGTGGAAAAAGGGTGCGCGATACGTCAGCCCAATCTTTGAAATCGCTATATTCGATAAGGCGCGTCCAGTTAAAACGTGGCGGCGCGCCGCTTGGCGGGTTGAGCACGTCCGGATTGACGGTGTCGACAGTTAACGAATTCTTCGAGCGTTCCACATCTACACCAAAATCATCGGTGAAGCGGACATTGGGCGCCTGCCCCTCGTCCCAGCTAACTGCTAGCTTGAATCGCCCAGGGGGCGGCGCATCGGCCAGGAACATTATGCCAAAGCTTTGCTGTCCGAAAGTGGGATCATGCGAAGGCGTCGTATATTCCAGTTCGATCGCATCGCCGACGCGAAGATCGGGTACGCGCAGGACAGCCGTAAGGAGGCCGTCGAGTATCGCGAGTTCGAGTTGGTCTTCGCGCCGCAGTATTTCGAAGTCGCTGTTTTCTAAAACATCGATTGCGGTTCCATCGCGGTGGATGAGAAGCGAGTGCACCACTGGTGAACCGGCGGCAGGGTTCCAGACGATGGCGACATTACCCGCCTCCAAAGCCTGCGGATGCGTGATGTGGATGCGCTGGCCGCTATAGGTCCATTGCCCTTTTCCGGTAAGGTGAATGAGCGAATCTTGCCGTTGTACAAAAAAGGCGCCATCCGATTGTGCCGGAACAGGCAGCGGATCGGAAGCTTCAACCCATTCGGGTACCGGCCCGCGTTCGATGGCTAATTCTTGCGCCAGCGACGGCGCGGCAAGAGCGGCAATCGATGCCGCCCTAAAGAATTTTGAAATACGCATATGTCCCCCTTACTCGGCAACGCGATCAAAGCATGATCGTAGTCGCCGCGCTAGGGGAAAGCTGCGCTAAGCCTTGTCCCAGAACGGCTCGACCTTGCCTTTGGCAGTGATCAGTAGCGGATTGCCGTTGCGATCGCGTGATTTGCCCATCGCGATTTTGATCCAGCCTTCGGAAATACAATATTCCTCGACGTTGACCTTCTCGACGCCGTTCAATCGAATGCCGATACCTTTTTGCAGCAACTCGTCGTTAAAATACTCGCTGCGCGGGTCCATCGACAGACGGTCGGGAAATTCTGCTTTTTCATTCTCGCTCATGCGCCTGCCTTTGGCGTGACATCACCCCTGCGTCAATCATTCGTCGATGGGGTGATTGCCAAGTGGCGGTGCGCCGTCCCATAACCCCGCAAGTATCCAAGTCAGGGGACCCCTTCATGAAACTTCGCTTCGCCCTTCTCGCTGCGGCCGTCATGCCGCTTACGCCTGCTCTTGCACAGGATCAGGAAGAGGCGCCGCCGACGTCGCCGCTGACCGAAGAAGAGCCGGGCGGCACGGTCGAAGACGATTCCAAGAAGGACCTCGAGGGCAAGGACTGGGTCGTCGATGCGCGGCGCGGGCCCGGGCGCAGCGTTCCGATCGACACGACGAGCGGCACCTGGATGAGCCTCGATGTCAGCCCCGACGGCAGCGAGATCGTGTTCGACATGCTAGGCGACATCTACCTGATGCCAATCAGCGGCGGGGACGCGGTGCCGATTTCGACCGGCCATGCGTGGGACATGCAGCCTGCCTTTTCGCCCGACGGCACGAAGATCGCTTTCACCTCCGATCGCGAAGGCGGCGACAATCTGTGGATCATGAACCGCGACGGATCGGATCCCAAGCAGATCACCAACGAAGAATTTCGCTTGCTCAACCAGCCCGAATGGACGCCCGACGGGCAGTTCATCGTAGGGCGCAAGCACTTCACGTCCGCGCGCTCGCTGGGTGCGGGCGAAATGTGGCTCTACCATACGTCCGGCATGTCGTCGGGCGTGCAAATGACCAAGAAGCGCACCGACCAGAAGGATACGGGCGAACCCGCATTCTCTCCCGACGGGCGCTACATGTACTATAGCGACGACAGCACGCCGGGTGGCATTTTCGAATATTCCAAGGACGTCAACACGCAGATCTACACGATCCTGCGGCTCGACCGGCAGACGGGCGAGATCGAGACCTATGTCGACGGCCCGGGCGGGGCGATCCGCCCCACCCCATCACCCGACGGAAAGAGCCTCGCCTTCATCCGCCGCGTGCGCGGCAAGTCGGTGCTGATGGTGATGGATATCGCCAGCGGACGCATCACGCCGGTCACCGACATCCTCGAACGCGACATGCAGGAAACCTGGGCGATCCATGGCGTCTATCCGCGCATGGAATGGACGCCTGACAGCCGCAATGTCGTGTTCTGGGCGAAGGGCGAGATCCACCGCGCCAATGTCGCCACGGGCGAGGTGCGCGAAATCCCCTTCCGCGTGCAGGGCGAGCGCTGGGTCGCCGATGCCGTGCGCCACCAGAAGGACGTGGGCGGCGACAGCTTCACGACCAAGCAGGTGCGCTGGGCGGAAGTCAGCCCCAATGGTCGCCAGGTCGTCTACGAATCGCTTGGCCGCCTGTGGCTCAAGGATATTGGCGGCGGCGCGCCGCGCGCGATCACGCCCGATGACGGCATCCGCCGCGCCTTCCCGACGTGGAGCCGCCAGGGCCGGCTTGCCTGGGTCGAATGGGATGACAAGGATCTCGGTCGGATCGTGACCGCCAACGGCAATGGCAGCGGCGTGCGCGCCGTGACCAGCGAGCCGGGCCATTATGTCGAGCCGACCTTCTCGCCCGACGGCAGCCGCATTGCCTATCGCAAGGTCGGCGGCGGATACCTGACCAGCCCGCTCTACAGCCGCGATACCGGCCTCTATACCGTGAGCGCCTCCGGCGGTACGCCGGTCAAGGTGCGCGACGCTGGGCTCCAGCCGGCTTTCAGCCCCGATGGGTCGCGCCTTCTCTATATCGACTTTGCCGATGGCGAGGGCGGCAACAACAAGGTGCAGCTGAGCTCGATCGATCTGCAGGACCGCAGCGAGATGACCCATCTCGTGACCGAACATGCAGGCAGTTTCTCGATCGCGCCGACGGGCGACTGGCTGGCATGGACCGAGCGCTTCCAGACCTATGTCGTGCCGTTCACCGATTTCGGGCGCACGCTGACCATCGGTCCCAAGACTAAGGCGCTGCCGATGGTGCAGGCGACCAAGGATGTCGGCGATTTCGTGCATTGGTCGGCGGACGGCAAGCGGCTCTACTGGAGCTACGGGCCCGAGTTGCAGATGCGCGACGTATCGAGCCTGGACAACCTGAAAGAAGAGACCCGCACGCTCGCAAATCTCGGCGTTACCACGCGCTATGCCAAGCCCAGCGGCACGCTAGCGCTGGTAGGCGCGCGCATCATCACCATGAACGGCGATGAAGTCATCGAGACCGGTACGATCCTGATCGACGGCGATCGGATCAGCGCGGTCGGGCAGACCGCGGCGATGACCTATCCCGCGGGCACACCCACGGTCGACCTCACCGGCAAAACGGTGATGCCCGGGCTGATCGATGCACACTGGCACGGCGGTCTTGGCACCAACGGCATCGTGCCGCAGCAGAACTGGACGCTCGCGGCGGGCATCGCCTACGGCGTCACCACGGTGCACGATCCGTCGAACGACACGCGCACATTCTTCGCCGCAAGCGAGATGCAGAAGGCGGGCAAGCTTGTGGGTCCGCGTCTCTATTCGACCGGCACGATCCTTTACGGCGCGACGGCGTCGATCACCGCCGAGATCGATACGCTCGAAGATGCGCGCAGCCATTTGCGGCGGTTGAAATCGGTCGGCGCCTTTTCGGTGAAGAGTTATAACCAGCCCCGCCGCGACCAGCGCCAGATGGTCATTCAGGCCGCGCGCGAGCTTGGCATGGAAGTTGTGCCCGAGGGCGGATCGCTTTTCCTCCACAACATGACCATGGTCATGGACGGCCACACCACCATCGAGCACGCCTTGCCGGTTGCCGATGTTTATGACGACGTGAAGCAGATGTGGGGCGGCCAGGGCGAAAAGACCGGTTACACGCCGACGCTCAACGTCGCCTATGGCGGGCCGTGGGGCGAGATGTACTGGTACAAGGAGACTAATGTCTGGGAGGAGCCGATCCTTTCGAAGTGGGTCCCGCAGCCATTACTCGACGCCGCCAGTCGGCGTGCCACCACCTTCCCTGATGAGGAAAACAACCTCCAGGAAGTGGTCGAGACCGCCAAGGAGCTGTCCGATCTCGGCGTGCCCGTGTCGATCGGCCCGCACGGCCAGCGCGAAGGCCTCGGCGCGCATTGGGAACTGTGGGCTTTCCAGATGGGCGGCATGACCAACCACGAGGCGCTGAAGACCGGGACGATCAATCCGGCGGTGGCCCTCGGCCTCGACCAGCATCTCGGCTCGATCACGCCCGGCAAGCTTGCTGACCTGGTCATCTTGGATCAAAACCCGCTCGACAATATCCGCAACTCGACCAGCATCACCCACGTGATGCTCAACGGGACGCTGTACGACGGCGACCTGCAGGTCGTTGCGGGCGGGACAGGGGGGATCGAGCCCTTCTGGTTCCAGGAAGATGCAGGCAGTGCCTACACGGTTGGCGGCGAAGCGGACACGCACGGCCACGGCAAGCATTAGGGCGTTCACAAACTCTTCCGTTTTGGCCGCCTTGCCGTTAGGGGGGCGGCCAAAGAGGAAACGCTGCCCGCTTACCTGCGTTGGCAGTCATGAGAGGTGAACATGGCCCGCGACGAACAGCGCTCCAATCGGCCTGCGCTCAAGCTGCACGTGCCCGAGCCGCCCTATCGGCCCGGAGACACGCCCGATTATTCGCACATCAAGGTGCCCGCCGCCGGCGAGGCGCCGCGTCCCGACATTGCATGCGACGATACCGAGACGCATCCGCTGACCAACCACTTGGTCCGCGTGCTCGACGATGCGGGCAAGGCCGTCGGTCCGTGGGATCCCAAGCTGGATCCCGACGTTCTGCGCAAGATGTACAGCGACATGGTGACGGTCCGCATCTTCGATGACCGCATGTACCGCGCCCAGCGCCAGGGCAAGACCAGCTTCTACATGAAGTGCACCGGCGAAGAGGCGATCGCGATCAGCGCTGCCGCCGCGATGGACGCCGAAGACATCCACTTCCCGACCTATCGTCAGCAAGGGCTGCTCGTCTACCGCGGCTACCCGCTGGTGAAGATGATGTGCCAGATCTATTCGAATGCGGGCGATCACATGAAGGGGCGCCAGCTGCCGATCATGTATTCGGACAAGGAGAAGGGCTTCTTCTCCATTTCGGGCAACCTAGGCACGCAATTCCCGCAGGCCGTCGGCTGGGCGATGGCGAGCGCGATCAAGGGCGACAGCCGCATTGCGATGGGCTGGATCGGCGACGGCGCGACGGCCGAAGGCGATTTCCACTCGGCCATGACGTTCGCGACAGTCTACCAGGCACCCGTCATCCTCGCGACGGTCAACAATCAGTGGGCGATCAGCTCGTTCAACGGTATTGCCGGCGCCGAACAGGCGACCTTCGCCGCGCGTGCAATCGGTTACGGCATGGCCGGGCTGCGGGTCGACGGGAACGACGCGCTGGCGGTCTATGCCGCCGTGCGCTGGGCCTCGGAGCGCGCGCGCACCAATAATGGCCCGACCATGATCGAGTTTTTCACCTACCGCGCCGAAGGTCACAGCACGTCGGACGATCCGACCGGCTATCGTCCCAAGGAAGAAAGCGAAGCCTGGCCGCTGGGCGATCCGATCGAACGGCTCAAGCAGCACCTCATGGCCAATGGCGAATGGGACGAGGAGCGCGACGCGGCGCTGAACGAGGAAAAGACCGCCGAGGTCCGCGCTGCGCAAAAGGAAGCCGAGAAACTCGGCGTGCTTTCCGACCAGGGCGACGAGGGCAAGGAAACCATGTTCGAGGACGTCTATGCAGAGATGCCCTGGCATATCGCCGAACAGCGCGATGCGGCGCTCAAGGAGGGCAAGTAGATGCCCACGATGAACATGATCCAGGCGCTCAACGATGCGCACAAGGTCGCGATGCGTGCCGACGAGGATATTGTCGTTTTCGGCGAGGATGCGGGCTATTTCGGCGGCGTGTTTCGCGTCACCGAGGGTCTCCAGAAGGAATTCGGCAAGGAACGCGCCTTTGACGCGCCGATCAGCGAGAACGGCATCGTCGCGACCGCTGTCGGGATGGCGGCCTACGGGCTCAAGCCGCTGATCGAAATCCAGTTCGCCGATTATATCTATCCGGGCTACGACCAGATCGTCAGCGAAGTCGCCAAGATGCGCTATCGCACCGCGGGCGAATGGACGATGCCGATGGTCATCCGCACGCCTTATGGCGGCGGCATCTATGGCGGCCAGACCCACTCGCAGTCGCCCGAAAGCCTGTTCACGCATATCGCGGGCCTCAAGGTCGTCGTGCCGAGCACGCCGTACGACGCCAAGGGCCTGTTGCTGGCATCGGTCGAAGATCCCGATCCCGTGATCTTCTTCGAGCCCAAGCGCATCTACAACGGCCCCTTCAGCGGCCATCACGACCAGCCGGTCGTGCCCTGGTCGAAATCGGAAGGCTCAGACGTGCCCGAAGGCCACTACACAGTGCCGCTGAGCAAGGCGAACGTGGTGCGCGAAGGCGAGGCGCTGACGGTGCTGGCCTACGGCACGATGGTGCATGTCGCACGCGCAGCGATGGAAGAAGCCGATATCGACGCCGAAATCATCGACCTGCGCACGCTGGTGCCGCTCGACATCGAGACGATCGAAGCTTCGGTCAAGAAGACCGGCCGCTGTCTCATAGTCCATGAAGCGCCGCGCACCTCGGGGTTTGGCGCCGAGCTGTCGGCGCTGGTGACCGAGCGCTGCTTCTACCACCTCGAAGCCCCCGTCGAGCGCGTGACGGGTTGGGACACGCCCTACCCGCACAGCTACGAATGGACCTATTTCCCCGGACCCGCGCGTATCAAAGCCGCGCTAGACAAGGTACTGGCAGACTGATGGCTACTTACAATTTCAAGCTTCCCGACATTGGCGAAGGCATCGCCGAGGCCGAGATCGTCGAATGGCACGTCAAGGTTGGCGATGTCATCGAAGAGGACGCACACCTCGCCGACATGATGACCGACAAGGCGACCGTGGAAATGGAAAGCCCCGTTGCCGGCAAGGTCATCAAGCTGGCCGGTGAAGTCGGTGATCAGATCGCGATCGGGTCGGTGCTCGTGGAGATTGAAACCGATGGCGATGCGCCCGCTGAGGTCGAAGAGCCCGCAGCCACCGAAGCCGAAGAGGAAATGCCGCTGGGCGACGGGGCCGAAGATCCGACACCAGCGCAGGAAAAGGAACTCCCGACGATAGACCAGGCTGAAGAAGCACCCGCGCCTGCGCCCGAACCCACGCCCGAGCCAACGCATGACTCTTCCGGCGAAAAGGTCCTCGCTTCCCCCACCGTGCGCAAGCGCGCCGAAGATCTCGGCATCGACCTTGCCCAGGTAAAGACGACCGCCGACCGCGTTCGCCACAGCGATCTCGATGCGTACCTGCTTTATAATGGCGGCAGCGTGTCGACCGGCGGGGGCGCGCCGCGCGCCGACGAGACCATCAAGGTCGTCGGCCTGCGCCGCAAGATCAGCGAAAACATGCAGGCGGCAAAGCGCAAGATCCCGCACTTCACGCTGGTCGAAGAATTCGACGTCACGTCGCTCGAAGAGACGCGCGCGATGATGAACAAGGATCGGGGCGACAAGCCCAAGCTCACCGTCCTGCCCTTCCTTATCACCGCGATGGCCAAGGCGCTGCCCGCATGGCCGATGCTCAACGCGACCTATGACGATGAAGCCAACGTCATCACGCGCCACGGCAAGCTCCACATGGGGATGGCCGCGCAGACCGATAACGGGCTGATGGTGCCGGTCATCCGCAACGCCCACGCCATGTCCGTCTGGCAGCTGGCGAACGAAATCAATCGCCTCGCCGAAGCTGCGCGTTCGGGCAAGATCGATCGCAGCGAACTCCAGGATCCGACGATTACCTTGTCGAGCCTTGGCCCCATGGGCGGCATCACCTCGACCCCGGTAATCGCGCCCCCGCAGGTCGCGATCATTGCGGTCAACAAGATGCAGGAAGTGCCCGTCATCGAGGACGGCGAACTGGTCGCCGCCAAGAAGATGAATCTGTCACTAAGCTGCGACCACCGCGTCGTCGACGGGTGGGATGCGGCAAGCTTCCTCCAGGAACTCAAGACCTACATCGAGAACCCGATCCGTCTGCTCAGCGCCTGAAGAAAGCAGATTTAGGCGGCAAGTCGCTCAATCGTCTCATTCGCGCTGTCGATAGCATCGGCGGCGGCTTCGGGCGACACCGCAACGCCGCTGGCGGACACGAATTCGGGCTGGATGCCGATAAAATTGAAGAAAGCGGTGAGGTAGCTCTTCGAATGTTCGAACGGGCTATCATCCTCGTACACACCTCCAGAGGCGAGCGCGATCACGACGCGCTTGTCGCCAGCCAGCCCGCGCGGCCCCTCGGCCGTATATTCGAACGTCCGGCCCGCCACTGCCAGCCGGTCGAGCCATGCCTTCAATTGGGTTGGGATCGTGAAATTATACATCGGTGCGCCGATGATGATCATGTCGGCAGCGAGAAATTCCTCGAGGATCTCAGGATCCTGGCCCCGCGCGGTAAGGTGGGGTAGCGGATCGGCGACAAGATCGCGCGTTACGTCGGCACCGCCGAACTGGCGCTCGATTTCGCTGGTCAGGCGCCGGCTGACGCTGTGTTCGCCGCTAATGCTGCTGTCGATTTTGAGAATGTTCATTTCATTCGCCTTCTTGGTTACTATATGATACCAAGACGCAATATGTTACCGATCGCCTCTATCGCAAGACGGCACATTTCAGGAACCCAGGCACATGCATGATACCGAACTCGAGCTCGAAGAACTGCACACGGCCGGCTGCAAGAATGTCGCTCCTGTGCTCAATCGTGTTGGTGACAAATGGTCGATGTTGATCGTCATGGTGCTGTCTACCGGATCGCGCCGCTTCAGCGAATTGAAGCGCGAAATCGACGGCATCTCGCAGCGCATGCTGACACGCAGCCTGCGCGGGCTCGAACGTGACGGGCTCATCAATCGCGACGTAACCCCATCCATTCCGCCGCGGGTCGATTATAGCCTGACCGACCTTGGGCAATCGCTGACGACGCCGGTTCGAGCCCTGGGCGAATGGGCGATCGAACATATCGCATGCATTCGTGCCGCGCAGGAAGAATATGACCGGCGCACGGACGACGCTGTCGGCTGACAGCTTGCGCCGAGGTATAATGCGCTGAAAGCCCTGCTTGCCAACCCCATGGCGGAGGTTCATTCTTAACCTTCGTTAGTTGCGTGTGCGTACAAACGACTCGCAGGGGGACACATATGAAGACAGTAATTTCGCGCCGGCGGCTGATCGCCGGTGGCATCGGCATCACGGTCGGCGCGCCATTGATCGCGCAAGACAACGTCATCGACCGGATGATGAAGGCGACACCGCCGCAGCAGCTCGGCCCATTCTATCCGGTCGCAAGGCCGCTCGACCAGGATGCCGACCTCACCCGGCTCGACGGGCATAGCGAAAGCGCGGAAGGTCCGCGTATGGACCTGTTCGGTATCGTGCGCGATTTCGACGGCACGCCGGTGCCAGGTGCGACGCTCGACCTGTGGCAGGCCAACGTGCACGGGCGCTACCTGCATGGCGGCGACGATCGCGAAGATCTCCCGCTCGATCCGCATTTCCAGGGCTCGGCCAAGGTTACCACGGATGCCGAGGGACGCTACCGCATCCGCACCATCATTCCGGGTATCTACGGCGTCGGCGACCTGGTTCGTCCGCGCCACATCCACTTCACGATAGACGGTAAGCAATCGCGGCTGACGACGCAGATGTATTTTCCGGGCGAAAAGGAAAACGCCAACGAGGACATTGCCGATGATTCCATGCTGGTGGCGAAGAGGGCGCCGGCGCTGGACGGCTCGATTGAAGCCTTCAACTGGGATGTCGTGCTGCCGTTCGGCTGATCATCGCGATTTTCGGGGTGCGCTTAAGGATGACGGCGGCTAACGCTGGCAACCAATGACGCTCCTGTTGATTCTTGGCGGCCTCGTACTTCTCGGCCTGGGCGGCGAATTTCTCGTACGCGGCACCGTGGGACTGGCACGGCGCTTTGGCGTCTCGCCGCTATTGGCCGGCCTTGTCATCGTCGGCTTCGGCACCTCGGCGCCGGAACTCGTCACCAGCCTGCAGGCCGCGCTATCGGGGTCGCCCGACATATCGGTCGGCAACGTCGTCGGTTCGAACATCGCCAACGTGCTACTTATCCTTGGTATCAGCGCCATCATCATCCCGCTGCCGATCAAGCCGCCGGCCTTCTACCGCGACGGCTTTGCCATGAGCATGGCGGCGCTTGCGGCGCTGGCGGGCGTGCTGCTCGGCGGGTTCGACCGGCTGGCGGGAATTCTGCTGGGAATGATGCTGCTGGCTTACATCATCGTCGCCTACGTTACCGACCGCGACAAGCATGATGATGAGGCCGAACGCCACCTCCACGCAGAAGCGCAGAAGCCCGATACCAAGCGCGGTCTTGCGCTGCTGGTATTGATGACCGCAGGCGGCATCGCGGGCGTGATCTTTGGGGCACAATATCTGATCGAGGGCGCGGTGACGCTGGCCCGCGGCATGGGCGTGTCCGAAGCGGTGATCGGCCTGACCGTCGTCGCGGTCGGCACCTCGCTACCCGAACTGGTCGCCTGCGCCGCCGCTGCCATCAAGAAAGAGCCCGACGTCGCGCTCGGCAATATCGTGGGCAGCAGCATCTACAACATCTTCGGCATCCTCGGCATCACCGCTGCGATCGTTCCGCTCGGCGCGCCGCCCGAAATCGCGCGGTTCGACATCTGGGTGCTGGTCGGCGTCACCGGCCTGCTCATGCTGTTCCTGCGCACCGGCTGGACGATCTATCGCTGGGAAGGCGTCGTCTTCACCGGCGCCTATGCGGCCTATGTCGGCTTCCAATTGGCAGGCGCGCTCTGACCCGTTAGGCAGCTAGCCATGAGCACCGACATCGCCGCACTCAGCGCGCTGGAAACCCGCCTGCGCTGGCTCGCCAGCTGGACCATCCACAACGCCAATCACCTCCGGCCCAAGGCGGACGGCGTGAAGGTCGGCGGCCACCAGGCCTCGAGCGCGTCGATGAGCGCGATCATGGCGGCGCTCTATTTCCACGCGCTGGGTCCCAACGACCGCGTCGCGGTGAAGCCGCACGCCGGGCCGGTTCTGCATGCGATCCACTACCTGCTGGGCAACCAAGCCCGCGAAAAGCTGGAAGCCTTCCGCGGGCTTGGCGGGGCGCAAAGCTATCCCAGCCGCACCAAAGACACGATTCCCGTCGATTTCTCGACCGGGTCGGTGGGGCTCGGCGTTGCCATCACCCTCTTTGCCAGCCTGATGCAGGATTATCTCACCGCGCACGGCAAGATAGCCGAGGAGGATCGCGGCCGCTTCGTTGCGCTGATTGGCGATGCCGAGCTCGACGAAGGAAACATCTACGAAGCCATCATCGAGGGCTACAAACACGACGTGCGCAACCTGTGGTGGATCGTCGACTATAACCGACAGAGCCTCGATGCGACCTCGACCGATCGCATGTTCGAACGCTTCGACGAGATCTTTGCAAGCTGCGGCTGGCGCACGGTGGAAATCCGCTACGGCAAAAAGCTCAAGAAAGCGCTGCAAGCCAAGGGCGGCAAGCCCGTCAAGGACTGGCTCGAAAGCCTGCCCAACGCCGATTTTTCCGCGTTGCATTATCAGGGCGGCGCCGCATGGCGCGCGCGGATCAAGGCTGACCTTGGGAAGAAAGGCGATGCCTTCCTGTCGGCGCATAAGGATGACGAAGCGCTGGGCGACCTCATGCTCGATCTTGGCGGGCACTGCATGGAAACGCTGGTTGAGGCGTTCGACGAAGCCAAGAAGGATGACACCCCGACTTTCTTCATCGCGTGGACGGTCAAGGGCTTCGGCATGCCTTTTGCGGGGCATAAGGACAATCACGCCGGGCTAATGAACCCCAAACAGATCGCGGCGATGCGCGACAGCATGGGGATAGCGGAAGGCGATGAATGGGAACCGCTCGCCGGGCTTGGCGACAATATGCGCCCCAAGGCAGAAGCGGTGCTGGAAGCGACGCGGATCAAGCAGGAAAAACGAAATCGTTCGTTCGGCACGGTAACGATCCCCAATCTTCCTGCGCCCGAAGGCAACGAGCAATCCACGCAGGCCGCGTTCGGACGCATTCTCATGGATTTGAGCAAGGCTGGCGGCGAGCTCGCCGATCGCATCGTCACCACCTCGCCCGACGTTACCGTCTCGACCAATCTTGGCGCATGGGTGAACCAGCGCGGCCTGTTCCGCCGCCGCGATGTCGAGGACGTGTTCGCCAAGGCAAAGATTCCCAGCGCGCAAAAGTGGGGTGCGAGCAACCAAGGCCAGCACATCGAACTTGGGATCGCCGAATCCAACCTGTTCCTGATGCTGGCCGCCGCCGGTCTCTCCGGCGACCTGTTCGACGAGCGTCTCTTTCCCATCGGCACGCTCTACGACCCCTTCATCGCGCGGGGTCTCGATAGCCTCAATTACGGCTGTTACCAGGATGCCCGCTTCCTGCTCGTTGCCACCCCGTCGGGCCTGACGCTGGCACCCGAAGGCGGCGCGCACCAGTCGATCAATCCGCCGCTTATCGCGCTGGGCCAGCCGGGCCTTCGTCATTACGAACCGGCCTATGCCGACGAACTCGCGGCGATGATGCACGAAGCCTTCCGCCTGATCGACGACCCGGACGGCGAAAGCACCTACCTGCGCCTGTCGACCCGACCGGTCGAGCAGGTCGCGCGTGACAATGACGATTGGAAAGACGGCGCGCTGCAAGGCGGCTATTGGCTGAAAGAACCCGCCGAGGGCGCCGAAGCCGCGATCGTGGCGATGGGTGCGCTGATGCCCGAAGCGCTCGCCGCCTATGAAGAACTCAGCGCCGATATTCCCGGGCTTGGGCTTCTTAACGTGACATCCCCCGACCTGCTGCATCGTAGTTGGACCGCGGCGCAGGCCGCGCGTTGGGGCGGCGAACGTGCGCCCAGTCATGTCGAGCAGCTTCTTGGCCGCCTTGCACCAGGGGCAGGTCTCGTCACGCTGTGTGATGCCGCGCCCGCTTCGCTGTCATGGCTTGGCGGCGTCCTCGGGCAGCGCGTTGCGCCGCTCGGGGTCGAGAAGTTCGGGCAGACCGGCAACCTTGCCGAGCTGTACGCCACGTACCGGCTCGACGGCGACGCCATTACCGAGGCGATGGCGGAGATTCTCTTGACGCCATCTTAACCCTTCGCGCGCTATGCGAAGGCCATGTCGCGCACACCGCTCGAACTCCAATTGGCCCACGAACTCGACGAAGCCCGCAAGCTGCTCGAAACGATGGGCGATGAGCTCGCCACCGATATCGAGGTGGTGATGGCGCATGGCGTGGCGCTGCAATCGGTCGACATCGTCGGGCAGATCATGGGACACATCGCGGCTGTGGTGCGCGCGACGGAACGCGGCGAGGCGGTCGAGGATATCGGCATGCACGACCTGAAGATGAAGCTCCTTCCCACCTTGAAGGACGCTTGCGACAAGGCCGCCTGACGCTTAGGCAACCATCATGGCAGGCAAATTTTTCGACGAGTGGCAGCAAGGCGAAGTCATCGCCCACGCCATCACGCGCACCGTGACCGAAACGGACAATCTCCTTTTCTCGACCATGACGCACAATCCGCAGCCGCTGCATCTCGATCACGAGGCGGCAAAGGACACCGAATTCGGGCAAATTCTGGTCAACAGCTGTTTCACCTTCAGCCTGATCGTGGGGGTGTCGGTGGGCGATACGACGCTGGGGACGCTGGTCGCGAACCTTGGCTACGACAGCATGAAATTTCCCAAGCCCGTCTTCATCGGCGACACGATCCGCAGCGAAAGCGAAGTGACCGCGCTGCGCGAGAGCAAGTCGCGCCCGAACGCGGGGATCGTGACTTGGGAACATCGCGGCTTCAACCAGCGCGATGAACTGGTGTGTAGCTTTTCGCGCTCCGCCCTGCTCCTGAAAAAGCCGTCATGAGCGTGAAGCCTGCGCGCAGCTGGCTGTTCGTTCCCGCCGACAGCGAAAAAAAGATCGCCAAGGCGGTTCAAGGCGATGCCGACGCCATCATCTTCGACCTTGAGGACAGCGTTGCGCCCGCCCGCAAGCAGGATGCCCGCGATATCCTCGGCAACCTGCCGCAGCGCGACGGCGGCCCGCAATGGTGGCTTCGCATCAACCCGATCGACTGCGACCATCATCGCCGCGACCTGAAACTACTGGCGCGCCATGACCTGACCGGCATCGTTTTGCCCAAGGCCGAGAGCGGTCAGGACATTACGCATATCCAGCATTCGATCGGCGACATTCCGATCCACGCCATCGTCACCGAAACGCCCGCCAGCCTGTTTGGCCTGCTGTCCTACCGCGATGCCGCCAGCCCGCTCACCGCGATGAGCTGGGGCGCCGAAGACCTGTCGGCCGCGTTGGGGGCGAGCTCCAAGCTTGGCCCCGACGGCGAATTGGCGTTCACTTACAAGCTCGCGCGTTCGCTATGCCTGGCTGGCGCCGTCGCCGCAGGTGCGCAGCCGGTGGACGGCGTTTTTACCGACATTCGCGATCTCGAAGGCCTCGCTGCCGAAGCCAAGGCGGCCGCAGCCGAAGGATTTACCGGCAAACTTGCGATCCATCCCGCACAGGTCGCGGTGATCAATGACGCCTTCACCCCGAGCGAAAGCGAGATCGCCCATGCCAAGGCGGTGGTCGATGCCTTCAAGGCCGATCCGAACGCCGGCGTTCTCGATGTCGGCGGCAAGATGGTCGACAGGCCCCACCTCGTCCAGGCGATGAACCTGCTCGAACGGCGACGCTGACGGGTTGACCCCGCCCCCAAAGGTGGCTCACATCCGCCAATGGGGGAAATGTCATTATTCGAACGATCGGCACGGCTCGGCATTTGCGCCGCGCTGGGGCTGATCCTGTGGTTCTGGCCGGTTCCGGCAGGCGTCGAACCCGATGGCTGGCGCGTACTTGCCGTGTTTGCGGCCACCATCCTCGGCTTGCTGCTCCGCCCATTTGCGATGTCGACCGTGGTTCTGTTCGGGCTGCTCGTCCTCGTCGTGACACAGACAATCGGCGAAGACTCGCGCTCATCGCTCGAAGCCGCATTGGTGGGGTTCTCCAACACCACCGTCTGGCTGGTGGTCGCCGCCTTCCTCATCGCGGGATCGGTCATCCGCACGGGGCTGGGACGCCGCATTGCGCTGACGCTCGTCAACCGGCTGGGCCAGAACGAGCGCGGGCTCGCCTACGGCATCGGTTTTGCCGAGCTTCTGCTGGCGCCCGTCATCCCGTCCAACACGGCGCGCGGCGGCGGCATCGTTGCCCCTGTCGTGGATGCCGTCAGCAAGTCGGTCGGCGAAGGCCGCGATTCTGACGAAGCGCGGGCGGTCGGGCGCTACCTCGTTTTTGCCGGCGCGCACTTCAATCTCATCACGGCAGCGATGTTCCTTACCGCCATGGCGGCCAATCCGCTGGTCGCCGAGGCTGCAGGCGATGTCGCGGGCATCGACTTTACCTGGGGCACATGGGCGCTGGGGGCGATCGTACCCGGGCTTGTCGCCATCGCGCTGCTGCCGGTCTTCCTGCACCTCGTCATCAAGCCGCCGCGGATCGACGGTGCCGCCGCCCGGACCACGGCGCAGGAACAGCTAACGGCGATGGGGCCGCGCAAACGGGAAGAAACCATCCTCATCAGCGTACTGATCGGGTTGGTGGCGCTGTGGGCGACCGGCCCGCTGCACGGGCTCCACGTCACCGTTGTCGCCTTGCTGGGGATAGCCGTACTGCTGGCCACCGGCGCTGAACGATGGCGCGATCTGGCGGCGACGTGGGGCGCGTGGGATGCGCTGATCTGGCTTGGCGGCCTGCTGACCATGGCCAACCTGCTGCGCGATACCGGGGTGATCTCCTGGTTCGCAAGCGCTGCTGCCACGGTCTTTGACGGCTATGCCGGCATGACGGTCGCGATCGGCCTGGCGCTCATCTACTTCTATTCGATGTACGGCTTTTCGATGCTGACGGGACATATCAGCGCGATGGTCGGCGCCTTCCTCGTGATCGCGGTCGCCGCCGATGCGCCGCCGCTGCTGATGGTCGCCATGCTCGCCTATTTCTCGAACCTTTGCGGTTGCCTGACGCATTATTCGACCGGCCCGGTCGTGATCTATTTCGGGCTCGGCTATCACACCGTGCCCGACTGGTTCCGCGTCGGCTTTTTCGTCTCGCTGTTCCACATGGTCGTCTGGCTGGGCGTCGGCCTGCCCTGGTGGAAATTTCTCGGCTGGTGGTAATGGCTAATCCAGTTTAAGCTTTTCGCCTGACCGCAGGAGAGAAGTGAATGCCGACCAAAGCTTTTGGCTGGGGCGTGGAAAGCGCCAGCGATACCGTCCATCCCATTCACTTCGAACGGCGCGACCTACGGCCCAACGATGTCGCCATCAAGATCAGCCATTGCGGCATCTGCCATAGCGACCTTCATTTCGCGCACGACGATTGGGGGATGAGCCACTATCCGATGATTCCCGGTCACGAAATCGTCGGGGTGGTCACCGATGTCGGACCCGATGTCAGAAGCTATGCCAAGGGTGACCGCGTCGCCGTCGGCTGCCTCGTCGACAGTTGCCAGAAGTGCGAATATTGCAAAGGCGGACAGGAAACATTCTGCGTCGAAGGGTCGACCTTCACCTACGGCGTGCCCGATCGTCACGGCGAACTCACGCAGGGCGGCTATTCGGATCATATCGTCGTGCGCGAAGAATTCGTCTGCAAGGTCCCCGACAGCCTCGACATGGCGCAGGCCGCCCCGTTGATGTGCGCGGGAATCACCACCTATTCGCCGCTGAAGCGCTGGGGCGTAAAGGACGGCGACAAGGTCGCGGTCGCAGGGCTCGGCGGGCTCGGCCACATGGCGGTGAAGATCGCGGCCGCGATGGGCGCCGACGTGACCGTGCTGACGACGTCTCCGGAAAAAGCCGACGCCGCGCTCAAGGTCGGCGCCAGCGACGTGCTCGTCTCGACCGACGAGGAAGCGATGCAAGCGGCGGCGAGGCGGTTCGACCTGATCATCGACACGATCCCCGTAGCGCATGAAGTCGATCCCTACGCTACGTTGCTGCGGCCCAACGGCACGATGGTCATCGTCGGTGCGCTGGAGCAGCTACCGAGCTTTTCGGGCTTCAACCTCATTTTCGGCAACCGCGCAATCGCGGGCTCGGCAATCGGCGGGCTCCCGGAGACGCAGGAGATGCTCGATTTCTGCGCCGAGCACGGCATCGTGCCCGAGATCGAAGTCATCAAGGGCGATGAGATTGGTGAGGCTTGGGAGACGCTGGGCAAGGGCGACATCCCGCATCGCTTCGTGATCGACGTCGAAGGCAGCGCCAAGGAGTAAACTGCCCGTAATGAAGCGTATCATCGGATGGCTGGCCGTTGCGGCCAGTCTCATCGCCTTCCTCGCATTGTCGCTTCCGGCGATCATGCAAAGCCGTCTGCCCGAGGTGGAATTGCCGATGCCCATCGGCCAACCCGATTTCGATCCGATCCGCTTTTTCGAAGGCGCGACGAAGGGGGAAGGCACGTTGTACATCATCGACGGCAGCGTCATCCCGGTCCGAGTCGAGAGTACCGGCGAGAAATCGGAAGACGGCAGCCTTCAACTCACCCAGAGTATCCGCGAAGGCGACAAGCCGCCGCGCACGCGAAGCTGGACCCTGCGTGAAACCGGAAAAGGTGAGTATGTCGCCGCGCTCAGCGATGCGCGCGGAACCGTCGAGGCGCATGTCGAAGGCAACCGCATGACGATCGACTATAAAACGGGTAGCGAACGCATCCACCAGGTCCTCGTCCTCAACCCGGACCGCCGCACGGTCTCCAATCGCCTCGATGCCTACAAATGGGGGTTGAATGTCGCGCGGCTCGAAGAAACAATAACCCAACGATAGGCGCCCGATCCTTGGCGGCGCGGGGGAGATTTTCATGAACGAACAGTCCGGCGCCGCTACGGCAGGCGCGCCCAAACCCTGGTCGATGAAACGCGTGGTGATCGCCTCGTCGGCGGGCACTGCCTTCGAATGGTACGACTTTTTCATATTCGGCGCGCTGGCCAGCACGATCGGAACCGTCTTTTTCACCGGGCTTGGCGAAACCGCCGGCGTCATCGCCGCGCTGGGCTTGTTCGCCGCCGGCTTTGCCTTCCGCCCACTGGGCGCGATCATCTTCGGCGCAATGGGCGACCGGGTGGGACGCAAAGCGACCTTCCTCACCACCGTCAGCCTCATGGGCGGCGCGACCTTCGCGATCGGGCTGCTTCCGACTTACGCACAGGCGGGTATCATCGCCCCCATCCTGCTGATCATCCTGCGGATCTGCCAGGGAACAGCGCTCGGCGGCGAATATGGCGGCGCAGCGATCTACGTCGCCGAACATGCCGATGACGACAAGCGCGGCGCGGCGACCGGCTGGATTCAGTCGAGCGCCGCCTTCGGCCTGATCGCCGCGCTGCTCGTCATCTATTTCACCCGCACCACGGTCGGCGAAGAAGCCTTCCTCGAATGGGGCTGGCGCATCCCCTTCCTCGTGTCGGTGCTGCTCCTCTTCATCTCGGTCTGGATGCGGCTGAAATTGTCGGAGAGCCCGGCCTTCCAGAAGCTTCAGGCCGAAGGCGAAGTCACCAAGACACCGCTGCGCGAAGCATTTGCCGAGAAGGAAAGCCTCAAACAGGTGCTGACCGCCTTCTTCGCCTTCATGGCGGCGCAGGGGGCGCTCTGGTACTGCGCCTTTTTCTACGTGCAGGTCTTCCTCGAACGAAATCTCGGCGTGCCGGGGGCAGAGGTGAACTGGATCATCCTTCTTGTCACCGTAATCTCCGCGCCGCTCTACGTATTCTTCGGCTGGCTCAGCGACCGCGTGGGACGCAAACCCGTTATGGTGGGCGGCATGATCCTCGGCCTCGTCGCCTTCTGGCCGGGCTTCCATGCGATTGCGGACGCGGTGAATCCGCGGCTTGCCGCGGCGCAGGAGGCTGCGCCCGTCGTGGTCGAAACCGATCTCGACAGCTGTTCAGTGCAGTTCGACCTCATCGGCAAGGCGGAATTCACCACGCCCTGCGACATCGCCTCCAAGACGCTGTCCGCCGAGGGCGTCAGCTATACCCGCGTCGCCAGCAGCGACGGCAACACGGTCGTACGCGTGGGCGATGCCGCGCTGCCCGTCAGCGACGATGCGAGCGCCATCCCGGCGGCGCTGGTCGATGCCGGCTATCCCGCGAGCGCCAATCCCGACGAGATCCAGAAAGGCACGCTCTATTTCTGGCTGATCGTGTTCACGGT
This sequence comes from Sphingomicrobium marinum, assembly GCF_026157105.1. Taxonomy (GTDB): domain Bacteria; phylum Pseudomonadota; class Alphaproteobacteria; order Sphingomonadales; family Sphingomonadaceae; genus Sphingomicrobium; species Sphingomicrobium marinum. Next base: position 2,029,467 of record NZ_JANPVQ010000001.1, read on the forward strand.
CGCAGCGACCGCGCTCTACGGCCCGCAGGCCGCCGCATTGGTCGAGATGTTCCCGACGCGCACGCGCTACACCGCGATGAGCCTGCCCTATCATATCGGCACCGGCTGGGTCGGCGGGTTCCTGCCCGTCACCGCCTTCGCGATCGTGGCAGCGACCGGCGATATCTACGCGGGCCTATGGTACCCGATCTTCTTCATCGCGCTGAGCATCGTCTGCTCGCTACTGTTCTGGAAGGAAAGGCATGGCCGTCCCCTCCACTAGAGGGGCGAAGAGGCTATGCCTTCATGGCCGTCCCTTCCACTAGAGGGACGAAGAGGCCATGCCTTCATGGGCGGCCGCTGCACTAGCGGCTGAGCCCGGCAGCCTTCTGGGCACGCCGGGCCACGCGGTCGAGATCGGTTTCGCCCGAAGGCAGGATCCAACTGCCGCCGACGCACAGCACGTTGGGGTGCGAGAGCCAGTCTTCGGCCGTGTCTTCCCTGATGCCGCCGGTGGGGCAGAAATGGACGCCGCCAAACGGTCCGGTGAGCGCCTTCAATGCCTTCAAGCCCCCCGCCGCTTCGGCCGGGAAGAATTTGAAATGATCGAGCCCGAGATCGAGCCCGCGCATGATGTCGCCGGCATTGGCGACGCCCGGCAGGATCGGGACGCGCTTGTCGACAGCAGCGCGCACGACGCCGTCAGTCAGTCCCGGCGAGACGATAAAGCGCGCGCCGTAGTCGACGGCCTCATAGAGGTCGACGGCGTTAAGCACGGTGCCCGCACCCACGATGGCGCCTTCGACCCGCGACATCTCCTCGATCGCGGGCAGCGCTTCCTCGGTGCGCAGCGTCACCTCGATGACGGGCAGCCCGTTTTCGACCAGCACCTGCGCCAGTTCGATCGGATCGACGCTACCGTCGAGCACCAGTACCGGAATGACCGGCGCGGCTTCCATGATATCGCGAATGCTCATGCATGCTCCTTGGCGAAGGCGACCGCGGCGCCGAAGAGGCCGGCCTGCGGATGGGTGACCAGTTTGACCGGGATCTGCTCCATTCGGCGTTCGAAGCGGCCCTTGGCGATGAAGCGGTCGGCAAACCCCGAGTTCCTGAACAGGTGGCGGATGCGATAGCCGAGCCCGCCCGCGAGCACGACGGCGTTCGACCCGTGCGCCAGCGCGAGGTCACCACACACCGCGCCGAGCGTCAGGAAAAAGCGGTCGAGCGCCGCGGCTGCAAGCGGATCCTTGCCCTCGATAGCCCGCGTCCAAAGTTCCTTGTCGTCGAGATCGGGGACCGCTTTCCCCTCCATCGCGCCGAGCGCTTCGTAAATATTGGCGAGGCCAGAGCCGCACGCAATGCGCTCCACCGAGACGCGGCGCAGATCGCGTCGCATGCGCTGGAGAATCTTGTCCTCGAGGCTGTCGAGCGGCGCAAAATCAATATGGCCGCCCTCTGTCGCGATGACGTGCATGTGGCCGTCTGCCGTTTTCAACAGCTGCGCAACGCCGAGCCCCGTGCCGGGGCCGACGATGGTGGTCACACCATCATCGGGAAATGGGCCTTCAGGGCCGGTGACATGATCGAAATGTTCATCGCCCAGCGCACCCACCGCGTGGGCGACCGCCGCAAAGTCATTGACGATGACGAAATGTTCGACATCCAGTTTTTCCTGCGCCAGCGCGGGGCGGATCACCCATGGGTTGTTGGTAAGCTTTAGCACCTCACCATCGACCGGGCCGGCAAAGGCGACGCTCAAAGACTTGGGTTCGTCGCCCGGATTGACCTCGCAAAAATGGCGCCATGCCGTCTGGAAGCTGGCATGGTCGTTGGTGCCCATCGTGATCGGTTCGCCAAGACTGACGACGGTGCCATCCTCGATCTCGGCGATGGCGAAGCGGGCGTGCGTTCCGCCGACATCGGCGACGGCAATGGTCTGGCTCAAAGGACTGCCTCCATGGCGGCGAGCATGGCGCTCCCGCCTTTTTCTGCTTCGTCAGCCTGGTCGCGGAACAGCGCGAACAATTCGCGCCCCGTCCCGACCGGCGGCGGCGGCGCCTGCGAGGCATCGCGGCTGGCGAGATCGACGCCGACCGCTTCGAGCGTACCATTGGTGGCGCACAGGCGGACAACATCGCCGTCGCGCAAATGGGCGATCGGCCCGCCTCCCCGCGCTTCGGGCGAAAGGTGGATCGCGGCGGGCACCTTGCCCGATGCCCCGCTCATGCGGCCGTCGGTGACAAGCGCGACCTTGTGGCCGCGATCCTGCAGGACGCCCAGCGGCGGGGTCAGCTTGTGAAGCTCGGGCATGCCGTTGGCGCGCGGCCCCTGGAAGCGCACCACGACCACGACATCCTTGTCGAGCTCGCCCGCTTCAAAGGCCGCGACGACATCCTTCTGGTCGTGGAATATCCGGCACGGTGCCTCGATGGTCCAGCGCTCCTTGTCGACCGCGCTCGTCTTGAAGCAGGCGCGCCCGAGATTGCCTTCGACTAGCCGCATCCCGCCATCGGGCTGGAAGGGATCGGACGCAGGCCTGAGCATCGTGTCGTTGCTGGTGTCAGTGACCGCCTGCCACTCGATGCCATCGTCGCTTTCGACCGGATTGGTGGCGAAGGCCAAAAAGTCATCATGGCCCGCAGCTAGGATATCATCATGCAGCAAACCCGCTTCGAGCAGCGTGTGCGCGGTAAATGCCATACCACCTGCATGGTGAAAATCGTTCACATCCCCTGAACCATTCGGGTACACGCGGGCGATGAGCGGTACTGCGTGGCTGATCTCGGCAAGGTCGTCCCAGTCGAATACGATGCCCGCAGCACGTGCGATTGCGGGAATATGAATTGCGTGGTTGGTCGACCCGCCCGTCGCCATCAGCCCGACCGCCGCGTTCACGATGGCGCGCTCGTCGATCACTTCGGCCAGCGGCCGCTTCTTGTCTCTGGCGAGTTCGGCAATGCGGTGGGTCGCGGCGCGGGTCAGCATCTGCCGCAGCTTGGTCCCCGGGTTGGCAAAGGCCGCACCGGGGATATGCAGCCCCATCAATTCCATCATCATCTGGTTGGAGTTGGCGGTGCCGTAGAAGGTGCAGGTGCCTTGCCCGTGATAGCTCGCGCTTTCGGCCGCCAGCAATTCTTCCTTGGTCGCCTTGCCCTCGGCATAGAGCTGGCGCACGCGCTGTTTTTCCTTGTTGGCGAGCCCGGAGGGCATTGGTCCAGCCGGCACGAGGATCGCGGGAAGATGACCGAAACGAAGTGCGCCGATCAGCAGCCCCGGCACAATCTTGTCGCAGATGCCGAGCATCGCAATGCCTTCGAACATGCCGTGGCTGAGCGCAACCGCAGTGCCGAGCGCGATCGTGTCGCGGCTGAACAGCGACAGGTCCATTCCCGCCTGCCCCTGCGTCACCCCGTCGCACATCGCCGGAACGCCGCCCGCAACCTGCGCGGTCGCACCCGCCTCGCGCGCCCAGACCTTCATCTGTTCGGGGTAGCGATAATAAGGCGCGTGCGCGCTCAGCATGTCGTTGAACGCGGTGACGATCCCGATGTTGGGTCCGCTGAAAGTGCGGATCGCCTTCTTGTCGTCACCCGCCGCTGCAAAGCCGTGGGCGAAGTTGCCGCAGCTTAACCGCTTACGGTCGATCCCGCGTTCGCCCTCGTCTTTCATCAGCTGGAGATAGGCCGAGCGCGTTGGCTTCGACTTCTCGATGATGCGGTCGGTGACCTTGGCGATGCGCGGGTCGAGCGTTGCCATGCCCTACGGCGCCCAGTGAATGTCGATGGGGATCTGGCTTTCGGCGAGGACGCGGCCGATCGGCAGCTTGGACGATTGCCCGTCCTCGATCGCCTGTTCGAGCAGGTCGCGCTTTTCCTGGCCGGTGATGGTGATCAGGATGGTGCGCGCCTGGAGGATCGCCGCGCGTGTCAGCGATACGCGATCCACCGGCGCTTCGGGCGGCATCGGATCCGGACGGATGCCCATCGCAAGCCGTGCCTTGGGCGCATCCATTGCGTCTTCGAAATCCGGTCCCGGGAACAGCGAAGCGGTATGCCCATCGGTACCCATGCCGAGCCAGACGAGATCGGGCGGCCACTTCAGATCGCGTAGCCGCGCATCGGCCGCATGACCGGCCATCGTATAGTCTTCCGCTTCCACCGCGATCGGATAGATGCGCGCGCCCGTCGAGATCATCGCCTGCGCGATGGCGCGGATGTTCGACAATTCGTTATCCACCGGCACGAGGCGATCGTCGCCCGGGATGATGGTGACGCGCTTCCACGGCAGCTGCTTTTGCGCGAGGTGCGCGAAGATCGGCGCGGGCGTCGACCCGCCCGGAAAGGCGACGAGGCTCTCACCGCGCGCATCGATCGCGCTTTCGATAATAAAGCCGATATCCCCGGCGACCTCGGCCGCCATGTCTTCGCGGCTGTCGTAGTCCCAAAATTCGGCTTCAATCATTCCATGCCCTTCCGTCGCGCTGTGTGAGTTCGGTCGAGCCTGTAGGGCCCCAGCCGCCGGATGTGTAGGCCTCGGGCGTCATATCGGCGCGCAGCCACGATGCCCTGAGCCCATCGATGTAATTCCACTGCGCTTCGACCTCGTCGCGCCGCACGAACAGGGTGGGATCGCCTTCGATCAAGTCGAGCAACAGCCGCTCATAGGCGATGCGGCGTCGATAGTCGCTGAACGCGCCTTCCATGGTGACATCGAGCGGCACCTCGCGAAGGCTCATCCCGCCGCGGTCGAGTCCTGGCGTCTTGGTCATCATCTTGATGCGAATATTCTCTTCGGGCTGGATCGAGATGATCAACTCGTTGGGCTGCATCTGTCCCGAGATATTGCCGAAGATCGAATGCGGCACGCATTTGAACTGGATGTAGATTTCGGTCTTGCGCCGCGCCATCGCCTTGCCGTGACGCAGGTAGAAGGGCACGCCCGCCCAGCGCCAATTGTCGACATGGGCTTTGAGCGCGATGAAGGTTTCGGTGTCGGACTTGTCGCCAAGCTCTTCGAGATAGCCGTCATACTGGCCGAGCACGACGTTGGCCTTTGCGCTGTCCGCATCTATCGCGCGCAGCGATTGCAGCACCTTGACCTTCTCTGCGCGGACGGCATCTGGATCGTAGGCCGCGGGCGGCTCCATCGCGACGAGCGCCAGCAACTGGAGCATGTGGTTCTGCAGCATGTCGCGCGAAGCACCGGCCGTGTCGTAGTACCCCGCACGTCCTTCGAGCCCGACCGTTTCGGCGACGGTGATCTGCACATGATCGACGTGCGAAGCATTCCACACCGGTTCGAGCAGCGAATTGGCAAAGCGCAGCGCCAACAGGTTTTGCACCGTCTCCTTACCGAGATAGTGATCGATGCGGAAAATCCGGTTCTCGGGAAAATGCGCGGCAACCGCATCATTGATTTCGCAGCTGCTTTCAAGATCGGTCCCGATCGGCTTCTCCAGCGCCAGCTTGACCGTATCGCCGGCAAGCCCCACCGCCGCCAGATTGTCGATCGCTGCTTTAAACAGGCTCGGCGCGGTCGACAGGAAGATCGACACGCCTTCATCGACATCGATGCGGCTGGCAAGTTCCTGGTAGCCGTCGGGCGTCGTCACATCGACCGGCAGGTAGGTGATACGCTGGGCAAAGCGCCGCGCCGTCATTTCGGAGAAGAAGTCTTCGGGCAAATGTTCGCGCAGTGCCTCCACCGCAGTCTCGCGAAACTCGTCGTCGCTCAGCTTTGAGCGCGCCGTCCCGATGATCTTGAGCCCGTCGGGCAGCAAGCCATCGGCGTGGAGCCCGTAAAGCGACGGGATCAGCATGCGGCGCGACAGGTCTCCCGTCGCCCCGAAGAGGAGCAGCGTCTTGGACTGTCCGATCATCAGGCCTGCAACGCCTTCAGCGCCTCTTTATGGCTCGGAAAGTTCATCGCGCAGCGCTCCAGGAAATCATCGATTCTGTGCATATCGGGGAGATGCACGTCTTCGCCCGGCTTTTCCAGCTTTTGCGGGAAATTCCCGTATCCGCCGAGGAGGCAGTGCCAGCTTACGGCATTGTAATATTTGGCGATATCCTGCCGCTGCACCTCGAGTGTCAAATCTTGGCGCGTGAACCAGGACGTCATAATGCCCTTGAGGCTGGGCGAGAGGTTATCGTGCGCGGCATTGTCGCGCCAATAGTCGGTGTCGCGGCGTAGCTGGCAGCGATAGTGCGCGACGATATAGTCGCGAATGCCTTCATAGCGCGCAACGATGGCATCGTTGAACGGTTCGCGCGCTTCTTCGCCGAGCCCGTTCTTGTCCACCGCAGCGATGAACTGTTCGACCGTGACGAGCACGATGTGCAACGCAGTCGCTTCGAGCGGCTCGAGAAATCCCTGCGCCAGACCAATGGCTAGACAATTGGCATTCCAGCTCTTGTCCAGCCGCCCGCAGCGCATCTTGAGATGGCGCGCTTCGACGTCGTCGCCGACGCCAAGCGCGGCGCGCAATTCGGCCTCCGCCGCGTCGGCATCGATATATTTCGAGCTGTAGACATAGCCGTTGCCGGTGCGGTTGGTCAGCGGGATCGACCAGCGCCAGCCCGCATCCATCGCGATGGCCCGCGTTGCGCATTCGGGACCACCTTGGGCGACATCGGTGGCAAGGACCACCGCGCTGTCGGCGAACAAATTGTCGGCGAACGAGATGTGATTTGCGCCCAGCGCCTGTTCGGCGATCATCGCGCGAAAGCCAGAGGCATCGATGAAGAAATCGGCCTCATGCCGCTCGCCGTCTTCACCAACCAGCGCGGCGACCTCGCCCGCGTCCGCCAGTTCGACCGAAACGATTTTGGTGTCGACCCATTCGACCCCGCGCTTGGTGGCGATGCGCTTGAGCACCTCGCCCACCTTGTGCGCATCGAAATGGTAGCCGTAGCTGACCTCGAACGGAAAATGCTCGGGGTTGAGCGGCGCCAGCTTGCGCTCCGCCAGCAGCCCCGGGAACAGGAAGTCGTCCGGGTGCGCGGGGACATCGAGGCCCGACCGGCGCAGGCGCGACGCGCGGAACAACTGCCCCGCGCTATGCCCGTCCAACGCAGTCGGAAACGGATGGAAATAGCGCTCGTAGCCGGGCTTTTGCGACCAGTTTTCGAACTGGATGCCGACCTTGTAGGTCGCGTTGGCGTCGGGCATCCACTCGGCCTCGCTCACCCCGATCGTATCGAAGAAGGCCTTGAGTTGCGGGGTGGAGCCCTCGCCCACGCCGACGATGCCGATCTCGCTGCTTTCGATCAGCCGGATCCGGGTGTCCGGCCAATGATGCTGGAACAGGCAGGCGGCCATCCAGCCTGCCGTCCCGCCACCCAGGATCGTAATACTGCTTGGTGTCACTGCGCCTCCAGGCGGATGGCATAGCCGCCGCCGGGAGCCATGTTGAGGGCCAAAACGTCGCTCGCCGTCACGTCGCGCTGTTCGATCACGATGTCGAAGCGCGTCGGACCGAGATAATGCGATGTGTCCGCATCGCGATAGATGTGCGCTCGATAGGTCCGGCCATCTTCCAGAAAGTCGAGGCTCACATTGGTCGCGCGGCCAAATTCGTCAGCAACGCCGCCGATGAACCAGTCATCGCTGTTGCGGTCCTTGCGCGCGACCACGGCATATTTGCCGACTTCACCTTCGAGGATGCGACTTTCATCCCAGTCGACCGCGACGTCCTTGATGAACTGGAAGGGTTCGGGATGCTCGGCATAATGTTCGGGCAGGTCGGCGACCATCTGGATCGGCGAGTAGATCACGACATATTCGGCCAGCGCGCGCGCCATCGTCATCTGGAGCGGCTGCCCCTGCCCTTCGAGGCTGAGCACGCCCGGCGTATAATCCATCGGCCCCGACAGCATTCGCGTGAAGAGCAAGGTCGGCACGTGGCTCGGCCCGTTCGGCGGGTTGCCCCATGCGGAAAATTCCATGCCGCGCGCGCCCTCGCGGCTCACCCAGTTGGGATAGGTGCGGCGCAGCCCGGTATCCTTAACGGGTTCGTGCGGGTTCATCGCGATGCGCCGCTTGGCGGCCTCCTCGACCACCATGATGTGATGGCGCGTCGTGATCTGGCTTTCCTGATGTTCGCGTGTTTCGCGCCCGTCGGGATGGACGAAGCGTAGATTGTGCGCGTCTGTGACATAGCCCGACTTGATCACCTTCACGCCGCGTTCGGCCATCAGGTCGAGTGCGTCTTGCAGTTGCGATTCATAGTTGGCGACATCGCCCGAGGTTTCGTGGTGCCCGACGATCGACACGCCCTTTTCGGCGGCGTAGCGCGCGACTTCCTCGAAATCATAGTCGGGATAGGGCTGCGTAAAGTCGAACAGGGCGCCGTTGAAGAACCAATTGCCGTCCCAGCCGACGTTCCAGCCCTCGACCAGCACGCCGGCAAACCCGTTTTCGGCAGCAAAGTCGATGTAGCGCTTGGTATTCTCCGTCGTCGCGCCATGCTTGGGCCCCGAGCCCCACGTCTCTTCGTTGAGGTGGAGCGACCACCACACGCCGACATATTTGTGCGGGGTGAACCAGTCGGAAATGTCGGCGATCTTGTTGGGCTCGTTGAGATTGAGGTCGATATCGCTTTCCGCGAGCCCACCGGCATCGTCGCTGATGCGGATGGTGCGCCACGGCGTGGAAAACGGCGTGTCGCGTTCGGCGCGCGCTGCGGTGCTGCCTGTCGGCGTTAGCGTCGCGCGGAAGTTGAGGCCGGTGACCCGCTTCACCCACATGCCGGCAAAATCGACCAAGGCCGCTTCGTGGATTGCGATATGGGTTCCGTTGGCAAGCCGAAATGTCACTGGCGTCAGGACCGTGCCGACGCTGCTGATCGCCGTGTTCTGGTAGAGATATTCGTAGCGGTTCCATTCGCCCGCCGGGACCCACCAGGCCTGCCCGTCGCTCGCAAAATTGAATTCGGTCAATTCATCGGCGATGCGCACGGTCTCCCCCATGCTCGGGTCATCGAACACGTAGCGAAACGCCACGCCGTCATCGAAGACGCGGAAGGTAATGCCGAACTTTCGTTTCTCGTCGCTGTCCTCCTCGAAGCGCACCGTCATCTGGTTGTGGTGATCGCGCACGTAGCGGCGCTCGCCCCAAGGCTGCTCCCACGTGCTATCGTGGTTGGACCGCGTCGCCCCGGTGATGCCGAGACGGCGTTCCAACTTGTCCTGGTCGGTCAGCAGGAAACCCAGCGCGCTTTGCGTCAGCACCGGCTCGCCGTCGCGATCGATGCGGTAATTGGGGCGCCCTTCGCCGTTGGTGTCGACGGTGACGACGATGCGGCCGTCGGGCGATGTCACGCTCTCCTGGGCCAGCGCCGGTGTGGCGAAAGCGATGAAAGCGGCGATGGCGATCCAGAAAAGCTTCATCATTCGATCTCCGGCATGGATGCGACAAAGGCAGCGAAGGGGCCAAGCTGGCCAGCTGCGACATCGCCGCACTGTTCGAGTATTTCGAAGTCGGCGGGAAGCGATACGCTTGCCGGTTCCTCGCCCGTGTTGAAGACGCACAGCAGCCGCTCGCCGCCACCGGCACGCTCGAGCATGATGACGCTCCCTTCCTCGCGGCAGGCGACAAGGTCGCCCGTCTGGAGCGCGGGGTGTGCCTTGCGAAGCGCGATGCAAGCCTTCGTCCATTCGAGCAGCGATCCTTGCACCCCGGCTTGCTGATCGACTGCCATCGCGGGATGATCGGGCCCGATCGGCAGCCACGGCTGCGCGCTGGAAAAGCCGGCCTGCGGCGCGTCCTTTACCCACGGCATGGGGGTACGCACGCCATCGCGCGAAAGCGTCATCGGCCAATTGGCGATGGCTTCGGGGTCCTGCAATTTCTCGTACGGGATATCGACCTGCGTCAGCCCGAGTTCTTCGCCCTGATAGATGATGACGTTGCCGCGCAAGCAGAGGAACAGCAGCAGCTTCATGCGATTGAACGCGTCGGCATGTTCGGGGCGCGCCCAGCGCGATACGGCGCGCGGCGCATCATGATTTTCGAAGGCCCATGTCGGCCAGCCTTCGCTATCCTCACCCGGCCAACGCTTGAGCGATGCGCAGACGACCTCGGGGGTGAGTTGCTTGGCGTAGAGAAATTCGAAGCCGTACACGCTGTTGAGCTTGGTCTCGCCTTCGGTCAGCCGCTGCTGGAATTCGTGCACGCCGGACCCGCCGACTTCGGCGACCGAAAAGGTGGCACCATACTGGTCCATGACCTCGCGGATGCGCTTGACAAAACGGAAGGTCCCGGGGCCCGCCTGGTTGTGGATATTGTCCTGGAAATCATGGCTGCGCGCCTTCGACTTGTCGGGATCCGATGCGGGTGGATTATCGGTCAGCGCCGAATCGTGGAACATGTGCAGGACAGCATCGATGCGAAAGCCATCGACACCGCGATCGAGCCAGAAGCGCGCCACCTCGATGATCTCGGCCTGCACTTCTTCGCTATGCAGGTTGAGATCGGGCTGCTGCTTGAGAAAGTTGTGGAAGTAATATTGGCCGCGGCGCGGATCCCACGTCCATGCCGGGCCGCCGAAGATGGACTGCCAGTTATTGGGCGGCGATCCATCGGGTTTGGGGTCGGACCAGACGTACCAATCGGCCTTGGGATTGTCGCGGCTCTGCCTGCTCTCCTCGAACCAGCGATGCTGGTCGGAACTATGCGACCACACCTGGTCGATAATGACCTTAAGCCCCAGCGCATGCGCTTTTTCGACCAGCGCGTCGAAATCTTCGAGCGTGCCGAAGATCGGATCGACATTGCGGAACTCGGCAACATCGTACCCGAAATCGAGCATGGGCGAGGTAAAGAAGGGCGAAATCCAGATCGCGTCCGCGCCGAGCGTGGCGACATGGTCGAGCCGCTGGGTGATGCCCGGGAGGTCGCCGATCCCGTCGCCATTGCTGTCGGCGAAACTACGCGGATAGATCTGATAGATGACCGCGCCTTTCCACCAAGGCCTCTCTTCGGCAGGCATCTGCTGCTCGACGGCCTGAGGTGTCAGGTCGAGCGCTTCCTTGCTCGTCCCGTCACCGCCGCCACCGCGCTTGGTCTTGATCAGTTTAGACAGGCTCATTTGGCTTCGCACACCGCGTAGCTGAGCGGCGCCAGCGCGTAGGCCAGACTGCCGGGGGCGGAGGCCTGCGGGCTGCAATGGCCGGCCAGCGCATTGAATTCCATCGACCTGGTTTCAACCAGCACGTTACCGCTGATCGCCTCGGTCGAGGTGTTGAATAGCAGCACGATTTCCTTGCCGGTCACCGGATCGAAGCGCGACGCGGCGAACAGGCCGGGTTTGTCCTTGTAGGCGCGCGTCACCTGGTCACCCTTGGTGAAAGCAGGCGTCGAGGTGCGCATGTTGGCGAGCATCGCGATCTCGCGGTAGATCGGATGCGCGGTGTCGAAATTCTCGTCGGCAGTCGTCGCGTCGGTGCCGATCAGGTCGTTGTCGTTATATTCGTCCACCCGGCTTGCGAACATGTTCTCGCGCGCCATCTGGTCGTGACCGTCACCGACGAAGCCTTGTTCGTCGCCATAATAGATGGTCGGTGCGCCGCGCAGCGTCAGCATCATGGCATGACCAAGCAACACGCGCTGCAACAGCTCGTCCTGGCTGATGCCGGGGCGGTCGGCTTTGATCAGCGTCGAGAAACGACCCATGTCGTGGTTGCCAAGGAAGGTCGGCAGCGTCTTGGCCATCTGGTGACCGCCGGCATAGAGCGCGTCCATTTCGAACATGCGCGCGATCACCGCGGTCGGCGCATCCTGCCCGAGCAGTTCGCGGACGCTTTGCTGGAAGGCGAAGTCGAGCACCGCGGGAAAGCGGTCGCGGCGCGTGAACATGGCGATGTAGCCAGGATTGCTATCGTCGCGGAACACTTCACCGAACTGCGTGAAATTGGGAATGCCGGCCGCTTCGGCGGTCACGGTCATTGCGGGCGCGAAATATTGCCAGAATTCAGGATTTACATGGCGCGCCGTATCGATGCGGAAACCGTCGACCCCGTACTTCTCGATCCAGCCCTTGAAGATTTCGATCATGCCGCCGACGACCAACGGGTTTTCAGTCATCAGATCGTCCAGTCCGGCAAAGTCGCCGTAGAGGCTGTCTTCGCCGAAAAAGTCGGAATTTCCGCGGTTATGATAGTAGATCGGATCGTTGAGCCAGGCGGGGACCTTGACGTTCTTTTCGGCCTCGGGGACGACGACTTCATAGGCCCAATTCGGATTGGTGAGCTTCGCGAAATTATCGGCGGTCATGACCTGATCGCCTTCGAAACCCTCGTTGATCGGCGCGCCATCCGGACCGCCGCGCGTCGTATAGGGGTAATCGGCGATCGAGCGGTATGCATACTCGCCGCTTTTCGTCTGGATCACGTCGGCGGTGTGATTGGTGATGATGTCCATGTAGACTTTCATGCCGCGCGCATGCGCCGCGTCGACAAAGGCCTTGAACTCCTCATTGGTGCCGAAATGCGGGTCGATCGACGTGAAGTCGGTCACCCAATAGCCATGGTAGCCCGCGCTTTCCTGCCCGGTGTCGCCCTGCACCGGCTTGTTCTTGAAGATCGGCGCGAACCAGATGGCCGTAATCCCGAGACCCTCAAGATAATCGAGCCGCTTGGTCAGTCCGGCAAGGTCGCCGCCATTGTAAAAGCCGCGATGCGTCGGATCGAAGCCGTGATCGAGTTTGCCGCCGGAAAGGCCACCGCGATCATTGCTGGTGTCGCCATTCTCGAACCGGTCGGGGAGGACGAAGTAGATCACCTCTTCCTCGGGCCCGCGTTGGCGGACTTCATCCTGCGCGAGGACGGGCGCCGCGGTGAGCGACAGCAAGGCAGCTAGCGTACGAAACATCAGGCGGGCTCCTTCTGGGTAATCGAGGCGATAAATTCTTCGTGGGTCGGCAGCTTTTGCGCACGCGCGGCAAAGGCGCTCGAAATGATGTCGAGCAGCTTCATCAGCTCGCTTTCCTGGATCGGGTCGACCGTGGCGTGCCAGCTCTTGGGCTCGATGCCCTGGCCAAGGAAGAGCTGCTGCCAACCTTCTTCGGTGAAAAGCTCGTCATCGTCGCGGTGGATCGTGCCCGATTCTTCGAACAGTTCGACCTTCTCTGCGAGTGTCGCCGGGATATCCATCGCGCGGCAGGCATCCCAAAAGGGCTCGCCCTCGCGCTTGTTGAACTTGTAATGGCCGATCAGGAAGTCGCGGATGCGCTCCCATTCGATGCGCGTGAGCTCGTTATACTTGTCGCGCCGCCGCGTGTTGTCTTCGCCTCCAGGGAAAAGCTTGAGCAAGCGCTCCATGCCCGACTGGATGAGGTGGATCGACGTGGACTCGAGCGGCTCCATGAAGCCAGCGGCGAGGCCCAGCGCGACGACATTATGCGACCAGGCGTCTTCACGCCGACCGGTCGTGAACTTGATCAGCCGCGGATCGGCCTCGGGCTTACCCTCGAGGTTAGCAAGCAGCACGTCGCGCGCTTCGTCGTCGCCCATGAATTCGCTGCAGAAAACATGGCCGTTGCCGGTGCGATGCTGGAGCGGGATACGCCATTGCCAGCCTGCCTTATGCGCGATCGACTGCGTGTAGGGTCGGAAGGGTCCACCCTTGGCGCAGGGCGCCGCCCATGCGCGATCGCACTTGAGCCAGTGCGACCAGTCAGTGAAGGGGGTTTGGAGCGCGTCGCCAAGAAGCAGCGAGCGAAAGCCGGTGCAATCGATAAAGAAGTCGCCGTCGACCCGCTCCCCGCCTTGCAGGACGAGCGCGGTAACATCGCCGCTCGACCCGTCCCGATCGACGCTGTCGATGAGCCCTTCGACCCGAACCGCACCGCCCGCTTCGGACTGCTGGCGCAGCATCTTGGCATACAGCGATGCATCGAAATGATAGGCCTGCACGAGATGCGGGATCGCACCGCCGCCGGCTTGCGGATGATAGCGCAGCGCGCGTGCCGCCGCTTCGTTGAAACTGAATGCGCCGAAATCGGCCCTGTGACCCAGCGCCTTGCCGCGCGCATAGGCATGACGGAACGGCGCGATACCCACGGCGCGGCCTGCGACCCCGAAGGCATGCATGTAGGCGTCGTCCGGCTGGTGCCACCCAACGAATTCGATTCCGAGCTTGATCGACCCGTTGGTCGCGCGAAGGAACTGCGCCTCGTCAAGTTCGAGGATGCGATTGAGGTGGAGAATTTGCGGGATGGTCGCTTCGCCGACTCCGACTGCACCAATCGTTTCGGATTCCACCAGCGTGACCGTAACCGCCCGCCCCAAAACTTTCAGAAGCAGGGCTGCAGCCATCCATCCAGCGGTGCCTCCGCCGGCGATGACAATGCGCTGTGGTCGCTCCTCGCTCACCAATGGTTCGTATCAGAAAAAGAAGGCCGCCGGGACATGATTGCCCCGGCGGCCATGCTTCTTATCAGAACTTGTAGGTGAAGCCCGCGAGGAAGCGGCGACCGTAGATCTGATAGTCGAGGATCGAGAGCGGCTGATCCGGATCGGCGACCGAGGCAAAGCGCTCGTCCGTCAGGTTCTGGCCCTGCACGTAGAGCGAGAGGCCTTCGAGCGACGAACCTTCCTGGAAGTCGTAGCCGATCTGGGCATCGAAGATGGTTTCCCCGAGCGCTTCGCGGCGCGTCGGCGAGCCGCCGAAACCGGTGAAGTCGCCAAGGAAGCCCGACCGGTAACGCGCGCTGGCGCGAGCGTTGAAGCCAGCCTTCTCGAAGAAGGCGGTGCCGTTGGCGACCCACTCCGAATAGCCCGGGATGCGCACGCTATCGCCGTCGGCTTCATCGACCGAGGTCGAGGTGTAGCTGACGCCGCCCGTGATGCCGAAGCCCGAAAGCGCCGGGGTGAAGACGTCGAAGGGCAAGGTGCCCGCAGCTTCGATACCGTAGAGTTCACCGCCGCCGGTATTGGCCTTGGTCTGCAAGCGGCCGATGAGGCCGGCCGGCGAGGCGCCCGCGGGAAGCGGGAAGCCGGTATAATCGAAGTCGAAGATGATGTCGTCGGCGATGTAGCTTTCGATGTCCTTGTAGAAGGTTTGCAGCGCGATGTAGCCCGTCGAGCCGAAATATTTTTCGAACGTCAGGTCGACCGAGTTGGCTTCATAAGGACGCAGCGACGGGTTGCCGCCACCGCCATCGAGATAGGCGCCGCCATACAGCTCCTGGAACGGGCCGTTCTGGACGACGCTGTACCCGATCGCGACGCGCAGGTCGTCGAGACGCGGACGCATCTGCTCCTGGCGGAGCGAGAAACGCACCACGTAATCGCCCGGCAGGCGCGCGTTAAGATTCAGGCTCGGCAGCAGCTGGTGGTAGCTGTCGCCCGATTCCACGTCGACGCGGGTGCCGTTGAGGAACGCGACGCCGGTCGAGGACTGATCGGTCCAGATCATGTGGACGCCGAAGTTACCCGTGAGGATCACATCGCCCAGTTCGGCATCGATATCGGCCTGGATATAGGCGGTCACGATGTCTTCCGAGACGGTGAAGGCCTTGGCCGGGATGTCGTTCGAGTCGTTGATCGTCTGCACCAGCACGCCGGAATCGATCAGGTCGCGCGGATCGTAGGTCACGATCGGCCCCAGACCCAGATAGGCCAGGTTGGTCGATTCGATCAGGAATTCGGACGGGATCGGACGCGTGCGTACCGGATTGCCCATCCCGTCCTGGCCCAGTTCGAGGAAATACTCGTCGGGGGTCAGCGACTTGTCGCGGTCGGTGAGCGCGATACCTGCCTTCAGCCCGCCAAGGAAGCCATGGTCGAATTCCTTGCCCAGCTCGGCACGGTACTGCTTGAGCTCGTCTTCGATGATGCGGTTGTTGTAGTAACCGGCCTGCGTGCGCTGGCCGCCACCCCAACCGAGCGGATCGGTCAGCACGATCAGATTGGGATCCGAATAATCGAGCGTCGGCGTAAAGAAGAAGCCGGTCGTCGAGTTTTCGAACGCGATCGTGTCGGTGATGTCGCCCGCGGCAAAATCATCGCTGTCGGTGAACGGGCTGTCCCAGTTGAAGCCGGTACCCGAATAGCTTTCGATCGACAATTCGTTGCGATCGGTGCGCGAATATCCGAAGTCGAGTTCGGCATAGAGACCGTCATCGTTGCTCCAGGCCAGGTTCACGCCGCCCGAATAGAGGTCTGCCTGACGGTTGAAGATATCGTTACGCACGACGCCCTGGACATTCTCATAAACGCCGCTGGTGTAGAAACCATCGGTGATCGTGTAGCTTCCGACATCGCCCGTCGTGCCGAACCAGCCGGCGATGGGGATTTCGATCCCGCGCTTGACCTGGTCATCGTCGAAATTCGAGTAGAAGCCATCGAGCGTCAGCATGAGATTGTCGGCCGGCTCGATCTGCACCGTGCCGTTGAGGCCGAGGCGCTTGAGGCCGGTCGAGGTGACGAAGCTCTTGGTGCCCCCCGGGATCTGGGTGTCCCCACCGCGCGGATCATCGGGGAAGAAGAAGGCGCTGGAAATCGGCTGGTAGCCCCAGGCGTTGAACTCTTCGTTCTGGTACGGCTCGTCGAGATAGGCGACCGCAAGGCTCACGCCGACGCGGTCGTCGGCGAACTGGTCGATATAGGCCGCGCTGGCGCGCCAGCCGAGATCGGTCGAATCCGAATTGAGCGCGCCGATATCGGCATAGCTGCCGCGCGCACCGATCGCGATTACGCGCTGGCCGCTTTCGAGCGGACGCACGGTGCGGATATCGACGGTGCCGACAAGGCCCTGGCCGACGAGTTCGGCAGAAGGCGTCTTGTAGATCACCACCTGGTTGACGATTTCCGAGGGATACTGGTCGAATTCGACGCCGCGGTTGTCGCCCGTCGACGTCTGTTCGCGGCCATTGAGCAACGTGGTCGAGAAGTCGGGGCCGAAGCCGCGGATGGCGATGACATTGGCGCGGCCATTGAGGCGCTGCGAGGTCACACCGGGAAGACGCGCAATCGATTCACCGATCGAAGCGTCGGGCAGGCGGCCGATATCTTCGGCGCTGACCGATTCGACCAGCTGCTCCTGGTCGCGCTTGGTAATAACGGCGTTTTCGAGCGACGCGCGGAAACCGGTGATGACGATCGCATCGTCCGGCTGGCCGGGATCTTCCTCGTCGATGACCGGGCTACCGTCTTCGGGTGCGCCTTCCTGATCCTGTGCAAAGGCCGGGCTGGCCGTCATTGCCAGCGCAAACGCACTTACTGTCGCGGTAAATCGCGCATTGGTACCCAGTTTCCTCATGTGTTCCCCTCCGTGACATGTTGGCGCCCCCGTCCTTGGCCCCGGGTGACGCTTCGATGACATAGTATTGCCAAAGCTTTGACAGCGCGGAAGGGCATCGCGCTATACATACGTATGCAGACCCACTAGGCTGCCGCTCAGAAGTACAAAGCGTGACTTTGGTGCAACGGAATCAAGCCTGATCGGTAATGCAGAGAAAAGCGACCAGCTTCGATATTGCGGCGCTCGCGGGCGTGTCCCAGCCTACCGTCAGCCGCGCCTTGTCGGGCAACCCTTCGGTGTCGGACGAAACCCGCGACAAGGTGCTGGCCGCCGCCAAGGAGCTCAACTACACGGTCGACCGCTATGCATCACGCTTGCGCAGCGGCCAATCGAAGACGCTGGCGCTGCTTTTCTTCGAAGATCCCACGCCCGACGATACGCTGATCAACCCCTTCTATCTGTCGATGGTCGGCGCGCTCACCCGCGCTTGCGCGAGCGCAGGGTACGACCTCCTCATCAGCTTCCAGCAGCTCTCTGCCGACTGGCATGTCGATTACGAAGACAGCCGCAAGGCCGACGGCATCTTGCTGCTCGGCTATGGCAATTACCTGCAGGCCAAGCCGCGGCTCGAACAACTGGTCAAGCAGGGCACGCATTTCGTGCGCTGGGGCGCGGTGGTCGAAGGCCAGATTGGTACGACGGTGGGCTCCAACAACCAGCACGGCGGCTACCTGGCCGGGCGCCATCTCGTCGACCGCGGGCGAAAGAAGATCGCCATGCTAGGCACGGCCAGGGATATTGCGCCTGAGTTTCTCGAACGCCGCAACGGACTTGCCAGAGCGCTCGCCGAAGACGGGCTCGAGATCGTCGCATCGATCGACGCGCTACCGACCGAAGAGGAAGGCGCCGCTGCCGCCAGGACGCTGCTTGGTTCGGGCAAGGACTTCGACGCCGTCTTTGCCGCGTCCGACCAGATTGCCATCGGCGCGATGCGCTATTTCAAGGAGCGCGGCATGACGGTGCCCGACGATGTCGCGATCGTCGGTTTTGACGACAGCCCGTCCGCGCGGCTGAGCGAGCCCGCGCTGACCAGCGTCAGCCAGGATGCCAAACGCGCGGCAGAAGCCTTGGTCGATACGCTGCTCGACAAGTTGCAGGACCGGGCACCCGATAGCGTGCTGTTGCCAGTGGAACTCAAGGTCCGCGCGTCTAGCTGACGCCTACTGCATACGCATGCATGCGTTCGCGCCATTGTCATTTGAAAGACCCTCTGCCAGCGTTTTCGCAGCATAGCCTTGGGAGGGGTGTGATGGATCAGGCGGTCGCCCAAAAGCCGCGCCAGTCGCTGGCGGGCCTCATGAATATCAGTTTCGGTTTCTTCGGCATCCAGATCGGCTTCGCGCTTCAGAATGCGAACATGAGCCGGATCTTCCAGACGCTCGGATCTTCGCTCGACGACCTTCCGGCACTGTGGGTCGCCGCGCCGCTTACCGGCCTGCTGGTCCAGCCGATCATCGGCTACATGTCCGACCGCACGTGGCTTGGCCGTTTGGGTCGGAGACGCCCTTACTTCCTTGTCGGCGCAGTCCTTGCCGCCC
Source organism: Sphingomicrobium marinum (assembly GCF_026157105.1). GTDB lineage: Bacteria > Pseudomonadota > Alphaproteobacteria > Sphingomonadales > Sphingomonadaceae > Sphingomicrobium > Sphingomicrobium marinum. The sequence continues at coordinate 2,048,291 of NZ_JANPVQ010000001.1, forward strand.
TCTCGCTCTTCCTCATGCCGCTATCCGAACTATTGCTGATGGCGGCGATATTGCTGTGGGTGCTTGACGCCTCGCTCAACATTTCAATGGAGCCGTTCCGCGCTTTTGTCGGCGATATGTTGCGCAAGGATCAGCACACAGCGGGCTATGCGGTGCAAACCGCCTTCATTGGCGTCGGTGCTGTGGTCGGCTCACTCTTCCCCACCATGCTCGACGCTTGGGGTGTTTCCAATGTCGCAGCCGATGGCGGCATACCCGATACCGTTCGCTACAGCTTCTGGTTCGGTGGTGCCGCGCTCTTCCTCGCTGTGCTGTGGACCGTGGTGACGACGAAGGAATACGATCCTGAGGAAATGGCACGTTTCGATGGCCGTGAAGAGCCTGAAGCGGCAACCGGCCAGACCATCCGTGCCCTCGCTGCCCGGACCTACCAAAGCGCCAGTGTCTGGGTCGTCGCCGGCGCCGCGCTCGCCGGCCTCGTTTATTGGCGCGGATTCGAAAAGGAGATGTATCTGCTTGCAGCGCTTTTGGGCGCGTACGGCATTGCCTCGATGGTCGCGATCAACATGGCCAAGGCCGGCGCCAGCTCCAACATGCTCAGCCAGATTGTCGGTGACTTTTCAGGGATGCCCGAGCTGATGAAAAAGCTCGCGCTGACGCAATTCTTCAGCTGGTCCGCGCTTTTCATCATGTGGATCTACACGACCCCCGTTGTCGCGCAGAAATTCTTCGGCAGCACCGATCCGTCGAGCGAAGCGTACCAGGATGCCGGCAACTTCGTCGGCGACCTGTTCGCCACCTATAACGGGGTGGCAGCCGTGGCGGCGCTGGCATTGCTGCCGTGGCTCGCCAAGGTCATCGGCAAGGTTAAGACGCATATGGTCGGGCTGCTGTGCGGCGCGGCGGGCTATGCCAGCTTCTTCATCTTCACCGATCCGCAGATGCTCTTCATTTCGGAAATCGGTGTCGGCATCGCCTGGGCATCGATCCTCGCCATGCCTTACGCCATCCTTGCGTCGAACCTGCCGCAGCGAAAGCTGGGCATCTACATGGGGCTGTTCAACGTCTTCATCGTCGTGCCGCAGCTGTTGGTCGCGACCGTGATGGGCACGATCCTGATCAACTTCTTCCCGGACGATCCCATTTTGACGATGGGCTTTGCCGCGACGGTGATGACGCTCGCCGCGCTCGCCATGCTGCGCGTGAAGGAAGAACAGCCCGGATAAGCACGCTTGCGCCCCCTCCGGCGATGCCATATGCTTTAACTGAGGTTAGTTTTTCGGAAGCGTTGGCCATTTGCTGGGGGACGTGCGTTGAGCGCACCCGATATCTTTTTGTCTTACAGCCGCGAGGATCGCGCGGTGGCGCAGCGCGTCAGCCACGGGCTCGAGCGCGAGGGCTTTTCGGTCTGGTGGGACGCCGAACTGCATTCGGGCGAAACCTTCGACGAGATGATCGAGCATAATCTGCGCCGATCCAAGGCCGTCATCGTGCTATGGTCACCCAACTCGGTCGGATCGCGCTGGGTGCGCGCCGAGGCCACGCAAGGCGACCGTCGCAAGAAACTCGTGCCCGCGGTGATCGAAAGCTGCGAACTGCCGATCGCCTTCGAACTCCATCACACCTCGGACCTGTCGACGTGGGACGGCAATCTGTCCAACCCGAACTGGCTTGGCCTCGTCACCGACGTGCGCCGCCTGATCGGCTTCAAGGTCGGCGATCAACCAGCGGCAACCAATACGCCGCTATCGGGGCGTCGCCCGGTACGAGACATGGCGGCGGAAGATGCAAATCCGAACGAGCCCACGCAGTTTTTCACCGAGGCCGCCGCGCCGCTAGAAGAAAGCGAAGTCCACGTGCTCGAACTGACCGACGGTGACGAGCGCGTGCGAAAACATGTCGTAGGGCCGCTGGGGCTCAAAATCGGGCGCGCTTCGCCGGCCGACCTGATCCTGTCCGATCCGCGTGTTTCGCGCAGTCATTGTCTGGTCGAAATCAAGGATGACGAGCTTGAGGTGTCCGACCTCAATTCGACCAACGGCACCTATGTCGACAATGAGCGCGTGGAGAAGACAATGCGGCTTCCCATCGGATCGGAGCTGCGCGTGGGCAAGAGCCGCCTCATCCACGAATTACGCTCGCGCGCCGACCTGCAGGCCTAGCCCTGAATCCTCAACGCTCTGTCGAGGCGCTGTTGTTGCGCAGGAAGACGAGATATTGCCGCGTCTGTTCAGCCTGGCGGATCAGCCGATCGGCCTCTGCGCGCGTAGACACGCCGCGCATCGAATTGCTGAGCGTTCCGAGATAATCCTCATACCCTTCGGCGCGCTCTGCATTGGCGCGGCGCGTATCGTAGCCGGCCCTTTGCGCATCCGAGGCGCTTCGCCCGGGTCGCCGGCCGCGCGCCATGCGCTGCACCTCGTCGGCAAGCCCTTCGCCTTCCCTGACGATCGCGGCGAGGCGATTGCGCTGCGCAGCGGTCACGCCCGCAGAGGCGCTCGCGGCAGGCGTCGCGCTCGGCTGCGAGAAGGTCGATGCGGGCGCGCTCGTCGGCTGCTGCGCGGCGGCCTGCGATTGCGCAGGTTCGTCGCTCGGTTGACGCTCGACAGTGCGTTCGGGTCGCTCTGCCGGCGTGTCATCCTCGGCGACTTCTTCGGTGTCTGCCTCGTCGTCCGGCGCCACGCTATTGCCGTCTTCCAGCGTGACCTCTTCCATACCTTCATCGTCGATCGCGATCGGCGCCTCTTCGATCTCGGCGAAGGGATCGTCACTCGGGCGCAGCAGGAAAAGAGCGACAATGGCAAGCAGCGCTGCGACACCCGCCGGCACCAACCATTTCGGGCGCGCACTCGACTGGTTCTTGGACTTTGCCGCAGCCACCGTTGTCTTAGCTTTGCCCTTAGCGTCCGCATTTTCCTTCTGCGGCGCCTCTGCCTCGGCCACCTTGCCGCGCGCCGCGGCGATTGCCGCCGCCGCCGCTTTCTCGCCTTCATCGGGCCAGGGCAAAGCGGGCTTTTTCTTCCATTCGCTGCGATCGGGGCCCGATCCGAGCGCCTCGCCCGCCATCGCATCGATTTCGGAAGGTTCTGCAGCGTCCGCCTGCGTGGGCTGGTCGTCATTTGTTTGAGACGTGTCCGGCGGGTCCCCCGTCGCATCCGCAGCTTCGGCCGCAGCATCGTCTTTCGCGTAAAGGCCAGCGCGCGTTTCGCCGGAAGCCATCTTGAACGTGGCGTCCTCAGGAGCATCGGGGACGGCATCGGCATCGGCAGCGGGCTGCACCGGCTGGATGTCGTGCGGATCGTCCATCATGGGCGCGATCCGTGTGGCGTCTCCATCGTCGGCCGGCTCGATGCCGCCTGAGAAGAGGGGCAGCCACTGCGCTACCGACTGCGGTCGGTCACCGGGCCGAATGACCATTGCGGCATCGATCGCCTTGAGAAATTCCTGCGAATATCCGGGCAGGTCGCGCTCTGCCAGCGGCGTGTCGTCTTCGCCGTGCATGCGCTCGAGCACTTCCAAGGGCTTTTCGCCCGTCACGCACTCGTACAGCACGACGCCAAGCGCGTAGATGTCGGTCCACGGCCCCTGGTCGTAGGTCTTCACATATTGTTCGATCGCCGCATATGGCGGGGTATGGAACGTGACCTTTGTGGAGGTCGCGTCGCCGCTTTCAAAGCGCGCCGATCCAAAATCGATGAGCACCGCGCTGCCATCTTCGCGCACAATGATGTTGGCGGGTTTGATGTCCCGGTGAAGCACGCCCACGCGATGCGCGCGTTCAAGGCCCTCGGCGATGGGCAGGATCATCGCCGATAAGCTCGCCTCGTCAAATTTCTTGCCGTCCTTCAATTGCTTGGACAGTGACTGCCCGTCTTCGAAGTCCATCACCATGTAGGCGGTGCCGTGGATTTCGAAGAGGCTGCGCACCGACACGATGTTGGGATGACGCGACGGCGTAGACAGGTTCCACAACAGCTTCGCTTCCTCGACGAATTTCTTGAGGCCGAGCGCGTGGACCTCCTCGGCATCGCTGTCGACCGGCACGACCGTATCGTCTTCCTCGCGCTCCGAGATCGAACTGGGGAAATACTCCTTGATGGCGACAAGCTCGTCGAAATAGATACCGCGCCCGCGATAGACGATGCCGAAACCGCCTACGCCAATCACGTCTTCGAGCCGCCATTCACGCAGCACGGTGCCCACCGGCAGTGCCTTGTTGCTATAGGCTTTGCTCATCCTGTGCCCCCCAAATGGCATCCGGTGACAAGAATTGCATAAACATGGGTTAGTTTCTAGTCTGCGGTACCGTAGAGGGGGTATGGTCATGCGCTTCCTGAGTGCCGGGACGACCCATGTCGGACTGAAACGCCAGCATAATGAGGACGCACTGCTCGACGCGCGCGATCGAGCTTTGTGGGTGGTCGCCGACGGGATGGGCGGGCACGAAGCGGGCGATGTCGCCGCCAAGATGGTTGTCGATCGCCTCGGGCAGGATTTATCCGAAGGCACTGTCGAGGACCGCTTGGATAGAGCCTCGGCCATACTCGAAAAAGTGAACGACGAACTTGTCGCCATGGCGCAGGAAGGCGGGAAAAGTGGCACGATCGGCACCACGGTCGTCGGACTTGTCCTCGAGGAAGCGAAGTTCGGGGTTTTCTGGGCGGGCGACAGCCGCGCTTATCGCGTACGCGACGGCGCCATTGCCCAGCTGACCCGCGACCACAGCCTGGTGCAGGACCTGGTCGACGCAGGCATGCTGGCGATCGAGGATGCGGAGCACCACCCCGATGCCAATGTCGTGACCCGCGCGGTTGGCGCGAAAGAGACGCTCAAGGTCGCGACGCGCATCGGCGATGCGCAATCGGGCGACATATTCGTGATCGCTTCGGATGGCCTCACTAAAGTGGTGGAGAAATTCGAGATCCTCGACATCGTGACCAGCCGCAACCCGATGCAGGCCGTCGATGCTTTGCTTGATATGACGCTCCAGCGCGGCGCGCCCGACAATGTCACAATGCAGGTAATCCGCGTCGGCTGATCAGCCCGGATTATACTGCATATAGCCATACCAGGCGACATAGGGTTCGCCGCGCGCATTGCGCGCCGGATTGAACCGCACCTTTTGTTCGACCAGCCGGCAGGTTTCGGCATCGATCTCCGGATCGCCGATCGAGACGTTGACGCGGCAGTCGGTCGCACGGCCATTGACCTGCACCCGCACCGCAACCAGTACGCGCCCGCCCGACGGCCAGCGTCGGCGCATGTCGCGCGGATAGTCGCGGGCGGTAAGCGTCGTGCCCTGCACAACGCTCGGCCGCGTCCCGCCACCGCCGCCAAGCCCGGTGCCGCTATTGCCCGATCCGGTGCCATCGCCGCGCCCGCCCGCGCCCGTGCCTTCGCCGGGACGGTCGCTGGCGCCCTGGGTCGTATCGCGGCCTTCGTTGGGCGTTTGCGATGCGGGCACCCTATTGCGGGTCGGCGTGCGCACCACCGTCGCCTCAACCGGCGTGGCCTCGCTTTCGATATTCTCTTCGCTGGCGGCGCCTTCCTCACGCGGGGTCGCCTGGTCGGGATCGTCGATATCGACTTCGGGCGGTGGCGGCTCGGGCAACGCGATATCGAACGTGTCGAGCGGCGGATCCTTGGCGACCTCGTCCCCACCGACCGTACCGAAAAGCAGCGCCACCGCTGCCACCGCAGCATGCAGCAGCAGGACGAGCAAAAGCGTGCCGACACGCTGCGCAGGAGGTGTTTGTTCGCCGTAGGCCATGGGGGTCTAACGCGGTTCTGGCGCGACGGGTTCAGTCCAGAAGAGCTGGCAAGCCCTAGCGATCAGGACGCCGCGCGTCACAGCGCCTCCACGATAGTAGCGTTGGCGATGCCGCCGCCTTCGCACATCGTCTGCAATCCGAACCTCTCGCCGCGCGCGCGCAGCGCATGAATGAGCGTCGTCATCAGCTTGGTTCCCGTCGCCCCGAGCGGATGCCCCAGAGCGATCGCACCGCCATTGACGTTCAGTCTGTCAGGGTCGGCCTTGGTCTCCGCCAACCAGGCCAACGGCACCGACGCGAAGGCCTCGTTCACCTCGTAAAGATCGATATCGTCATGGCTGCGGCCCGATCGTTCGAGGATTTTGGCGGTCGCGGGCACCGGCTCCATCAGCATGATGACGGGGTCGCCCGCCGTGACGGCCAAGGCGTCGACACGCGCCAGCGGGGTCAGGCCATGCTCCTTGAGCGCGCGCTCCGAGACCACCATGACGCCCGACGCGCCATCGCAGATCTGGCTGGCATTGCCCGCCGTGATCACCCCGCCCTCGGTCAGCGGATCGAGTCCGGCGAGTCCCTCCATCAACGCGTTGGCGCGGATGCCTTCGTCCTTGTCATGGCGGATCGCATTGCCGTCCTTGTCCGCCCCGTCGAGGACGAGAATCTCGTCATCGAACGCGCCCGCCTCGGTGGCGGCGGTGGCTTTGCGATGGCTCTCGAGCGCGAAGGCATCCAGCTGCTCGCGCGAAAAATCGTACTGATCGGCAATCATCTGCGCGCCGGTGAATTGCGAGAATTCGGTTACGCCGAACCGGTCGAGGATCGCCTTGCTCCACGGGCCTTCGCCAAGCCCCGCCTTGGCGGGCAGGATGAACGGCGATCCCATGGGCACCCGCGTCATGCTTTCGACACCCGCTGCGATGACGACATCCTGCGTCCCGCTCATCACCGCCTGCGCGGCGAAGTGGAGCGACTGCTGCGAGCTGCCGCATTGCCGGTCGATCGTCACCGCGGGAACGCTTTGAGGAAGCTTGGAGGCGAGCACGCAACTGCGACCGACATGGAAACTTTGCTCGCCGACCTGGCTGACACAGCCGACAATGACGTCTTCGATCACCGCCGGATCGATTCCGCTGTCGGCGACCAGTGCGTCGAGGATGGCGCCGCCCAGGTCGACCGGGTGCCAACCGCGCAGCGCCCCGCCACGCTTGGCACCCGCGGTACGTTTGGCAGCGACGATAAAAGCGTGTGGCATCTATAGGCTCCTGCAAGTGGAGCGCCTGCGTTAGCGCGGTCGCGGGCCAGCCGACAACGGGGTTGGCTTCAGAATCAAAAAAGCCGCCCCGGCGGGACGGCCTTTTTGGCATGGCGGTGTGTGCTGACTAGTTCGCACTTTCCTCACAATTGGAATAGCTTTTCAAACGCCCACGGAAACGACGGCTTTTGGGTTATTAGATATGCCGTGCGAATGGCTGCAATGGGGTGGAAAGCGGACATTCGCGGGATCGCATGATCGAAGTCCGCTAGGTTTAGAAGCAGACCCGTGCCGGACGGATCAGGCAGGAAAATGAATTCCGCACAGTTTGTTGCCGTCGGGATCACGAAAATAGGCCAGTTCGATGGTGCCCATGGAGGCAGTTTCGCGCGGTCCGGGCGGAGCTTCGATCGAGGTTCCGCCAGCGGCAACGGCGGTATCGTGAAGCTGCTTCACCTGCTCGGGCGAGTCGCAGGAAAAGGCGACTGTACTGCCGTTGGCGACGCTTGCCGGTTCGTCGTTGATCGGCTGGCTGACGATGAAGTTGGTTCCGTCGCCGTTATTGTAGATCAGACGGGTGTGGCCGCTGTCGGCGATGTTCCGCGTCCCTTCCCCTGCACCCAAGGTGCCGAGCACCGTGTCGTAGAAGCGCTTGGATCGTTCAATATCGTTCGATCCGACCATGGTGTGAAAAAGCACATCTACTCTCCTGAAGGCTGATCGACTTCCGATCGCCATTAGCGGTCTCACCTAACAGGCACGTAACCTGCAGTCACCCCCGGCCCTCGGAATGTCCGCTATGGGGTCGGTAGCTGACTGTCCGCTTCCGGCTTCCGGAACCAGAAAGATGACATACAGTTGGCTAGCCGCCGGAAGCGGTTGCTATGTCAGTCTGGGGGCGGAAGAACAATACCGATATGACGCATCCTAAATTGCAGTAGAGGCCTTCGTGGACGCCGCTGGTAGAGATTGCATCGCCTCGAAAATTAAGTTCTGAGTCGAAGAAACATTTTATGCGAAAAGATTGGATGCTAGTCGGGCTAGTCGGAGCGTCAGGCGCTGGAAAAACATTGACCGCGCAAGACGATGTACAAGTTCCCTGATGAGGCGGAATTCGACCGTGAATTCACCGACTTGTTCCCTGAAGAAGCAGTTGCGCAGCTTCTACAAGGAACATGGCGGAGAGGGTGGGATTCGAACCCACGGTACCCTTGCGGGCACAACGGTTTTCGAGACCGCCCCGTTCGACCACTCCGGCACCTCTCCAACGCATGTCAGTGAGTTCAGGGCGGGTTAGCCCTTGGTCGGAGCGGGCCTCTAGCAGCGCTTGGACGGCTTGAAAAGGCCCTAGACGATAGCCCGTCTGGAACGGCCCGCCTCGCCGCCCATTTTTGTGGCATGACCGATTTTTCCAACGCTCTCGTCGTCGGTGCCCCGGGCGGCATCGGCGGCGCTATCGCGGACCGGCTGGAAAGCCAGGGCACGCGGGTCACGCGGCTGTCGCGATCCAGCAAGCCGCCGATCGATTTCGCCGACGAATCCAGCCTGTCAGCAGCGGCTCAAGCATTGAAGGCGAACGCCCCCTTCGATCTCGTGTTCGTGGCCACCGGCATCTTGCATAGCGACGATTTCGGGCCCGAAAAGAGTTGGAAGATGCTGGAGAAATTTCCGCTCGAGCAGGTGTTTCTTGTCAACACGATCGGCCCCATGCTGGCTGCGCGGCACTTGCTGCCGCTGATGCCGCGCAAGGGGCGCAGCGTCTTTGCTGTGCTTTCGGCGCGCGTCGGGTCGATTTCGGACAATCGGCTGGGCGGCTGGTACGGCTACCGCGCCTCCAAGGCCGCGCTCAACCAGTTCATCCGTACGCTATCGATCGAGCTTGGCCGCACGCACGAGGACCTTGTCGCCCTCGCGCTTCATCCCGGCACGGTCGATACCGACCTGTCCGGGCCGTTCCAGGGCAACGTGCCCCACGGCAAACTCTTTACCCCCGACTATAGCGCCGAAAAGCTGATTGCGGTGATGGCGGAGGCTACACCCGACGATAGCGGCAAGCATTATGATTGGGCGGGCGAAGAGGTGCTGCCCTAGTCGTTACATCTTGCGACAATGTCGCAGCCCCCTGACAAATTATCGCGACCTTTCGCCTGCATAAGGCATGCATTGGCGGCTCCCCCGCCGCCTGTTTGTGAAAGGAAAGCGTTTATGAAAAAGTTTCTCGTGATCGGCGTCGCTGCCGCCCTCTCCCTCCCTGCCATGGCTGTTGCCCAGCCTGGCGAGCGCGGCACGCGCGCCGATACCAATGGCGATGGCCTGATCCAGCTGAGCGAAGTCGAAGCGCAGGCGCAGCAGCGCTTCGCCCGGCTCGATGCTGACGGCAACGGTGCCATCACGCAGACCGAAGCCGCTGAAGCGCGCGAAAAGATGAAGGCCATGATGGCCGAACGACGCGCTGGCGGCGAAGGAAAGAATCGCGGCATGCGCGGCAAGCGCGGCATGCACGGCGGTGAAGGCGCGATGTTCGAACGCGCCGATGCCAATGGTGACGGCCAGCTGACGTTCGCCGAATTCAGCGCCCCGATGATGGAGCGATTTGCCAAGCATGACGCCAATGGCGACGGTGCGATCAGCGCCGAAGAACGTGCCGCAGCGCGCGAAGCCCGCAAAGCCGCGCGCGGTGCCCGCGGCCAGTAAGCGAAGCCCTCGCTCTGGCCCGACCGGAACGTGGGGGCTGGCATCGCCGGTCCCCATGTTTCATCAAGGATACCGATATGCGCCCGCACCTCCTCATCGTTGAAGACGAGCCCGCGATCCGCACTCCGCTCCAGCGCTACTTGGAGAAAGAGGGAATGCGCGTGACCGCGGTGGCCGACGCCGCCAAGGCGCGCGAGGCGCTGGCGGGCGGCGCGTTCGATGTCGCGGTGCTCGATATCATGATGCCGGGCGAAGACGGGCTTTCGCTTGCCCGCTCGATCCGCGCCGACGGCGCGCTGCCCATCCTGTTCCTTTCCGCCAAGGCTGAAGATATCGACCGCATCGTCGGGCTCGAAATGGGTGCTGACGATTATCTCACCAAGCCCTTCAATCCGCGCGAACTGCTCGCCCGGCTGAAGGCTATCCTGCGCCGCACCGGCGCCGACCGCGAAGACGAAAGAACCGAGACCGAGGTCTACCACTTCGAGAACTTTATCCTCGACGCCACGCGCCAGACGCTGCTGCATGACGGTCAGGAGGTCGAACTGACCAGCGGCGACTTCCGACTGTTGCTCGCGCTCGTCCAGCGCCCCGCGCGCGTCCTGTCGCGCGACCAGCTGCTCGACCTCACCAAGGGCCGCGAGGCCGGTCCCTTCGATCGTGCGATCGACAATGCGATCCTGCGGTTACGCAAGAAGTTGGGCGAGGAGGGCCCGCGCCTCATCCGCACCGTGCACGGCGCAGGCTATAGTTTCGCCGCCGAGGTGGAGCGCGCATGAAGCGGCTTACGCTTGCGACCCAGATTGCGCTGGTCTTCGCGCTTGCGCTCTTCCTGGCGCAGGCAATCAATTTCGTCTTTGCCGCCAAGAACCGGCAGAACCAGCTGGTAAACAGCGCCGCGCTGCCAGCCGCCGAGCGCCTGCTGACCGCAGCCAACAATGCCGACGCGCTGGAAAACCAGCCGATGATCCGGCGCATGGCGCGGCAGCGCCGCGTGGCCATCAGCGAGATTTCGCCGATTCCGGAGAGAGCCGAGCGACTGCCGAGCGCGGAAAGAGTGATCGGTGAAGCGCTTACTGCCGAGGGTCTGATTACCCGGCAGATCCGGGTCGTGACGCTGGACCCCGGCGGCCGTGATCGGCCGACATTGCTCGCCGCCGCGCAGCTCGAAGACGGTCGCTGGGTCTCGATCCGCGGCCGTGGCCCGCGCCCGCTCGGCCCGCTGCTGGGCGCGCTAATCCTGCAATATTTCGTCATCGGCCTGATCGTACTGTTGCCCACCCTCTGGCTGCTGCGGCGGACCAGCCGCTCGATGCGCCGCCTCACCAAGGCCGCCGAGAATTTCGATGGCACCAACGTCCCTGAGCCTGTCCCGGTCGAAGGCCCGCGCGACGTCCGCGCGCTGATCGCTGCCGTCAACGGCATGGAAACACGCATCGCCGACATGATGGGCGAAAAGGACGTGATGTTGGGCGCGATCGGCCATGACCTTCGCACCCCATTGACCGCGCTGCGGATCGAAGCGGAAACCGTGGAGGACGAGAGCCAGCGCGCCGCGCTGATCGACCAGATCGAAGCGCTGCATGCACAGTTCGAACAATTGCTCGACTTTGCCCGGCTCGGCCGTGCGGCCGGATCGACCGAGATCATCGCGCTCGACGATCTCGCCAAGGCCATTGTCGCCGACCACGCCGACCCGGCGCTCACGCTGGCCGCTAGCGAACCTGTCCGCGTGTCGGCGCAGCCCGGCCCGCTGCGCCGCGCGATCGACAATCTTGTCGGCAATGCGCTGCGCTACGGCGAGCGCGCCGAACTATCCGTTCGCGCCGATGGCGACAGCGCCATAATCGTCATTCGCGATCATGGTCCCGGCATCCCCGGCGACCAGAGCGAAGCCGCGATGCGCCCGTTCGAGCGGCTCGAAGCCTCGCGCAACCGGGGAACCGGCGGTCATGGCCTTGGCCTTGCCATCGTCGCCGCCGTTGCCCGCGCGCAAGGCGGCCGGCTTGAGCTCGACGATCCTGCAGAAGGCAGCGGCCTGGAAGCGCGCATCATACTTCCGCGCTTGTCCTGAGCGCCAGACGTCCTACATTGCATTGCACCATGTTGAGTAAAATTCCTTCCGCCAATTTTGCCATTGGCGATGTCGTGCGTCACCGAATTCTCGAATTTCGCGGCGTGATTTTCGATGTCGATCCCGAATTCGACAATACCGACGAATGGTACGAGGCAATTCCGGCCGATATCCGCCCGCACAAGCAGCAGCCTTTCTACCACTTGATGGCGGAAAACGAGGAGCAGACGTACATCGCCTATGTCAGCCAGCAGAACCTCGTGCTCGACGATGAGGAAGGCGAGGTCGACCACCCCGCAATTCCCACGTTGTTTACCGGCTTTTCGGATGGTCGCTATCAGTTGCGCCCCGAACGTCGCCACTAAGGCACCTTTCGCGTAAATTTCCGGTCACAAATGGTTGACTCGTCGCCAGCCTTTCCATAGGTGGCCCCATCCCCCGCGCGGACGAGGTCCGGCGCGGCCAATATTAATGAATTGAGAGAAGAGCCCATGTTCGCAGTCGTGCGCACCGGCGGTAAGCAATATCGCGTCGCCGAAGGAGATAAGATCGTAGTCGAGAAACTCGACGGTGAAGCTGGCGACAGCGTCGATCTGGATGATGTGCTGCTCGCGGGCGAAGGCTCGAAGCTGCAGTCGACCGACAAGATGGTCGTCGGCGCCAAGATCGTGGCCCAGGCCAAGGGCGAAAAAGTGACCGTCTTCAAGAAGAAGCGCCGTCACAACTATCGTCGCAAGCGCGGCCATCGCCAGCAGCACACCATCCTCGAGATCGTGTCGATCGGCGGTAAATCGTCTGGTAAGAAACCGGCTGCTAAGAAGGCCGAAACGAAGTCGGACGACAAGAAGCCGGCAGCGAAGCAGGCTCCCGCCAAGAAGGCGGCACCGAAGAAATCGACAAAGGATGCTGCACCTGCTAAGAAGGCGGCAACCAAGAAAACCACGGCCAAGAAGGCTCCTGCCAAGAAGCCCGCGGCCAAGAAGACCGAGAAGAAGTAACGATGGCACATAAAAAGGCTGGCGGCTCGTCCAAGAACGGTCGCGACTCAAATCCCAAGTATCTCGGCGTCAAGAAGTTTGGCGGGCAGCAGGTCGTTGCCGGCAACATTCTCGTGCGCCAGCGCGGTACCAAATTCTATCCGGGTACGAACGTCGGCCTCGGCCGCGATCACACCCTCTTTGCCCTTACGGACGGCCGCGTGTCGTTCAGGGACGGCAAACTCGGCCGCAAATTCGTGCACGTCGACATTATGCCGGAGGCGGCTGAATAATCGGGACTTGTCGCTAAAGGGCGGTCCCACCGGAGGGACGGTCCGACAAGTCTAGCAAGACTAAAAGGGAGAAGAGGCCGCCCCTCTTCTCCCTTTTTTTCGTTTGTCAGAAACTTCTCCCTGAATTGTCACCTGGGCCCCCTAGCGGGGCGGCAAGGAGAAGAATGATGTTCGCGGTTACCAAGCGTCTGCTGCTGCGCCCCGGCTGGTCCAACGATGCGCCCGCGATGGCGCGCGCCATCGCCGACGAGCAGATCGTGCGTAACCTTGCGCGCGCGCCATGGCCATACGGGCTCAAGGACGCGCAAAAGCATCTGGCGACAATGGCGTCAGCCAAGCTCCCCGTCATGCTGATCACCAAGCGCGATAATGCCGAGATCGTCGGCATCCTCGGCTTCGACCGCATGAAAAGCGGTGAGATAGAACTCGGCTACTGGATCGCCCGCAAGCACTGGAACCAGGGCTATGCGACCGAAGCCTGCCTCGCCGCGCTCGATATCGCCAAGACGCTAGGGTTCAACCAGATCGTCGCCGGCCACTTCACCGACAACCCGGCAAGCGGCCGCGTCCTGCGCAAGCTTGGCTTTGTTGCCACCGGCGAAAAGGCAATTCGCCACAGCTGCGGCCGCGGCGAAGAGGCCGAAGTGCTGATGTACGCGCTGGATCTGGCGGAGGGTGCCGGTCGGGTCGCGGCCTAAGCGCGCTGTTTGGTGATTTCTCAAGATATAGCGCTGGAACAATTTTGCACCTGAATCACGCATTTCACTGCCGTTAAGCTCGGTAACGGTAGTTGTCTCGAGTTGGTATGGAGAGCGTCATGTGTATTTCGAGCAAATTTTTCCTTGTTTTATTTGGTGTGACGGCTGGTTGCGCGGCGACAGCCCAAGAAGCAAACCCCTCGGGCGGAATGCCGGATTGGGTGTCTCAAGCGAAAATCGTTGCTGAAATGGAAGGTATCAGCGTCGGCGAAGCCGTTCGCCGTGCTCGACTACAAATTCTTGCTGACAGGCAAGCTGAGAAATTTGCGAATGATCCCGAATTTGCCGGAAGTTGGATAGAGCATGGCCGCAAAAATTTCCGGGTGAATTTCGCTTTCCGAGGCGGGGGCGCTAAGACCATTGCCGACCCCGAACTCAGCGCGGCGTCAAACATTGAAAACGTCCGCTACTCGATGAAGGAGATTCAAGACGAGCGTAGGCGACTTACAGCTTTGCTGGAATCGCTAGGAATTGACGTCGGTTTCGAGCTGATCGTTCAACGAAATCAGCTTATCCTATACCCAAGCGATCCTGTGGCGTTGAACAAATTGATCGCGGATGGTTCGGTTACGCCACGAGATTTCGTTACCGTGGCAGAGAAAGCCTTAGTGCGTAGGCCTGAAGCTGTTGTAAAAGGTGCAGGGGCTACTAATGGAACATTTGTCGACCCCGCAGATGGGTTTACGTACGGAAGCAACTGTTCTGCAGGGTTTGTTGTCCTCAGCGGCTCTACGCGTGGCATTTCTACGGCTGGCCATTGCGCCAAGTATGCTGGGCAAACGCAAACGCATCGCGGAGCGCAAATCGGAACGCGTATGGGACACAAAGAAGCCAACGGCTTGGATGTGGCGTGATTTCGGAATACATCGAATACGTATTTGAACAGGGTTCGATGGCAGAGCGGCACCTACTATTCCATAACAAACACTGCACCATTAAATCCAAGTGTTGGAAGCGCCGTGTGTATTATCAAGAGGGATCAGACCCAACAGTGCGCATACGTAAAGTCTAACAACATTTGGTTTGGCAGTGATGGGCCATATACTGCGGTCGATCGAGATGTAGCCATTAGTTCGGACAGCGGCTCTCCTTGGCTTTATGGTGGAGTTGCTTATGGGATTCACTCCGGTGACGCGGTCACCTCAGTGGGAACATTAGATTTCTTCACACAAGCTGCAAAGCTGCCCGAAATGGGAATCGCGATAGCGACAAATTGATGGCATAAACGGAACACGAAGTGCGCCGGAGCGCTAAGCCGCCCGGCGCACTTTCTTGCCCGTCGTATCGAACTTGGTGCCGACCGCCGCGTCATAATCGCGGATGAGCTGGCGGTCGTCCTCGTTCCACGGGTGGAAGCTTGGCAGGAAGTAGGCGATCCACGGCTTGATCCATTTGCGCACCATGCCGGGCGACAGGACGGCATATTTAAACATGTGCCATTTCGCCTTGGCACCGGTCAGCCCGTCCTGCCGCAGCAGTTCGAGCATCCCTTCCCAGCGATGCTTGAGGAAATTATAGGTCACGTTGACCATCACCAGGCTTTTTACCTTCCAGCGCTTGGTGCGCGACCAGTCCTTGGTCGCATGCATCCAGGTGTCGAAGGCCACGCCCTTATGCTCGATCTCTTCGGACGCGTGCCAGCGCCATAATTCGGCGGTCGCCTCGTCGGCGCCTTCCAGATGCTTTGGGTTGGCAAGTAATTCGTGCGCCAAGATCGCGGTGAAATGTTCGAGCGCCATGGTCGCTGCAAGGCTGGCAATCTTGGGCTTGGTCGCGACGAAATCGAGCCGCTCCTGCACCTTGTCCTCGAGTGGCTTGATGTCATAGCCCGCATCGGCCGCGCGATTGTTGAAGGCGACATGCTCGCGACTGTGCATCGCTTCCTGCGTCACGAAATTCTTGATGTCCTCGGCCAGCCGCGGGTCGGCGCCGTGGCGGAAGGCCCGCACGCTATCGACGAAAAAGGCCTCTCCCTTGGGAAAGGTGATCGACAACGCGTTGTAAAAAGCCGTCGCATAGGGATCGCCGCCATGCCAATGGCGCGGGGTCTGATCCTCCCGCCCGAAGCGCCGATCGCGCGGCGTGATCGCAAGATCGATGGGGGTAACGGTTGCGGTTGGCATCACTTCACTCCAAAGAGACGGTTTAGTCATAGATGGTTATAACTGACAATTATGTCAATAAGCTTACCGACTCGTAAACGCATGTCGCCCGAACAAAGCCGCGCCGCTGCCGTTGCTGCAGCGCGCGAGCTGCTGCGCGACAAAGGCATGGGGAGCGTGACCCTCAAAGCGGTGGCAGCGAAGATCCACCGCACCCACGCCAACCTACTGCATCACTTCGGCAGCGTCGACGGCCTCCATGCGGCGCTGGCCGACGAAATCGCGCACGAGGTCGCCAGTTCGATCACGGGTTCGATTGGCAATTATCGCGCCGGAAAAACCAAGCTGCGTCACGTCGTCGAGGAGATGTTCACGGCGTTTCGCGAGCAGGGCCTGGGAGAGCTTATCGCCTGGGTAGTCCTGTCGCGTCGCCGCGAAGCGCTCGCCGCGGTGGAGAGCGCGGTGTCCGAGGTGGTCGAGGCGATTACCGAGCCCGGCGATGATCGCCCGCTCGACAAGGCGACGATGGGCCTCGTCCTGCTGGCCATCGGCGACGCGCTGGTGGGCGAGGAGATCGCCCGCGCCACCGGCAACGAACATAGCGCCGCGCACGAAATTGCGGTCAAACAGATCCTTGCCGTGCTTGGGGAGTTAAAGTGACATGGCGCACTTTCTAGACCAGGCTAAAATCCACATCGCATCGGGTGCAGGCGGCGGCGGTGCCGTCTCCTTCCGGCGCGAAAAATATATCGAGTTTGGCGGCCCCGATGGCGGCGATGGCGGCAAGGGCGGCGATGTGATCTTCGAAGCCGTGCCCGCGCTCAACACGCTGATCGATTTTCGCTACACGCAGCATTTCAAGGCGCCGCGCGGCAAGGGCGGCGCCGGGCGCAACCAGACGGGTGCCGGCGGCAAGGATCTTGTCATCAAGGTGCCGGTGGGCACGCAGATCCTTGCCGACGATGACGATCGTTCGCTCATCGCGGATCTTACCAAGGAAGGCCAGCGCATCACGCTTCTGCGCGGCGGCGATGGTGGTCGCGGCAACGCAAGCTACAAGTCGTCCACCAACCGCGCTCCGCGCCAGCACCAGCCGGGCTGGCCGGGCGAGGAGATGGCCGTGTGGCTGCGCCTCAAACTGCTCGCCGATGTCGGGCTGGTGGGTCTGCCCAATGCGGGCAAATCGACCTTCCTCAACGCAGTGACCAACGCCAAGGCCAAGGTCGGTGCCTACGCCTTCACCACCATCCATCCCAAGCTGGGGATGGTCGAACATAAGCGCCGCAGCTTTGTCATGGCCGATATCCCGGGACTGATCGAAGGCGCCGCCGACGGCGCGGGCATCGGCGATCGTTTTCTCGGCCATGTCGAGCGCTGCAAGGTGCTGCTGCACCTTATTGACGGCGATCTCGACGATGCGGTCGAGGCTTACCGCACCGTGCGCGGCGAACTGGAAGAATATGGTCACGGGCTGACGGAAAAGCGCGAGATCATTGTGCTCAGCCGCGCCGACATCGTACCCGACGAAATACTTCAAGACAGCGCCGACAAGATCGAAGCCGAAACCGGCCAACGCCCGATGATCGCGTCGGCGGCATCGAAGGAAGGGCTCGACGCGGTGCTCGACAAGCTCATCGAAATTTTGCCCGAAAAGCAGACGGCGGACCCCGAAAGCGAACATGAGGAAAAACCTTGGTCACCGGTTTGAGGATCGCCGTCACCGGCGCGACGGGCTTTGTCGGTGGCCGCTTGCTTGAAGTTGCCAAGGGGCGTCACCTCACCTGCCTGACCCGCCGCGCGCAAGACCCGCGCGATGGCGTGACCTGGGTTCGCGGCGATCTTGCGAACACGCAGGCGCTCGAGGAGTTATGTGCCGGCGCCGACGCGGTGATCCACATTGCAGGTGTCATCAACGGCGATGCCGCGGCCTTCGAGGTAGGCAATGTGACGGGCACGGCGCAGCTTCTGGAAGCCGCCGCAAAACAGGGCGTCAAACGCTTCGTCCACGTCTCCAGCCTCGCCGCGCGTGAACCGGACGTGTCGCTCTACGGCGCGAGCAAGCGCACGTCCGAAGCGCTGGTGCTCGATAGCGGCATCGATGCCGTCATCGTTCGCCCGCCCGCCGTCTACGGTCCTGGTGACCGCGAAACGCTCGAACTTTTCAAGATGGCCAAGCGCGGGTTTGTCGTCCTGCCGCCGCCGGGCCGGCTGTCGCTCATCCATGCCGACGATCTTGCCGAACTGCTGCTCAAGCTTGCCGAAGGCGGGCCGTCGGGCACCATTCTCGAGCCCGATGACGGCACGCATAACGGTTTCTCGCACAAGCAATTTGCCGATGCGCTGGGCCGCGCCGTCGGCAGGAACCCGCGCAGTTTTTCGATGAGCCCTGGCCTCGTGCGCATGGGTGCGAAGCTCGACGGCCTGTTTCGTGGCCGCCAGGCCAAGCTTACCGCCGACCGCGCCGCCTATTTCTGCCATCCCGACTGGGTCGTGCGTGAAGACCGCCGCCCTTCGCCAAGCTTCTGGCAGCCGCGGATCAGCGCCGAGAAGGGCCTGGCCGACACCGCGGCCTGGTATCGGGAAAAAGCTTGGCTTTAGGGCGGATTTGGCCCTTATTGCGCCGTATTCGATTGCCAAAGCGCACGCCAACCAACCTATCGGGGAACCTATGAGCGACCGTGACACCGTAAAGACGAGCGTTTTCAAGCTGATCGACCAGTTCAACAAGAAGGGCGTCGACGTCACCGAACAGACGCGCTTTGCGCAGGATCTCGAGTGGGACAGCCTCACCGTGCTCGATTTCGTCGCGGAGGTCGAAGACGAGTTCGACATCCTCATCACGATGAACCAGCAGGCGGAAATCGAGAAGGTCGGCCAGCTTGTCGACGCGGTCACCGAGATGACGAACAAGTGAGCGACCTCCTTTCCAAGTTTGATCCGATCATCGCCCAGCATAAGGGGCTGATCGACAGCGGCCTGACCGACCCGTTCGGGCTGGTGATGGAAGAGGTATTGTCGCCGACCGTGGCCATCTGCAACGGGCGCGAGACCATCCTGCTGGGCACCTATAATTACATGGGCATGACCTTCGATCCCGACGTGATCGCGGCGGGCAAGAAGGCGCTCGACGACTTTGGCTCGGGCACGACGGGCAGCCGGGTGCTGAACGGGACCTATTCGCTGCACAAGGACTGCGAAGCGGCGCTCAAGGAATTTTTCGACATGTCGGGGGCGATGGTCTTTTCGACCGGCTACCTCGCCAATACCGGCATCATCTCGACGATCGCGGGCAAGGACGATTACATCATCCTCGACATGGATAGCCACGCGTCGATCTACGATGGCTGCGCGATGGGCAACGCCAACGTCGTCCCCTTCCGCCACAACGATATCGAGGCGCTGGAGAAGCGGCTGAAACGCCTGCCCGAAGATGCCGGCAAACTGGTCATCCTCGAGGGCGTCTATTCGATGCTTGGCGATACCGCGCCGCTCGACAAGATGGTCCCGCTTGCCAAGGAATATGGCGCGATGGTGCTGGTCGACGAAGCGCACTCGATGGGCTTCATCGGCGAAAACGGGCGCGGCGTCGCCGAAGCGCAGGGCGTGATTGACGATGTCGACTTTATCATCGGCACCTTTTCAAAATCGGTGGGCACGGTCGGCGGCTATTGCGTATCCAACCACCCCAAGTTCGAGATCCTGCGCCTTGCCAGCCGCAGTTACATCTTCACCGCGTCGCTGCCGCCCAGCGTGATGGCGACCGCGGCCACCTCGATCCGCAAGATCATGAGCGCGAAGGACAAGCGCGATCATCTGTGGGAAAATTCGACGCGCCTTCACAACGGCCTTACGAAGCTGGGCTTCGAACTCGGGACCAAGGAACCGGAGAGCGCGATCATATCGGTCATCATGCCCGATCTGGAGCGCGGCGCGGCGATGTGGGACGCACTCTTGAAAGAGGGCCTCTACGTCAATCTGGCGCGTCCGCCGGCGACGCCTGCAGGCATGACACTCTTGCGCTGTTCGCTATGCGCCGAGCATTCATCCGAGCAGGTAACCGAAATCCTCGGCATGTTCGAGCGCGCGGGCCGCGCAACAGGTTGTATCGATTGACTCTTTTCCTGAGTCGCCAAGGCGATTAGAAGGGTGGGAGCATGACGGACGGGGATCAGACCGCCTTCGATTGGCGCCGCGGCGTGGCGGCGTTCGTTGCGCTGTTCGCAACGCTCATGCTCCTGTTCATGATCTGGATGGTCTCGGCCTCCAACGAAGCACGTGAAGCCGCGCAAGCACGCGAACGCCATGCCTATGACGTGACGCTGCTGACGCGAACGCTCGATGCCAGCATCTCCAACGCCGAAGCAGCGCTGGGTCGCTATGTCCTCGATGAAGATCGCTTCACCGGCAGCATCTATTATTCCGAATGGCGACTGGCCGAACAGCAGCTCAATGAATTGGAGCGCCTGGTCGCCAACGATCCCGAACAGCGCGAACGGGTCGAGCGGCTGCGCGTCAATTTCGATGAGCGCCACGCGGAACTGTCGGCTGCTGCGCGCGCTGCAACTGCCGGGCAAGGCAGCGGCGGCATCAGCCTTTTTTATCAGGCCGGCGACAGTGCCTCGATTACGGCGATCGCCACGATCCTTCGCGAAATTGCGCGCGCTGAGCGCAGCGCACTCACGGCGTCGATCGAGCAGACCAGCTTATTCTCCGCGCGCGCTGGCAAGCTGACCGACTATCTGGGGTATCTCGGTGCGCTGGTGGCGGCCATCGCGCTAGCCATGGGTGTTTTTGCACTCCGTACATTCAACCAGTATCTGGCCAGCCGCCGCGAGATCGAAGTGGAGTCCGAGCGCGCCGACGCGCTCGAAGCCGCCGTTGCCGAACGGACAGCAGAACTGCAGACGGCCAACGAGGCGCTCAAGGCCGAAGCCGAAGAACGCGCCGCCGCCGAAGCTCAGCTGCGCCAGGTCCAGAAGATGGAGGCGGTCGGCCAGCTTACCGGCGGGATCGCGCACGATTTCAACAACATGCTCGCCGTAGTCGTCGGCGGGCTCGATCTCGCGCGACGGCGCATTGACGGTCCGCGCCGCGAACTGCTGACGCACCTCAACAACAGCATGGAAGGCGCCAACCGCGCCGCCACGCTGACCCGCAGGCTATTGTCCTTCTCACGCCACGAACCCCTCCACCCCGAACGGGTCGAGAGCGATGAACTGGTCCAGTCGATGCGCGAACTGCTCGATCGCACGCTGGGCGAACGTATCTCGATCAATCTGGATCTCGATACCGAGGCGTGGCCGATCTTCGTCGACGCCCACCAGCTGGAAAACGCCATCCTGAACCTCGCGGTCAACGCGCGCGATGCGATGGACGGCAAAGGCGAACTCACCATCCGCACAGACAATGTCACGCTGTCGGACAACGAGATCGGCGACATCCAGGCGGGCGATTATCTCAAACTGTCGGTCATCGACGATGGGTGCGGGATGTCCGAAGAGGTGCGCACGCGCGCCTTCGAACCCTTCTTCACCACCAAGGAAGTCGGCAAGGGCACCGGTCTTGGCCTGTCTCAGATCTTCGGCTTCGCGCACCAGTCGGGCGGCGAAGTCGGTATTGAAAGCGAAGTCGGCAAGGGCACCAGCGTGGCGCTCTATCTGCCGCGTACGACGATCGAGGCCGGGAAGGTCACGTTGCATCCCGCCGCCAAGCCCGCAGCGCCGCACGAGGTGATGGCGCCGGCCGATGCGCGCATCCTGATCGTCGAGGATGATGAGCGCGTTCGCGCGGCCACGCTGGGTGCGCTCGAAGACCTGGGCTACGCGCCGGAAAGCGTCGATTCCGGCGCTGCCGCTCTCGAGATCTTCAAGCCGGGCGCCTTCGATCTTGTCATTTCGGATGTCATCATGCCCGAGATGACCGGCCCCGAACTCGTCAGAGAACTGCGCGC
Organism: Sphingomicrobium marinum; assembly: GCF_026157105.1. Classification (GTDB taxonomy): domain Bacteria; phylum Pseudomonadota; class Alphaproteobacteria; order Sphingomonadales; family Sphingomonadaceae; genus Sphingomicrobium; species Sphingomicrobium marinum. Next base: position 2,070,162 of record NZ_JANPVQ010000001.1, read on the forward strand.
ACGCCAGGACAATATCGCAGTGCTTTTCGTCACCGGCTATGTCGGCGATGGCGATTCCGACGAGCTTGCGGGTTACGAACTGCTGCGCAAACCCTTCACGGTCAGCGCCCTGGCCAGCGCCGTGGCAAGCGCGCTCGGCAATGTGGAGATTGGCGGCCCCAGCGCCGCCGCTCGCTAGACCGGGTTCTTGACTGGCCCGATCGATAGCCCGCGCAGGTAAAGCAGCCTGATCCCGATGCGCTTGGTACGGTTACCCACGGTAAAGGCAGCCTTGCTGTGGCGCGGCTTGCGCTCAAGCAGCGTGACTCGCGCATTGTTCGAAAAGGCACCGCCATCGACGCGGGTGAGTTCATAATCGCGATTGACGTCGTGCTGCAGTCCAAAAGCGTAGGTACCGGGCCCCGGGACTTTCACGCACACATCGACCGGACCCGATTGGGGGATCGGATACATGTGCACCTTGTGGATTTTCTTGCCGCCAACGAGCCAGTTGTCCGGATTGCCGTCATAAAGATCGAGGCGGAGTTCACCCTCGCGCGTCTTGAAACCCGACACGCGTACCAGGATTGCCGCTTTTCCGCCGTCGCAATGGCCGACATCGCCGATCTGCGTTACTACGGCGGCCGTTGTGGCAGCCGCCGGAGTAGCGTGTCCGGCAAGCGCCAGACCGCCCAATGCGAGGGCGCCCGATACGGCTAACGACAAGGGTGGCGATAGAATATGCACTGGATCCGTCTTGTTTTGCTACCAAATAAGCCCGACTTGCCCTGTTTCAAGGCGTGCATGGGCTTCACATTGCCGCGCAATGGGGCCAAATCATGGTCAAACGCCCATTAAAGCCGGACAAATGAACCTAAGCCTTATCGATCGTTACATGGTCCGATCCATCACCTTGCCGCTCATTGGTACGCTAGTGATCGCCGCGATGTTGCTCACGCTCGACAAGATGTTGCGCCTGTTCGATTTCGTGGTGGCGACCGGCGGACCGGTCAGCGTGGTCTGGCGAATGCTCGCCAACCTGCTCCCGGAATATGCCGCGCTGGCCATCCCGCTTGGGCTCATGCTCGGCATCCTGCTGGCGTTTCGCAAACTCGCTTTGTCGTCCGAACTCGATGCGCTGCGCGGTATCGGCGTGGGCTACGGTCGCATGCTCAAGGTGCCATACATGTTTGCGGTCGGCCTTCTGGTGGTGAACCTTGGCATCGTCAGCTTTCTCGAGCCTTATTCACGCTACAATTATGAAGGCCTGCGCTTCGACCTGCGCTCGGGGGCGCTCGGTGCTGCAATCGATGTCGGCGAATATAACAAGCTGGGCGACGGCATCACGCTGCGTATCGAGGAAAGCGAGGACGAAGGGACGGTACTCAAGGGCATCTTCGTTTCAATGGAAGAAGATAACGGTCGCCGCATCGCTGCCAGCGCGACGCAGGGCCAGTTTCTCGCGACTGACGATCCTTCGACCATCCTGTTTCGCCTCCAGGACGGACGCCTCATCCATGACGAGCCAGATTTCGCGACGCCGCGCACGCTCGCCTTCGATACGTACGATTTGCCGATTGCGCTGCCCGAAACATCGTCTTTCCGCGAGCGTGGACGCGGTGACATCATCAAGGAACTTACGCTGCCCGAGGTCGCCGCCATCGCCTATGGCGGCAAGGCCAGCAGCCGCGAAGAAAATCTTGCCGCGCGCGCCAACCTCCACTTCCGGCTGGTCGAGGTCTTTATGATGTTGATGCTACCGCTGCTCGCCGTGGCGCTGGCAGTACCGCCCAAGCGCTCGTCCTCGTCGCTCGGCATCTTCGTGGCCATCGTGATCGTGGTGACCTATCACAAGATCAACCAGTATGCCGAAGCCGCAGGCGCGCAAGGTCGGCTCAATCCGGAGGTCGCGCTCTACACCCCGCTGCTCGGTATGTTGGCGCTCATCTGCTGGATGTACCATGTCATCGCCCACCGGCCCGGCGGCCAGCCGATCGGTGCATTGGAAGCGGCTTTCGCCAAGTTCGGCAAGCTGATCAAAAGGGTCATCCCTGATCCGCGGGCCCGTGCTCTTGCAAAACGACGCGAAGCAGAAGAAGCCCCGGCTGAATGATCAACCTCGACTTCCTGCCCTCGCGCCAGATCACGCTGTACATGGCAAAGCTGTTCATCACGCGCACCTTCGCCGTGCTGATTGCGCTGGTCATGGTGCTGATGATGCTCGACCTGCTGGGCGAAAGCGGCAAAATCCTTGCTGTCGAGGGCAATACAGATGCGGACCTGTGGCGCTACGTGCGGTTGCGCCTCCCGCTGCTGATCTCCCAATTCCTGCCCTTCGCTGCGTTGCTCGGCACCTTGATCGCCTTCACCGCGCTCAACCAGAATAGCGAGGTCATTTCGATGAAGGCGGCAGGCCTGTCCGCCCACCAGATCCTGGCACCGCTGATCCTCACGGCCGCCATCGTTGCGGTCGGACTGTTCGTATTCAATGAAACGGTGAAGGTGAACAGCGCGCGCGTGGTGACCGCCTGGCAGGACAACGACTACAAACCCGTCCCCCCCGAAAGCGGCATCATGAGCAACGTCTGGATCCGTTCGCAGGGCGGCCAGGTCCATGCCCGTCTAGCCGCCGGCACCGGCGAAGATTTCCGCCTGCAGGACGTGTCGATCTATCGCCTCGAAGACCGCGTTCTGAAATCCGTGGCCCGGGTCGATACGGTCCGCCCAATCCCCGGCGAGGACCGATGGGCGTTCGAGGGGATCGAAACCTACGATGCCGAGATGAACATGGTGCGCGAAGGGGCCACGGGAACGGGGCTCGCCGGGGTTACGCCGAGCCAGTTCAAGCTGGCTACGGTCAACCCGGACAGCACCGACATCATCACCCTTTCCGAGGACATCGAGGCGCTCGAGGCCGCGGGGCGCCCCACCGAAGCGGCGCGTGCCGGGTGGTGGCACAAGATCACCGCGCCGCTGTCGACGCTGCTAATGCCGCTACTGGCGTCGGTGGCCGCCTTCGGGCTGGCGCGTTCTGGTCAAGTGTTGCTGCGCGCCACGATCGGCATGGCGCTGGGCTTTGCCTATTTTGTCGCCGACAATTTCAGCCTCGCGATGGGCACGGCAGGCGTCTACCCGCCCTGGCTCGCCGCATGGGGGCCGGTGCTCCTGTTCTTCCTGATCGGTGAGAGCGTCCTTGTCAGGACCGAAGAGTGAGCACCAAGCCTTGCCGGGGGCAAGGCGACTGCGAACCTTAAGCGCGCTTGCCGGTCGTAGCCGACGCGAGGTGCGATACCAGCGTCCACAGCCCGCGCCGCGACGTGCGATGATACAGGCTGCTATCCTCGAGCTCCGCCACCAGGCGGCGATGCGCTTCGCCAAGATTGTGATAGGGCACGCCCGGCAGCAGGTGATGCAGCGCGTGATAGCGCAGTCCCACCGGCGCCCACAGCGCCGGCAGTAGGCCCGGCGGCGGCACATTGACGCTGTCGAGATACTGGGCGGTAACGCTCATCGGCTCCTGCGTGTCGTTTTCCCAGAAATGCGCGACCATGGTGCGCAGCTGGTTGAGACCCATCAGGCCGCAGGCCACGCCCATGAAGATCGCGAAGGCGCCGAGCGGCAGAACGCCGCCAACCAGCGCCGCGATCAGGATCCACGACCACGCGAATGCCGCCACTTCCTGATAGGTAAACTGGCGCGCCGCGTCGCCGACAGGGCGTTCGCGGCGAAATTCGGGATTAATCTGCAGGCCAGAATAACGACCGACCACTTCATCGCGCACGCGCTTCGAAACGAAGCTGATGGGTGCCAGGATCGCAAAACGGAAGAACAAAAGGAACGGTGCCAGCGTGCCGCCGATCATGAAGATCGGGAGCGACCACGGCTTCATCGATGCGAGCGGCAAATACTCCGGATCGTCCTTGGTGCCATACTTGGTCTTGGCATGGTGCTGATTGTGCACGCCTTCATACATGAAGCTCGGCGCGAACAGCGGCACGCCCACCAGCGCGTTCCACACGAGACGGAAATACGGAAGGTCGCCCTTCTTGATATGGCTGATCTCATGAATGAAGCTGCCGGCACGATACAACGCAAGCACCGCGAGGAGCCCCGCGCCGATGCGCAGCCCCGTTCCTTCGCCAAACATCGCGAACGCAAGCGCGGCATAGCCGAGCAGCGCGCTTCCCAGCATATCGAGCCAGAAGATTGTCGGGTTGGGCGTGTTGAGGCCGCGCGTTAGCTGCGCGGCGGCCTTGAGCAACGCCTTGTCATCGCCGCTGCGCATGGCGCGGCGGACGTTCGTGTCTTCGGTGCGGGCGTCGCGTGCGACCCCGCCTGGATAGGTCGTTTCGTTCATGAATCTTGTCCTGGGTGCGCCATCTGGCGACAGATCATGGCACCATCAAGGCAAAGCCGCCTGTTTCTTTCGTGAAATCATGACATTGCGCACCTTAATCGCGGATGACATCGGCGACCGGCTCGGCTAGCCCTTTTCCATGTCCACCACGCTCACGATACGGCCCGTGGAAACCGGTGCCGACAAGAAGAAGTTCGTCGACGTCGTCTGGTCGATCTATGCCGACGATCCTTACTGGGTGCCGCCGCTCAAATCCGAGGTGCACGGGCTTCTCAACGAGAAGAAGAACCCGTGGTTCGAACATGGCCGCCTCCAGCTTTTCCTTGCCGAACGCGGCGACGAGGTCGTCGGGCGGATCAGCGCCCATGTCGATGACCTCTGGCTCGAACGCTATCCGGGATGCGGGCTGTGGGGCCTGTTCGAAGCCAAGGATGCGGAAGCCGCAGCAGCGCTGATCGAGACTGCAGAGCAATGGCTGCGCAAGCAGGGAATGGCGCGCGCGATGGGACCGATCAGCCTGTCTATCTGGGACGAGCCGGGCCTGCTCGTCGATGGCTTCGAAGAAAAGCCGATGATCATGATGGGCCACCATCGCCCCGAATATCAGGGCTGGGTCACGGCGGCTGGATATGAGGGAGTGAAAAATCTCCACACGTTCGGGCTCGATATTCGCATCGACATGATCCCCGTGATCGACAAGCTCATCGAGCTGGGCGAGCGTAATGACCGCATCCGCATCCGCGACGTCGACAAGTCGAAGTTCGACGAGGAGGCCGCGATCATTCTCGACATTCTCAATGACGCGTGGAGCGAGAATTGGGGCTATGTCCCGCTGACCGATGCGGAGATCGCCTATGCCGGCAAAACGCTCAAACCGATCATCGTCGAGGACCTCGTCAAGATAGCCGAAGTCGACGGCAAGCCGGCCGCCTTCATGATCACCATCCCCGACATCAACGAGCTGATTGAGGATCTCGACGGCAAGTTATTCCCCTTCGGCTGGGCCAAGCTGCTGTGGCGTTTGCGCAAGCCATATACGCGGCGCGTGCGCGTGCCCTTGATGGGGGTGCGCAAAGAGCATCAGAGAGGCCGCCTCGCCAGCCAGCTCGCCTTCATGCTAATCGAATACACCCGGCGCGTCTGCGTCGACAAATACGGCATTCATTTCGGCGAATTCGGCTGGGTGCTCGAAGACAATAAAGGGATGATGTCGATCGCCGAGCTGCCGGGTTCGGGCATCAACCACACCTACCGGATCTTCGAAAAACCGCTCTGACAGGGCGGTTCGTCGCCGCGTCCGCAACACACTGCCGATCTTGAAGGTTGTCGTGGCGAAGGAGTTTATCGCCATGTCAGAAATCGTCGAGCCGATGATCCATGAAGACCGCTTGCCTGGTGAAGAAAGCAAGCTTTCGCCCCAGCCCGAGTGGGAACCGCGATATCCCGGATCGGGCCGGTTGCAGGACAAGGTCGCCATCGTCACCGGCGGTGACAGCGGTATAGGCCGCGCCACGGCAGTCCTGTTTGCCCGAGAAGGGGCGAAGGTCGCAATCGTCTACCTCTGTGAGCATGAGGATGCCGAGAAGACCGTCGCGGCATGCAAGGACGAGGGGGCAGAAGCCATCGCGATCGCTGCCGACCTCGGCTACCCGAAGATGTGTGACCGGGTGATCGCCGAGGTCACCGAGAAGTTCGGCGGGATTGATGTGCTGGTCAACAATGCCGGCGAACAGCATCCCGATGACGACATTCGCGATATTACGGAAGAACAGCTCAAGCGCACTTTCCAGAGCAACATCTTTTCGATGTTCTATCTTACCCAAGCGGCGCGTTCCCATCTCAGAAAGGGCGCAGCTATCATAAACTGCACGTCGGTTACGATGTACAAGGGGTCGGCCAATCTGCTCGACTATAGCGCCACCAAGGGCGCAATTACCGCGTTCACGCGGTCACTGTCCCAAAACCTCGTCGGTGAGGGTATCCGGGTGAACGCGGTGGCTCCGGGACCGATCTGGACGCCGCTCAACCCGTTCGGTGGCCAGCCGCCCGAAGATATTCCCGATTTCGGCAAAGACACGCCGATGGGACGACCGGGCCAGCCCAACGAAGTTGCACCGGCTTTCCTGTTCCTTGCATGCGACGATTCCAGCTACATGACCGGACAAGTGCTTCACCCCAATGGAGGCTACGTCGTAGGCGGCTAGGCTTCGGTGAGAGTGGCCCAGACAGGGGCGTGATCGCTCGCCTTTTCCTCGCCGCGCGCCCATTTGTGCACGCCCGCGCCCGCAAGCCGGTCGGCGGCCTGCGGCGAACACAGGAAATGGTCGATGCGAAAGCCATGGTTCTGCGGCCACGCTCCGCGCTGGTAATCCCAGAATGTCCACAGCTTTTCTTTATCGGGCAACGCCGCGCGCAGGGCATCGGTCCAGCCCTGGTAGACGATCGCGCGCAGCGCAGCGCGGCTTTCGGGCTGCATCAGCGCATCGTGAACCATGGCCTTCACGCTATAGGTGTCGCGATCTTCCGGGATGACATTATAGTCACCGGCGAGCACTACCGGGCGTTCTTCCTTCAGCAGCGCTTCTGCATGGTCTGCCAGCCGCGCCATCCATTCGATCTTCTTGTCGAATTTCTCGGTGCCGATGGGATTGCCGTTGGGTAGGTAGATCGACGCGACAATGAGGTCGCCAAGCTCGGCCTCGATATAGCGGCTCTGATCAGGAAGCGGATCGCCCGGAAGACCGGTGCGACGAAGCTTGGCTTCGTCCTTCGACAGGATCGCGACCCCGTTGAAGCCCTTCTGCCCATGCCAAAGCGCGTGATAGCCCGCCTTTTCGACATCGCCGGTGGGCAATCCGTCCACTTCGCCCTTCAGTTCCTGAAGGCAGACGATATCGGGCTTTTCCTTGTCGAGATATTCGATGAGCCGCGGCAACCGCGCGCGAAGACCGTTGATGTTATAGCTGACGATCCGCATCGATCAGATCGAAAAGCTCGAACCGCACCCGCAGCCTGCTGCTGCATTGGGGTTGGTCACCTGGAAGCTGGCGCCGCCGAGATTTTCGACATAGTCGACCGCCGAACCGCGCACCAGGTCGATGCTTACCGGGTCGACGACCAGCGTGACGCCGCTTTCCTCGGTGCTGATATCGTCATCCTCGACCGCACCGAGCTCGAACTTGTAGGTGAAACCAGAACAGCCGCCGCCTTCGACCGACAGGCGCAGCACGGCGGGCTCGCCTTGCTTGGCGGCGATCGCAGCGACCCGCTTGGCCGCGTTTTCGGTGAGAATGATGTCAGTCACGTGGAGCGAGATAAGGTCGCCCCAGCCTTGCCGCAAGCCTTACTGGCCGTCGCCGCCGCCCAGAGCGATTTCGTGCATCGACAGATTGTCTTCCATCGCCAGGAGGTAATCGGTCGACTTCATGAAGGGCAGCGGATTGACCGGCTTGCCGTCGATGCGGACTTCATAGTGGAGGTGGCTACCGGTCGAACGGCCGGTCGAGCCCATCTTGCCGATCTGCTGGCCGCGGCGAACCGTATCACCGGCCGCAACCTGGATTTTCGAAAGGTGAGCGTAACGCGTCACGATGCCATTGCCATGGTCGACTTCGATCAGGTTGCCGTAGCCGCCGCGATTATATCCGGCGCGCAGTACCTTGCCGTCGGCCGTCGTCAGGATCGGCGTACCACTCGGGCCGGCAAGATCGATACCGGCATGCATGGCGCGGCGCTTCTTGAAGGGATCGGTACGGGTGCCGAAGCTCGACGTCAGCGCCGAACCCTTCACCGGCATGTCCGACGGCACGGCGATCGTGCCTTCTTGCAGGTGGTCGAGCTTCTTCCAGCTCGTGAACAGCTGGCGGAACGTCTCGTCACCTTCCTCGGACGCCTCGAACGGGCCACCGATGGCTTCGGGAAGATCATAGGCTACGCCCATTTCTTCGAGTTCGGCCATGCGACGCTCGATCTTCTCGTCGAGCAGGTTCTTGGCGAGCACCGCCAGGACGCGCTGCTTTTCCGCGATCTGGGCGTGCGTTTCGCTGTCATGCAGCTGATACGAAAGCACCGCCGTTTCGGCGGTGGCAAGACGGGCAGCGCTGTAGCCGGACCAGGCCGTAAGAAAGACGACCACGAAAAGCGCCATAAGCTGGACGAGCGCCGGGCAATAGATACGACGCACCTTCTCCCCGTCGCGGATGTAAATCTCGCGATCGCGAATGATACCGTTGAAAAATCCCGTTCCCGCCATGTTCAGACCCGCTCCTGTCCGGTCGATGCGTCACCGACCCGCTCTTGAATTTCAAATTCGTTGGCGATCCCCACCCCAACGCAAAGACAGCTCCGTAAATGCCCTAACGGCCGCTGCGAGAATGAAGGTCTGCCGATAAGGTTAAGAAAATCAAACCGGATATGGCAGGGACGAGACGAGTTGCGGCGACAAAGCGATGAAATGAGAAATTTCTTAAATCAGATTAACACTTTAATGGAACTCGGTAAGGTCGCCCCTTAACAATGCGAATATTTAACGGGGCGCTCGACCTTTTCTGTCTGTCATCCGTTGTGCGGCTGACCTATCAAGCTTGCGGGCCACGCCGTCCCAACGCGGTGCGCCTCTCTGCAAGGGGAGAATGACATGACAGAGAAACCACAAACGCGCCCTGCGCGACCCTATTTTTCATCCGGACCGTGCGCCAAACCGCCGGGCTGGGATCCTTCCAAACTCGATCTTTCGGGCCTCGGCCGGACGCATCGCAGCGCGCACAACAAGGCGCGGCTGGCGCATTGCATCGCGCTGATGCGCGACGTGCTCGAACTTCCCGATACGCACCGTATCGGCATCGTTCCGGGCTCCGACACCGGCGCCTTCGAAATGGCCATGTGGAACCTGCTGGGCAAACGCGGTGTCGTCGTCGCGGGCTGGGAAAGCTTCGGCAAGGACTGGGTCTACGACATCCTCAACGAACTGAAGATCGATGCCCACGCCATGAAAGCCGATTATGGCAAGCTTCCCAATCTCAAGAAGATCGGCTGGCACAACGATGTCGTCTTCACCTGGAACGGCACCACCAGCGGCGTGCGCGTTCCGGGCGGCGACTGGATTCCCAATCGCCGCGAAGGCCTTTCGATGGCCGACAGCACCAGCGCGCTTTTCGCCGAGCGCGTGCCGTGGGAAAAGATCGATGTCGCCACCTTCTCGTGGCAGAAGGTGCTGGGCGGCGAAGCGGCGCACGGCGTGCTCATCCTAGGCCCCCGCGCCGTCGAGCGGCTCGAAAGCTACGATCCGCCTTGGCCGCTCCCCAAATTGTTCCGTCTCAAGAAGGGCGGCAAGATCAACGAGGGCATCTTTACCGGTGCGACCATCAACACGCCGTCGATGCTGTGCGTCGAAGATGCGATCCACAGCCTCGAATGGGCGCAATCGATCGGCGGCCTCGACGGCCTGATCAAACGAGCGGAAGAAAATGTCGCCGCAGTAGACCAGCTGGTGGCCGAGCGCGACTGGCTCCACCACCTCGTCGAGCAGCCCGAACTGCGATCGAAGACCGGCATCTGCCTGACTTGCGACGGTGCCGATCGCGAGCGCATCTCTGCGATGGTCAAGCTGATCGATGGCGAGGGTGCCGGCCATGACTTTGGTGCGTACCGCGACGCCCCGCCGGGACTGCGAATCTGGTGCGGCGCCACGGTCAATCCCGAAGATATCTTAGCCCTCGGCCCCTGGCTCGACTGGGCATGGAGTGAAACGCAATGAAAGTCCTGATTTCGGACAAGATGGACCCGCGCGCCGCGCAGATTTTCCGCGAACGCGGGATCGAGGTCGACGAGAAGCCGGGGCTGTCGCCCGACGAACTCAAGGCGATCATCGGGCAGTATGACGGGCTTGCGGTTCGCTCGGCGACCAAGCCGAACGCAGAACTGCTCGATGCCGCAACGAACCTGAAGGTCATCGGTCGCGCCGGGATCGGCGTCGACAATATCGATATCGCCGCCGCGACCGCGCGCGGTATCGTCGTCATGAACACGCCATTCGGCAATTCGATCACGACCGCCGAACATGCCATCGCGATGATGTTCGCGCTGGCCCGGCAGCTGCCAGCCGCCGACGCCTCCACGCAGGCGGGCAAATGGGAAAAATCCAAGTTCATGGGCGTCGAACTGACCGGCAAGACGCTGGGGCTGATCGGCGCCGGCAATATCGGCTCGATCGTCGCCGCGCGCGCGCTGGGCCTCAAGATGAAGGTCATCGCCTACGATCCCTTCCTGACCGCCGAACGCGCGCTCGAACTCGGCATCGAGAAGGTCGATCTCGACACGCTGCTGGGACGCGCCGACTTCATCACGCTCCACACGCCGCTGACCGACCAGACCCGCGGCATCCTCGATGCCGAGGCGCTGGCCAAGACCAAGAAGGGCGTGCGCATCATCAACTGCGCGCGCGGCGGCCTGATCGATGAAGCGGCGCTCAAGGACGCGCTCGATAGCGGCCAGGTAGCCGGCGCTGCATTGGACGTGTTCGAGACCGAACCGGCGACCGAAAGCCCGCTGTTCGGCACGCCCGGCTTCGTCTCGACCCCGCATCTCGGCGCCTCGACCACCGAGGCGCAGGTCAATGTCGCGATCCAGGTCGCCGAACAGATTTCGGACTATCTCCTGACCGGTGCGATCACCAACGCGATCAATTCGCCCAGCCTTACGGCCGAAGAGGCCCCGCGCGTCAAACCCTATATGGGATTGGCGGAAAACCTCGGCAAACTGGCCGGGCAGGTGCTTGGCGAGGAGATCGAACGCATCGCGGTCGAGGTCGAAGGCGACGCGGCCGAACTCAACATCAAGCCCATCACGGGCGCCGTCCTTGCAGGGCTGATGGGGAGCTATTCGGACAGCGTGAACATGGTCAATGCCCCGGTACTTGCCAAGGATCGCGGGCTCGACGTGCGTGAAATCCGGCACAGCCACGAAGGCGATTATCACACGCTGGTGCGGGTCACTTGCGATACGCCCAAGGGAAAGCGCACGGTCGCGGGAACGCTCTTTGGTAACGACAATCCACGTCTCGTCCACCTGTTCGACGTCGGCGTCGAGGCCGAACTCAACGGCCCGATGCTCTATATCGTGAACACCGACGCACCGGGGTTCATCGGCGCGCTCGGCACCGTGCTGGGGCAAGCGCAGATCAATATTGCGACCTTCAACCTCGGTCGCCGCAAGATTGGCGGCGCGGCGGTCGCGTTGATCGCGATCGACAGCGAGCCCGATGCCGAGACGGTCAAGAAGCTGGCCGCGCTCGACGGCGTGCGACAGGTCGTGCCGCTGCGCTTCTGACGCAAGCATCCGATATTTGTCATCGCCCTCGATTAGGCGTAGCCAGAAGACTGCGGCACCGCGTGTCGCAGTCTTTGGATGCATCAACCAATAGGGGGTAGCTTGATGACCGTCGAACTTACCTATCTTTCCTGGGCAGCGCTGCTGACCGCGCTGCTTTGGATGCCCTACATCGTGGGCCTGTTGCGTAATTCCGAAAACATGGCATCGGGTTATGTCGATCCGACGCCTCCCGCCAACCTTCCTGCCTGGGTGAAACGCGCCAACCGAACGCACATCAATTCGGTCGAAACGCTGACGCCGTTCGCGGTCTTCGTGCTGGTCCTGCACGTCACCGACCAGCACAACAGCATGACGGCGATGTGGGCGATGGTCTTCTTCTGGGCGCGCGTTGCCCACGCGATCGTCTACTGGCTCGCCATCCCTTACGTTCGCACGCTGGCGTTCCTAGTAGCGCTGGTCGCGACGCTCGGGCTTTTCTGGGAAGTCATCACCTAGTCTTAGCTAGGCAAGACATCACCAAGCCGCACCGCACGCCCCTCAGCAGAAGTTGGCGGGGTCGGGTCCCAAACGGCCGTCCGGATCGTCCAGGGCGCCGATCCGCTCCATCTGCTCGTCGCTGAGCGACAGCTGCTCGGCCCGCATGTTCGCAGCAATGTGCTCGCGGCTAGACGCTTTGGGGATCGCCGACAGGCCCGATTGCAGGTGCCACGCGAGAATGACGGCTGAGCGGGGCGCACCGAGCGCCGCGGCAATCTCGCCGATGACGTCGTGGTCGAGCAGGTCGCCGCGGCCCAACGGTGACCAGCTTTGCGTGACGATCTCCATGTCGTCATGCACCTGCCGCAGTTCGCGCTGCTGGAAGGCAGGATGACATTCGACCTGGTTGACTGCCGGCACAACATCGGTCGCGGTCACAATCTTCTCCAGGTCCTGCGGCCTGAAGTTGCTGACGCCGATGGACTTGGCATGGCCCGCATCGCGCAAGTCTATCAGCGCCTTCCAGGTGTCGACCGTTCGGCCCCTGTCCGGGCACGGCCAGTGGATCAGCAGCAGGTCGACGCTGGCACGCCCCAACCTGCCCAGGCTCGCCGCCGTTGCAACTTTGGCCTGCTCGAACCCCTGATCGCTATTCCACACCTTCGTCGTCAGAAAGACATCGTCGCGCCCGGCGAGCGCTTCGCCGACGCCGCGTTCATTGCCGTAGATCGAGGCGGTATCGACCAGCGCATAGCCTTCCTCCAGCGCGATCCCCACGGTTTCAGCCGCGTCGGCATCGTCGATCTTGTAGGTCCCGAACCCCAACCGCGGCATATCGCGGCCGTCGTTCAACGTCAGGCATCTCGATGTGAACATAGAACGCACTCCTCAGCCACTTACGCAATGGGCGCGCGCACCGGTTCCCCCCGCGCAAGTATGCCATCCTCTAGTCGCAGAAGGGATCGTCGCGTCGATCCGCTCTACTCGGCGCACAACCAGTAGACGAATGGGAGACGATCGCCCATGGGCCAAGCATGAAATACACTCTTCTGCAGCTCGTCTGCGTTCTCGTGGCGGCATTGATTCCATCGGCAGCGGCAGTTGCGCAATTCGACGACACTTTCGTGCAGGCGCCGCCTTCGCGGGAAGATTTTTTCGATCCGCTGGATGCACCCGTACGCGCCGACAAGGCCTACGATGTGACCATTATCTACTTCTTCGACTATGCCTGCCCAGCGTGCCGCGCCCACTCACGCGATGTGAGCCGGGTCTTCGACAGCGATCGCAAGCTGCGTGTCATCTACCGCGATACGCCAATCTTCGGTCCGCGGTCACACGACGCCGCGCGCCACGCGATAGCCTCGCGCTACCAAGGGCGGCACGAGGCGTTCCATCGTGCGCTGATGGCGCAGAAACTACCGCTTGATGATGCCGCCATCCGGGCTGCCGCCGATCGAGCGGGCGTGGACTGGGAACGGCTGCAGGCCGATCTCGGTCGGCACGGCACGGCGATCGACCGGCAGATCGCGCGCAACGACTTGCTGTCGAGAACTGCAGGCATTTCCGGCACGCCCGCCTTCATCATCGGCAACAGCCTTACCGACGGTGCGCTCGACGAAGCGGCCTTGCGCGTCAAAATCGCGGATACGCGTGCCAGCCAGCCCAAAGACACATTGCCGCGCACTGCTGATGCCAAGCCCGAGGACGCCGGTGCACCTGAGAAGTCGGCCCCTGATGAAGACCGCGCCGCCGCGAGCCCGGACGAAAAGACCGCCGCGGATCCCGAGCAGCAGGAAGCAACTGATCAACGGGCTAATACCGACCCGACTTTGGCAGCCCCCGAAGGCCCCGAGAGCGCCGAGCCGATGTTCGAGCAATCTACGCCCTCGCCCCAACAAGCCGAAGGTACTGCGGATCGTACGATTTGGTATTATGCGGGCGGCGGGCTGGCGCTCGCTTTCCTCGGGATTGCGCTGGTCGTTAGGCGCCGACGCAGGACGTCCGGATCGTAATCTTGCTTTGACCGCGCCGACCCGCCTGCTTACTAGCGGCCTACCACCAGATAAGGGACGAACATGGGCAACGTTACCGTCATCGGCGCGCAGTGGGGCGACGAAGGCAAGGGAAAGATCGTCGACTGGCTGGCGAGCCGCGCCGATATCGTCGCGCGCTTCCAGGGCGGCCACAACGCCGGCCACACGCTGGTCATCGACGGTAACGTCTACAAATTGTCGCTGCTGCCCAGCGGCGTCGTTCGCGGTACGCCCAGCGTCATCGGTAATGGCGTCGTGCTCGATCCGTGGGCGCTGAAGTCCGAAGTCGAGAAGCTCGAGGGCCAGGGCGTCAAGATCACGCCCGACGTGCTGTGGATCGCCGAGAACGCCGCGCTGATCCTGCCCATCCACCGCGATCTCGATGCGCTGCGCGAAGATGCCAGTGGCAAGGGAAAGATCGGCACCACTCGCCGCGGGATCGGCCCAGCCTATGAAGACAAGGTTGGCCGCCGCGCCATCCGCGTCTGCGATCTCGCCCATCTCGACGGCCTCGGCCCGCTGATCGACCGGCTTTGCGCGCATCACGATCATCTTCGCCGCGGTTTCGGCGAACCCGAGGTCGATCGCGACCGCCTGCTCAACGATCTCAAGGAAATCGCCGACTTCGTCACACCCTTTGCACGACCAGTATGGAAACTGCTCGACGAGAGCCGCCGCGAAGGCAAACGCATTCTGTTCGAAGGCGCGCAGGGCGTCCTGCTCGACGTCGATCACGGCACCTACCCCTTCGTCACCTCGTCCAACACGGTCGCCGGGGCGATCGGGCCTGGCAGCGGCATGGGGCCGGGCAGCGCGGGCTTCGTCCTCGGCATCGCCAAGGCCTACACCACCCGCGTCGGGTCGGGACCCTTTCCTACCGAACAGGACAATGAAGTCGGCCAGCGATTGGGCGAGCGCGGCCACGAATTCGGCACCGTCACCGGTCGCCAGCGTCGCTGCGGCTGGTTCGATGCGGTGCTGGTGCGCCAATCGGTCGCGGTGTCGGGCGTGAAGGGCATCGCGCTGACCAAGATCGACGTCATGGATGGCTTTGACACCGTGAAAATCTGTACCGGCTACAAGATCGACGGACAGGAATATGATTACCTGCCCGCCCACGCGTTCGACCAGGCGCGGGTCGAGCCGGTCTATGAGGAAATGCCGGGCTGGGACGGCAGCAGCGCGGGTGCCCGCAGCTGGGCCGAGCTTCCCGCGCGCGCCATCAAATATGTTCGCCGCATTGAAGAGCTGATCCGCTGCCCGGTCACGCTTCTGTCAACCAGTCCCGAGCGCGAAGATACCATCCTCGTCCAGGATCCCTTTGCCGAATGACGAGCCGCGAACAGACCGGCTTTATGCCCAAGGATCACGCGTCCGACGCGCATGTGACGTGGCGTGACCGGCTGACTTTGGCGCTGTTCGCCCCCATCACGGCGCCGTTCTTGCTCAAGTCGCTGCGCGGCGGGTCCAAGGCCGAGAAGGAACGCCTGCTAAGCCGCCTCGACCTTCCCGAAGACGCCCTCCCCAACCTTGGCAGCTGGAAGGCCGATACCGGTTTTCTCCACCTCATCGTCGACACGATCCTTGAGAAACAGCCGGCGCGGGTGGTCGAATTCGGCTGCGGAGCGTCTTCACTGGTCATGGCCAAGGCGCTTCAGAAGGCTGGCGGCGGACAGCTTACCAGCTTCGACCAGCATGAAGATTTCGTCGCCAAGACCCGTGAATGGCTTGGCGGCCACGGTTTGGCGGCCGACATAACGTACGCCCCGCTGACGCCCAGCCCGAACGGCTGGCCCGGTCTGTTCTACGACATTCCAGCGCTCGAACCCGGCATAGATCTAATCGTCGTCGATGGCCCCCCGTGGACCATCCACCCGATGACTCGCGGCGCTGCCGACCAGCTGTTCGACCGGCTTGCTCCCGGGGGTATGGTGTTGCTCGACGATGCCGCCCGTCCGGGCGAGCGCCTTGTCGCTCGCCGCTGGAAAAAGCGGCACCCCGATATCGATTTCACCTACTGGGGCGGCGGCGAAAAAGGCACGCTTATCGGGATCAAGGCTGGCTGAACCAGCGCCACGCGACCACGAGCAGCACCCCCCAAAGACCCAACATAATGGCAAGGCCGACCTTGCTCACGGGCTTTTCGGCCAAACTTTCGGCCTTTTTCCGCAGGCGCGCGAGGACCGGCGCGGGCACCAGGCGAAGCACCAGCCACACACCGGCCGGAACGATCAGCAGGTCATCCACCAGTCCCAACACGGGAATGAAGTCGGGGATCAGGTCGATCGGGCTGAAAGCGTAGGCTGCTGTCAGCCCCGCGACGATCTTGGCGGGGAGCAGCACCGCGGGATCGCGCGCAGCCAGCCATACGGTCAGCGCGTCGCGCTTGAGCCGTCTAGCCCAGCGCCGCAAACGCCCGCGCATGGGTGGCCTTTCCCGATGTCGTTGCCTTGAGTGCGGGATCGATAACTAGCGCCTGCCAATACTCGCCCGCATAGGGGCTGGCGAACGGGCGCGCCGCCGCCACCGAATAGTCAAAACGCGCATAATATTCGGGCTCTCCCAGGACGAAGATCGCCGCTTTCCCTTGCTCACGCGCGACGGCTTCGGCGCTCCTGACCAGCGCGCCGCCAATGCCGTGCCCCTGCCGTTCGGGCAGCACCGCCACTGGCGCTAGCGCCACCGCCTCGATCGGCTTGCCGTCCGCCTCGGCTTCCATCGGGGACAGGAGCACGTGGCCAACCACGCGCCCATCTTCTTCGGCTACGATGGAGGCGGCGACGTCGCCGTCGGCCTCGAGCATCTGCACGAGCCTGGCTTCGCCATCGCCTTTGAAGGCGGCTTTGAGAAGCTGCGCGATCTCGACTGCGTCATCAGGCCGCGCTTTGCGATAATGGGTCACTCGACCGTGATGTCGGGCGCGTCTTCCGCCTTCATGCCGACCACATGATAGCCCGCATCGACATGGTGCACTTCGCCCGTCACCCCCGATGACAGATCCGAGCAGAAATAGAGGCCCGCGCCCCCGACATCCTCGATCGTCACGTTGCGGCGCAGCGGCGCGTTATATTCGTTCCACTTCATGATGTAGCGGAAATCACCGATGCCCGACGCCGCGAGCGTCTTGATCGGCCCGGCGCTGATCGCGTTGACGCGAATGCCTTCGGGGCCAAGATCGGCGGCGAGATACTGAACGCTCGTCTCGAGCGCCGCCTTGGCTACGCCCATAACGTTGTAATGCGGGATGACCTTCTCGGCGCCGTAATAGGTGAGCGTCACGATCGAGCCGCCCGGCCCCATCATTTCGCACGCGCGCTTGGCAACCGCGACCAGCGAATAGGCCGAGATGTTCATGGTCATCAGAAAATTGTCGAGGCTGGTGTCGACATATTTGCCGCGCAGCTCGTTCTTGTCCGAAAAGCCGATGGCGTGGACGACGAAATCGAGGCTGTCCCAATGCTTCTTGAGCTCGTCGAACGCGGCGTCGATCTGGTCCATGTCGCCCACGTCGCATTCGATCAGCAGGTCGCTCCCCAGTTCGGCGGCCAGTGGCCCGACGCGCTTCTTGAGCGCTTCGCCCAGATAGCTGAAGGCGAGCTCCGCACCCTGCTCCGCCAATTTCTGGCTGATGCCCCATGCCAGCGACTTGTTGTTGGCCAGCCCCATGATGAGGCCGCGTTTGCCCGCCATGATGCCACTCATCGCGTATCTCCCTGTTCTTCATCTTCGCCCGGGTCCTCGACGATCAGTTCGCCTGCGTAAGGACCTTCGTAAGTTTCGCCCTTTAGCGCGGTATCGCCGCTATCCGCTAGGGCTGCGTTGAACTCGGCGCCAAACACCACGCCAAGCCCCACGACATAAAAGAAAATCAGCACCACCATGACGCCCGCCATCGATCCGTACGTGCGCCCGTAGCCACCGACCAGGCCGATGGCTTCGGGCAGGATCGCTGCGGTCAGCAGCCACCACAGCGTGATGAACACCGCGCCCGGCCACACGCGGCCTTTGCCGCGGCGATAGCGCAGCGGGGTCAATGCGTAGAAAATCGCATAGACGGTCAGGAAGAGCACGATCGACGGGATGATCTTGAACAGTCCGAGCGCCGCCGCAAAACCGCCCGACACCGACAAGTAATTGGAGATAAGGGCTTGCAAGCTGGTCAGCAGCACCGTCGCCGAAAAGGCAATGAACAGCAGGAACACCGCGCCGATGATCAACCCGATCGATGCCAGCCGATATTCCCAGAACGGCGCGCTCATCCGGATGCCGTAGGCACGGCGCAAGATGTCGCGGATCGTTTCGATGAAACTGCCTGCGGTCCACAGACCGACCAGCGCGCCGATCCATAGCAGCGCCCCCGATTTGCCGGTGGTGACCTCGAACAGCGGCTCGGCCAGCGTCTCGGCGACGTTGGGCGGCAGCTGCGACAGGATGGCGAAGATCGCTTCATCGCTGGCCCCGTCGCGGCCGATCAACTTGGCGACCGCCGTCGCCAGGATCAGGAAGGGGAACAGCGCCAGCAGCGAGATGTAGGCGAGGTTGCCGGCATGGATGAAGCCATCCGAATAGACGCCGTACACCGTGCGCTTGAGCACTTCCCAGGGCCGCTCGCTTTCGCGCAGCTTCTTGATGCGTTCGCGACCGAACTGCGCATGCAGACCCGCCAGCCGCTTGCGGCGCGCTTCGGGAGAGTGAGGCGACTGCTGCACGCTTGCCGCCTATACCCCGAGGCCGGACCGCACGTTATCGGGCGCGTCCCAGCCGGACACGAAATCTTGCAGCTTCTTGTCGCCCTTGGGGATCTCGATCATCAGCCGGACCAGCTGGTTGCCGCGCCCGCCGCCCTTCTTGGTGAAGCCCTTGCCGATCAGTCGCA
This sequence comes from Sphingomicrobium marinum, assembly GCF_026157105.1. GTDB lineage: Bacteria > Pseudomonadota > Alphaproteobacteria > Sphingomonadales > Sphingomonadaceae > Sphingomicrobium > Sphingomicrobium marinum. The sequence goes on from NZ_JANPVQ010000001.1 coordinate 2,089,213, forward strand.
AGGTCGTGCCGCTGGACGAACCCTTGGGGATCGTCATGGTCACCGCGCCGCCCACAGTCGGCACTTTGACTTTGGCGCCCAGCACCGCCTCCTTAAGCGTGATCGGCAGGTCGAGGCGGATATTGTCCCCATCGCGTTCGAAGAACTTGTGATCCTTGACCGTGATCGTGACGATCGCATCGCCGGCACCGCCGGGACCTTCCTGCCCCTGCCCCTTCAGGCGAATCTTGGTGCCGGTCTCCACGCCCGCGGGCAATTTCATGTCAATCGTCTTGCCGCCGCCCAGCTTGACGCGTTGCGGTTCCTGCAGCGCCGCATCGGTGAAAGGCACACTGAGGCGATAGGATATGTCCGCGCCCTTCCTTGGCGCGGACCGGCCGAAGCCGCCAAAGCCGCCCTGCGACTGTGACTGCGATTGGCGCTGGCGCCCGCCGCCGCCAAAGATACCTTCGAACAGGTCGGACAAGTCCGGGTCCATGCCGCCGGGATCGAAGCCTTGCGGACCGCGGCGCGCGCCGCCAGCGCTGGCGCCGCCGCCGAAGGGATTGCCGCCCCCGAAGCCGCCGCCAAAGGGAGACTTGGGATTGCCTTCTTCGTCAATCTCGCCGCGGTCGTAGCGCGCGCGCCTGTCCTTATCCGACAGGATGTCATAGGCCGCCGTGACCTTGCCGAAGCGCTCGGCGGCGTTGGGATTGTCCTTGTTGCGATCGGGATGCAGCTGTTTGGCCAGGCTGCGATACGCCTTCTTTATCTCGTCTTCGCTGGCCCCGCGCTTGAGGCCCAGTTGCTGATATAGGTCCATAACACGCCTCTAAACGGTATTGGCCGCAAAAGGCCAGTGGCTTGCGCCATTCTTCACTCACCCTTACGCGGGAGCCTATGAACCCGTTCCAGCTTTTCGATGCGTGGTATGAAGAGGCCAAGGCCTCAGAACCCGCCGATCCCAATGCGATGGCAGTGGCGACAGCCACTCCGGATGCCATTCCCTCGGTGCGCGTGGTGCTGCTGAAGAATCACGGGCCCGACGGGTTCGTCTTCTATACCAACATGGAAAGCCGCAAGGGTGACGAATTGACCGCCAACCCGCGTGCAGCGCTCTGCTTCCACTGGAAGTCGACCTACAAGCAGGTGCGCATCGAAGGCCGGATCGAGCAGGTCAGCGATGCCGAAGCCGACGCCTATTTCGCCAGCCGTGGCCGTGCCAAGCAGCTGGCCGCAATCGCGTCCCGCCAAAGCCGACCGCTCCATGACTTCGCCACCTTCGAACAGGAAATCGCGGCGCTGGATGCTGAGTTTGAGGGCCGCGATCTACCGCGCCCCGACCATTGGAGCGGCGTGCGCGTCATTCCCGACCAGATCGAGTTCTGGGAAGGCACGCAGGAGCGTACCCACCACCGGCGGCAGTTCGTGCGTGACGGCGATGGTTGGAAAGAAGGGCTGCTATACCCGTGAGCGGACTTCACAATCACGATCACGGTCATGCCCATGAACGCGCCAGCCTGACCGGGCGCGCGGCGCTGGCCAGCGTATCGGTCGCGCTCTTCCTCGTCGGCCTCAAGGTCTGGGCAAGTTGGGGGACCGACAGTGTCGCCATGCTCGGCAGCCTTGCCGACACCTCTCTCGATCTCATCGCCAGCCTCGTCACTTTCTTTGGGGTGCGGTATGCCGCCAAGCCGGCCGATGACGATCACCGCTTCGGGCACGGCAAGGCCGAAGGCATTGTCGCGCTCTTCCAGGTCATCATCATTTCGGTCAGCGCGATCGGCATTGCCTGGCGCGGTATCGAACGCTTCTTTAGCGGCGAGCGTACGCAGCAGCTCGAACTTGGCGTAACGGTGTCAGCAATCGCCATCGCGGTCACCTTGGCGCTGCTCGCCTACCAGCGTTTCGTGATCCGAAAGACCGGCTCGGTCGCGATCCAGATGGATCATGTCCATTACCAGACCGATCTGCTGCTGAACGGCGCGGTTATCGCTGCGCTCCTTCTCGACCAGATCGCCGATGTGCCCTTTGCCGATCCGCTGCTGGGCATCGCGATCGCGGCGTGGCTGCTGTACGGCGCGTGGAGCGGTGCAAGCCATGCGCTCGACCAGTTGATGGACCGCGAATGGGACGAAGAGAAGCGCGACCGCTTCCTTGCCATGGTCAAAGCCCACCCCGAAATGCAGGGCGTCCACGCGCTGCGCACGCGCTCTTCGGCCGGTGTCGATTTCGCCCAGTTCCACTTATGGCTCGACCCCGAAATGACGATTGCCGAAGCGCACCGCGTTATGGACGAGATTGAAGCGACCATTCACAAGGAATTCCCCGGCATCGACCTCCTGATCCATCCCGATCCGAAGGGGCTTGAAGAACGCGGCCACGACACGACGCCGCTTTAAGGAGCAATGCAAATGCAGATCCCGTTCCACCAGGTCGATGCTTTCGTGGTCGACGGCCGGCCGCTGACCGGCAATCCCGCCGCCGTCATGCTGCTCGATGAGTGGCTGCCCAATGCCACGCTGCAGGCGATAGCGGTCGAAAACAACCTGTCGGAAACCGCCTTCCTCAAACGCTCGGATGGTGCTGCCGATTGGGACCTGCGCTGGTTCACGCCGGCCACCGAGGTCGACTTGTGCGGCCATGCGACCATCGCCTCGGCGCACGTCGTCATCGGCGACAGCGATGCGGTGACCTTCCAGACCCGCTCGGGCCTGCTCACGGCATCGCGTAGCGAAGAGAGCATCGTCATCGACCTGCCCGCCGCCGATCGCTTTCAGGTGCTGGAAGACGCTGCGCTTGCCAATGCGCTCGGCGTCGAACCTGCAGAAATGATCAAGGCTAGCGGGGCCGAGGATTGCCTTGTCGCGTTACTTGAAAACGAAGCGGCGGTGCGCGCCGTGACGCCCGATTTCCACGCCATGCGGCTGTGGAGTGATCTGGTCGTCGTCACCGCGCCCGGCGACGACACCGATATCGCCAGCCGTGTTTTCGCCGTAGGCTACGGCATCGACGAAGACCCGGTCACCGGGGCTGCGCACGCCGCCATCGTGCCCTGGTGGGCGCAGCGGCTTGGCAAAGAGAAGTTCACCGCGATCCAGGCCAGCGCTCGGGGCGGGCAGATCCACTGCACATACGTTGATGACCGGGTCCGCCTCGGCGGGCGCTGCGCTAGCGTGATCGAAGGAACATTTCTTCTTTAAGCGGCTTCGAGTTCGGCGGCCTGCGTCGCACCGATCGTACCGCCGCCAAGCAGCCGTTCACCATCGTAGAACACCGCCGACTGGCCGGGCGCGACGCCATATTCGGGATCATCGAACGTGAACCGTTCGCCGTCCCAGACGCCCGGCTTGGGCGGGGCAAGGCTGCGCACCTTGGCGTGCACCGAGCGCTGATCCTCGGCAAGCCAATTCACCTCTTCGACCGAGGCCGAGCGCACCGCAAGCGCTGCCTTGGGCCCCACGACCACGCGATTGGTGTCCGGTTCGATCTTCACAACGTATAGCGGCTCGGGCTGGCCGCCGATCTCGAGCCCGCGGCGCTGGCCGATGGTGAAGTGCACCACGCCTTCGTGGGTGCCGAGCTTGCGACCTTCAAGATCCACGATGTCACCCGGTATCGCCGTCTCGGGCTTCAGGCGCTTGACCAGGCCGGCATAATCGCCATCGGGCACGAAGCAGATGTCCTGGCTGTCGGGCTTGTTGGCGACCTCGAGGCCCGCTTCATCTGCCAGCTGGCGCACTTGGTTCTTGGGTAGGCCGCCCAGCGGGAAGCGCAGGAAATCAAGCTGGTCGAGCGTCGTCCCATAAAGGAAATAGCTCTGGTCGCGGCGCGGATCCAATCCCTTCCACAACTGCGGCTTGCCGTCCTCGCCCATGACGCGGCGCACATAATGGCCCGTCGCAAGGCAGTCTGCGCCAAGGTCGCGCGCAAACCCGATAAGGTCGACGAACTTCACGCCCTGGTTGCACTTGGAACAAGGCACCGGCGTGCGCCCCTTGGCATATTCGTCGACGAACTGGTCGATCACGCCTTCGCGAAAGCGGCTTTCATAATCGAGCACGTAATGCGCGATGCCGAGCCGGTCGCACACCATCTTGGCATCATAGATGTCCTGCCCGGCGCAGCACGAGCCCGACCGCTTCACGGCCTCGCCATGATCGTAGAGCTGCAGGGTCACGCCGATCACTTCGGCACCCGTCTTCGCCGCGAGCGCCGCGACGACGCTCGAATCCACGCCGCCGGACATGGCGACCACGATGCGCGCGCCGTTGGCGCCGCCGGAAAGATCGAAGCTTGGGGACATTTCAGGCGCGTCTTTACCTGAAATTCACCCTGTTCTTCTAGACCCCTTCGCAAGGAGACAGGGAAAAGGGGCCGGTCTTGGCACGTTTTGAAGGGAAAATTACGTCTGCAGCCGAAGCTCGACTCGAATTGGAGGAGCTGCTTTCGCTGATGGAGGGTCCCGTAGAAAACCCTTTTTCGCCAGAGCGTTGCGAGAAATTGGCGCGATTCCTGTCGGGTGAGGATGTCGGCGATTCGCTCCACGGCGCGTTCGCCGACAAAGGGTTAAAGAGGGAGCAATGAATTTAACTCTTACGTTAACCCTTGCCTGTGAGAAATTCTTCAATGGCCGCGCCGTAAACGGGGTCATCGGAAATGATGAATACGTGATTGAGGATACAGATGCTTGAAAATCAGGACATTCGGCCCGCGCAGGTTGTCGGCCCCCTCGGGGAACCGCTGACCATCGACTCGCTGCCCCCTGCCAACACCACCCGCTGGGTCGTGCGTCGCAAGGCAGAGGTTGTTGCGGCCGTGGCTGGCGGCCTGCTGACCGTGGACGAAGCATGCGAACGCTATTCGCTTAGCCTCGAGGAGTTCACATCGTGGCAGCGCGCGGTCGATCGTTCGGGCATGCCGGGCCTTCGCGTCACCCGCCTCAAGCATTATCGCGACCAGTATGAGCGTCAGCAGCGCTACTAGGACGTCATCACTCTAGACAGTTTAGCGGCCCGCCCCCACCGGCGGGCCGTTTTCGTTTCGTACTTGAAACATTGCCCGTGGCATGGAACTTTCCCCCCGCAGTTGCGCTGAACCCAGTGAAAATTGCTCAAGAGGGAGAGAAAATATGGGTTTTATTGTCTATATCGTTGTCGGCGGCATTCTGGGCTGGCTTGCCAGCATCGTGATGCGCACCGACGCTCAACAGGGCATCCTGCTTAACATCGTCGTCGGCATCGTTGGCGCCTTCCTCGCCGGCCTCGTCGTCTCGGGCGGCTCGATCGGCGATGGTATCACGCTTCGTAGCGTTCTGGTCTCGCTGGTTGGCGCGATCGTCCTTCTCGGCATCGTTAACCTGATCCGCCGCGGACGCGTTCGCTAAGCGACAAGGAACGAGCAAAAAGAAAGGGCCGCGTGGAGCAACCTCCACGCGGCCCTCTTTTATTTTTCGGCGGTCCTACGCCTTTCGTTTCAAAACCAATCGGTAAATCACGAGGATGATCAGCGCCCCGATAACGGCGGCAATGAAATCTGCACCCTCGCCCGGCTCATACCAGCCGATCGTATGGCCGATGAAGCCCATCAACAGCGCGCCCGCGATGCCCAGCAATATCGTCACGACGCAACCACCAGGGTCCTTTCCCGGCATGATCAGTTTGGCCAGCGCGCCCGCCACCAAACCGATCAGAATCCACCAAAGCCATCCGTGATCTTCCAGCATCAAGCGTCTCCCTGTTTTGTGTGATTCGTAGTGCGAACCATCATGCGCATCCCCCTTGCCGACGCAAGCGACCCCGTTCGTCGAAAAAGGGTAGTGGCAGGCGGCCCGGACTGCGTTGTTATTGCACCAAGTGACTTATTAACTTAATACAGTGCGCAAACGAAACTCACCCGCTCCGATTTCGGAGTAGCGCACGGGGGCAGAACGGGAATGGCAATGAACCGCTTTTCGAAAATGGGTCGCAGCGGCGGCGACATGGCAATCGAGTACCAGGATGACGGCCGCTCAAAGCGCCGGATCATCCTGGTTGTCGCTATCCTGCTGATCATTGCGGCGCTCGTTGCAGCCGCCTTGCTGATGCGCGGCGGTGATGACGCGGCTACCGCCGGCGGCCCTGGCGGCGAAGACCGCGAACGGGCCGCGCAGGCGGTAACCGTCATCGTGCCCGGCAATTCCGAAGTTGCGAGCACCATCACGACGTCGGGTACGCTCGGCGCACGGCGCGACCAGAATGTCGGCATTGCCGGACAGGGCGGCCAAGTGACGCGCGTGCTGGTCGATGCGGGCGATTGGGTTCGCCAAGGGCAGGTGCTGGCAACGGTCGATCGCTCGGTGCAGGCCCAGCAGGCAGCGCAGCAGCGCGCCTCGCTTGCCGCAGCGCAAGCCGATGCGGATCTCGCCAAGGCCAATCTCGATCGTGCCCAGCAGCTGGTAGAGCGCGGCTTCGTCTCGAAGGCCGAGATCGATCGCCTGCGGTCGACCTATGAAGCCGCCCAAGCCCGCGTCAGCGTTTCGCGGGCCCAGCTCAACACGACTCTCGCACAGATCGGCCAGCTCGACGTTCGCGCGCCGACCGCAGGCCTGATCCTCGATCGCAACGTCGAAGTCGGCCAGGTCGTCAGCGCCGGCACGCCGTCGCTCTTCCGCATGGCCCGCGGCGGCGAGATGGAAGTACGCGCCCAACTGTCGCAGCAGGACTTGGCAGCGATATCTGTGGGCATGCCCGCAACCATCACGCCGGTTGGTTCGGACCAGCAGTTCGCCGGGCAGGTGTGGCAGGTATCGCCGGTCATCAATCCGCAATCGCGTCAGGGCGAAGTCCGTATTTCCATTCCCTATGACCCGGCCATTCGTCCCGGTGGTTTTGCCGAGGTTGAAATTGCTAGCGGTGTGACGACGGCGCCAATGCTGCCGCAGTCGGCAGTGCTGTCGGATGCGAACGGCAATTACGTCTACGTCGTCAATGCCGACAACGAGGTAGTGCGCCGCGACGTTGTCGTCGGTTCAGTCGATGACCGGGGCGTGACGATCCGCGAAGGCATTAGCGGCAACGAACAGGTCGTCGCCCGCGCGGGCTCCTTCCTGACGGTCGGCCAGAAGGTGGTGCCCCAGCGCGAAGCGGCGGCTGCCGTGCGGCAAGAGGAACGAGGCGCTGTCGGCGAGGGCGAAGGCGAGGAAGAATAAGTCATGAATTTGCGCCGCATTTCAGAGTGGTCGATCCGCAATCCGGTTCCGCCCATCGTCCTGTTCATCGGGTTGACGCTTGCCGGGATCATCTCGTTCATCGGCATGGAAGTGACCGATAGCCCGGATATCGATTTTCCCGCCGCCAACGTCTCCATCGTCCAGCCGGGCGCCGCGCCCGAGGAAATGGAGAACCAGATCACTCAACGCGTCGAAGCCGCGCTGCGCAGCGTCGATGGCGTCGACGAGATCAATTCCTCGGTCAACGAAGGTTCCTCCAACACCTTCGTGCAGTTTGCGATCGGCACCAACACCGACCGCGCGGTCAACGACGTGCGCGATGCCGTCGCGCAGATCCGCGGCGATCTGCCCGCAGGCATCCTCGAACCGCGCATCAACCGCATCAACATCACCGGCGACAGCCTGAGCTTTATCGCGATCAACACGACTGACATGACGCTCGAGCAGTTAAGCTGGTTCGTCGACGACACCGTGAGCCGCCGCCTGCTGGGTATCGAAGGGCTGGCCGAAGTCAGTCGCTATGGCGGCGTCGACCGCGAGATTCGCGTCATCCTCGATCCCGAGGCCATGCAGGCGCAGGGCATCACCGCCGCGCAGGTCAACAATCAGCTGCGCCAGACCAACCTGAATGCTGCTGGCGGCCTCACCGAGATCGCCGGCACGCGGCAGTCGGTGCGTGTCCTTGGCAATGCCGAGACCGCCTACGAACTGTCGCAGACCCTCATCTCGGTGCCCGGCGGCACCACGGTGCGCCTGCGCGACATCGCAGAAGTCAGCGACGGCGCCTCCGAACAGACCAGTTTGGCCCGGATGAACGGGCAGGAAGTGGTCGTGTTCAGCTTCAACCGCGCCAAGGGGGCATCGGACATCACCGTCTATGATGCCGCGTGGGAAGAATTGAACGCGATTGCCGAAGAAGACCCGCGCGTCAGTTTCACCGAAATCAACAACAGCGTGGAATATACCAAGGGCCAGTATGCCAGCTCGATGCAGGCGCTGATCGAAGGTGCCATCCTCGCCGTCCTCGTGGTATTCCTGTTCCTGCGCGATTTCCGCGCGACCGCGATTTCGGCGATTGCCATCCCGCTGTCGGCGATCCCGGCCTTCTTCTTCATGGATCTCATGAACATCAACCTCAACTTCCTGTCGCTGCTGGCGCTTGCGCTGGTAGCCGGGGTGCTGGTCGATGACGCGATCGTGGAGATCGAGAATATCGTGCGTCATATGCGCATGGGCAAATCCGCCTTCCAGGCATCGATCGACGCCGCCGATGAAATCGGCCTTGCCGTCGTCGCTACCACGGCTGCCATCGTCGCAGTGTTCCTGCCGGTCGCGCTGATGCCCGGCATTTCGGGACAATTCTTCAAGAATTTCGGTTACACCGTGGTGTTGGCGGTGATCATGTCGCTGCTTGTGGCGCGTATGATAACGCCTTTGGTCGCCGCCTACTTCCTGCGCTCGCATGGCGAGGAAGCGCATGGCGAAGGCCCCTTGATGAAACGCTACCTCAAGGTGCTCAACTGGACGCTCGATGACAGCAAGGCACGCGCCTTCAAGCAGCGCAATCCGGGCTTCACCGGCTGGATTGGCAGCTGGTTTCGCGATCACCGCATGACGGCGGTCCTCGGCGGTTTCCTGACGCTGGTCGCCACGGTGGTGCTGTTTGCAACGCTGCCGCAGCAGTTCCAGCCAGATCTCGATCTCGACAATAACAGCGTGCGCGTCGCAATGCCGCCAGGCGCAACGCTGCAGCAGACGCAGGCCAAGGTGGCCGAAGCCGCGCAGGTTGTCCTCGCGCACCCTGACGTGGAAACGGTGTTCGAACGCACTTTCACCAACAACGGCTATGTCAACGTCACGCTCAAGGAAGACCGCTCCAAGTCCTCTACCCAGATCGAGCGCGAACTGGCGCCGCAACTGGCGCAGATCTCGGACGCGCGCGTCAACTTCCAAAGCCAGGGTGGCGGCGGTCCCGGTGGTTCGGGCCAGGCGCTGACCATGTATCTGGGATCATCCGATCCGGCGGCGCTCGAAGCTGCAGCGTATGCAATCATGGCCGATATGGCCGAACGCGACGAATTCATCTCGCCGCGCGTCATCGGCGATGACATCCGCCCCGAAATCACAGTCACGCCGCGGTTCGACCTTGCCGCTGATCTGGGCGTCACCACGGCTGCGCTGTCGCAGACGATCCGCATCGCGACGCTGGGCGAAATTGACCAGAACAGCGCCAAGTTCTCGCTGTCCGATCGCCAAATCCCGATCTCGGTGAGCCTGTCGGAGCAGGATCGGCAGGACCTCGACACGCTTACCAACCTTCCGGTGCCCACCGCCAATGGCGGTTCTGTGCCGCTGAAAGCGGTCGCCGATATCGGCTTTGGCGCGGGTCCGACCACGATCCAGCGTACCGACCAGATGCGCCGCATCGCCATTGGTGCCGATCTGCAGCCCGGGCTCGTCACGGGCGATGCCTACGAGATCATTGAGGAACTGCCCGCCTACCGAGCGATGCCGTCCAACGTGACGCGCCTCAACCTGGGTGCGGAAAAGTGGCAGCAGGAGCTCATCCAGAACTTTGTCATCGCGGTGTTCTCGGGCGTGCTGCTGGTGTTCGCGGTGCTGGTGCTGCTCTACCGCCGCTTTCTGTCGCCCTTCGTCAACATGGGGTCGCTGCTGCTGGCGCCGCTTGGTGCCTTTATCATGCTTCACCTGTTCGGGCTGGCGGTATCGCTGCCGGTCTATATCGGGCTGCTGATGCTGCTCGGCATCGTCGCCAAGAACTCGATCCTGCTGGTCGATTTCGCGGTCGAAATGATGAACCACGGCATGGAGAAGAACAAAGCCATCTACGAAGCCGGTCACAAGCGTGCCCAGCCGATCGTGATGACGACGGTGGCGATGGTCGCGGGGATGATCCCGATCGCGCTGTCGCTGCATGGCGACGGCTCGTGGCGCTCGCCGATGGGCTATACCGTGATCGGCGGCCTGATCTTCTCGACGGTGCTCACGCTGCTGCTCGTCCCGGCTTTCTTCAGCCTCGCGATCGATGCCGAAAAATGGGTGGTGCGCAAGTTTGGCGGGCTGGTGAACCCCGGCGATGACAAGCCGCTGCTGCCCGCCGGCCAGCGCAGCGTCGAAGACGGTACCACCGGTCCCAAGCCGCTTCCCGCTGCCGAGTGACATCGGCACGCATGATGGTTAGGCAGGCGCTATGAACGCGCCTGCCAAACCACTGGCTGCCCCAATCGCACCCCAAAACGGCGTCGCGCAGATGAAGCTGTTTGCGACCGGTCTGCTGGTGCTGATGGCGTTCGCCTATTTCGGCGCCCGCGAGCTCCAGCCCGAATATCCCATGCTCGCCTGGGTCGAAGCGTTTGCCGAAGCCGCGATGGTCGGCGGGCTTGCCGACTGGTTCGCGGTCACCGCTTTGTTCCGCCACCCGCTCGGCCTGCCCATCCCGCACACCGCGATCATTCCCAAGAACAAGGATCGCATCGGCGGCGCGCTCGCCAACTTCATCAAGCAGAATTTCCTCACCCCGGTGGTGATCAGCCGCCGCATGGCGAAGCTCGATCTTGCCAGCGCTGCGGGCCGCTTTCTCGCCAACCCGTCGATCGGGGAAGGCAAGATGCGCGCAGGGGCCAGCCGCCTCATCGGCGACCTTGCCGAAAGCCTAGGCGACGAGCGCCTCGGCGGCCTGTTCAAGAGCGCGGTGTCTAAGCGCCTCAAGGAAATGGAGGTCGCCCCGTTGATCGGACGGACGCTCGCCGTCTTGATCAACGAGGATCGCCACCTCCCGCTGCTCGATGCCGCGATCCAGTGGCTCGCGCGCGGGCTCGATGCCAATGAAAGCGTCATCCGCGACATGGTGCGCCAGCGCGTCAGCTGGGTGCTGCGCGTCGCCAGCCTCGACGACAAATTGTCCGACGCGATCCTCGACGGGCTGCGCAAGCTCGCGGTCGAGATGCGCGAAGACCCGGCGCATCCCATGCGCATCAAGGTCGAAGTCGCACTCGCCGATTTCGCCAACGACCTCCAAGAAGATCCCGAGCTGATGGCCAAGGTTGAAGGCTGGAAGCTGCAGCTGATCGAAAATGAAAGCGTCGGCCTGTGGCTCGACGGGCTATGGCAGCAGGCGCGCAATGCGGTCATCCGAGGGGCGCGCAATCCCGATGCGGTGATGGCCGGCCAGCTTGGCGACGTCCTCGTCAACGCCGGCCACAACCTCCAACAGGACGAGCGGCTCAAGGCTGCGATCAACAAATATGCCCGCCGCACCGTGGTCGGCATGGCGGCAAGCTATGGCGACAACATGGTCAAGCTGGTCAGCGACACGATCCGCGGCTGGGACGCCACCACCATCACCGAGCGCCTCGAAAACGCCGTTGGTCGCGACCTCCAGTACATCCGCATCAACGGTACGCTGGTGGGTGGCCTGGTCGGCGTTACTCTTCACGCGCTGCACGCGGTGGGCGTCTAGTTACTTCGACCGCCGTTCGATGGTCGCGCCGACGCCGGCGAGCTTTTCTTCCAGCCGCTCGTAACCGCGGTCTAGGTGGTAGACGCGCAAGACTTCGGTCTCGCCCTCCGCCGCCAACCCGGCCAGCACCAGGCTCATCGAGGCACGAAGGTCGGTTGCCATCACTTCGGCGCCGGTCAGCTTTTCCACACCGTGCACGATGGCGCTGCGACCTCGCGTATCGATATCCGCGCCCATGCGGCGCAGTTCGGGCACGTGCATGTAGCGATTTTCGAAGATCGTCTCTTCGAGATAGCTATCGCCATTGGCGAGCGTCATCATCGCCATGAATTGGGCCTGCATGTCGGTCGCAAAACCGGGATAAGGGGCGGTCGAGATCGCCAACGGGCGCAGCGGCTCGCTTGCGGTGACCTTGATGCCGTCATTGGTGAATTCGGTGAGCATGCCCGTCGCCGCCAGCGCATTGGTCGTCGCCAACATATCGGCAGCGCGCGCGCCCACCAGTTCGATCGAGCCGTGCGTGATCCCCGCGGCGCAGGCATAGCTGCCCGCTTCGATCCGGTCGGGCATCACGTCATAATCGGCGCCGTGCAGCGCCTCGACGCCGGTGATCTGGAGGTGCGAAGTGCCGATGCCTTCCATCCGCGCGCCCATCGCGACGAGGCAATTGCACAGGTCGACAATTTCGGGTTCGCGCGCGGAGTTGAAAAGGTTGGTGACGCCGCTGGTCAGCACTGCCGCCATCACGGCGTTTTCGGTCGCGCCTACCGACACGACCGGGAATTCATAGTCGCCGCCGGGCAGCTTGCCCTTGGGCGCGGTCGCTTTGACATAGCCCTGCGCCAGTTCGATCTCGGCGCCCATCGCTTCCAGGGCTTTCAGGTGCAGGTCGATGGGGCGATCGCCAATGGCGCAGCCACCGGGCAATGACACGGTCGCCTCTCCCATGCGCGCCAGCATCGGGCCGAGCACCAGGATCGAGGCGCGCATCTTGCGCACCAGTTCGTAGGGCGCAACCGTCGAAGTGATATCGTCTGCGGTATAAGTAATGCGCCGCTTGATCTCGCCGGCCTTCTTGCCCGCGACCTGCGTGCCGACGCCCAGTTCGTTCATGAGATGCCCGAAGCTGTCGACATCGGCGAGACGCGGCAGGTTGCCGAGCGTCAGCGGCTCCTCGGTCAGCAGCGCACAGGGAATGAGTGTAAGCGCGGCATTCTTCGCGCCCGAGATGGGAATGCGTCCCTCGAGCCGCTGGCCGCCTTGTATCCAGATTGAGTCCATGGCCTTGCTTTAAGGGGTGCCCTATCAAGCGCAAGAGGAGCGATCAAAAATGACTGACAGCGAGACTGCCTTGGTTCGAGCCTTGGCCGCTATGTGCGAGCAATATCTCGATGGCGACGATGAGGGCTTTGACCATCAATGTATCTCGGCAAGAGAGATGGCGGCTCAGCAGCTTGCACGGATGGGCTTGATCCTGCGAACTGCTCGCGGCGGGAAATGGACCGAAGCCGGTAGAAAATTACTGGAAAGCTAGGCCTTTTCGAGCGTGCATTGCAGCGGGTGCTGGTTTTCGCGTGCGTAGTCCATCACCTGGCTGACCTTGGTCTCGGCCACTTCGTAGGTGAACACGCCACACACCGCGACGCCATTCTGGTGAACCTGCAGCATCACCCGCGTCGCATCCTCGACCCCCATCGAGAAGAAGCGCTGCAGCACGAGCACGACGAACTCCATCGGGGTATAATCGTCGTTGAGCATCAGCACCTTGTAGTTGCTGGGCTTCTTGGTCTTGGCACGCGTCTTGGTGGCGACACCCAGATCGGTATCGTCCTCATCGTCGCGGCTACCCGCCATCATGGTGATCGGTTCGAGAATCATGATTGCACCCAGATATGGCATGGAGGGAACGCGCTTCAACCCGTCGCGGTCCATCCTGTCCCAAAAAAGAAAAGCGGCGGCCCTACCCGCTCGTAGGACCGCCGCTCTTCATGCCCGGATCCGCTCCACACAAACCCGGTGTCACGCGATTGCGCGTTAGGCCATCAGGGCCTTGACCTTGTCAGCAGCAACGCTGGCCTGGTTCGAAACCGGCTGCATCGCATCGCTCTGCAACTTGATCATCTTTTCGGTCAGCTTCGAGCTTTCCTGGATCATGTTGTCGAACGCGGTCTGCATGAAATCGGCCTGAAGCTGGAAGAACTCGGTCGGGCTCTTGGCCTCGGCGAGCTTCTTGGCAACGTCGGCCTGCTTCTCCATGCCGGTGCGGCCGTCTTCGATCAGCGTACCCGACAGGTCCTTGGTGCCCTGCGCGGCGATACGGCCCGATTCGACGATCGCTTCGATGTTGGCGCGGGTCAGTTCGGCCAGTTCTTCAGCCGCCTTCTGCGACTTCTTGACGAGCTCTTCCTGGCGAGCCTGGGCTTCACCGATCATCGCTTCGAACTTTTCCGTGCCCATTTCGAGGCCTTCGGTCCACTTGGCATTGTCAAAATTAAACATGTTAAATCCTTTCTTGGTCGCCGTCGGCGCTGCCTTTTTCGCGGCAGCCTTTGCCTTGGGCGTAATTTTCTTGGTCGACTTCTTGACCGGCTTGGTGGCCTTGCGAGCCGCCTTCTTGGCAGTCGCGGCCTTCTTCACCGGGGTTTTCTTGGCGGCCGGCTTGGCCGGTTTCGCCGTGATCTTCGCTTCCGTCTTGGTGTCGTCGGCAACCTTCGCGGCCACCGCCTCGACCTTTTCGACCTTCTTGTCGCTCACCTGATCAGCTACCGGGGCGGTCGCCACGGGCGTTACGGGTTTCTCGGCGTCGGTCTTGGTCGTCATAGAAAGCTTCTCCTCTTCTTGTGCGTTGCAACATAGCAATTGCAGCACACCATTTCAATGGTTTTGTTGCACTGCACAAAAACCTGTCTCGCAGGCGCCTCGGCTCGTCGCACTTGACGACATGGGGGGGTGTTCGCCAAAGGCTGTGGATGGAGCGAAACCAGCAACGCCGCGGCCTTCTTATCGTGCTTTCATCGCCGTCGGGCGCGGGCAAGACGACGATCAGTCGCAAGCTCATGGAAGCCGATCCCACCATCGGCATGTCGATCAGCGCGACGACCCGCCCGCCGCGTCCCGGCGAGGAAGATGGCGTCGATTATCACTTCGTCACCGAACAGGCCTTCGAGCACCTGGTCGATGAAGGCGAGCTGGCAGAATGGGCCTATGTCTTCGACCATCGCTATGGCAGCCCCAAGGAACCGATCAAGGACGCACTCAAGGCCGGCCGCGACATCCTGTTCGACATCGACTGGCAGGGCACCCAGCAGCTCGAGACCGCGTTCGGCAACGACCTGGTCTCGATCTTCATCCTGCCCCCCGACATGGCCGAACTGGAGCGCCGCCTGCGCGCCCGCGCCACCGATAGCGAAGAGGTTATCCAGGGGCGCATGCGCCGCGCCGCGGGCGAGATCGTGCACTGGAACGAATATGATTACGTGCTGGTCAACGACAACGTCGAAGCCTGTCTCGACGAGGTCAAAGCCATCATCGTCGCCGAACGGCTGCGCAAGCATCGCCAGCCTTATGTCTCGGACCTCGTTCGCAAGCTGGTCGAGCGACCCAACGACTAATCGAGCAAGCTCAAGAAGCGCGCCCCGGCCATGAAGTCGGCCTTGCGC
Source organism: Sphingomicrobium marinum (assembly GCF_026157105.1). Taxonomy (GTDB): domain Bacteria; phylum Pseudomonadota; class Alphaproteobacteria; order Sphingomonadales; family Sphingomonadaceae; genus Sphingomicrobium; species Sphingomicrobium marinum. The sequence goes on from NZ_JANPVQ010000001.1 coordinate 2,104,541, forward strand.
GCATCGCTCGATTTGCGTGCTTCTTCGTCCTCGCCCCACTGGGCGATCTGCCATTCATCCTCGATGCGTGTCGCCGCCCAGCCCTGCTCGGGCGTCAGCTCGCCATGGCGCACCGCCAGCGCCACCAGCAGCGATTGCCCCGCCGTCACCAACGGTGACAGGCCAGCCAGCGTGAACGGATTTTCGGCTACCACCGCAGCACGCAGTCGCTCGAGCGTCGCCTCGGGCTGGTCGACATGCATGATGCCAACCGTCGTCTCGAATGAGATGTCGTAGCGGCGCGCCGCCCAGTCGATCAGTGCGTCCCACGTTTCAGCTTGCTGGGCGGCAAGCTCAGCGGGGCTATCGGCGCGATAACAGCACATCTCGTTTTCGCCATAAGCGGCCAGGCCATCGGCGAAGGCTTCATGCGCCGGGGCAACACGGTCGATCGCCGCGTTTGCAAGCCCCGTCATCGGCATATCGGCGGGATTCAGCGATTTCTCGACTGATTCCCATTCAACAATAATTTCTTTTGACAAGTTTTGTGTGGGTACAATCAGATCGTTTCGCATCGGCGTCTTCACCGCGCGGCCGTCCAATCGGATTGAAAAGCCGTCCTGGGCCGGCTCTGCCGTCACGTCCTTCCAGAATCGCTTCATTGGTCCTGGTGCTTCCACACCGCATGCAGCCATCGCGGCACCAGATAGCTTTCAAGGATCCCGCCGAGCACCATGATGCTGCCAAGGATCGGCATGCCTTCTTCGACGATCGCGCCGTCGACGGTGAGCACCAGCCCCACCAACGCGAGAATTAGCCCGCCCACGCGCATCATCATCAACAAGGCAAAACGACCTTTTGCGGTGTCTTCGTTCATTGCGGCACGATACTCGTCTGCGAAATTCCGAGCAATTCGCCGGGCGTGCGGGCGATCGTTGTGGCGCCAGCAGTTTCCAGTTCGCTATCGTCATGATAGCCCCAGCCCACGCCAATCCCGGCAACGCCGGCATTCACCGCCATCGCCATGTCGTAGCCCGTGTCGCCGATCATCACCGCGTTGATGGCTTCCGCGCCCGTATCGCTCAAGTTGGCGAGGATCATGGAAGGATGCGGTTTGGACGGGTGCCGGTCTGCCGTGTGCCGCGCGACGAACCGCCCTTCCCAGCCATGCACCTCGATCAGGTGCTGGAGCCCGCGGTCGCTCTTGCCCGTGGCCATGCCGAGCAGCCAGTCGTCCGCTTCGAACGCCGCGAGCATTGCTTCGATGCCGTCATAAAGCTGTTCTTCGGCCTGCCCCGTCTGCCGCAAGTCGAAAAAGGCATCCTTGTAGCTCTCCGCAAGCGTCGGATGATCGCCATGCGGGACCAGCTTCTGCATGGCCTCGAGCAGCGACAATCCGATGACCTTCTGCGCCTCGTGGCGCGGCGGACATTCATGGCCATGCTCGCTTAAGCTGACTTCGAGCGCCCGGTGGATCGTCGTGCCGCTATCCACCAGCGTTCCGTCGACATCGAAGATGGCAAGCTTGATCACCGCTTCTTGCCCTGCGGCGCCCCGCGCCGGCCGCCCGGCTTGCCCTTCGCCTTGCCTTTAAACGGCTTCTTTCCGGGCTTGCCCGCGGGCGGCCCGCCGCGGCCCCGCAAGCGTCGTTCGCCCTTGCGCGCCTTGCGCTGCGTCTTGACGTAGGCAGCCTTTCGCTTGGCCTTGGCCTCGGGCGACTTGGCAGGGTCGGGCGTGTTGAGCGGCAGCGCATCGCCGTCCATCTGCTCGAACCCCAGCGTCGCCAGCGTCTCGGCAAAGTGTTCGGGCAGGTCGGCCTGCCGATCGATCACCTTGCCCATCGGCGCCTTGATCTTTAGCCGGCGCGCATGGAGATGCAGCTTGCGGCTGACGCCCCCCGTCAAGAAAGCCTCCGCGCCGCCATATTTGGCATCGCCGACAATGGGATGTCCCACCGCCGCCATGTGCGCGCGCAACTGGTGCGTCCGTCCCGTCAGCGGCTGAAGTTCGACCCAGGCTGCCCTGGTACCGGCGCGGTCGATCACGCGCATCCTGGTCTTGGCGGGCGCGCCTTCTTCCATGTCGACATGCATCTTTTCGCCGCCCGTGCCCGGCTGCTTGGCAAGCGGAAGGTCGATCATGCCCTCGGAAACCTCGGGCACGCCGATGACCAGCGCCCAATAGACCTTGCGCGCGGTGCGGCCCGAAAACGCCTTGGAAAAATGCCCCGCTGCCCGCGCCGATCGCGCCACCAGCAACACGCCCGACGTATCCTTGTCCAAGCGATGCACCAGCTTGGGCTTTTCATCGTCGAGCCCGTTGAGCAGCCGATCGAGGTGCTGCTTCATCTTGGTGCCGCCCTGCGTGGCGAGGCCCGGCGGTTTGTTGAGGAGGAAGGCGTCGGGATATTTGGCGATCACCATCGACTGGACGTAATCGATCTCGTCCTCGGTCAGCTCGACCTTCTTCTTGGGCTTGGGCCCCCGCGCCTGCACGCTGTCGGGCGGCGGCACGCGAATGACCTGCCCGGCTTCGATGCGATCACCCGGGCTGGCGCGGCCTCCATCGACCCGCAGCTGCCCCGTGCGCGCCCAGCGCGACACCATGTTGAAGCTGATCTTGGGCTGGTGCCGCTTGAACCAGCGATCGAGGCGGATGCCGTCATCCTCCTCGTCCACCACAAATTGCTGCACGTCTTGGTTCTTCGAGCTCATGGCGCGCGCCTTAGCGATCTTTCATCCAATAGTCGAAGGCTCGTTGCTGGACCCTGGCGATATGGCGCTGCGCCTTCGGGCCCTCCCACTCACCCTTGTAATCCTTTTCGGCTACCCACCAGCCCTGCCCCGGCAATCCGTCCGACTGGCGCACGACAAGAACGGCAAGCTCGGGCTCGCCGCGGCCCCGCGCCTCGGCATCCACCGCTTCCAGCGTCTTGCACAAGGCGCGCATCTTGGGCCGCGAAAAGGCATAGCCGAGATGGCCGAGCAATTCGGAATAGGTGATCGCCTGCCCCGCGCTTGCGCACGCCACCAGGTGCGCGCGCACTTCATCGGCATCCCACAGATCGCTCATGCCACGGTTATTCGGGCTGGTCGGCCACCGGAGTCAATTCGAAGACATCGACGATCCCGCCCGTGCGCGGATAGGGAATGACGAGGCGCCAGCGAAAATTGCCGATGCGCTCCCACACGCCCGCCATGTCGCGCGAGGGGTCTTCGCCGTACGCTAGCGGCTCGCGTTCGTTGCCGAGCGCGAGGCTCCCGAGAAAGACATAGCGGTCGCCCGCATCCCACAGACGTCCGGTGGGGCGCTGCGATCCGGTCTGCTTGACGATCGTGAAGCGGCCATCGGTCGCGGTCTCGTCGACCTGCACGAAACAGAAAAAGGGGTTGTAGGCGATGAATTCGGGGTCGGCAGCCTTGGCCGCGCCCAATTTGACCAGCCGGCACTTGTAACTACCGGGGGTAGGCGCGGGCCGGTCCAGCCCGGCATCGGGATCAAGCAATGCGCCTTCATTATCCACGGCCGTGACGAAATCGGCGGCGCGGGCAGCCGCGAGCCCCGCTGTCCAGGCTTCGTCCAGTCGTTCCAGCCGCTCGATATCGGCGCTGCTGGCATAGCCGCGCCAGACTTCGTCAGGATCGTCTTCGATAACGACCTGCGGGGGAGGCGGCTCGAGCACGGGGCTTTCTCCGTCGACCGTTTCACAGCCGACCAAAGCCGCCATCGCTGGCAGCCAAAGCCATAATTGTCTCCGAGTCATGCGTGCAAGTAACGCAGGTAAGCAGCGCCAGTTCAAGCTTTCAATTGACATTCCCGACTTGGGACAGCAGCGCGCGGGGTGATGAACGCTCCCATGCCCCAAACTGGATCAAAAGCCGGTTATGCCTACGGCCTGTCGGCCTTCCTCCTGTGGGGAATCATCCCGCTTTTCTTCAAGGCGATGCTGCCGATGGACTCGATGGACATTGTGTCCTGGCGGGTCGTGCTGGGCGTGCCGACCATCGCGATCTTCCTGCTGGCGGCGAGCAAATGGCACCAGGTGAAGGCCGCCTTTGCTAACCGCAAGGTCATGTGGACGCTGCTCGCCAGCGCGGTGCTGATCGCCATCAATTGGATCATCTATGTCATCGGGGTGAACAGTGACCGCGTGCTGGCGACCAGCCTTGGCTATTACCTCAACCCGCTGTTCAACATCCTGCTGGGCTTCTTCCTCCTCAAGGAACGGCTCGACAAGCTCCAATGGAGTGCGCTTGCGATCGCGGGCGCAGGGGTGGCTGCGCTGCTTTTCGGCGCGCTGGGCGATCTTTGGATCACGCTCAGTCTCGCGATCAGCTTCGCGCTCTACGGTTTGCTACGCAAGAAGGTCGATGTCGGCGCCGCACCCGGCCTGTTCATCGAGACGTTGCTGCTGGCGCCGCTCTTCCTGCTGTGGCTCGCCGCTTTCCGCGATACCGGCGACCCGCTGTTCGGGCCCGAGCCCTATCATTTCTGGCTGATCCTTGTGTCGGGCGCGGTCACCGCGGTGCCGCTGCTGCTATTCACCGAAGGCGCGCGCCGCCTGCCCTACAGCACCATCGGCATCCTCCAGTTCATCGCGCCGACGATCCAGTTCCTGATGGGTGTCTTCCTGTTCGGCGAGATTTTTACGCCCGTGCGGGCTTTCGCCTTTGCCTGCATCTGGAGCGCGATGGCGATCTATATCTACGCGCTGGCGCGCCGCGCCAGAAAAGACCGTGTTATTCTTGTAAAACAGCAGGCGTGACGCCATATAGATGGCATGAACATCCTTTAGATCCTCATCGGCGTCGTCGGCTTACTGCTTGCCATCATCGGCCTCGTGCCGTTCCTCGGTTGGACCAACTGGATCTGGCTGATCGTGCCGGTCATCGGCGCGGCGGTGGGCCAGGCGTCGGCGAACAAGGCCGGCCGCAACTTCAACCTGCTGGTGCTGGCCATCATGGCAGTCCGCCTCGTGATCGGCGGCGGCATCATCTAGCGCATTTTGACGTAGCGTCCGGGCGCGTCCTCGATCGGCTTTAGCTTGCCCTTACCGGGGATACGCGCGCCCTTGGCCTCGACCTTCTTCTTGCCGAGGCTCTCGATCCAGCCCTTCCAATCGGGCCACCAGCTGCCTTCGTGGCGCGTCGCGCCTTTCTTGTAGGCGTTCAGGCTGGTCGGCCCCGTTTCGTTGATCGAGTAGTGGTATTTCTTGGCCGCGGGCGGATTGACCACGCCCGCGATATGCCCCGAGCCCGCCAGCACGAAGCGCTTGGGCCCGCTGACATGGTCCATCATTTTCCACACGCTTGAGGGCGGCGCGATGTGATCCTGTTCGCCCGCCTGGATATAGACCGGGGTCTTGATGCTCGAAAGGTCAACCGGCTGGCCGAGCACCTTGATCGCACCCGGTTCGATCATCTTGTTCTCGCGATATAGCCGCTGCAGGTAATCGCGGTGCCATTCGCCCGGCAGGTTGGTGACATCGCTGTTCCAGTGCAGCAGGTCGAAGGCGCGCGGCTCCTTACCCATCAGGTAATTATTGACGACATAATTCCAGATGAGGTCGCGCCCGCGCAGCAGGTTGAACGTCGCCGCCAGCACGCGCCCGTCGAGCACGCCAGTTTCCGCCGTCAGCTGCTCGAGCGTCGCCATTGTTTCATCACCCAGAAACGCCTTGAGATCGCCCGCCTCGCTAAAATCGACCTGCGCGGTGAAGAAGGTCGCGCTCTTCACGCGGTGCGCCTCATTGGCGGCGTGCATCGCCGCCAGCGTCATCGCCAGCACCGTACCGGCCACGCAATAGCCGATCGTGTGGACGCTCTCTACGTCCAGCAACTCGCGCACCTGGTTGATGGCATCGACCTGCGCGGCGCAATAATCATCCATGCCGATATCGGCGAGGCTCTCGTCAGCCGATTTCCAGCTTACCATGAACAGCGAAATGCCCTGGTCCACCGCCCATTTGACGAAGCTTTTTTCGGGCGTCAGGTCGAGGATATAGAAGCGGTTGATCCACGGGGGAAAGATGACGACCGGCGTCTCGAGCACCTTGTCGGTGGTCGGCGCATAATGGATCAGCTGGAATAGCGGCGTTTCGTAGATCACCTTGCCCGGCGTGGTGGCGAGATCCTTGCCCAGTTCGAACGCGCCTTCGGGGCTTTGCGTCAGCTGGCCTGCCGCCATGTCGGCGAAGAAGTTCTGCATCCCCTTGGCGATGCTCTCGCCCCCCGTTTCGGCCGCGTGCGCCATCACTTCGGGGTTGGTCAGCATGAAATTGGCCGGGCTCATCGCATCGACGAATTCCTTGGTCGCGAATTTCAATCGTTCGTGGACATTCTCGTCGAGCCCGTCGACTGCATCGACCGTTCCCATCATCTGTTCGGACCACGCCAGATAAGTCTGCCGCATCTGGTCGAAGACCGGATTCTTCGACCATTCCTCGGCGGAAAAGCGGCGGTCCTTCTGCTGTCCTGCGGCTTCGAACTGGCGCATCATTTCGCCCCAGCTTTCCAGCCCCTTCGACCAGGCTTCGGCGCCCGCTTCCATCCATTGCATCGCATCGGGACCCATCGGGTTCTGCGCGTCGGGCGGCGCCATGCCGAAGCCCGGCGTCTTGGTGCCTTTCTCCAGCCCTTCGGCCCAGGCCTTCATCCACATCTGCTGGGTCTTGCCCATCACGGCGGCCCAGTCCTGCCAGTCGTTCTTTTCCGTCATGATTGCCCCATAACACCCATTGCAGTCGCTTTACATGCCGCGCATGAAACGGACATGGAAACGGCATTGATCCCTCCCGGCCCGCTGGTCGCGCTCGATTATCTCGGCATCGCGGTATTCGCGCTGTCGGGCGCGCTCGTCGCGGCGGACAAGAAGCAGACGCTGGTGACATTTATCTTCTTCGCTGTCCTAACCGGTGTAGGCGGCGGGACGGTGCGCGACCTCTTAATCGGCGCCCCGGTATTCTGGATGCGCAACAACGAAACGCTATTGGTCTGCGTCGCCGCGGGCCTGCTCGTCTGGTTCTTTCACGGTGCCAAGCGAACGCAAAAGTGGATCGACTGGTTCGACGCGTTGGGGCTTGCCGCCTATGCGGTCTACGGCGCATCCAAGGCGCTGCGATACGACATTGCTCCGTTGCCGGCGCTGGCGATGGGCGTCATCACCGCGTGCGTCGGCGGCATCATCCGCGACGTCATCGCGGGCCAGCCCTCGATCGTCATGCGCCCCGAGCTTTACGTCACCGCCGCGGCGCTCGCCGCCGGCCTCTATGTCGGGCTGACCTTCATGGGAACGCCCGTCCTTATCGCGGCATTGGTCGGGGGGCTCGCAGGATTTGGCCTGCGCGCCGCCGCCATTGCCAAAGGTATCTCGCTTCCGGCTTACAAAGGCTGATCATGTCCGAAGAATATTACCGTATCCGCCGCCTCCCGCCCTACGTGTTCGCCGAAGTGAATGCGATGAAAGCCGCCGCCCGCCAGCGCGGCGAGGATATTATCGACCTTGGCATGGGCAATCCCGACGGGATGCCGCCCAAACACGTGATCGACAAGCTGGCCGAGGTCGCCCAGTCGCCGACCGCGCATCGTTATAGCGCCAGCATGGGGATCAAGGGGCTGCGCAAGGCCCAGGCCGACTATTACCAGCGTCGCTGGAACGTCGATCTCGATCCGGAAAGCGAGGTGTGCGTCACGCTCGGATCGAAGGAGGGTTTCGCCAACCTCGCGCAGGCCATCACCGCGCCGGGCGATGTCGTGCTGACCCCTAACCCGAGCTATCCGATCCACCATTTCGGCTTCATCATCGCGGGCGCCGCGATCCGCTCGATCCCCGCTGCGCCCGGCCCGCTCTTCTTCGAAAAGCTCGAGCTTGCGATGCGCTACACCGTGCCGCGGCCCAAGGTGTTGGTGGTCGGCTATCCCTCCAACCCGACGGCCTACACCGCCGATCTCCAGTTCTATGAAGATCTCGTCGCCTTCGCCAAGGAGGCAGGCCTCGTCATCATTTCCGATCTCGCTTACGCCGAAATTTACTTCGGCGACGAACCCACGCCATCGCTGCTGCAGGTCGAAGGCGCGAAGGACATTGCGGTCGAATTCACCAGCATGTCGAAGACCTATTCGATGGCCGGCTGGCGCATGGGTTTTGCCGTGGGCAACGAGAAGATGATTTCCGCGCTCAAGCGCGTGAAGTCCTATCTCGATTACGGCGCTTTCACCCCGATCCAGGCCGCCGCGGTTGCCGCGCTCAACGGTCCGCAAGACTGTGTCGAGGCCAACCGCCAGCTCTACAAAAAGCGCCGCGACGTGATGGTCGAATCCTTCGGTCGCGCCGGCTGGGAGATCCCGCCCCCGCCTGCCTCGATGTTCGCCTGGGCCAAGATCCCCGAACAGTTTGCGCACTTGGGCTGCATGGAATTCTCCAAGCGCCTGCTGACCGAGGCGCACGTCGCCGTCGCCCCGGGGATTGGCTTCGGCGAAGAAGGCGAAGGCTATGTCCGTCTCGCGATGGTCGAAAACGAACAGCGCATCCGCCAGGCCGCAAAGGGTGTAAAGGCGATGTTGCAAAATGGCTGAGTCTAAAGAATTCGAGGTCACAGACCGCCTCGAGAAAAAGAAGACACATCTCATTTGGCTCTCCTTGGCCGCTGTGTTCGTATCCGCTGGGGGAGTGAATTTCGCTGTTTGGCCGCCGGAGCCCGGTTCGATTGTGTCGACGTATGTTGGCATACGCCTAGCGCCTGTGGTCCCATTGGCGCTGCTTGCATTTGCCTTACCGTGGCAGGCTTGGAACTACTTTCATGAATGGCGGAAAGTCAGAGAAGAGCATTTCGAATATCTTTCTTTGTTGGAAGGTTTGGGCTTCACCGATACAATCGAAAAACTTGCAACGCGCTATTCTGACATACTCTCTACGCTAGAAGACTTACTCCGCGTCGAGGTCCAAACTGCGGAATACCAAAAGCTCCTTCATACAATTGAAGCACACGGCAAAGTTGTGCAGTCTTGTTTCGAAAGCCTCAACCCAGGCGGGAATCCCGACATTGCGCCTGAAAAGGATCGGGTGCCCGCATTCTTCCTAAATAAGATTGATGATCAAAGAGATAAGGTCTCGCGATCGCTCTTGGAAGTCGTCAGCGCCGTTAAAAGCGACAAGTTGACTACGGCTTTGACAGTAAGAGACCAGAAAGATGCCACAGCGAATCTTGCCGCTGAGATTTCTAAGTTGAATAATTTGCTAGAGAAGTTCGACAGTGTGATTGACGACATATCGACACAACAAAAGATCGAATGGGTGACGCTCCATTCCGCTCCATTCGTTTTCGCTGTTTTTGGTTGGCTGATGATCCTTGGCCGCGGATTACTGCATGCAATCAATTAGGCTAATTTTCCCTTTACCTTCAGCGCCATCGCGGCGTTAACGCCCAAAGCCTTAAAGTGAGCGACGAATCGCCCACCATCTTGTTCACGTGCGCACCGCTGCCCCTATGGTAGCGGTTCGCCCCCAGTATCGGAGTCAGTGATGCAGCGCCGTTTGGTTCCCCCTGTAGCCGCGATCGTTTTCGCGCTCGGCGCATGTACGACATCGGCACCCGACGTCCCCGTTGCGGAGGTGAAGCCCCCCGCCGCCACAGGGTTCGTCATGCCCGAAGGATATCGCTGGAGCCGGGGCGATGCGCCTGCATCGCACAGCGCGATGCAGGCGCAATTCGGCGTCGCGACCATCAGCCCCAACAAGTATCGCTGGGCCGATACGGTGCCTGAAGAAGGTGAGGTACGCCTCGTCGTCGATCTCAAGGAACAGCTGATCTATGCCTGGAAGGGCGACACGCTGGTCGGGGCTGCGTCAATCTCCTCGGGCAAGGAAGGCAAGGAAACGCCGCTCGGTTTCTGGACGATCGAATCCAAGCATAAACGTTATTTCAGCCGCAAATATGACAACGCGCCGATGCCCTATTTCCAGCGCTGGGACGAATTCGGCATCGGTGTCCATGGCGGGCACAATCCCGGTTATCCGGCTAGCCGCGGCTGTGTGCGCGTGCCCGAACAATTCGCCGCCAAGCTGTTCGCGCTGACCGCCAAGGGCACCGAGGTCACGATCGAGGGCTAAGCCCCTTGCCAATGATCGGGGCGCAGGCCATCTGCGCACGCATGATCGAGAGCAGCCTACAAGATACCTATGTCGTCCTGGGCCTTGGCCCCGTGATCGAACTGGCGCTTGCGCCCGTCTTCCTGCTGGTCGCCATCGGCAGCTTTCTCAACGTGTGCGCAGGTCGCCTAGCGCGCGTCGTCGATCGCGCGCGCAAGCTCGAACCGCTCGTCCTTCAGGCGCGTGGCACCGAACATGACCTGCTCGTCGAAGAAGCGCGCCTGCTGGACAAGCGCATCGGGACGATCAACCGCGCCATCCTGATGGCGGTAATCGCCGCGATCCTGACGGTTGGCCTCGTGTTCGTCCTGTTTGGCGCAGGGCTTGCCGGGCTCGATCTGGGCGACCTCATCGCCTTGATGTTCATGGCGGGCGTGGCCGCGCTTGGCAGCAGCTTCGCGCTATTCCTGATCGAGACGCGCCTCGCCATCCGCATGGTGCGAGTGCCGCGGCGCATCCTTACCCACGAAGAAGAAGCCTAGGCGTCGGCCTTCTTGGCCAGCATTCCCGTCGGCAGCACCAGCAGTGCCACGACGAACGCCAGCGCCAGCAGCGCGCCGATTGCACCCAGGAACGCCACCGCGCCAAAGCTCAGCGCGATAAAGATGAGCAGCGTCACCAGCCCGGGCAGCCCGATATCGCGGCCCCGCTTGGCGATGATGTTCAAAGCGGCGATTTGCATGGCGACGACCAGCAGCATCAATAGTCCGCTCTTGGCCGGTCCCATCGCGTTGATTTTCGCCGCCGCTTCCCGACTGCCGACTTCCATGCCGCCAAAGGCGATGAATACGATCGCAAGGCCTACGACCACGATGCCGGCATAAAGCAGCGCGAAGCGCCCGCGGCCCAGCGTGCCCTTGGTCCAGTCGCCGAAATAATCCGAAATCATGCGCATCCCCGAAGTTAATAAAGGTCGCCGAAGCAGATGCGGTTTTTCGAAGGTAAAGACAAGCGCTTACCGCGCATGACCCCGCTGATTGCGCTTCGCGAGATAGGCCGCAAACCAGAGGATCGCGAAAGTCACCAGCGGCGCCGTAAAGATGGTCAGCTGATCCTGGAACCAGGCGCTCCACGGCAGGCCCAGCGGTTCGAGCACACCGGTAGCGACTTCGACCTTGTCGAAACCAAAGATGCGAAAGCGCGCGATCGTCCACAGACCAACGCAGACCAGATACACCAGCCCGAAAATGATGGTCAGGAATTTCAGCATGATTTCCCCCGGAAATTTAACCTAGACTATAATCCTGTTGTTGCTCCTCGACAAGTCGGCAGTCTGTGCCTATCGGGCAGAGCCGCAGCCTCAACTCCATTGCAAGGAAGTCACCCATGCCCCGCGCCAGTCAGGTCCTCGATCGCGTTCTCGTTCTTGAAATGGTGCGTGTCACCGAGGCGGCGGCCATCGCCGCGTCCAAACTGATCGGTCGCGGCGATGAAAAGGCGGCCGATGCCGCCGCTGTGGAAGCCATGCGCACCGCGCTTAACAAGCTGCCGATGGACGGCACCGTGGTGATTGGCGAAGGCGAACGCGACGAAGCGCCGATGCTCTTCATCGGCGAAAAGGTCGGCGAGGCACAGGAAGGCGCGCCCGCGATCGACATCGCGCTCGATCCACTCGAAGGCACAACGATCACCGCCAAGGCCGGTCCCAACGCGCTTGCAGTTCTCGCCATCGCGGAAAAAGGCTGCCTGCTCAACGCCCCCGACACCTATATGGAAAAGATCGCCGTCGGCCCGGGGCTTCCCAAGAAAGTCGTGCGGCTGAAGAACAGCGTCGAAGAGAACATCAAGGCGCTCGCCGAAGCAAAGGGCTGCGAGCCCGAAGACATCGTCGCGTGCGTGCTCGATCGCCCGCGCCACGGCGACATTATTGCCGAATTGCGCCGCCTCGGCTGCGGCATCAAGCTCATCCCCGACGGCGATGTCGCCGGGGTCATCGCAACAGCCGATCCCGACACCGGCATCGATATCTACATGGGTACGGGCGGTGCACCCGAAGGCGTGCTCGCCGCTGCGGCGCTGCGCTGCGTAGGCGGCCAGATGGAAGGTCGCCTCGTGTTCCGTAACGACGATGAAAAGGCCCGCGCCCGCCGATGGGGCATCGAGGATCTCGATCGCGTCTATCGCCTCAAGGATATGGCCAAGGGCGATTGCATCTTTGCCGCGACCGGCGTTACCGACGGTTCGCTGCTGGAAGGCGTGCGGCGGCTCGCGGGCGGCGGCAAGACGACCGAAACCATCGTGATGCGCGCCTCCTCGGGCACCATCCGCACGGTCAGGACCGAGCACCGCAAGGGTTGACGCCCCGGCCGGTCGAAATTTGCTTTGAAAGCGGCACACCGCCGCTAAAGTGAGGGCATGACCAGCGATATCGTCGATCCTGCAGCCGCGCCCGAAGACCGCCCGGCACCCGAGTTCATGACACCCGACCAGCCCGCCCTGCCCGCCGGACTGCAGCCGGTCGAACGCGCCCATGCCTGGGTGATCCGCTGCCGTTTCGCGATCAGCTGGGCGCCCTTCATGGTCGGCGCGCTGGTGCTCGACAATTTCGTGTTCGAAGATTTCGCGTGGCGCGGCGCTTTAAGCGCAGCCATCTGGTTCGTCGCTTTGTCAGCGATCATTGTCGCGCCCCAGCGCATCTACCGCCGCATCGGCTACCGCCTCGATCCCAGGTCGCTGCGTATCGTCAAGGGATGGCTGTTTCACACCGACACCATTGTCCCCTTCGTTCGCGTCCAGCATATCGATGTCGCACGCGGACCGCTCGAGAAGATCTTCGGCACCGCCAGCCTGATCGTCCACACGGCGGGCACGCACAACAGCGTCGTGGTGCTCCCCGGCCTCGAACCCGACCGCGCGAGCGAAATCCGCGAGACCATCCGCGCCCAGATCAAGACGGACTGGCAGTGAGCGACGCCGAACTAACAGCCGACACGCACGCCGTCGCTGCAGTAGCGGACACTGCAGACGTTCGCCGCCTACACCCGCTGACGATCGTCACCAGCCTGGGCGGCATCATCAAGTCGGCATGGGGCGCGTTCGCCGCCGGTGCCTATTTCATCTATTCGGGACAGGAGTGGATTGCCGCGGCGCTGGTGGGCGCCGTCATCTTCTTCAACCTAGTCGAACCCATCCTGCGCTATTTTTCCTTTTCTTACCGCGTCGCCGATGACGAGCTGGAGATGCACAGCGGTATCTTGAACCGCAACCATCGTTCGATCCCCTTCGACCGGGTGCAGGATGTCAATATCGAACAGAACCCGATCGCGCGGCTCGTAGGGCTTGCGCGGGTCAAGCTGGAAACCGGAGCATCGGCCTCGGGCGGCGAAGAAGACGGCGTCATCGACAGCATCACGCTCGATCGCGCTAACGACCTGCGTGACCTGATCCGTCGCCACCGCGCCGGCGTGACGGCACCTACGCCGGCCGAAGCCGGGGCGCAGCCTATCGTCGAAACAGCAGACGAAAGCGAACCCGTCTTCTCGATGGATATCAAACGTCTCGCCCAGCTCAGCGTCTTCAACTTCTCTCTCGCCATCGTCGGCGTGCTGTTCGGCCTCGCGCAGACTTATGGCGACGTACTTGGCATCGACCCCTTCTCGCAGCGCTTCTGGCGCGACATGCTGTCGCAAAGCGAAACGTTGCAGGGCTTCGTGCTCGCCAACCAGTTTGTCACCGTGATTTTCGGGCTCCTGAGTTTTGTCTTTGTCGGCTTGCTGACCGGCGTCATCCGCACCGTGCCGCGTGACTGGGGGTTCCGGCTCAATCGAACCGAAACGGGTTTTCGGCGCCGCCGCGGCCTGTTCACCCTGACCGACGTTGTGATGCCACTCAAGCGCGTGCAGGCCGCCATCCGTGCCACCGGCCCCGTCCGCCGGGCGTTCGGGTTTGCCGAAATGAAACTACAAAGCCTTGCCCGCGAAAGCGCCAAGGTGGGCGATCACCTCATCGCCCCGCTCGCTACCCAATCGGAAACCGACGCTATCCTTGAGCAGATGGAATGGCGACCGCTCGAAGACAGCACCGATTGGCAGCGCCCGGCCAAAGCCTATTTCTGGATGGGGCTCCTCTGGCTGATCCCGATCCTCGCGCTTATCCTTGGAGGCCTCGCCGTCGCCGCGACGCAGCGCGAAGTACCGGGTTGGCTGTCCTTGCTCGCAATCGGCATCGTCGCTGTCATGGCGCTGGGCCACTATGTCGATTATCGCCGTCGCCGCCACCGCATCGATGGCGATCGCTTTCTTATCCGATCAGGCTGGTGGCGTCAGCGCCTCGTCATCCTGCCGCTGAAAAATATCCAAAGCGCCGACGTCGCCTACAACTTCATCAGCCGCGCCTTCGGCGTCGCCGACGTCAAGCTGGGCGTGGCGGGCGGTAGCGGCTTTTCCGCGCACGGCGTGGATTCGGTGCCCGCCGACGATGCCTACGCACTGCGCAAGAAGCTGCTCGAGGAAGCCGCCTGATGTTCGAGGTATCCGAAAGCATCACCGGCCAGCCGTGGCGATGGCGTTATCCGGGCGGCGACAGCCTGGAGCGCGATCTGACCGACCAGCTGCTACTGTCGCGCGGCGTCGACGAAGCAGACTTGCCGCGCGAACGCGATCCGCGCATCCGCGATTTCCTCCCCGATCCATCGGTTTTCGCCGACATGGACAAGGCCGCCGCGCGCATCGCCGATGCCATCGACGCGGGGGAGAAGATCGCGGTGTTCGGCGACTATGACGTCGATGGCGCGACCTCCGCGGCGCTCCTCACCCACCTCTTTCGCCGTCTCGGCACCGAGCCGATGATTTACATCCCCGATCGGCTGATGGAGGGCTACGGCCCGTCGGGCGCGGCGCTCGTCAAGCTGAAGGAACAGGGTGCCGATCTCGCCATCACGGTCGATTGCGGTGCGCAGGCCTTCGACGCGCTCGATGAAGCCGCCGCAGCGGGGCTCGAAGTGATCATTTGCGATCACCACCAGTGCGCGAGCAAACTGCCCACCGCGCACAGCGTCATCAATCCCAACCGGCTGGACGAGAGCGAGGAAGGCGCCGCCCACGGCCACCTTGCCGCGGTTGGCATGGCGTTCCTGCTCGGCGTGGCACTGCTGCGCGAACTGCGGGCCCGCGGCCGCTTCGTCAACGGCACGCCAGAACCCAGGATCATCGACCTGCTCGATCTGGTTGCGCTCGGCACCGTCGCCGATGTCGCCAAATTGCGCACCCTCAACCGCGCTTTCGTAACCCAAGGCCTCAAGGTGATGGCGAACGAGCGCAACATCGGCATGGCCGCGCTCGCACGTGCCGCCAGCCTCAACGGCGCGCCCAAATGCCGCGATCTCGGGTTTGCACTCGGTCCGCGTATCAATGCGGGCGGCCGCGTAGGCAAGTCCGAGTTGGGCGTGCGGCTCCTCACCACCAGCGATCCGGGCGAAGCCGAGGCCATCGCTGCCGAGCTCGACCGGCTGAACGAAGAACGCCGCGCCATAGAAAGCGCGGTAACCGAAGCCGCGATGGAGCAGGCCGAAGCGCAGCGCGATGCGCCCGTCATCGTCACGTCCGGCCCTGGCTGGCACCCGGGCGTGGTCGGCATCGTCGCCAGCCGCGTCAAGGAACGCTTCCACCGCCCCGCGCTGGTCATCGCCGAGGAAGAGGACGGCACCGGCAAGGGATCGGGCCGCTCGATCAACGGCGTCGACCTGGGCGCGGCGATACTGGCCGCCAAGGATGACGGGCTCCTCGTCGCCGGCGGCGGGCATGCCATGGCTGCAGGCGTGACGGTCGCGCCTGGCGGCATCGCGGCGCTGCGCGACTATCTTGCCAAGCGCATCGCCGATGACGTCGAGGCCGCGCTCGGCAATCGCGCGCTCCTGCTCGATGCCATGCTGGCGCCCGGCGGCGTCGCGGGGGCACTGTGCGACAAGATCGATCAGGCCGGCCCGTTCGGTGCCGGGTGGCCCGCCCCGCGGGTCGCGGTCGGCCCCGTCCGGCTGCACAATGTCAGCGTGGTGGGCAACGGCCATGTCCGCATGATCGCGCTGGGCGACGATCAGCGCCGTTTCAAGGCAATCGCCTTCCGCGCCGAGGACACGCCGCTTGGCCAGGCGCTGCTTGCCGCACGCGGCGATTCGCACTTCTGGCTGGCGGGCGTCATCAAGCGCGACGACTGGACCGGCGGCGATGCCGCGGAAATGCACGTCGAAGACGCGGCTTACGCGTGAATCGGGTTGACGGGGAGCGCGCCTCTTACTAATTGCGCCCGCACACCAACGTGTGGCCCCTTCGTCTAGCGGTCTAGGACGTCGCCCTTTCACGGCGAAAACACGGGTTCGAGTCCCGTAGGGGTCACCATTTCAACTAAGCCGCCTTCGGGCGGCTTTTTTGTTGGAGCAATACCTGCCCGTCAGCCTACCGGCACCACCGTGGCGAGCGCGGGGTCGATGGCGACCGTCACGCGCGTGCCCTCTGCCGGCGCTGCCGCCAGCCCCACCCGCGCCCGGCACCGCCTGCCGTCCTCCGCTTCCACGACGAGCTTCACCGCCGTGCCGAGAAAGTCGGCGCTGCGCACCAGATACGCGCCGCCTTTTTCGGGCAACACCGTCATCGCTTCGGGTCGCACCAGCGCATGCGCGATCGCACCTTCGGCAAGTCCCGCAGCGCTGACATCGCCGAACGGGGTCGCGAGCATGCCGCCGCGCACCGTGCCTTCGAACATGTTTACATCGCCGAGCAGACGCGCCGCATCATCGGAAACAGGAGCGGCGTAGACCTCGCGCGGAGCCCCGCGCTGGACGATCCGGCCGTCGATCATCAGCGCCAGCTCGTCCGCCATGAACATCGCTTCTTCGGCGTCGTGGGTGACCAGCAGCACCGCCGCATCGACCGCGTGCAGCGCCTCGAGCGTCGTTTCGCGTAGCGACTGCCGCAGCCGCGTGTCGAGGCTAGAGAAGGCTTCGTCGAGCAAGATGGCAGCCGGTTCGCGCGCCATCGCTCGTGCCAATGCCACGCGCTGCTGTTCGCCGCCGGACAGCTCGTGCGGATAGGCATTGGCGCGCGCCACGAGATCGAGCGCCTCGAGCCGCGCCACCGCCGTATCGCGCTTGCCCGCACCGCTTAGCCCGAACATGACGTTGCCCAGCGCGGTCAGGTGCGGAAACAGCGCGAAGTCCTGAAAGACGATGCCGATGTCGCGTTTTTCGGGCGGCACCATGCGATCATCGCCCGAAAGAATTACGTCGCCGCGCCGGATCGTCCCGGCATCGACCGGCTCGAACCCCGCGAGCATCCGCAGCAAGGTCGATTTGCCGGCGCCCGAAGGCCCGAGGATGGCAGTGACCTTGCCGCGCTCGAGCCTGAGATCGACGCCGTCGACGACTGCCCGCTCGCCAAAGCACCGGACCAGCCCGTTCGCTTCGATCGCGGCCCCGTTCACGCTGTCACCTCTTGCCGCACGCGCCCCGCCAGCCACGCCACCAGCATCATCGCGGGCACGCCTAGCAGGACCAGCAGCAGCGACGGCAGTGCTGCCGAGGCCAGCCGCTCGTCAGAAGCATAGTTATGCGCCGTTACCGCCAGCGTATCGAGGTCGAACGGGCGCAAGATCATGGTCGCCGGTAATTCCTTCATCACCTCGACGAATACGAGCAGCGCTGCCGTGGCGATACCCCCGAGCGCAAGCGGCGCGTACACCTGCGTGAACACGCGCATTTTGCCGGCACCGAGCGAGCGTGCGGCCTGGTCGATCGACGGCGACACGCGCGACAGGGCGCTATCGCACGGGCCGATCGCCGCTGCCGCGAAACGCGCCTGGTAGGCATAGAGCAAGGCGATCAGTCCGCCGCCCGCAAAGACCGGCGCCGCCGCGCCAAACAGCCCGTCGGATAGTTGCTGCAGCGTTGCGAACAGCGCGAGGATGCCGATGGCACCGACGGCACCCGGCACTGCATAGCCGGCTTGTGCTATACGCACCGCGGCGCGGCTGGGGGCATGGCCGGTGCGCAGGATCGTCGCCGCTGCCAGCCCGAGGATCGCGGCGATAAGCGCAGACGCGCCCGCCAGCATCACCGTCCCTTGCAATGCCGGCCAGACCGATCTTGCCGGTTGCACGTCGATGGCCATTCCCGCGAGATATGTCGTCGGCAACAACAGGCCGAGCGTCAGCGGCAGGAGGCACAGCAGCAGCGCGCCCATCCCCCCCGCCCCCGAAAGCCGCGGGCGGTGCACTGCGCCTTCGCGTCGACCCACGGCGCCAAATCGCCGGCCGCGCCGCGCCAGCCGCTCGACACCCAGTGCCAATGCCGCTGCGAAAAGGAGGATGATGGCGAGCCGTGCCGCCGCCGCCGGATCACCGAACGAGCTCCACGCCCGTACGATCCCCACCGTCAACGTGGGTGCGCCCAAGAAATCGGCAACGCCGTAATCCGCCAGCACCTCCATCACCGCCAGCGCAACGCCGACAACAATCGCGGGGCGCGCCAGCGGTAATGCCGCGCGAAGAAAAGCGGCGACGGGCGAAGCACCAAGGCTCCGCGCCGCTTCCATCGCGCTCGCCCCCTGGCTTTCGAACGCTTGGCGCGCCAGCAGGAAGACATAGGGATAGAAGGTGATGGAAAAGACGAATGCTGCGCCCCAGATACCGCGCACCATCGGCAGCGCGTCAAGCGGCCCGCCTGCCGAGGTCATCGAGAACCACGCGTAAGCCGCAACATATGCGGGCATGGCGAGCGGCAATGCCATTGCCCAGCTGAGCACCCCGCGCCCGACAAAATGGTAGCGCGAAATAAGGAAGGCTGCCGGGACGCCCAGCGCAATGGTGCCGACCGCAGTCAGCCCGCCAAGCAGCGCAGAGTTGGCGATATAGGTTGGAAGCTGCGTTTCGGCGAGGTGGCGCAAATGCGCGCTGTCGCCGCCCAGCGAGAAGCCAAGCAACGCGCCGAGCGGCGCCAGGAAGATCAATGCAAGAAGGACGCCGCCCGGCGATGGTATCCATCCGCCGAAGCGACGCCCTGTCATGAAGTTATCGAGCGTGCCTACTGCCATCCAACGCGGTCGAAGATCTGCTGCGCTACGCCCTGGTTCACCCCATAGACATTCACGTTGAGCGGATCGGCCTCGTACTCGCCCATCTCGGCCAGCGCCGGGTTGGAGTAGGTGACCGACGACACGACCGGATATTCACCCGTGAGGTCGGCGAAGAGGCGCTGCGAGGCATCGTTCATCGCATATTCGAGGAATTGGCGCGCCAGCTCGGGGTTGGGCGCGCTCTTGGCGACGCCGCCGCCCGAGATGTTGACATGCACCCCGCCATCGGCCTGCGGCCAGGCGACCTTGATCCCCGATACGTCTTCATTCTCGTCGACCATCATGCGGGCGAGATAATAGTGGTTCACCAGCGCGACATCGCATTCGCCAGCCTTAACGGCCTTGATCTGGTCGCTGTCACCGCCAACCGGATCGCGGGCGAAGTTGGCCGTCACACCGCGCGCCCACTCCTCGGCTTGCGTTTCGCCCCAGCGTTCGACCAGCGCCGCCAGCAGCGAGATATTATAGATATTGCCCGAACTGCGCGCGCACACGCGGCCCTTGAATTGCGGGTCGGCGAGCGAGGCATAGCCTGTCAGCTGCGCAGGATCGACGCGATCTTCGGCGTAGACGATTACGCGCGCACGCGTGGCGATGCCGTACCAATGGCCTTCAGGATGACGGAAATTCGCGGACACGCGATCGTTGAGCAGCGCGCTGTCGAGCGGCGCGAACAGGCCCGCCTCGTCCGCGTTAAACAGGCGCCCCGCATCGACCGTGATTATCACGTCGGCGGCGCTACGTTCACCGTCGGCCTTCACGCGCTCGATCAGCAGGTCGCCTTCGGCTTCGACCACATTGACCTTGATGCCGGTGTCGCGTTCGAACGCTTCGTAGAGCGCATAATCGCTGTCATAATGACGCGCCGAATAGATGGTCAGCGTCCGACCGTCGTCGTCCGTCTCGTTGCTCGCCTGCGTTCCGCAAGCCCCTAGAGTCAGCGCGACAGCTGCCGCGACCCAACCAAATTTACGCACGCCTTTGCTCCTCGATTTCCTCGTTGGCGGAAACCGTATTCTAGTTGCGAATGATTTGCAATAACAGTTCTACCGCGTCTGTGCGGCCTTGGGTTCCACCAATAAATAGACGATCGTCGTCTCGCCGACATTGACGATTTCATGGCCCTCGGTGCCATCGTCCCAGGTCGAAAAGCCGGTCGGGAAGGTGACGGTGCGCGTCTCGCCGCCTTCGGTGATCCGCGCCGTCCCGCCAGACAGCGCGTAGCCGAAGTGCGGCGCATGGTAATGCAATTCATGCCCCACACCGGGCGCGAAGGTGCAGCGCAGGACGCGCTGCCTGGTGTCCTCATGCAGCTTCTCGCACACCGGTTTGCCTTCCCAACCCGCAGCCAACGGGTCTGGAAGCGCCGCAACCAGTGCGAACGCCATCGATATGATCATGTCAGTTTCCCTAGTGCGAAAGGACGAGCGCGATCGCGCTTTCTTCCAGAAGACGCTTGGTCGTGCCGCCGAACAGGCGCTCGCGTAGCCGCGAATGCGAATATCCACCCATCACCATGAGCCCCGCGCCTTTTTCCTCGGCGAACTTGAGCAGCGCTCTGCTCACCAGCCCGTCGACTTCGGCGATGCGCGAATATTCGCCGTGCACATCTTCGCGCGACAGATATTCCAGCACCCGCGTCAGAGGGTAGAGGCCGGGCGGCACTTCTTCGCCATGTTCGGTGACCCGCACGACGTGCACCTCGCTTGCGAGTTTCAGGAGGCCCAGCGAATCGCGCACTGCCTTGGCCACTTCGAAACTGCCATCCCATGCGATGATCACCGGCCCCAATGGATCGACCCGGTGGCCGTTGCCGCCGGGCACGAGGATCGGCGACTCGGCACGGTGCAGAAGGTCGCCAAGCATCCGCACGCGCTGCGGCCCGTCACGACCAACGACGATCAGGTCGGACAACGCCGCGAGCGCGATGATCGTATCGGCGACGTCGCCTTCGACGCGGCGAAATTCCCACTCGACATCCTCATTGCCCATCTCCTTGCGGACCGCTGCTTCCAGTGCCTCTACGCCGGCAAGAAATTCGCGCTTCGCCGATCGGTCGCTGTCGATGCCGCCAAAGCTTTCGAGCGCGGCCAGGGTATCGTCCGAGACGACTTGGAGCACTTCGAGATGGGCATCGGTTGCGCGGGCGATCGCCAGCGCGTTTTCGAGCACCGAGCCAAGGTCATCATGGTTGTCGACGGGGACAAGGACGGATTTCACGCGATTCCTTTCAGTCGTTCATTATGCCAGCGGACATGGTCGGCCATGAAGCTGGAGATGAAATAATAGCTGTGGTCATAGCCCGGCTGCAGCCGGAGCGTAAGGTCGATCCCGGCATTGGCGCAGGCTTCGGCCAGCGCCTCGGGTTTGAGCTGGTCTTCAAGGAAATTGTCATCGGTGCCCACATCGACAAGCAGTTCGGGCACGTGCGCGCCGTCTTCGATCAGCGCGACCGTATCGTGCGCGCGCCATGTTTCGCGGTGACCGCCAAGATAGGCCGTGAACGCCTTCTCGCCCCACGGCACGATCGAGGGATGGCAGATCGGCGAGAATGCCGAGATGCTCGCAAAGCGCTCCGGATACCTCAGTCCCACGGTAAGCGCCCCATGCCCGCCCATCGAATGCCCGGTGATTGATTGCCGCTCCATGTCGACCGGAAACTGCTTGGCGATCAGGGCAGGTAGTTCCTCGGTGACGTAGGACCACATCTTGTAGTGGCGGTCATAGGGCGGCTCGGTCGCATCGACATAGAAGCCGGCGCCTAATCCGAAGTCCCAAGCGCCCGCGCTATCGTCGGGCACCCCTTCGCCGCGTGGGCTCGTATCGGGCGCAACGAAGATGATGCCATGCTCCGCGCAGGCCGCGCGAAACTCGCCCTTTTCGGTGACATTGGCGTGCGTGCAGGTCAGCCCCGACAGATACCACAGCACCGGCAGCCTCGCGCCTTCCTCATGCTCGGGTACGAACACCGAAAACACCATGTCGGTGTTGGTGGCGCTGCTGGCGTGCTCGTACACGCCCTGCACACCGCCGTGACTGGTCCAGGCGTCGAGCTGCTTCATTAGCCCTCCTTGGGCAAGCGGTGCAGCGCGCAGATCTTGTTGCCCGCCGGATCGCGCAAATAGGCAAGGTAGAGCGCTCCAAAGGCGTTCTCGCGTTTGCCCGGCGGGTCCTCGATCGCGGTGCCGCCCGCGGCCAGCCCCGCTTCGTGCCAGGCATGGACTATTTCAGGCGTTTCGCACGCAAAGCCGATGGTCATGCCGTTGCCGCAGCTGGCGGGTTGGCCGTCGATCGGGTTGGTGATCATGAAGACCGAACCGTTATGAACCCAGGCGGTGCGCCCCTTTTCATCGGTGCGACCGGGATGCCCGCCGATCGCGCCGATCAGCGCGTCGTAGAATTTGCGGCTCGCGTCGAGGTCATCGGCCCCGACCATGACATGGCTGAACATGCGCGTTTCTCCCTAATAGACCACGACGCTGCGGATCGACTTGCCCGCATGCATCAGGTCGAAACCCTTGTTGATTTCATCGAGGCTGAGCACATGGGTGATCATCGGATCGATTTCGATCTTTCCGTCCATGTACCAATCGACGATCTTGGGGACATCGGTGCGCCCCTTGGCGCCGCCGAACGCGGTGCCGCGCCAGTTTCGCCCGGTCACCAGCTGGAATGGCCGCGTCGCGATTTCCTTGCCCGCTTCGGCGACACCGATGATGATCGAGGTGCCCCATCCCTTGTGGCAGCATTCCAATGCCTGGCGCATCACGTCGGTATTGCCCGTGCAGTCGAACGAAAAGTCCGCCCCGCCATTGAGCAGATGCACGATCTTTTCGACCACGCCGCCATCGCGCGCGTCGATGAAGTCGGTCATACCGAACTTGCGACCCCATTCTTCCTTGTCGGCATTGATGTCGACCCCGACGATGCGGTCCGCGCCCGCCATCTTGGCACCCTGGATGACGTTGAGGCCGATGCCGCCAAGCCCGAACACGACGACATTGTCGCCGGGCTTCACCTGCGCGGTATTCACCACCGCACCGACCCCCGTCGTCACCCCGCAGCCGATATAGCAGCTGGTCTTGAACGGCGCGTCGTTGCGGATCTTCGCCACCGCGATCTCGGGCAGCACGGTAAAATTCGAGAAGGTCGAGCAGCCCATATAATGGAAGATCGTCTCGCCCTTGTAGCTGAAGCGGCTGGTGCCGTCGGGCATCAGTCCCTTGCCCTGCGTCTCGCGAATGGCGCTGCATAGGTTAGTCTTGCCGCTAAGGCACATTTTGCACTGGCGACACTCGGGCGTGTAGAGCGGGATCACATGGTCATCGACCGCCACCGAGGTGACGCCAGCGCCGACCTCGCGAACGATCCCCGCACCCTCATGCCCAAGGATGCTCGGGAAGATGCCCTCACTATCGAAACCGTCGAGCGTGTAGGCGTCGGTATGGCAAATGCCGGTCGCCATGATCTCGACCAGCACCTCGCCTTCCTTGGGTCCTTCAAGATCGACTTCGACGATCTCAAGCGGCTTCTTGGCTTCGAATGCCACTGCTGCACGCGTCTTCATGCCGAGGCTCCTTCTGTGGAGGGCCGTGTCGCGAGGCTGACCAGCCAGATAGCGAGCCACGCGGCGATGAAGCCTGGCACGATTTCATAAATGACGCCGACTTCAAAAGCGATCCAGCCGATCACCACCGCGGCACCTGTCACCAGCCCGGCAACCGCGCCAGCGCCCGTCATCTTCTTCCACGTCAGCGACAGGATGATAAGAGGGCCGAACGCTGCCCCGAACCCGGCCCAGGCGTTGGCAACGATGTCGAGCACATTGCTCTCGGGATCGCTCGCGATGAGGATCGCCACCAGCGCCACCAACGCAACACTGATTCGCCCCACGTTCACGCTCTCGCGTTCGCTCGCATCCTTGCGCAGGAACAATTTGTAGAAATCCTCGGTCAGCGATGAACTTGCCACCAGCAGCTGCGAGGAAATCGTTGACATGATCGCCGCCAGCAGCGCCGCCAGCAGGAAGCCCGTCACGAGCGGGTGGAACAGCAGGTTGGCGAGGATGATGAAGATCGTCTCGGGATCCTCCACCGCGATACCGTTGCGTTCCACGAAGGCGCGTCCTGCAAGCCCGATACCGATCGAGCCCAGCAGCGCCACGCCCATCCACGTCATGCCGATGGTCCGCGCGGTCTTCACCTCCTCGACACTGCGCACCGCCATGAAGCGCACGATAATATGCGGCTGCCCGAAATAGCCCAACCCCCAGGCCATCAGGCTGATAAATCCGATCAGCGTGAGCCCGTTGGTGATGTTGAGAAAGCCTTCGACCGGCACGTCGGTCAGCGACCCGCCGCTGCTTCCGCCGGGGCCGAACATTACCACCAGCGGCATCACGACCAACGCGGTCACCATGATCAGCCCCTGCACGAAATCGGTCAGGCTGACCGCGAGGAAGCCGCCGATCATGGTGTAGGCCAGCACCACCAGCGCAGTGATCCAGATGCCCGCCATATAATCGCTCATGCCGCCGCCCGGCAGCATCCCGGCAAAGCTCGTTTCAAACAATTTGCCGCCGCCGACGAGACCCGCCGCGGTGTAAACGGCAAAGAAGATGACGATGATGATCGCGCTCGTCACGCGCAGCGCCGTCGCCTTGTCAGGAAAGCGGTTGGCGAGGAATTCGGGAATGGTCAGCGCGTTGCCGAGCGCCTGCGTCTGCGCGCGCAATCGCGGCGCGACGACGATCCAGTTAACCAGCGCCCCCAAAAACAGCCCGATCCCGATCCACGCTTCCACCAGCCCCGCAGCGAAGAGCGCACCGGGCAAGCCCAGCAGCAGCCACCCCGACATATCGGATGCCCCCGCCGACAGTGCTGCCACCGAGGGCGGCAGGTTGCGTCCGGCGAGCAGGTAGGCCTCGCTCGTATCGGTCGAGCGCTTCCACGCGAATACGCCGATGCCGAGCATCAGCACGAAGTAAGCCAGTAGGCTGACAATGGTCCCTGTTTGCATGGCGCCTATGGCTAGGCGCTACGCCACATGGCGTAAACCCATGCCGTCATTCGTCGAAAAGAGCGGCAGTGCCCTTGCCAAGCGGTTGGCGGCTCGCAACGCTGCCGGCGAGCATTCGAGGAGACGCGCATTGACCTTCACTCGCCGCCAGATCCTGCGTAACGGATCGGCCGCAGCCATAGCCTTCGCGGCGCTGGGATGCGGGCAGGCTGCGCATTCAAGCAGTGCCAATGCCGGTTTTCCGCTGGTGCCCGATCCCGCAGGCCTTCTCGATCTGCCCCGGGGCTTCTCCTACCGCCTCTTCCCGACCGCAGGTTCGAACATGTCGGACGGTTTCCTGCGACCCGGCCACTTCGACGGCATGGCCTGCTTCGCGCACCCGACCGACGCTTCCAAGCTGGTCCTCGTGCGCAACCACGAGAAGTTTCTTAGCATCACCGACGGTGGACCCTTCGGTGAGGGCCACGCGCTGCTCGGACGCCTTCCCCGCGGCAAACTCTACGATACGACCGCTTCGGGCGCGCCGTGCATTGGCGGCACCACCAACGTCATCGTCGACGCAGCGACGGGTGCGTTCGAGCGCGATCATCTTTCGCTGGTCGGCACCATCGGCAATTGCGCCGGCGGCGCCTCGCCATGGGGCAGCTGGATCAGCTGCGAAGAACAGCAGCTCAAGGCCGGCGAAGGGGTGAACAAGGACCACGGCTACGTCTTCGAAGTCCCCGCCGCCGTGACCGGCGTGGTCGACCCGGTGCCATTGAAAGCGATGGGCCGCTTCGGGCATGAAGCAGTGTCCTTCGACCCTGATGACGGCAGCGTCTATCAGACCGAAGACAATTATCAGGGGCTGTTCTACCGTTTCATCCCCACCACGCCGGGCCGGCTTGCCGATGGCGGACGCCTGCAGGCACTTGCCATCGAAGGCTGGGAGAAAGCCGACACGCGCAACTTCGCCGCCGACTGGGGGCTGCCCACCGCGCGCACCATTGCCCCGGGCCAGCCGTTCAAGGTGCGCTGGGTCGATCTTGAAGACGTCGAGGCGCAGGAAGAATTGCTGCGCGTACGCGGCCAGGCAGCGGGCGCCGCGATCTTCTGCCGCGGCGAAGGCATGGCGTATGGCCGCGACGAGGCGGGCGTGGGCCATCACTACTTCAACTGCACCGAAGGCGGTCGCCATCGGCTCGGCCAGGTCTGGCGCTACACGCCGTCTACCAGCGAGCTTATGCTCATCTACGAAAGCACCGACGCCGACCGGCTCGACCTGTGCGACAACCTTGCGATGACGGCCTGGGGCGACCTTCTGATCTGCGAAGACGGCTGGGGCGACCAATATCTGCGGCTGCTGACGCCGGCCGGCGAGATCCGCGACTTCGCCCGCAACGCGCACGAGGGGAAATTCGAATTTTGCGGGGCCTGCTTCAGCCCCGACGGCAGGATCATGTTCGTCAACGTCCAGCAGCCCGGCCACACCTATGCCATCACCGGTCCATGGGAGTCGCTGCGCGGCGGCTAGTCAGCCTGCCCTGGAGTATGCCGCCAGGGTGCCAACGGCTTCATGTCACTTTCACGCGGTGTGCTTCCCGTAAAGCGCTCCGAGCAGAAATGTCGGGTCACCCCCGGGAATGAAGATTTCGGACCGTCTTCGACATCGGCACGATAGACCAAGCCGATGCCCGGCTCGTCGGTAATCACCTCGCCAACGAGCTTACCATCGGAACTCAAGGCATCCCGTTTGGCCTGACGACGGCATCGCTCGATGGTCGTGTTGTCGCTGTTTGATACGATGACAGCGCCTTCTGGCACGCTCGGATCGGGACCTGCTCGCCGCGGGGGTTCAAGTGAAATGCTATCAGATCGCGGCTCGGCAAGGGCGGCGACTGCCTGGGGATCGCCCAATTCGGCGGCGCGATCGAACTTCATTCGCTGGATTTCGCTCAGACGCTCATGGTCCGCGGGATCTTGCGTTTCCGCTGCCATCAGTCGGTCGAGCACCTGGTTGCGCTCCTGATGCAGCGCCCAATATTCGGGGTCGTTGACCAAGATTGTCACGCGATCGATTTCCTCCAGTTTCAGATCGCGGATCTCATCGATCATACGAAGATATTGTTCGCTCGCTGCAGCTTCTCCGACTTCCCAGCCGGGATCGTAGTCCGCCGCGAAATATGGCTCCCAGCTTTCAAGCCGCTCGACCAATTCCGACCTTTGACCAGCGTCGCGCAATACGTCGTCACTGCCGACACTCGCCGCGTTATAGTAGAGAACGATCATGAGTTCGTTCTGGCGAGCGGACGCCGCCGCATCCTTTGGTAGCAATGCTTCAAAATCGACGAGCGCGCGAATGAGCCCGATATTAAGCAGGAAACTGCCTTCGGCCTCGCGTTCTACATAGCTGCAAGACGCGGAACCGCGCAGAAGATCGATTGCGCTCGCTCGATCCGGTCGCGCCAGGGCATCGACGCAAGTGTCCGGTGCCTGTTCGGGCGTTATGGGTTCGCCAAGGCTGGTCTGTGGGAAGATGACGCGCGTCTCCGTCGCAGGCTGGATTAGCATGAGCGAAAGCGCAGCGAGGATCATTCAAACTCCATGATGACCTGGTCGACGGCAAGGCTTTCGCCCTCGCCCGCGG
Source organism: Sphingomicrobium marinum (assembly GCF_026157105.1). GTDB lineage: Bacteria > Pseudomonadota > Alphaproteobacteria > Sphingomonadales > Sphingomonadaceae > Sphingomicrobium > Sphingomicrobium marinum. The sequence goes on from NZ_JANPVQ010000001.1 coordinate 2,132,372, forward strand.
GGATTTCCTTTACCGTCGCGGCCTTTTCGGCGCGCAGGATATTTTCCATCTTCATGGCTTCGACCACGGCAAGCGGCTGGCCCGCTTCGACCTTGTCGCCGGCTTCGACTTCGAGCTTAGTCAGCAGCCCCGGCATCGGCGCCATCAGGAAGCGCGACAGGTCGGGGGCGACCTTTTCGGGCATGTGCTGCATCAGCTCGGCGACATGTGGCGGCACCATGCGGGCTTCGTGGATGCGCCCGCGCGTCACCAGCTTGAACCCGCGTCCGTTGCGCTTGACCTGCACGATGCGGCGGCGGTCATCGACCTCGGCCACCAGCAGGCTGTCGCCCGGCGCATAGTCCGCGACGACGTCGAACGGATCGTCGCTCTCGCCCACCGCGATCAGCGTGCAATCGTCCTCGGGCACCACGGTGACTTCGTGCTGTTTGCCATTGAGGATTACGACCTGGTGCGGGCTCGGGAACAGCGGCTCGCCCAGCTGGCCGTCGATCAAGGCCGCGCGCGTTTCCTCGGTCATCGCGACCAGCGCCGCCAGCGCGACGAGATCGCGCTCGAATTTCTCGTCGACCGGCGCGCCTTCAAAGCCCTCGGGATATTCTTCCTCGATAAACTTGGTGGTAAGCTCGCCCGAGCGGAAGCGCGGGTGCTGCATCAGCGCCGACAGGAAATCGACATTGTCGTTCAAACCCTCGACCTCGAACGCGTCGAGCGCCTCGACCATCAAGTCGGCCGCGGTCAATCGGTCGTCGGCATGGGTGATCAGCTTGGCGATCATCGGATCGTAGAACATCGACACTTCGCCGCCCTCGGCAACGCCATCGTCGACGCGCACCACCGCGCCGTCCTCGCGCTGTTCCATCGGCGGGCGATAAGTGGTCAGCCGCCCGGTCGAAGGCAGGAAGCCGCGATAGGGATCCTCGGCATAGACGCGCGCCTCGATCGCCCAGCCGTTATACTGGATGTCTTCCTGCTTGAACGGCAGCTTCTCGCCAGCCGCGACGCGGATCATCTGTTCTACCAGATCGACGCCAGTGATTTCCTCGGTCACCGGATGTTCGACCTGCAGGCGCGTGTTCATTTCGAGGAAGTAGGAAGCCGTCGCCGGTCTTGTCCTTGCCCGACACGATCAGCTCGACCGTGCCTGCCGAATGATAATCGACCGCCCGCGCCAGCGCGACCGCCTGCTCGCCCATCTTCTTGCGCATTTCGGGGCTTACGAAGGGCGATGGCGCCTCTTCGATCACCTTTTGGTGGCGCCGCTGGATCGAGCATTCGCGCTCGCCCAGATAGACGATATTGCCATGCTTGTCGCCGAGCACCTGGATTTCGATATGGCGCGGCTCTTCGATGAATTTCTCGATAAAAACGCGGTCGTCGCCAAAGCTGGCGAGCCCCTCGCGCTTGGTCGCTTCAAAGCCCTCGCGCACATCCTTCTCGGAGAAAGCGAGCCGCATGCCCTTGCCCCCGCCGCCCGCGGAGGCCTTCATCATGACAGGATAGCCAATCTCGCCCGCGATCTTCACGGCTTCGTCGGTATCCGCGATCTCGCCGAGATAGCCCGGCACCACGTTAACGCCCGCCTCCTTGGCAAGCTTCTTCGATTCAATCTTGTCGCCCATCGCCGCGATGGCCGGCGCCGGCGGCCCGATAAAGGCGATGCCGGCCGCATCGAGCGCTTCCACGAACGAGGCTCGCTCGGACAGGAAGCCATAGCCCGGATGCACCGCCTCGGCGCCCGTTTCCTTGCACGCCGCGATGATCTTGTCGGCGACGAGATAGCTTTCCGCCGCCGCCGCGGGTCCGATATGCACGGCCTCGTCCGCCATTTGGACATGCGGCGCCTTGGCATCGGCGTCGGAGTAAACCGCCACCGTCGCGATCCCCATCTTGCGCGCGCTCTTGATAACGCGGCACGCAATCTCCCCGCGATTGGCGATCAGGATTTTCTTGAACATCGAACTCCCCTGCAAGGCGTCACCCCGGACTTGATCCGGGGTCCACCCTTTCTTTTCTAACGCCCTAGAAAGAAGGTGGATGCCGGATCAAGTCCGGCATGACGAATTCAATCGACATCCCACAGTCGCTTTCCGACAAACCAGATCGAGATCAGCGCTATCAAGGGAACGCCGTAGAACATCAAGGCGCGCTCCGTTTCGGTAAAGCACGGCCCATCCGAGGCGCAATCACCGAGCGCCGACAACATCATGAAATATCCGCTGGTCCCCAGTGCCACTATTACATAGGTCACGCAGCCGAAGCGCTTGGCGATGCTCAATCTGCACCCTCGCCTTCCGATTTCTTCCGAATTCTCAGGCCCAACCAGATTGCAAGCGCCCAAAAGGGGCCTGTCTGAAGCAAGATCACGAACACCCCAATCGGATCGAACTCAAATGCAAACCCCCATACTCCAAGATACCATTTGGCTACGATTGCGTAACCAACAGGAATCATCAGGGCCAGAACGTAGAATGAGTATTCGGCTAGTTTTCTAATGTTCACTCCGCAGCCTCATCCCTCGGCGGCTTGTTATGCCCGAGCAGGCGCAGCACCTCGTCCGCCGCATCGGCCAAATTCGTGCCCGGCCCGAAGATCGCCTGCACGCCCTTTTCACGCAGGAACTGGTAGTCCTGCGGCGGGATTACGCCGCCGGCGATCACCTTGATGTCGCTGCGGCCCATATCCTTCAGATGCCCGACCAGCTCGGGGATCAGCGTCTTGTGGCCCGCGGCGAGGCTGGAGGCGCCGACCACGTCGACGCCCTTGTCCACCGCCATCTGCGCGGCCTCGCGCGGGGTCTGGAAGAGCGGGCCTGCGACAATGTCGAAGCCCAGATCGCCAAAGGCCGAGCTCACCAGGTTGGCCCCGCGATCATGCCCATCCTGCCCCATCTTGGCGACGAACATTTTTGGCGCACGGCCCATGCGCTGCGTGACCGACTGGGTGCCGTCCTTGACCGCTTCCCACGCCGCATCGGCGCGCTGGCCATAAATCCCGCTGACCGGCGTCGGCCGCGTATCGTAGCGCCCGAACGCGCGTTCGAGGGCATAGCTGATCTCGCCAAGCGTCGCCCGCGCCCGCGCCGCGCGCACCGACAGGCGTAGCAAGTTCTCATCGCCGCGCGCGCCTTCTTCCAAAGCCTCCAGCGCCGCCTTCACCTCGGCCTCGTCGCGCTTGGCCTTCACCTCCTCGATCCGCGCGATCTGCGAGGCGCGCACCTTGGCATTGTCGACCTCTAGGATATCGAGCTCGTCCTCTTTCTCGCGGCGATATTTGTTCACGCCCACGATCACCGTCTCGCCCGTATCCACCTTGGCCGCACGCTCTGCGGCGGCCTCCTCGATGTGGCGTTTGGGCAGGCCGTCGGCGACCGCCTTGGTCATGCCGCCCGCCGCCTCGACCTCGTCGATCAGCTCCTTGGCCTTTTCGACCAGCTGCGCCGTCAGCGCTTCGACATAGTATGACCCGCCGAGCGGATCGGCGACCGCGGTGATCCCGCTTTCCTCGGCGAGGATCAGCTGCGTGTTGCGGGCGATACGCGCACTGCGATCGGTCGGCAGCGCGACCGCCTCGTCAAAGCTGTTTGTGTGCAAGCTTTGCGTCCCGCCAAGCGTTGCCGCCATCGCCTCGATCGTGGTGCGGATCACGTTGTTGTACGGGTCCTGCTCGGTCAGGCTGACACCCGAAGTCTGGCAGTGCGTGCGCAGCAGCTTCGACTTCTCCGACTTGGCGCCAAGATCGGTCATCAGCTCGGCCCACAAGGTCCGCGCCGCCCGCAGCTTCGCCACCTCCATGAAGAAGTTCATCCCGATGCCGAAGAAAAAGGACAGGCGCGGCGCAAAGCTGTCCAACTCCATGCCCGCATCCATCGCGGTGCGCGCATATTCGACGCCATCGGCCAGCGTATAGGCAAGCTCCTGCACCGCCGTCGCGCCAGCCTCGTGCATATGATAGCCCGAAATCGAAATCGAGTTGAAGCGCGGCATCTCCTCGCTCGTATAGGCGATGATATCGCTGACGATCCGCATCGAGGGCGCGGGCGGATAGATGTACGTATTGCGCACCATGAATTCTTTAAGAATGTCATTTTGAATCGTGCCCGACAGCTGGGCGTGGTCGACACCCTGCTCTTCGCCTGCGACGATATAGAAGGCCATCACCGGCAGCACCGCGCCGTTCATCGTCATCGACACGCTCATCTCGTCGAGCGGAATGCCGTCGAAGAGCAATTTCATGTCCTCGACCGTATCGATCGCGACGCCCGCCTTGCCGACATCGCCCGCGACCCGTTCGTGATCGCTATCGTAGCCGCGGTGCGTCGCCAGATCGAAGGCAACCGACAGCCCCTTCTGCCCCGCCGCGAGGTTACGGCGATAGAAAGCGTTCGATTCCTCCGCAGTCGAAAAGCCCGCATATTGCCGGATCGTCCACGGCCGCCCCGCATACATCGTCGCATAAGGGCCCCGCGTATAGGGCGGCAGCCCGGGATAGCCGGGATCGAGCCCCTCGACATCCTCGGGCCCATAGACGTTTTGCAGCGTGATATGCTCGGGCGTGGTGACCTTGAGATCGCGTCCACGCGCTTCTTTTTCGGCTTTTTCTTCCCAGTCGGAACGGGTCGGTTTGTCAGTCATGGTGCCTCCCTAGCGATAACGCATGAAGGCGGCAATCAGGCCCGCAATTGCAAGCCGAACAGCATGTCGAGCCCGGCGATGATCAGCAACACGGTCACCGCGACATTGGCCGCCTGTAGCACCTTGAATTTCGCCTCGCCAAGCTCCTCGCGCGTCGTGCGCTTGCGCCACAGCGGGATCTCTCCCGTCGCATCCGCCTGCCGCACGCGACGCGCCATCAGCACGGCAAGCACCAGCGCGACGAGACCGACAAAGATTTCCTCAGGCCGCCCGGTGCCGAACATGTCAGTGCGCCTGCTTGGGGCTTTCCATGATTTCGGTCAGCACCCCTTCCATATCCTTGGGATGGAGGAAGAAGATAGGGGTGCCGTGCGCGCCGATCCGCGTCGGCCCCAGGATGCGCTTGCCCTTGCCCTCGAAATAGGCCCGCGCTTCTTCGATATCGGGCACTTCGAAGCAAAGATGATGCTGCCCGCCGAGCGGATTCTTCTCGAGAAACTTTATGATCGGCGAGGTGTCGCCCAGCGGCTCGATCAGCTCGATCTGGCTATTGGGCGTATCGACAAAACAGACCTTCACCCCCTGCGCGGGCAGGTCGAAGGGTTCGCGAATAACCTCGACCCCCATAGTATCGCGATAATGCGCGATGGAGTCTTGGATCGACGGAGTAGCGACGCCGACATGGTTGAGACGGCCAAGTTTCATGCGAATATCCTCACCGCAGCCTTAAGAGTTTGCACGATTCCAATTACGAAGAACGCGCCAACACCGCAGAGCCAAAACACCAGAAAGCCTTGCTGAAACCGAAAAAGTATGGGGCTTTCTTCATGCTTAAGGGGACCGATTAGAGGCCTCTCAAATTGGCCCGTCTTGCGGGATCGCTGGAACTGGCGGTATCCCCAATAGCCCATAGCTGCAACAATCGACGTCCACAGAACCATGAACGTCAATCCCGCCACGCCCGAATGCAGAAACCATTCCATCACAACGGAATATTATCATGCTTCTTCCACGGGTTCTCGAGCTGCTTGTCGCGCAGCTTCCTTAACCCCAGCGCCACCCGCTTCCTCGTCGAATGCGGCATGATCACTTCGTCGATGAAGCCCATGCTCGCCGCCACGAAGGGGTTGGCGAAGCGGTCTTCATATTCCTTGGTCTTTTCCGCGATCTTGTCGGGATCGTCGCGATTCTTTCGGAAAATGATCTCGACCGCGCCCTTGGCGCCCATCACCGCGATTTCCGCGCTCGGCCAGGCATAGTTCAAATCACCGCGCAGATGCTTCGACGCCATCACGTCATACGCCCCGCCATAGGCCTTGCGCGTGATCACCGTGATCTTGGGCACCGTCGCCTCGGCATAAGCAAACAGCAGCTTCGCGCCATGCTTGATGATTCCATTATGCTCCTGCCCCACGCCCGGCAGGAAGCCCGGCACGTCCACGAACGTCAGGATCGGAATTTCGAACGCATCGCAGAAGCGCACGAAGCGCGCCGCCTTCATCGATGAATTGATGTCGAGCACGCCCGCCAGCACCATGGGCTGGTTGGCGACCACGCCCACCGTGCGCCCCTCGATCCGGCAAAAACCGATGATGATGTTGGCGGCATGGCGCGGCTGCAGCTCGAAAAAGCGCCCCTCGTCCGCGACTTTCGCGATCACCTCATGCATGTCATAGGGCTGGTTGGCGCTCGGCGGGATCACCGTGTCGAGACTGTCCTCCATCCGGTCCCACGGATCCTCGGTCGGCACCACCGGCACGTCATCGCGGTTGGACTGCGGCAGGTAGGAGAAAAATTCGCGGGTCGCCAGCAGCGCGTCGATATCGTTCTCGAACGCCCGGTCCGCTACGCCCGATTTGGTCGTGTGCGTGATCGCGCCGCCCAGCTCTTCCTGCGTGACTTCCTCGTTGGTAACGGTCTTCACCACTTCGGGCCCGGTCACGAACATGTAGCTCGTGTCTTCCACCATGAAGATGAAATCGGTCATCGCAGGGCTATAGACCGCGCCCCCCGCGCACGGCCCCATGATGAGCGACAGCTGCGGCACCACCCCGCTGGCGAGCACATTGCGCTGGAACACCTCGGCATAGCCGGCAAGGCTGGCAACGCCTTCCTGGATGCGCGCGCCGCCCGAATCGTTGAGGCCGATGACGGGCACACCCGTCTTCATCGCCATGTCCATCACCTTGCAAATCTTCTCCGCGTGGCGCTCGGAAAGCGAGCCGCCGAATACGGTGAAATCCTGGCTGAAGACATAGGTGAAGCGCCCGTTGATCGTGCCTGAACCGGTGACGACGCCATCGCCCGGCACCTTGTTGTCGGCCATGCCAAAATCGGTCGCATTATGCTCGACGAACATATCGAGCTCTTCGAAGCTGTCGTCGTCGAGCAGCACGGTCAGCCGCTCGCGCGCGGTCAGCCGGCCCTTGGCGTGCTGCGCATCGATACGCTTCTGCCCGCCACCCATGCGCGCGCGTTCACGCCGCGCTTCGAGTTCTTCGATCGTGGTACCCAAATTACCTCTCCTGTTGGCGAGAGGCGGTGGCATGGGAAGGGGCGAGAGGTCAATCGCTGGCTTGGGAAGCGGGGCCAGCAGTCATGACGGAAGTGACGATTTCCATGGTTCGACGTTGCCACTCTGGTTCGCCGCGATGGTAGAGCCGTACGGTCGTCCCTTGTGGTCCAGCGGTATTCTCCAAATAGAGCACCGTATTTGAGGTGCATTGTGCTGCCATTACTCGCGTGAAAGTGCTGCCTTCCTTGGCCGTCACGTCTGTCCAGAAAATGTCGCTGCCAATAGGCTCTTCTTCGACCGCATCGAATACAGCGCGAGCCGACTTCTCTGTAAGTTCGAAGGCAAAAGATTCGGTGGCGCGCAAGTCGCCACGCAGCTCCTGCATCGCATCTCCGCAAACAGTGTCAGACCCGCCGCATCCAACTAACAAGACGCTGGCGAAGGCTGCGACGAGGGGCCGCAATTGCCTCAAAGCTCCAACTTACGCTGGTAGACATCGAGCTCGTCGCCCTTGATGCGCACGACGTGGATCACGTTGGTCGAGCCGGACTGGCCGAACGGCACGCCCGCCATGATGACGATGCGATCGTCCGCGCCCGCGATATGGTGGCGCAGCGCCATGCGGCGGGCCTTGCCCACCATTTCCTCGAAATTGTCGACGTCGCGGGTGTGCACGGCATGCGCACCCCACAGCAGGCCGAGGCGGCGCGCGACCTTGCGGCTTGCGGTCATGACCAATGTAGTGACGTGCGGGCGCTCGCGCACGATGCGCCGCGCGGTCGAACCCGATGAGGTATAACAGGCCATCGCCTTCGCCCCGATCGTGCGCGCGATGCCGCGGGCGCTTTCAGCCAGTGCGTCGGCGGTGGTCGCTTCGGGCTTGGTTTCGGTGAAGTGGACACGGTCGTGATGGCGTTCGTCGGCTTCGACCGCGCGCCCGATCCGGTCCATCATCTTGACCGCTTCGACCGGATATTTCCCCGCCGCGCTTTCGGCTGACAGCATCACCGCATCGGCGCCGTCATAGATGGCATCGGCGACGTCATTCACTTCGGCGCGCGTGGGCGTTGGCGAGGTGATCATGCTTTCGAGCATCTGCGTCGCCACCACCACAGGCTTGCCCACGTGACGCGCGGTCGACACGATCTTGTTCTGCACCGGTGGCACCTTTTCAGGCGGTAGTTCGACACCCAGATCCCCGCGTGCGACCATTACGCCATCGGCGACTTCCAGGATTTCGTCCAATTTCTCGACCGCCTGCGGCTTTTCGATCTTGGCGATGATCGCGGCGCGGCCGTCGATGATGTCGGCGGCTTCCTGCACGTCTTCGGGGCGCTGCACGAAGGACAGTGCCACCCAGTCCACCTCGAGCTCGAGCATGTAGTCGAGATCGCTGCGGTCCTTTTCGGTCAGCGCCGGGATGGGGATCAACACGTCGGGCACGTTGACACCCTTGCGGTCCGATATCGTGCCCGAAACCTTTACCTCGGTGACGATACGGTCGGCATGCACCTCGATGACCTTCAGGCGTATCTTGCCGTCGTCGATCAACAGCAGCGATCCCTTCTCGATCGCCTCGAACAGTTCGGGGTGCGGCAGGTGGACGCGGCTGGCATCGCCCGGCGCTTCGTCACGGTCAAGCGTGAACGTGTCGCCCTTCTTCACCTCGACCTTGCCGTCTGCAAAAGTGCCGACGCGTAGCTTGGGCCCCTGCAAATCGGCAACGATTGTCGTCGGGCGGCCAAGCTTGTCCTCAAGCTCGCGGATGTGATGCACGAGCTGTGCCTTGTCGGCCTGCTCGCCATGGCTCATGTTGATACGAAATGCATCCGCCCCCGTGCGCATCAGTTTCTCGATCATCTCCGGCGTATCGGAAGCCGGGCCAAGGGTCGCGAGGATGCGAACTTTGCGCCCGCGCGGTTTCAACGTCGTTGCCATGTCTCTTTCACCCCTTTGGCCCGTGCATAGCGTTTCGCGGGACCTTATCAACCGACCATGACAAGACGGTTGAGCCATTCGCCCGCCTCGCCTATCGCCCCGGTCGAATTCGATTCCAACATTTCACCAGATTCGGGAGACCAAGACCATGGCAGATGGAGCCATCGCCGCTGACCAGCTGAAACTTTTCATCGAGCGCATCGAGCGCCTTGAGGAAGAAAAGAAGGCCATCGCCGACGACATCAGCGACGTCTATAAGGAAGCCAAGGCCAATGGCTACGACGCCAAGATCATGCGCACCATCGTGCGCCTGAGGAAGATGGAAAGCCACGAGCTGCAGGAACAGGACGCGCTGATCGAAACCTACCGCGCCGCGGTCGGCCTCAGCTAAACGAAGGAGAACACGCCGATGATCGTCGCCACCACCCACCGTATCGAGGGTCGCCCCGTCACCGCCTATCTGGGCATCGTGTCGGGCGAGGTCATTATCGGCGCCAACATCTTCAAGGACCTTTTCGCAGGCATACGCGACATCGTCGGCGGGCGGTCGGGCGCCTATGAAAAAGCGCTCGACGACGCGCGCAAGGAAGCGCTTCTCGAACTGCAGGCCGATGCGCGCGATCTGGGCGCCGATGCGATCATCGGGGTCGACATCGATTACGAAGTGATCGGCCAGCAGGGCTCGATGCTGATGGTCGCGGTCTCCGGCACCGCGGTCAAACTGGGCTAGACAGGGCGCGGGCGCGCTCGCTAAACCCCCGCAAAATAGACTTTTTCAAGGGTAATCCATGGCAGGCCATAGTAAATTCGCCAACATCAAGCATCGCAAGGGCGCGCAGGACAAGAAGCGCTCGGCGCTCTTTTCCAAGTTAAGCCGCGAAATCACCGTCGCGGCCAAGATGGGCCTGCCCGATCCCGACATGAATCCGCGCCTGCGCCTCGCGGTCAACACCGCGCTCAAGCAGTCGATGCCCAAGGACAATATCAAGAAGGCGATCGACAAGGCGACCGCGTCCGAAGGCGAAGATTACGAAGAAATCCGCTATGAAGGCTATGGCCCCAACGGCGTCGCGCTGATCATCGAAACGCTCTCGGACAACCGCAACCGCACCGCCACCAGCGTGCGCACGATCCTGTCGAAAAACGGCGGCAATCTCGGGTCTTCCGGCGCGGTCGCGCACAGCTTCGATCGCCTCGGCCTGATCGAATACAAGGCCGAAGGGCTGTCCGAGGAAAAGGTCCTCGAAGCCGCGATGGAAGCCGGCGCGGACGATATCCAGTCGGACGATGAAACGCACGCCATCTGGACCGAAGCCGACCAGCTCCACGAGGTCGCCTCGGCGCTCGAAAAGACGCTGGGCGAACCCGAAACCGCCAAGCTGGCGTGGCGCCCGCAGATCGAGCAGGAGGTCGAGGGCAAAGACGCCGATACGCTCGTCAAGCTGATCGATGCGCTCGAGGATGACGACGACGTCCAGACGGTCTGGGGCAACTACACTTTTTCGGACGCCGAACTCGAACGTCTCGGCCAGGCCGACTAGATGGGCTGGCTGCTGACGAAGGCACTTCTCAGCGGCTTGATCATCGCTGCCGTTTCCGAAATTGCCAAGCGCTTCCCCGCCTGGGGAGCGCTAGTGGCATCGCTACCGCTTGTCTCGATCCTCGCCATGCTGTGGTTGTGGCGCGAGAAGCCCGACGTCGCCAACATGGCGCATCATAGCGAGGCGACCTTCTGGTTCGTCCTGCCAAGCCTGCCGATGTTCCTGCTCATCCCGACATTGTTGCGGCATGGCTGGGACTTTCACCTGAGCCTGCTGGCGGGCTGCCTTCTCACTGTCTGCCTCTATTCGGGAATGATCTGGCTCGGACCGCGTGTCGGGATCGATATTTCATGATCGTCCTGGGCATCGACCCCGGGCTTGGGACCACCGGCTGGGGGCTAATCGAGGCCGCGGGCAATCGCCTGATTCACCTCGGCAACGGGCAGATCAAGTCGCCCGCCAAGGCGCCGCTGCCGGCGCGGCTCGCCATCCTCGCGCATCACCTCGAAGAAGTGATCGAGGAGGCCGAGCCCGATTGCGCGGCGATCGAGGAAGTTTTCGTCAACAAGAACGCCCAGTCGACGCTCAAGCTCGCGCAGGCCCGGGGCGCATTGCTGCTCTGCTGCGCGCGCGCCGGGCTCGAGCTCGACGAATATGCGCCGCGACTCGTCAAGAAGGCGGTGGTCGGCACCGGTTCCGCCGAAAAAGCGCAAATCCACGCCATGGTCGGGCGCCTGATGCCCGGCTGCGACATTGCCGGGCCCGATGCCGCCGATGCGCTCGCCGTTGCCATCACCCACGCACACCATGCCCGCGCCCCGCGCTAAACCGGTTGTCATTGCCCATCGCGGCGCCAGCGCCGAACGCCCCGAACACACGCTCGAAGCCTATGCCCGCGCCATCGCGCTGGGCGCCGACTATATCGAACCCGATCTCGTCGCGACCAGGGACGGGCATCTCGTTGCCCGCCACGAAGCCGAACTGTCGGGCACCACCGACATCGCCGATCGAAAGGAATTCGCTGAGCGAAAGTCCGCCCGGACGATCAATGGCCGCGAGGTCACCGGCTGGTTCGCGCATGATCTGACTCTCGCCGAACTAAAAAGACTGCGCGCCCGCGAACGTCTCCCGCTCATCCGTCCGGGCAATGCCCGCTTTAACGGCCAATTCCAGATCCCGACTTTTGCCGAGATCGTCACCCTTGCCCGCAGCGCGGATCGCCGCGTCGGCGTCTATCCCGAGTTAAAGACCCCTAGCTTTCTAATGGAAGCTGCCGGCATCGATGTCGTCGCCCTCATGGCCGCCGAGCTGCGCCGCCTCGATCTTGCTGATGCTGATGCCCCGGTCTTCGTGCAATGTTTCGAAACCGCCCCGCTCCAGCGCCTCGCAACGCTCGTAGATACCCCGCGGATCATGCTGCTCGGCCAGCGCAGCGATGCCCCCGACGAGATGGCAACCATCGCAACCTTCGCCAGCGGCATCGGTGCAAACATTCAGCTGCTGCTCGAAGGCGATCTCGCGCCCACCTCGCTGGTGGAAGAAGCCCACGCCGCCGGCCTCCTCGTCCATGGCTGGACGCTGCGCGCCGAAAACATCTTCTTGCCCGAGCGTTTGCGCAAGGGCGACATCCCCGCCGACCTGGGCGATTATGCGACCTTGTGGAACGCCTTGATCGCCACCGGTGCAGACGGTTTCTTCATCGACAATCTTGCCGAATGGAACGCGCTTGCCGCCGCCCGCGATTGACGATTCCCTTTTTGTCCTGCCCCCGCTAGCCTGCGATCCATGATCGCTCGCCTCACCGGAAAACTTGCGGAAATCACCGCCGACGCGTGCGTGCTCGATGTCGCGGGCGTTGGCTATCTCGTCCATTGTTCGGGGCGGACGCTGGAGGCGATCGGCGGCGTCGGATCGCACGTTCTCCTCCTCACCGAGATGCAGGTGCGCGAGGATGCGATGACGCTCTACGGCTTCAAGGACGATGCCGAACGCGCCACCTTTCGCGCGCTCACCAGCGTCCAGGGCGTCGGCGGCCGCGTCGCGCTCGCCATCCTCACCGTCCTCACCGCTGATGAACTGGCGCAGGCCGTCAGCACCGGCGACAAGGCAATGGTCGCGCGCGCCAACGGCGTCGGCCCCAAGCTTGCGATGCGCATCGTCAACGAACTCGCAGGCAAGCTCGGCGACCCGGCGCTGGGCGGCGCGCCCGCCCCGCAAAAAGGCAGTTTTGCCGCTGACGCTCTATCGGCCCTCACCGGGCTCGGCTTCAAACCCGCCGAAGCCAGCAAGGCGGTGCAGGCCGCGCAGGAAGAACTCGGCGCCGACGCCACGCTTGATGCGCTCGTGCGCACCGCGCTCAAGAAAGCGGGCAAGTGAGCAGGAAGCGCCAGCGCCGCAAAAAGGCAGCGCCGCCGCCGCCACCGCCTCAGCCCGGCTGGCTCAAGGGCCTGCGCAATCTCCTGCTGGTCGAGGCCGCGGTCATGGCGCTCATCCTGCTCTATTTGCGGATCACCGACCGCTTCGAACAGGGCGCCGACGCGTGGGTTGCGACGATCGTCATGATCCTCGTGTCGACGCTCGCCTTGCTCGTCTCCTATGCCGCCAGCCAAAAGCGCAAGCCGCGCCGCGTCCAATATGGCTGGGTCGCCGCCGGCCTTATCGGCGGCACTGCGCTCATCGCCTATCTCGTCTCGCTGGTGCTCGGCAAAGGCGGCGAAACCGCGACGCTCGGCATCATCGTGCTGCCCTTCTACCACTGGGGACTGATCGCGCTGATGCTGCTGATCCTCGCAATTCTCGACTGGACGAAGAAATGAAGTCGCTGACAGGGCGCACTTTTCTTGGCAGAGTCTGAGCCATGGCCACCGATCCCGACCGCCTGACCACGCCCGAGCGACGCGCCGAAGACGTCGATGCGGCGCTGCGCCCCAAGGCGCTCGATGAATTCATCGGTCAGAAGAGCGCGCGCGAAAATCTGCGCGTCTTCGTCAATGCCGCCAAGAGCCGCGAGGAAGCGCTCGATCATGTCCTACTGTTTGGCCCGCCTGGGCTCGGCAAGACCACGCTCGCGGGCATCCTCGCGCGCGAGATGGGTGTCGGTTTTCGCGCCACCAGCGGCCCCGTCATCGGCAAGTCGGGCGATCTTGCCGCGCTGCTGACCAACCTCGAAGAAGGCGACGTCCTCTTCATCGACGAGATTCATCGGCTCAATCCGGCGGTCGAGGAGGTGCTGTATCCCGCGATGGAAGACCGCGCGCTCGACATCATGATCGGCGAAGGTCCGTCGGCCCGCTCGGTCCGCATCGACCTGCCGCCCTTCACGCTCGTCGGCGCCACCACGCGGCAGGGATTGCTCACCACCCCGCTGCGCGATCGCTTCGGTATTCCGGTGCGCCTCAATTTTTACACGGTCGAAGAACTCGAACAGGTCGTCACCCGCGCTGCCGGGCTGCTCAGCGCCCCCGTCGCCAAGGATGGTGCGACCGAGATCGCGCGGCGCAGCCGCGGGACACCGCGCATCGCCGGACGCCTGCTGCGCCGCGTCCGCGATTTCGCGCATGCCGCGGGTGCAGACACGATCGATGCCAAAACCGCCGACAGTGCCCTGAAGCGCCTCGAGATCGACGAGCTCGGCCTCGACGCCATGGACCGGCGTTACCTCACCATGATCGCCGATCTTTATGGCGGCGGCCCCGTTGGTATCGAGACGCTCGCCGCGGGCCTGTCCGAACCGCGCGACACGATCGAGGACGTCATCGAGCCCTATCTCATTCAGCTTGGCCTCATCGCGCGCACGGCAAGAGGTCGCTGCCTCAACGGGCGCGGCTGGAAGCATCTCGGCATCACCCCGCCCAAGAGCGCGCAGGACGGATTGTTCGACGGAGGGAAATAATGTCGTTGTTGGCGTTCACCGCATTGGCTGCCGCGCAGGCCGCCAGTCCCGACTATGCCGATGGCCGCAACTGGATCTGCCTGCCGGAGCGCAAGGATCTGTGCGCCCGCAGCCTGGCGCATAACGAGTTGACCGAGACCGGCTATGGCCCGCGCGAAATCACGCGCCCTGCCAAAGCGCCCGCAATCGACTGCTTTTACGTCTATCCGACCATCAGCCGCGACAGCGGGCTCAATAGCGACCTGTCGCCGGGCGAAGCCGAAGAGCTTTACGTCACGCAGGCGCAGTTTGGCCGCTTTTCGAGCGTGTGCCGTCCGTTCGTCCCCGTTTATCGCCAGATGACGATGGCCGCGCTCGCGCTGGCCGCCACGGGCGGCGACGTGCGCAGTGCCAGCGAGATCGCGATCGGTGACGTACGCGCCGCATTCAAGGACTACATGCAGAACCGCAACAATGGACGCCCCTACGTTCTTATCGGCCACAGCCAGGGCTCGATCATGCTCCAGCAGCTGATCGCCGAAGATATTGAAGGCAGCCCCGCGCATGACCTTATGCTCAAGGCGATCATTCCGGGCTGGAATACGCTCGTCCCGCAGGGCGAGATCGTGGGCGGCAGCTTCGCGCAGACTCCAGCCTGCACGCGGCCCGGCCAGACCAAATGCGTGATGAGCTGGGTGACCTACGCCGAGGGCAAGCCGCCGCCCAACAGCGCGCTGTTCGGCCTCGCACCGCCGGGAAACATGACGCCGGTGTGCACCAATCCCGCCAAGCCGGGCAGCCGCGATTGGGAGCCGCTCGACGGGTTCTTCTACACCCGTTCGGCCTATAACGTGCCAGGCGGCCCGATTACCTGGTCGAAGACGGGCACCAGTCCCGAAGCATTCGTGACCGGCACGCTCGCCGAAGGGCGCTGCGTCAACGACGGTCGCCGCGGCTATCTTGAAATCCGCACGCGCCGCGCCCCCGGCGACGTGCGCACCGACCGCCTTGGCGGTGAGGTCGGACAGTTGGGTTTCTTTCTCGCTGGCTGGGGCAAGCATTTGCTCGACATGTCGATCGCGCAGAATGACCTGCTGCAATTGCTAGGCCGTCATCAGTCGCACGAAACCTTCGTCTCGACGCCCACCGGCGACTAGCCCTTGAGCGCCGATTCGCGCCCCGCTACGGCGAAGCAGATGACGATGACCCCCATCCGCGGCGCCTTCAAAGGTGCCGAGCACCATTTTCCGGTGCATGTCTATTTCGAGGATACCGACCTATCGGGGATCGTCTATCACGCCAATTATCTGCGGTTTTTCGAACGCGCCCGATCCGACATGTTGGCGCGCCTCGACATCGACCAGCGCGAAGCCATCGAAGCGGGCACCGGCGCCTATGCGGTCACGCAGATGGGCATTGAGTGGAAAAGCCCGGCAAAACTTGGCGATGACCTGCTGGTTGTCAGCAGGGTGGAAAATGTACGCGCCGCGAGCTGTTTCATTCAGCAGGCAGTCATGCGGAGCGGTGAAATTTTGTGTCAAGCAACGGTCACGGCGGCGCTTCTGTCGCCCGATGGCCGCCCGGTCCGCCAGCCAGCGGAATGGGTCGAAAAATTCAAGGCCGTATTGGCCAAAGGGGAAGAATGACCGGTTTGGAAACCTCGGGCGACCTGATGAGCCCAATGAACCTGTTCCTGCAGGCCGATATCGTCGTCAAGGCGGTGATGGTCGGGCTGCTGCTAGCATCGATCTGGACCTGGGCGATCATCTTCACCCACGCCGGGCGACTGGCGCGCATTCGCAGGAAAAGCCGCGACTGGGTCGAAACCTTCTGGAAGTCCGACGATATCGAAATTTTCGCCGAGCGCCACGGCAACGCCAAGCTGCCGCCCGCCGCGATCTTTCGCGCCGGCCTCGATGAGTGGCGCCGCTCGACCCGCACCACGGTGAGCGACAAGGCCGCCGTACGCGAACGCATCGCGATCGCCACCGACGGCGCGATCGAAGGCGAGCTCGACAAATTGTCGGACCGCCTCAACATCCTTGCCACCGTCGGCTCGGTCGCGCCCTTTGTCGGCCTGTTCGGCACGGTGTGGGGCATCATGCGTAGCTTCACCGCCATTGCGGGCGCCAACAACACCAGCCTCGCGGTCGTCGCGCCGGGTATTGCCGAGGCGTTGTTCGCAACCGCGATCGGCCTTTTTGCCGCTATCCCCGCAGTCATTGCATACAACCGTCTCACGCACCGCCTCGACCATTATGAAGCAACGCTCGGCCGCTTTGCCGACAAGTTCCAGAACACGCTCAGCCGCGAGCTGGATCGCAGCTAATGGGCATGGGTGTCGCCTCCTCGGGACGAAGTGGCCGCCGCAAGCGCGGTGCCAAGCGTGCGCCGATGAGCGAGATCAACGTCACGCCCTTCGTCGACGTGATGCTGGTGCTCCTGATCATTTTCATGGTGACCGCACCGCTTCTCGTGGCGGGCGTCGCGGTGGACCTTCCCGAAAGCCGCGCCGAAACGCTCAGCCAAGACATGGAGCCGATCCAGTTGTCGATTGACGGCAACGGCCAGATTTCGATCGGCGACCAGCCCATCGCTGCTGCCGAACTGACCGAACGCTTGGAAGCGATCGCTGCCCAGCCCGCACCGCCCGAAGGTCGCCGCGTCTACCTGCGCGCCGATCGCGGGCTTGAATATGGCAGCGTGATGGCGGTCATGGGCGAACTCAATCGCGCTGGCCTCAACCGCGTCGCGCTCGTCTCAGTCGGCGGTGACGAGCGGTGAAGCTCGACCGCGCCGAGAGCGTCGGCATCGGCGCAGCGCTGACGCTTCACGTCGCGCTGGTCGCCGCCCTGTCGCTGCAACTGGCGCGCATGGATAGTGCTCCTGAACCACCCGCCATCGTCGTTGAATTCGTCGACGAGGTCGGCCTGGTTGCGGCCGCCCCCGAGCTGGCCACCGCCCCCGCGCCCGCCGAGCCCGAGCCGGCCGTCGATCCGCTCGACGCGCCGCCGCTCGAGCCTGTCGAGCCCGCTCCGCCGACCGTCACGCCAACACCCTCGCCGCGCGCCGAGCCGACCCCGCCGCGCCCCGCGAAGGAACGCCCGCAGCCTCGATCGCGCCGTGAACCTGGCAATCTCGCCAATATCCTCGATGACGTCGCCGAGGGCGATCGCGTCAATCCGGGCAGCAATGCGCCGGTGATGGACGCCGCTGCAGCGCAGAATATCGCGCAACTGATAAGCCGACAGATCCAGCCCTGCGCCAACCGCCAGATCGACCCCGGTCCCGGCGCCAACGAAATCAGCGTGACACTTAACTTGCGGCTGACCCGAACGGGAAGCCTGGCCCGACCGCCGCAGGTCGTGCGCACCCGCGGCGTCACGCCCTCCAACGAAAAATACGAGCAGCGCGTGAAGGATCTTGCGATCGCCGCCTATACTGGCTGCTCGCCACTGCGCGGGCTGCCGCCCGAGCTTTACGATGTCCCGCGCGGCTGGTCGAATATCAACATGACCTACCGTTTGCCCTAGAGGAGCCGACCAATGTTCAAGTCCCTCACCGCCCTCTTCCTGCTGCTCTTGCCAGCCGCAGCGCTCGCGCAGGAGCCGCCGCCGCTCGAAGTCGACGTCGTCGGCGGGCAGCAAGGCAACCAGCCGGTCGCCGTTCCAGCCATGGCGGGTGACAGCGCGACGGGCCGGAACATCTCCGCCGTCATCGCATCGGATCTGCGCTTTACCGGTGTCCTTTCGCCCATCGGGCCGACCGGCATTCGCGGCCTCGAAGTCGGCGAGGTCACCCGCCCCGACCATGCCTATTGGAACCGCGCCGGCGCGACCGCGCTCGTCTCGGGCCAGGTCGACCCGCTTCCCGGAGGGCGGATCCAGGTCAGCTGCTACCTTTTCGACACGGTCACCCGGCTCGAACTCGAGCGGCAGGGCTATGCCGTCGAGGCAGGCGACTGGCGCCGCGCTGCTCACAAGTGCGCCGACATGGTCTATGCACGCCTGACCGGCGAACAACCCTTCCTTGATACGCGCGTCGTCTACGTCGCCGAAACCGGCCCCAAGAATAATCGCGTGAAGCGTATCGCGCTGATGGACAGCGATGGCACCAATCACCGCTACCTCACCGATGGCAGCTATACCGTTGTCACCCCGCGTTTCAGCCCCGATGGGCGCCGGCTGGTCTACATGAGCTACAAGGGCCGCCGTCCGCGTGCCCGCATCATGGACCTGGTGACCGGCGAAGATCGCCTGCTGGTGCCCGGCACCGCCTTCACCTTCGCGCCGCGCTTCTCACCCGACGGACGCAACGTGGTGTTCTCGATGGGAACGCTCGGTAACAGCGATATTTACGTCGTGTCGGTCAACGGCGGCGAGCCGCGCCGCCTGACCACCGCGCCGGGTGTCGACACCTCGCCGAGCTATTCGCCCGATGGCCGCCGCATCGTCTTCGAGAGCGATCGCTCGGGCTCGCAGCAGCTTTACGTCATGGATGCCGACGGGTCGCAGCAGCGCCGCATCAGCTTCGGCGGCGGGCAATATGCCTCGCCCTCCTGGAGCCCGCGCGGCGATCTTATCGCTTACACCCGCATCGGCGGCGGCGCGTTTCGCATCGGGGTGATGAACCCTTCGGGGCGCAACGCGCGTTTGCTTACTAACAGCTGGCAGGACGAGGGTCCCAGTTGGGCGCCCAACGGCCAGTTCGTCATGTTCCACCGCACCCAGCAGGGTTCGGGCGAAGCCTCTTTGTATGCTGTGCCGATCAACGGCGGCCAGCCGCGTCTTATGCCAACCCCGCTGGGGGGATCCGATCCCAGTTGGTCGCCGTTGAAGAATTAATTGGAGAAGCAATCATGAAGAATAATAATCTGTTTTTCCTTTCCGCTGCGGCGCTCGCCATTGCTGCCTGCTCGAGCAAGGATAAGGCCGTCGAGACGGTGCCCGATGCCGGCGATACGTCGAATATCCCGGCTGCGACGGGCGATGCCGATGATGAGATGGATCTTGTCGAACTGCCCGGCGCACAGGCTGACCTGATCGCCGCTGCCGGTTCCGACACGGTCTATTTTTCGACCGATGAAAGCGATCTGGATGCCGCCGCGCAGGCGACCCTCAGGGCGCAGGCGGCGTGGATGCTGGCCAACCCCAATGTGCGCGCTTCGATCGAAGGGCATGCCGACGAACGCGGCACGCGCGAATATAACCTTGCTTTGGGTGAACGCCGTGCCAACGAAGCGAAGCAATATCTGATGGCGCAAGGTGTCCCGGAACGCCGGCTCACCACCATCAGCTGGGGCAAGGAACGCCCTGTTGCCGTGGGTTCGAACGAACAGGCCTGGGCGCAAAACCGCCGCGCCGTGACCGTCGTCGTCCGCTAGTCGGGCAACGACCAATCGAAAAAGGCCTCGGCGTCGTGCCGGGGCCTTTTTTCGTGTCAGGCGGCGCGGGCGACGCCGCTGGTCGCGGCAAGCCAGGCGCGGGCCCCGCGCTGGGCTTCGGCAATTTCGCGCGCGGTCATTTCGTAGCTGATCTCCGCGCGGCACTGCTGCGAACGGGTATCGCCGTTGAGCGCGGCGAGGTTGAACCATTTATGCGCTTCGATGAGATCGACGGCCACGCCCCCACGGCCGGTTGAATAGGTCACGCCCAGCTCGAACAGGGCTTCGACATCGCCAGCCTCGGCATCGGCCAGGCGGCTCTGGATAAGAAATTCGGCACTCTTCTGACTGATCGCCATTGGTCTTCCCCCTAGTTGTTGGGAGAACATTGCGATTCGGGTGTTAAAGAAATGGTTAACGGCAATTCACCATAAGCCGATCACGCCGCCAACTTGACCTCGAAATTGTCGATAAGTCGCACTTTCCCAAGAAAAGCGGCGGCGATCAGCCGACCCTCGTTCGCGCGCTCGTCCAGCGGCTCGAGCGTATCGGGATCAACATATGCGACATAATCGATAGGCCCGAACCCGGCCTTCGTCAGCTTGGCGCGGGCGCCTGACAGCACTGTCTTCACCTCTTTGCCAGCCAGGATATCGCGCCGCGCTTCCTTGAGCGCGTGATTGAGCACTACCGCGGTCGTCCGCTCGTCGGATGACAGCAGCGCATTACGCGAACTCATCGCCAGGCCGTCTTCTTCGCGCACCGTCATATGGCCAACGATATCGACGCCAAGGTTGAGATCGCGGGTAAAGCGCCGGATCAGCGCGAGCTGCTGGAAATCTTTTTCGCCGAAGATGGCGAGATCGGGCCGCGTGTTGGTGAACAGCTTGGTGACGACCGTCGCAACCCCATCGAAATGGCCCGGACGATGTTCGCCTTCCCAGCGCTCGGTGATGCCGTCGACATGGACGGTTGTAGCAAACCCTTCCGGATAGAAATCCGCGGCGCTCGGCATCCACAGAAGGTCGCAGCCTGCACCTTCCAGCTTCCTGGCATCCGCGTCTTCATCGCGCGGATAGCGATCGAGGTCGGCCTTGTCATTGAACTGGAGCGGATTGACGAAGATCGACGCGACCACCTTGTCGGCGCGCGCACGCGCCTCGCGCACCAGCGCAAGATGGCCTTCATGAAGCGCCCCCATGGTCGGCACCAGCGCCACCGTGCCATGCGACCTGAGCGCGCTCATCGCCAGACCCAAGCCCTTCAGACCATGAATGATTTGCACCGCGCGCGCCTCTCGCCTACCCCATAAGTCGAAGAGTTTGTTTAGGGGGCGAAGGGGCGATGGGCCAGCCGCATTTCATTGTTTTTGCCAACGAAAAGGGCGGGACGGGAAAATCCACGACCGCCGTTCATACCGCGATCGCGCTCGCCGCATCGGGGCACAAGGTCGCCGCGCTCGATCTCGACGAACGCCAGCGCACCATGACGCGCTATCTGGAAAATCGCAGCGAGACAGTCACTCGGCAGGACAAGGATCTGCCGCAGGCCAACTATGCGGTACTCGAGGGACGCACGGTCGATGAATTCAACGCCGCGATCGACCAGCTAGCGGGCGATGCCGACGTCGTCATCATCGACACGCCGGGCCGCGATGACGAGATCGCCAAGGCCGCGATCCTGATGGCCAATACGCTCGTCACGCCCATGAACGACAGTTTCGTCGATCTCGACCTGATCGGGCAGGTCGATCCCGAAACCTACAAGATCAAGCGCCCCAGCTTCTATGCCGAGCTGATCTGGCAAAGCCGCACCAAGGCAGCGAGCGCGACCGGACGCAGCGTCGACTGGGTCGTGCTGCGCAACCGTCTCCAGCATATCGACAGCCACAACTTGCGCCGCGTCGGCGCTGCGCTCGACGAACTGGCGCGCCGCGTGGGCTTCCGCGTCATCCCGGGGCTTAGCGAGCGCGTGATCTACCGCGAGCTATTCCCGCAGGGCCTGACCATGCTCGATATCGGCGAATTTGGCGACACCAGCCTCAGCCATGTCGCCGCACGGCAGGAACTGCGCGAAATGGTCGCCGGGCTCGGCATCGAGAGGCCTGCGGGCCCTGCGCTCGTGGTCAACGGCTAACGCGCAAATGAGCCACGAATTCGATCCGTCCATCCTGCGGCAATATGATATTCGCGGGGTCGTGGGCGAGACATTGTCCGAAGCCGATGCCCATGCCCTCGGCCGCTCCTACGCGACGATGGCGGGCGGCGAAGGCCGCGTTGCCGTCGGCCGCGACGGCCGCGATCACTCGCCCGGGCTTGAAACGGCGTTGGTCTCCGGATTGGCCGCGGGCGGCATGGATGTCGTGCGCGTCGGCTTGGGTCCGTCCCCGATGCTCTACTTCGCCACGGCGACGCTCGACGTGATCGGCGGCATCCAGGTCACCGGCAGCCACAATCCCGGCGACTATAACGGCTTCAAGATGCTGCTGGGCGGCGACAGCATCCATGGCGAAGCGATCCAGCGCCTGGGGCGCATCGCCGCGCGCGGCGACTGGACCGAAGGACGCGGCACCATCGAGGAGACGCAAGTCGAAGACGCCTATGTCGACCGCTTGGTCGAAGATTTCCGCGGCGGCGAGTTCAAGATTGGCTGGGACGCGGGCAATGGCGCCGCCGGGCCCGTGCTCGACAAGCTGCTCGAACGACTCCCGGGCGAACATTACGCCATCTTCACGCAGGTCGACGGCAGCTTTCCCAACCACCACCCTGACCCCACGGTCGAGAAGAACCTCGCGCACCTCAAGGAGCTCGTGGTCGAAAACGGGCTCGATTTCGGTCTCGCCTTCGATGGCGATGGCGACCGCATCGGTGCGGTTGATGGGAAGGGCCGCGTCCTGTGGGGGGACCAGTTGCTGATGCTGCTGGCAGCGCCCGTCCTCGAGGAAAATCCCGGCGCCACCATCATCGCCGACGTCAAGGCGAGCCGCACCTTCTTCGAGGACGTGGCGGCCAAGGGCGGTGCGCCGCTC
This sequence comes from Sphingomicrobium marinum, assembly GCF_026157105.1. Classification (GTDB taxonomy): domain Bacteria; phylum Pseudomonadota; class Alphaproteobacteria; order Sphingomonadales; family Sphingomonadaceae; genus Sphingomicrobium; species Sphingomicrobium marinum. The sequence continues at coordinate 2,155,282 of NZ_JANPVQ010000001.1, forward strand.
ATGTGGAAAACCGGGCATAGCCTGATCAAGGCCAAGATGAAGGAAACCGGCGCGCCGCTCGCGGGCGAGATGAGCGGCCATATCTTCTTCAAGCATCGCTGGTACGGCTTCGACGACGCGCTCTACGCCTCGGTCCGCCTGATCGAAGCTGTCGCTGCATCGGGCAAAAGCCTGAGCCAGTTGCGCGACGCCATGCCGCACACCGTCTCCACCCCCGAAATGCGCTTCCCCGTTGGCGACAACGACAAGTTCCAGGTGATCAACGACCTGCTGCGCAACCTGCGCGATGCGGGTGTAGAGATCGACGAGACCGATGGCGCACGCGTGTCGACCGAGGACGGCTGGTGGCTGCTGCGTGCCTCCAACACGCAGGACGTGCTGGCCGCGCGCGCCGAAGCCAACGATGCAGCCGGTCTCGACCGGCTGGTCGCGCAGATAGACGCGGAACTGGGAAAACTCGGCGTCAGCCGCAGCTAGTCGTCTTCATCCTCGCGCCCGATGAGGTTAAGCTGGCGCGACTTGATCTGGTTGATCATGCACCAGTGCATCAACGCATCTTCGCGCCCGTGCGTGATCCAGACTTCCTTGGGGTTCACTTCGCGGATCGTGGTCGTCAGCTCGTCCCAATCGGCATGATCGGACATGATCAGCGGCAATTCGACATTGCGTTGCCGCGCCCGCTGCCGAATACGCATCCAGCCCGAGGCCATCGCGGTGATCGGCTCGGGCAGGCGACGCGACCAGCGATCGTTAAGCGCACCGGGCGGGCAGATGACGATATGACCGCGCATTTCGTCCTTGGTCGCCTCGGAAACGGGACGCAGCTCGCCGAGATCGACGCCGAGCTCCTCATAGAGATTGCACAGTCGCTCCATCGCACCGTGATAATAGATCGGCGCATCGTGCCCCATTTCGCGCAGTTCCTTGATGACCCGCTGCGCCTTGCCGAGCGCATAGGCCCCGACCAGCACGCAGCGCGTCGGCTCGGCCTCCAGCCGGTCGAGCAGCTTGCGCACCTCGTCGCTCGTCGGCGGATGGCGGAAGACGGGCAGTCCGAAGGTCGCTTCGGAAATGAAGATGTCGCACGGCGTCACCTGGAAGGGCGCGCAGGTCGGATCGGGGCGGCGCTTGTAGTCGCCAGACACGACCACGCGCTCGCCCTCATATTCCAGCAGGATCTGCGCCGAACCCAAAACATGTCCGGCCGGGATGAAGGTCACGTCGACCTCGCCGACGCGCACCGTTTCACCATGTTCGACGGGCACGGGGTTCTGCTCGCCGTAGCGAACGCCCATGATCGCCAATGTCTCGGGCGTCGCCCAGACCTGCCCGTGCCCGCCGCGGGCGTGATCGGCGTGGCCGTGCGTCACCAGCGCCTTTTCCTTGGCCTCGGACGGGTCGACCCATGCGTCGGCGGGGCGCACATAGATGCCTTCGGGAAAAGGCTCGATCCAGGATCCGAGGCGGGGCATACCGACTATTAGTGGTTGAAACGTCAGCCGGGTTCCCGCGTTGATAGCGAAAGAAAGGAATTTTCCATGGAATTTGGCCTCGCCACCACCGCCCTCGTGGGCTTCGTCCTGCTCGCCATCGTCTTCCTGATCGTGATCCGGAAGAACAAGACAAGCGACGTTCCGATCGAACGCACCGAACAGGCGACCAAGGAGCTTTACGAAGAAGAGCATGAAGACGGCCAGCGCCATGGGGGCAACGCCTGAGCCAAGCGCTTCCCGCTATTATCGATGACTGGCTGGCGCGGCGCGAATGGCACTTGCGCCGGCACCAGCTCGATATGCTGGAGGCAGCGCGTGCCGGCGACCATGTGCTGCTGGCTGCGGCAACGGGTGCAGGCAAGACGCTGGCTGGCTTCCTGCCCTCGATTGCCGAACTGATCGAGGCACCCGCCGACGGCCTCCACACGCTTTATATCAGTCCGCTCAAGGCGCTCGCGGTCGACGTCCAGCGCAACCTTCTCGAACCCATCGAGGAAATGGGGCTCGATATCCGCGTCGAGACGCGATCGGGCGACACCCCCTCCAACCGCAAGGCGCGTCAACGCGCGCGTCCCCCTCAGATGTTGCTGACCACGCCCGAGAGCCTCAGCCTGCTGCTGAGCTATCCCGAGGCAGCGACGATGTTTTCGGGGCTGAAGACAATCATCGTCGACGAAATCCATGCCTTCGCCAAGGAGAAGCGCGGCGACCTTCTGTGCCTCGCGATGGCGCGGTTGCAGCGGCTCGCGCCGGGCCTGCGCCGCGTCGGTCTGAGCGCCACGATCGCCGACCCCGATGCGTATCGCGCCTGGCTCGCGCCCGATGGCGTGATCGACGATGTCCGGCTGGTCGAGGGCGAGCCGGGCGCGGTGCCCGACCTGTCGATCCTCGTCCCCGAAGACCGCGTTCCCTGGTCGGGCCATTCGGGTCGCTATGCCGCAGGCCAGGTGATGCAGCTGATCGAGGAGCACGACGCCTCGATCATCTTCACCAATACCCGCAGCCTGGCCGAACTCATCTTCCAGGACCTGTGGAAAGCTAATGACAAGCAGATCCCCATCGGCGTCCATCATGGCAGCCTGAGCCGCGAGGCACGCCGCAGGGTCGAGGCCGCCATGGCCGGGGGGCGCCTTAAGGGCCTCGTCGCCACCGCCAGCCTCGACATGGGTCTCGATTGGGGCAATGTCGATCTGGTCGCGCAGATGGGCGCGCCCAAGGGATCGAGCCGATTTCTCCAGCGCGTCGGCCGCGCCAACCACCGGCTCGACGAAGCCAGCAAGGGCATGATCGTGCCGGGCAACCGCTTCGAATATCTTGAAGCGCGCGCCTGCCTCGATGCAATCGACGACGGCGAACTCGATCCCGACATCTTCCGCGAAGGCGCGCTCGACGTCCTTGCCCAGCATGTCATGGGCATCGCGTGCGCCGGGCCGTTCGACGAGGCCGAATTGCTCGACGAAGTGCGCTCGGCGCTGCCATATTCGGCGCTTACGCAAGAGACGTGGCGCCGCGTCCTCGAACTCAACGCCACCGGCGGTTATGCGCTGCGCGCCTACGACAAGTATAAGCGCCTGGTCGAAGACAGTCCGGGAAAATGGCGTATCACCCGTCCCGCCATCGCGGCAGCACATCGCCTCAACGCCGGCGTCATCGTCGACAACACGATGATGGACCTACGCTTCAAGAACGGGCGCCATATCGGACGCGTCGAGGAAAGCTTCGCGTCCACTTTGACGCCCGGCGACGCCTTCTTTTTCTCGGGCATCAGCCTGGAGGTCGAAGGCTTCAAGGAGCAGGACATCATCGTGCGCGCCTCCAAGCAGGTCGGGCGGATCGTCAGCTATGGCGGGCAGCGGATGAGCATGTCGACGCACCTTGCCGAACGCGTGCGCGGCTTTCTTGCCGATCGCAGCAGCTGGCAGCGTTTCCCCGATGACGTGCGCGAATGGCTCGACGTGCAATCGCGGCGCTCGATCCTGCCCGAACCGCACGAACTACTGGTCGAGACCTTCCCGCACGAGGGGCGCCATTACATGACCGTCTACGCGTTCGAAGGCTGGAACGCGCACCAGTCGCTCGGCATGCTGGTGACCAAGCGCATGGAAGCGGCGGGTCTCAAGCCGCTGTCGTGGGTGGCGACCGACTATGCGCTCGCGACCTCGAGCCTCGAGCCGGTAACCGATCCGCAAGCGCTGTTTTCGCCCGACATCCTCGAAGACGAATTCAAGAGCTGGATCGAGGAATCGCACCTCCTCAAGCGTGCCTTTCGCGAGGTCGCGGTCATTGGCGGGCTGGTCGAACGCCAGCATCCCGGCAAGCGCAAGACCGGCAAGCAGGTCAGCTTCTCGACCGACCTTATCTACGACGTGCTCAAGAAGTACGAACCCGATCATCTCCTCATGCGCGCCGCCTGGGACGATGCCCGCGCCCGCATGACCGAGCTCGGCCGCCTCGTCCGCCTCGTCGACCGCGCTGCCGACACCATGGTGCACGTCACAGCCGAGCGGGTGACCCCGATGGCGGTCCCGCTGATGATGAATATCGGGCGAGAGCAGGCGCCGGGCAGGGCTACCGATGAGGCAATTTTGGCACAGGTCGAAAAGGAATTGGTCGCACAGGCCATGCGACTGGACTGATATTAACCACTTTCACAGCCATTTCGGCTATGCGGTCGACATGCGTATCATGTTCCTCCTGCCCGCCGCCTTTGCGTTGCAGGGCTGTGTCGTCGGTACCGTGGTCGATACCGCGGTCGATATTGTGACGTTGCCGGTCGATGTCGCGTCAAAGGGCGTCGACCTTGCCACCACGAGCCAGAAGGAAGCCGACCGCAACTACGGCAGGAAGGTCCGCAAGGCCGAAGAGGAATATGGCAGGGACCTGCGCGAATGGCAGCGGGCGTGCGAAAAAGCGCTGACGCGCGGCGATGACTGCGACGATCGGCCCTCGTTCGAAATGCCGCGCTAGACGCGGCCGCCGGTTGAGCGCATCTAGTCCCCGATGCGTTATTTCCTCGACACCGAATTTGATGGCTTTGGCGGCGCCCTGCTGAGCCTCGCGCTCGTGCCCGAGGATGGCGGCGAGGAATTCTATGCGATCATCAAGCATGACGTGATCACCGATCCGTGGGTGGAGCGCAACGTCCTGCCCTATCTCAACACCGTGCCCGAAGCGCTCAAGGAATTGCCCTTGTCGCGGAGCGATGCCGCGCACGCGCTCGCCGCCTATCTGGCGCATGATGACGAACCGCTGATCGTCGCCGACTGGCCCGAAGATCTGGCACAATTCTCCATGCTGCTTCTGGTCGGCCCCGGGCGCATGGTGACAATTCCGCCCTTCACCTTGCAGATGATCGACCTCTCAGGCTTTTCGACCGCTGCCAATAGCGAAGTACCGCATAACGCGCTCCACGATGCGCGGTCGCTACGCGATCATGTGATAAATCACTTGGAGTGAATCGGGTCGCATGATTATGAGAGGGCCATGGTTCCCCTTTCGTTCTCTGGCCGAAACTTTCGCGTGACGCGCACCGGCGGGCTGTTCTGGCCCGAGCGTGAAGCACTGCTGGTCGCTGATCTGCATCTCGAAAAAGCAAGCTGGTTCGCGCGCTTCGGGCAGATGCTGCCGCCATATGACAGTCACGCAACGCTGGAATTGCTGGAAGGCGACATCGACGCGACGGGCGCAAAGGCGGTCTATTGCCTGGGCGACAGTTTTCACGACAGCTTTGGCTGCGACCGGCTCCCCACCGCGGCGCGCGACTTGCTCACTAGCCTGACCGAAAGCGTCGATTGGGTCTGGATAACCGGCAATCATGACGCCGGCATGATCGATCACTGCGGCGGGCGGATCGAGATCGAGATGGTGGTCGACGGCCTGGTGCTGCGCCACGAGGCCGAGGCGAATGAAACGCGGCCCGAACTGTCGGGTCATTTCCATCCCAAGCTACGCGTGAAGGCACAGGGACGCCGCGTGTCGCGTCGCTGTTTCGTAGCGAGCGACACCAAGATGATCCTGCCGGCTTACGGCGCGCTGACCGGCGGTCTCGATGCCCAGCATCCCGCGATCATGAAGGCGCTTGGCGGCCGCGCCGAAGCGCTGGTGCCGATCACCGATCGCCTGCTCAAATTTCCGGTGGCCGCCTAGGCCAATCGCGCTTTTACGAGCCCGCGCAGGCTCGACCCGATATAGAAGCCGTGGCCCAGGTCGCCCGCGACCAGCACGCCTTCCTCCGCCTTGCCTTCTTCGATCATCTGCTGGCGCAACACGCCCGGGAAAACACCGGCTGACAGCGGCGGGGTGATCAATCGGTCCCCGCGCGGCACGAAGATATTGGCGCGGCTGGTTTCGGTGAGGTGACCATCTTCGTTGACGAAGGCCACGTCGGCGGCGCGGCTGGCCCGACGCGGCGCATCGTAGAAATCGCGATCGGTCGTCTTGTGGCGCAGGCGAAAATCATCCTTCGCGACGCCGAGCGTCTTGACCTCCACCGGCACCGGTTCTTCCCCCAATTCCTCGATCAGCGACACCGAAATCGCCAGCGCACCCGATGGCGAGAGCAGCAGCCGGACCTTCGCGGCGTGGCTTTGCGAGAAAGTCGCCGCCTGTAGTTCGTTGCGCGCGGCATGGCGGTCGAACGCGAAGCCGAGTTCGCTTGCCGATGCTTTCATCCGCTCGAGATGTGGTTCGAGCGAGACGATCCCTTCGCTCGGATCGTAGCGCATCGTTTCGATCAGATCGAAATTGCGTGCAGTCTCACTCACGAAAGCCCCCTTCAGAAGGCACTCTGCCCATTCGGCATCGCTTTGGGAATCCACCACGAGCCCCGATCCTAATCCGAGCCGCGCCTGTGGCCTTCCCGATACAATTTCGATTGTGCGGATGAGGACATTGAAGGCTGCATCGCCCGCAGACCCATCGGCATTCGGCGGATCGATCCAGCCCATTGAACCCGTGTAGGCACCACGCGGCTCGGGCTCGAGCTGACGCAGCGCCTGCATCGCCGCGATCTTGGGCGCGCCGGTAACCGATCCGCACGGGAAGATGGTTTCCAGGACGTCGATCGCGTCGAACCCATCGCGCAGCGTCGCCGTCACCTCGCTCACCATCTGGTGAACGGTGGGATAATGCTCGATCGCGAACAGGCGCGGGACCTCGACGCTACCGGTTTCAGCCACGCGCGCGAGGTCGTTACGCAGAAGGTCAACGATCATCAGATTTTCCGCGCGCTGCTTCTCGTCTTCTGCAAGCGCCTTGGCCTCGGCGGCGTCGGCGCCTGGATCCGGATGCCGGCGCGCTGTGCCCTTCATCGGCAGCGCCGTGAGCTTGCCGCTTGCAAGCTTGAAGAATTGTTCGGGCGAAAAGGATGCCAGCGCGCCATCGTCATGCACGCAAATGCCGCCCCATGCACCGCCGCCGCGGCGTCGCAACGCGGCATAAAGCGCCGGCATCGAACCGGCGACTTCGACGTCGCACCCGAAGGTCAGGTTGGCCTGGTAGTGATCGCCCGCGAATAGTTGCTCGCGGACCGTTTGCACGGCGGCGGCATAGCGTTCCTTGGTGATCCGTGGGCGCGGCGGCAGCCAGCTTGCGCTGCCTTGCCGGGCCAGGACGGCATCACGTTCTGGCGCATCCAAAAGCTGCACTTCTTTAAAGAGCCCGAAACACAGCAGCGGCCCGTCACAGCTGCGGAAATGCGGCGCCAACGCGGGATCGAGCGCATAGCCTGCTTCATAGGCGATGAAGCCCGCGGCATGATGCCCCCTGCCAAGTCCCGCGCGCAGTTGCTCCAGTGCCGGGCGCACTTCCTCCGGACGATGCGCGGCGACCATCGCGACCGGATCGCGATAATGGCGAAACGGGCCCTGGGCGCCCGCGCGCGCGTCGTCGAAAAGCATCCACATTGGCATGGCTTTGGCGCGTCGCGTCGCACCCGTCCAGCTTTCGACGAACGGCGCTTGCGTGTCGCTTTGCGCTCTGCAACCTTTCGCGCTGACACAGACACGGGGAAATGATCATGAAGCTTCACCGCGCGGCGCTTGGCGCCTTGCTTGCAACCGCCTCCTCCATCGGGTTTGCCCAAGCCGTGCCCAAGCCGGCTGAACTGACCGCCAGCGGCATGCCATCGATCCCCACCGAGCTGGCCGAGAAGACCCGGCCCTACCTCGAATATCGCACCGCGGGCTTTGGCGGTTGGGATGCGTCGGATCGGTCGATGCTGATTTCGACCCGCTTCGGCAATGTCAGCCAGCTGCACCGCGTATCGATGCCGATGGGGATGCGCCAACAACTCACCTTCGAAGCCGAACCGGTCGGCGGAACCGTCGATCCGACGGGCAGCACCATCGTCGTGTCCAAGGATGCGGGCGGCAGCGAATTCTCGCAACTCTACCGTTGGGAAGATGGCTCGCTGGTGCTCCTCACCGATGGCGAAAGCCGCAACGGCTTTGGCGGCTTCAACGAAGAAGGCGATCTCATCCTCTTCAGCTCGACCAAGCGCAACGGGCGCGAGGGCGACATTTACGTGATGAACCCGAGCGACCCGTCAACCGAACGCATGGTCTTCGAGGCCCCGGGCGTCGGCTGGTTCCCCGGCGGTTTCAACGAAGCCGGCACGCACGCGATCGTCATCAAATACACCTCGGTCACCGACATGGACCTTTATACGATCGATCTCGCGACAGGCGAACTCGATGCCGTGCGCGATCCCGATGGAGACGACTGGGCCTTTGGCGGCGCTGCCGAAGCGGCCGACGGCTCGCTGTTCATTGCCGCCGATATTGACAGCGATATCAAGCGTCTCGGCAGAATGGATATCACGACCGGCGACTTCACGCCGATGGGCGATTTTGGCGGCTGGGAAGTCACCAGCCTCGATATCAACGAGGACAAGACCATGCTCGCCGTGGTGACCAACGAGCGCGGTTCGAGCCAGCTGTGGTTCTACGACATCGCCAGCGGACAGGAACGCAAGGTCGACACTCTTCCGCCCGGCCTGATTGGCGGGGTGGAATTCGCGCCATGGGGACCGCTTGGCTTTACCTTTACCAGTGCCACAAGCCCGTCAGACGCCTACTCGATCGATCCCCAAACCTTAGAGGTCACTCGATGGACCAAGTCGGAAACCGGCGGGCTTGATCCTGAAGTCAATGTCGAGGCCGAGCTTGTCGAAGTCGAAAGCTTCGATGGCGAAAAGGTGTCGGGCTGGCTCTACCGCCCCGACCCCGCCAAATTTCCGGGGGAGCGTCCGCTGATCGTCTCGATCCACGGCGGGCCCGAAGGCCAGTTCCGCCCCGGTTTCCGCGGCTCTTCGAATTATTACCTCAACGAGCTCGGGATCGCGCTTTTCTATCCCAACGTGCGCGGCTCGACCGGTTTCGGCCGGCGTTTCGTCAGCCTCGATAACGGGCCCTTCCTGCGCGAAAATAGCGTCAAGGATATCGGCGCCTTCCTCGACACGTTGAGCGCCGATACCGCCATCGACAGCGAGAATATCGGTGTCACCGGCGGCTCCTATGGCGGCTACATGTGTTATGCCTCGATCCTGGCCTATAAAAACCAGCTCAACGGCGCGCTGTGCAACGTCGCCATCTCCAATTTCGTGACCTTCCTGGAGAATACGCAGGACTATCGCCGCGATCTGCGCCGCGCCGAATATGGCGACGAGCGCGATCCCGAACAGCGCGCCAAGCTCGAGGCGATCTCGCCGCTCAACCGTATCGAGGACGTCGAAGACCCGCTGTTCGTCATCCAGGGCGCCAACGATCCGCGCGTGCCCAAATCCGAGGCCGACCAGCTGGTCGAGCGCGTTCGCGCCAACGGCCAGGATGTCTGGTACCTCGTCGGCGAGAATGAAGGCCACGGTTTCCGCAAGAAGGAAAACCGCGACTATCAATTCTGGGCCAGCCTGCTGTTCTGGGACCAGGTGCTGAACCAGGGGGACGGTGAATGATCTTCGAACTGTTGGCGGGCGCCGCGCTCGCGGCCCAGCCTGTCATCGACACCGACACGCGCGAACGGATCGACCGCATCCTCGCGCAGACACCGCTGGTCGACGGGCATAACGACCTACCGATTGCTGCCCGCTTTCGCCGCGATAGCGAAGTGACCAACCTGGAGGCGGGTAGCGAACCGCTGCACACCGACATGGACCGCCTCAAGGCTGGCGGCGTGGGCGCGCAGCTCTGGTCGATCTATATCCCGGCGAGCGTCACGGGCGATGAAGCCGTGCGCTACACGCTCGAGCAGTTCGACATCACCGACCGGCTGATCGCGCACTATCCGGACACGCTCGAATGGGCGAAGACGGCCGCCGCCATCGAACGCATCCACGCCAGCGGCAAGATTGCCTCGATGGCGGGGATCGAGGGCGGCCATCAGATCGGCAACGGCAATCTCGCGGTCCTGCGCCAATTCAAGCGGCTCGGCGCGATCTACATGACGCTGACCCACGGCCGCACCACCGGCTGGGTCGATAGCGCCACCGATGATCCCAAGCATGACGGCATCAGCGATTTCGGCAAATCGGTGCTCGAAGAGATGAACCGCATCGGCATGCTGATCGACCTGAGCCATGTAACAGAAGCGGCGATGCACGACGCGCTCGACGTGACGAAGGCGCCGGTCATTTTTTCGCACTCATCGGCGCGCGCGCTGGGAAGCCACCCGCGCAACGTGCCCGACAGCGTGCTCGAACGCCTGCCCGACAATGGCGGCGTGGTGATGGTGACCTTCGTGCCGAGCTTTCTCGACGATGCCATCTGGCAGCACGGCGCCAACCGCGATGCCGAAGAAGCGCGGCTCGACTCGCTCTACACCGGCAATCCCGAGGGAAAGGCCGCAGCGCTGGCGGCGTGGGACGAGGCCAATCCGCGCCCTGTCACCTCGGTTGCGCGCGTTGCCGATCATGTCGAGCATATTGCGCGCGTCGCGGGCTACGACCATGTCGGCATTGGCGGCGACTTCGACGGGATAAGCACCACCGTGCCCTATCTCGACAGCGTCGATGATTACCCCAACCTGCTTGCCGAGCTGATCGACCGCGGCTGGACAGACGAACAATTGTCGGCACTGGTCGGCGGCAATTTCCTGCGCGCCCTTCGCGCCGCGGAAGCCGTCGCCGCCGAGATGCCCAACACCGATGCAGTGCTTGGCACCGCGCCGATGGCAGACTAAAGCGCTCGCCACCATGAGCGAACCACCCCTCAAGCTGGCAATCCTGCCGGTCACGCCGTTGCAGCAGAACTGCACGCTGATCGTGTGCACGAAGACGGGCAAGGCGGCCTTCACCGACCCCGGCGGCGATATCGAGCGCTTGAAGCAGGCGCTCGCCCAGTCGGGCTACGAGCTGGAAAAGATCCTGCTCACCCACGGGCATATCGATCATTGCGGGCAGGCGGGCATCCTCGCGAAGGATCTGGGCGTGCCGATCGAGGGGCCGCACGAGGATGACCGCTTCTGGATCAGCCGTCTTGAGGACGATGGCCGCAAGTACGGGATCGAGGGCAAGCCGTTCGAAAGCGATCGCTGGCTCGTCGATGGCGACCAGGTGACGGTCGGCGACCTTACGCTCGACGTCTATCACTGCCCGGGCCACACGCCGGGCCACGTGGTCTTTCACCATCCCGAATCGAAGCTCGCGATCGTTGGCGATGTCCTGTTCAAAGGCTCGATCGGGCGTACCGACTTCCCGATGGGCAACCACCAGGACCTGCTCGATTCGATCGTGCAGAAGCTCTGGCCGCTGGGCGGCGACACTGCATTTGTCCCGGGCCATGGCCCGATGAGCAATTTCGCTACGGAAAGAGCCTCCAATCCCTTCGTTGGCGATAGCGTGCTGGCGCAAGCCTGACGCTTGCCTTTGTCGCGCTTTGCGCTATAGACCCGCCCAGCGCGACCATCCGCCCGACTCATGGCGCGGATCGTCGCTAATTTTTTTGATCATTAAGAGGTAGTGCGGTCATGGCCGTCCCTAAGAGAAAAACCACGCCGTCCAAGCGCAATATGCGCCGCAGCCATCACGCGCTGAAGCCGGCGGCCTTCCAGGAATGCCCGAACTGCGGCGAACTCAAGCGCCCGCACAATATGTGCGACGCGTGCGGCCACTATAACGGCCGCGAAGTCATTTCTCCGGAAGACTAAGCCCTTACAGTGAGCTCCACCCCCAGGATCGCGATAGACGCCATGGGTGGGGATGTCGGCCCCGCGGTGAAAATCGCGGGGGCTGCACTCGCGCGTAAGCACGACTCGGACGTCCGCTTTCTCCTCTACGGTGACGAAGCGGAAATGCAGCCCGAAATCGATCGCCACGCGAACCTTCGCGGCGCCGTCGAAATTCATCACACGACAGAAGCTATCGCCAGCAGCGAAAAGCCGAGCCAGGCCATCCGCCGCGCCAAGGGCACGTCGATGGGCATGGCGATCAACGCGGTGAAAAACGGCGAAGCCGATGCCGCCATGTCGGGCGGCAATACCGGCGCGCTGATGGCGATCGCCAAGCTGGCGCTGCGCACCATGCCGGGCATCGACCGGCCCGCGCTTTCGGCGCTGCTGCCGACGCTGGGCGATCATGACCTCGTGATGCTCGACCTTGGTGCCAATACCGAATGCGACGCGCAGAACCTTGTCCAGTTCGCCGTCATGGGTGCTGCCTATTCGCGCACCGTCCATGGCATCCATCGCCCGCGCGTCAAATTGCTCAACATCGGCACCGAAGAGCTAAAGGGCACCGATGAATTGAAGGAAGCCGCGGCAATGCTTCGCGATGCCGAATTCCTCAAGATGCAGTTCAATGGCTTCACCGAGGGCGACAAATTGTCGCGCGGCGATGTCGACGTTGTCGTGACCGATGGTTTTTCGGGCAATATCGCGTTGAAGACCGCCGAAGGAACAGCGCGCTTTGTCACCGATCTCTTGCGCAATGCCTTCAAATCCAGCCTGCGGTCCAAAGCTGGGTTCGCGCTGTCGCGCCCGGCGCTCAAACTGCTCAAGGTCCATCTCGACCCCAACAACCATAATGGTGCCGTATTCCTGGGGCTCAACGGGCTGGTTGTGAAAAGCCATGGCGGAGCGAGCGAAAAGGGTGTTGCCAACGCGATCAGCGTGGCCGCATCGATGGTGCGCAATGACATCACGCGCAGGATCGCCGAAGACCTCGACAATTTTCAGGCGCACACCTTCAACGGCGGTGCCGAGTAATGCGTAGCGTCATTCTCGGCTCGGGCTCTGCGCTTCCCAAGCGGGTCGTCAGCAACGCCGAACTGGCCGAAAAGGTCGACACCTCCGACGAATGGATCGTCGAGCGCACCGGGATCCGTCAGCGCTATATCGCCGACGAGACCGAGACCACGGCGACGCTCGGCACCGATGCCGCGAAAAGAGCGCTCGATGCGGCGGGCATGGCGGCGGACCAGATCGACCTTATCGTTGTCGCCACCGCAACGCCCGACAACACCTTCCCTGCCACCGCGACCAAGATCCAGGCGCTGCTCGGGATCGATGACTGCATCGCCTTCGATGTCGCCGCGGTGTGCACCGGCTTTCTCTATGCGTTGAGCGTGGCCGATTCGATGCTGCGCGGCGGCAATGCCAAGCGCGCGCTCGTCATTGGTTCGGAAACGTTCAGTCGCATCCTCGACTGGGAAGATCGCACCACCTGCGTGCTGTTCGGCGACGGCGCGGGCGCACTCGTGCTCGAAGCGCGCGACGGGGACGCGGGCATCCTCACCACCAAATTGCATGCGCAGGGCAAGCACAATAATCTGCTCTATGTCGACGGTGGCCCCTCGACGACGCAAACCGTCGGCCACCTGCGCATGAAGGGCCGCGAGGTCTTCCGCCATGCGGTGGTCAACCTCGCCGAAGTGCTCGAGGAGACGCTGGGCGAAGTCGGTCTTTCCAACAGCGATATCGACTGGGTCGTGCCGCACCAGGCTAACCAGCGCATCCTCGATGCCACCGCCAAGAAGCTGGGCCTGCCGCGCGAAAAGGTCATCATCACGGTCGACCAGCACGCCAATACATCGGCCGCCTCGGTGCCGCTGGCGTTCGATGTTGCGGTGCGCGACGGGCGCATCAAGCGCGGCGACCTTGTCGTCATGGAAGCGATGGGCGGCGGCCTGACTTGGGGTGCGGCTGCGCTTCGCTATTGAAATCGCTCAAAAATTCGGCAAGAGTTCCCCCGTCGAGCTTGAATCGACAGGATTTTTTCTTCGCGGCCCTCTCCTGAGGGCGCTAAATTGGGGGCGAAGCGATTATGGCGGATTTGGGGGTGGCTCGCATGGGTCAGGATGAAGATACCGGCACGCTGACGCGGGCCGATATGGCGGACATCGTGCACAACAAGCTGGGACTTAGCCGCGCGGAATCGGCGACGCTGGTCGAACGCGTGCTCGCGCATATGTGCGAATCGCTGTCCAACGGGACCAACGTCAAGATTTCAGGCTTCGGAAGCTTCGTGCTGCGCGACAAGGGCGAGCGCATCGGACGCAATCCCAAGACCGGCGTCGAAGTGCCGATCGCGCCGCGCCGCGTGATGACCTTCCGTGCCAGCCAGATCATGCGGGACAAGATCGCTGGCTAAGGAACCGGGCGCCTTTCTGACCATCGGCGAGCTCGCCGAGGAGCTTGGCGTCGGCCAGCACATCCTGCGCTATTGGGAAGGCAAGTTCCCGCAACTCTCTCCGCTCAAGCGCGCGGGCAACCGACGCTATTACCGCCCCGCCGATGTTGCGATCGCGCGGCGCATTCACAGCCTGCTCAACAATGAAGGCTACACGGTAAAGGGCGCGCAGAAGGCGCTGCGCGAACGCGGCAAGCCCGATCCCGCACCTGTTGCGGCCCCGGCACCGGCAGAGCAGCGCGGCGTCTCGCTCGACCGGCTGCGCGTCCTGCGCAACCGTCTCCAACAGGCGCTCAACGCCTAGAGATCCTTGGGGCGCGTAAAGGACAGCAGCCGTCCGCTGCCTTCCTTGAGTTGAGACCAACCTCCATCGAATTCGATATGCGCCAGCCCCGCGGTCGGGAATTTATGCGCCAAAGCGTCGCGATCGGGATGCTCTTCGCCATCGGTAAGCCCGAGCGCAAGGTAATGGAGCCCCGGATTATGCCCCACCAGGAGGATTCGCGCGGCGTCGCCGCCATGCTTGCGTAGCAGCGCGACAATCTCGCCCACGCTGGCGCCGTAGAGTTCGGGTCCGAACTGCGCGGCCGGCAGCTCCGAGGCGCCCTTGCGAACGCCTTCGAGCGTTTCCACCACCCGGCGCGCCGAGCTGGCGAGAATCTTGTCGACCGGGCCTTTGCGCGAAATCAGCTTGCCCATTTCCGGCGCGGCCTTCTGCCCCCGGCGGTTGAGTGGCCGGTCGAAATCACGCAATGACGGGTTTCCCCAGTCAGACTTGGCGTGCCGCAGGATCAGCAGCTCGGGCATCGCTCATTCCTCCAACGCCGCCCTCGCCCGCCAATCCCGCCTTTACGCGCGCGATGGCTTCGTCGAGTGGCAGCCGGTGCACGCCCACCCCGGGCGGGAATGCAGTCAGCAGCCGTGATGGCGTCGCAGCGGACAATAGCACGAAATAGCCCCGATCGCCCGCTCTCCTCACGAGCCTGCCGTAAGCTTGCGACAATTTGGCGCGCACGACGCGATCGTCATAGGCGCTGCCGCCCCCTGCAAGCCGCCGCGCCGCGTGCAGCACGGTGGGGCGCGGCCATGGTACGCGCTCCATGACCACGAGGCGCAGGCTTTCGCCCGGCACGTCGACGCCGTCGCGCAACGCGTCGGTGCCGAGCAATGATGCGCGCGGATCATCGCGAAAGATGTCGACCAGCGTCCCGGTATCGATGGGATCGACATGCTGGGCGTAGAGAGGCAACCCCGCGCGCGCGAGCCGATCGGCGATCCGCGCATGGACCGCGCGCAGACGCTTGATCGCGGTGAACAGCCCCAGCGTCCCCCCACCCGCGGTTTCGATCAACCGCGCATAGGCACCCGCCAGCGCCGGAATATTGTCGCGGCCAAGATCGTTGACGATCAGAACTTCTGTATTGGCCGCATAGTCGAACGGACTTTCGGCCTCGAAATGCGCGGGGTCATGCGGCAGGTGCTTAGCCCCCGTGCGCGCTTCGGCGACGTCCCATTCCTCCGCACCCTTGAGCGTCGCCGATGTCACCAGCACGCCGTGCGCCGGCTCGAGCACGACGCGCGCGAGCGGGCGCGTTGGATCGAGCCAATGCCGGCGCATGCCGATATCATATTCGCGTCCCTCGACCCGATCGATCGCCAGCCAATCGACGAAATCGGGATCGCTGGTGCCGCCCACGCGCCCCAGCATCGCCATCCATGCCGCCACCGTCTCGCGTCGCCAACCGAGCGCCATGATCGAGCCCTCGACGCGCGCCCGCGCCTGGCTGTCGAGCCAGTCGGGGGCATCCTCCAAGATGGCTTCGAGCCGCTTGGAGAGCACCGCCATCGGCCGCGCCATCGCTTCAAGCGCTTCGAGCGCCGCGGCTGCACTTTCGATGATGTCGGCATCGGGTTCGGCTAGTTCGGTTTCCAGCCCGTAGCCCGCGTCCTGCGCCTTGGCGCGCGCATAGACGAGGCCGCGCACCGCCGCGAAGAACTTTTCGAACGGTCCCCACGGATCGCCCTCGGCAATGCGCCCCAACCAGTTGTCGCTGTTGAGCTGCTGCGCGCCTTTGACCACCTCGTCGAGCGCCCGCGCGCCTTCCTCGTCATAGCTGGCGACATCCATCAGACGCGCCTGCAGCCCGCGGCGGCGCCCGCGTGACTTGCCTTCGGGCCCGATTACCCAGCGCCTGAGCTCGATCGCCTCGCGCCCGGTCAGGTGCGCTGCAAAGGTGCTGTCGGCGGCATCGAACAAATGGTGGCCTTCGTCGAACACCAGCCGCGTCGGCGTCCCCGGGCGCCCGCGCGCAGCGTTGACCATCACCAGCGCGTGGTTGGCGATGACGAGGTCGGCCTCGCGTCCCTTGCGTTCGGCATGCTCGATGAAACAGCGGCGATAATGCGGGCACCCGGCATAGACGCATTCGCCGCGGCGGTCGGTCAGCGCGGTCGCCCCGGCGCGGCGAAACAGGCTGGTCAGCCAACCCGGCAGGTCGCCGCCGACCATGTCGCCATCCTTGGTATAGGCGGCCCAGCGCGCCACCAGTTGCGCGAGGATCGCGGCCCGCCCGGCAAAACCGCCCTGCATCGCATCTTCGAGATTGAGAAGGCACAAATAATTCTCGCGACCCTTGCGGATGACGATCCGCTTTTCGCGCTCGTCCTTGTCGGGAACCAGCCGATCGCCCTCGGCATCGAGCTGCCGCTGCAACGCCTTGGTGTAGGTCGAGACCCACACGGTCCCATCCGCCTTCTCGGCCCAGAGCGAGGCTGGCGCGAGATAGGCGAGCGTCTTGCCGATACCCGTTCCGGCGTTGGCAAGCAGCATGTTGGGCTCGCCCTCACGCATTCGGGGGTCGAAGACCTTCGCAGCTTCGCCCGCCATGGCGCGCTGCCCATCGCGTGCCTCGGCGTCCTCGCCAAGCAAGTCGGATAACCGCGCCTGCGCAGCCTCGGGCGCGATCTTGACCGTTCGCGGCGGCGTCACTTCGGCGTTTTCGTCCCATTCGGGCAGGCGGGTGAACAGGCTGCGCTCCATCGTGCCGGGCGCGCGCAGACGTTCGCCGACCAGCCGCGCCCACGGCCAGCCCGCGCGGGTCAGCGCCAGGTTGACCGTCCAGGCGCCCTCACGCTCAAACCAGGCGCTATCGCCCATTCGGCCCAGCAGCCGCCCGGCGATTGCCTGCAACAGCCGCGTCGCTTCAAGATCGTCCTGCGGGGGTTCCAGCCCTGCTGCACGCGCCATCCCTGAGACGGTCGGCACGGCAAAGCGCGCCGGATGCACGAAGGCGAACAATTCGAGCAGGTCGAGCCCCGAGATTTCGGGATAGCCCAGCCGTCCGCCGACCAGCGGCGCGTTCAGGATGATGTGGGGAGTTTCGGCCGCGCGCGCGACAGCCTCGCCGCGCCCGACAGAGCGCACCTCGCCCGCGGCGTCGGCCAGCCAGATGCCGGCGTGGGTGGCGTGTAACGCAGGAAGGGGCAGCAACTCGGCCACCCCTTCCCAATGTCTCAATGAGAACGAAAGGGCAACGCCCCTTCGTGATTACTCTTCGCGAACGGTCGTCGTGGTCGTCGTCGCGCTAGTGTCGCCCGACGGTTCGCGGCGCTTGGTGTTGGTAATGGTCGACATGATGCCGAGACCGACCAGCACGACCGCGCCAACAAGAATCCACGTCTGCGGGATGCCGGCCAGCATCGCGCCGTAAGCAAGGCCGCCAACGACGACCAGGAAACCGATGAAATAGACAAAGCTCGTGTTCATAAGACTGCTCCCTTCGCGCAGTCCTACGCCGCAACTGCGATCCGGTTCCCGCGAGTCTCGTCTTGCAACGCATCGCCGCCGCCCTTAGCAGGTGCAGCATGACCGATACGCAAACCCTCCGCGACGCCGCAATGAAGAACAAGGCCTGGCCTTATGAAGAGGCGCGGCGCCTGCTCAAACGGCGCAAGCCGGAGGGCGAACCGATGGTATTCGAAACCGGCTATGGCCCCTCGGGCCTGCCGCATATCGGCACGTTCAACGAAGTCCTGCGCACGACCATGGTGCGCCAGGCCTATGAAGAGCTGACCGGCGGCGCGCCGACGCGGCTGATCGCCTTCAGCGACGACATGGACGGGCTGCGCAAGGTCCCCGACAACGTGCCCAACCGGGAAATGCTGGCCGAGCATCTCGGCAAGCCGTTGAGCCGTATCCCCAACCCCTTCGACAGCGAGAACGAAAGTTTCGCCGCGCACAATAATGCGATGCTGCGCCAATTCCTCGACAGCTACGGTTTCGATTACGAATTCGTCTCGGCATCGGACAAATATAATTCGGGCGCATTCGATGAAGCGCTGAAGAATGTGCTGCGTCACAACCAGGACATTCTCGATATCATGCTGCCGACGCTGCGCGAGGAGCGGCGCGCGACCTATTCGCCGATCCTGCCGGTGTCACCCACCACCGGCCGCGTGCTGCAGGTCCCGGTCGAAGTCATCGACGCCGACGCAGGCATGATCGCGTTCGAGGATGAGGACGGCAGCCGTGTCGAACAATCGGCGCTCGGCGGCAATGCCAAGTGCCAGTGGAAGGTCGATTGGGCGATGCGCTGGGTCGCGCTCGGCGTCGATTACGAAATGTACGGCAAGGATCTGACCGATAGCGGCGTCCAATCGGGCCGCATCGCCAAGGTGCTTGGCGGGCGCAAGCCCGAAGGCATGATTTACGAGATGTTCCTCGACGCCAATGGCGAGAAGATTTCAAAGTCGAAGGGCAACGGCCTGTCGATCGATGAATGGCTGACCTATGGCAGCCGCGAGAGCCTCGCCTTTTACATTTATCGCGAGCCCAAGAAGGCCAAGAACTTGCACCTCGGCCTCGTGCCGCGCGCGGTCGATGAATATTGGCAGTTCCGCGGAAATTATGCCGACCAGCCGATCGAGAAGAAGCTCGGCAATCCCGTGCACCACATCCACAATGGCGATGTGCCCGAGAACACGCTGCCGCTCACCTACGGCCTGCTGCTCAATCTCGTCAGCCTGCCGGGCGTGCAGGACAAGGACATCGCATGGAAATTCGTCCAGCGCTATGAACCGAATGCTAATCCCGAGACCGATCCCGAGCTCGACGAGTTGATCGGTCTTGCGGTCAACTATGCCCGCGATTTTGTGATGCCGGGACTAAAGCGACGCGCGCCCGATGACATGGAAGCGAAGGCGCTCGCGGACCTCGATGCGGAGCTTGCGAAAATCGACGAGGACACGCCCGCCGAAGACATCCAGAATATCGTGTTCGAAGTCGGCAAGCGCTTTGAATTCGAGAGCCTGCGCGATTGGTTTAAGGCACTATACGAGACCCTGCTCGGATCCGAGCAAGGGCCTCGCATGGGAAGCTTCATCAAGCTCTACGGCATCGACAATGCGCGAAGGCTGATTGCCGAAGCTCTAGCCTTATAGGCTATTCTTCTTCGCTGTTTTGAACCGGATCGGTTGGCTGTTTGCCGCCGGCCTTGGGCGCATCGGGGTCATTCTTCTCGACATAGTCCTTGTCGCCAAGGGGATTTGTCGCGTCGCCTTTCTGACTGTCAGGCTGGCTGCGCTGGCCAGGGGCACCGGTCGAGCGGACCGAGGGTCCGCCGGTTCGCGCTTGTGCGGGGTTGCTGTTGACATCGGCCATGTGGGGCCTCCTTTCGTTTTCTGTGAAAGAAGCGCCCCAGCATGGCTTTGGTTGCTCTATGCGCCGCCCGATGCAATCCAGTCGTCGATCTTCTTTTCGAGCACCGGCAGCGGAAGCGCGCCGGTCATCAGGATCTGGTCGTGGAATTTCTTGATGTCGAAATCGTCGCCCAGCGCGGCCTTGGCCTTGTCGCGTAGTTCCTGGATCTTGAGCGCGCCCACCTTGTAGGCCAGTGCCTGCGTCGGAATGGCGATGTAGCGCTCGACCTCGCTGGTCGCATCGGTCTCGCCCATGCCCGAATTGTCGAGCATGTAGGCAATCGCCTGTTCGCGCGTCCATCCCTTCGAATGTAGCCCGGTGTCGACGACGAGGCGCATCGCGCGCAGCATTTCATCGTTCAGCGTGCCGAAGCGCGGGTAGGGATCGTCGAACAAGCCCATGTCGTAGCCCAGCGTTTCCGAATAGAGCGCCCAGCCTTCGACATAGGCGGTGTTACCGCCAAAGCGCATGAAGGCCGGCAGGTCTTCGTTTTCCGCCGCCAGCATGATCTGGAAGTGATGCCCCGGCGCGCCTTCATGCAGGTAAAGCGTGACGTTGCCCGGTGTCGTGCGGCTCGGCAGGTCGTAAGCGTTGAAATAGAAGATGCCCGGGCGCGAACCATCGGGATTACCCTGCTGGTAGGAGCCGCCCGCCTGGAACTGCTCGCGGAACGGCTCGTACGGACGGATCTCCAGCGGGGTCTCGGGGATCGTATTGAAATAGTCGCCGATCATCGTGTCGACGATCTTGCCGATGCGATAATAGTCCTGCGTCAGCCATTCGCGGCTTTCGGGCTTGAACTGCTCGTCGGTGCGGATGAAGTCGAAGAATTCCTTGAGCGTTCCGTCGAACCCGACCTCGCGTTTGACCTCTTCCATGCCCTCCCGGATGCGCGCGACTTCGCGCAGACCCAGATTGTGAAGATAGTCGGCGCTCAGCGGGAGCGTGGTCGAATCCTCGATCATCATTTCGTACAGCTTGGCGCCGCCCTTCATCTGCGACAGGCCAACACTGTCGCGCGCGACCGGGAGATATTCATCGCGCAGGAAGTCGCGCAGGCGCTGGTGCGCGGGCCGCACGACATTGCCGACGACGTCGGCATATTCAGCGCTGAGCCGTTCCCTCTCCGCCTCACTGAAGCTTTCGGGAAAATTATTGACCGGCCCCATCAACGGCGATTGCGCGAGCGGGAGCGCCAACTGCGTGTCGAGCTGCGAGATCACGTTGGCGATCGTCAGCTTGGTTTCCAGCACTCCGCTATCCATTCCCTGGCGAAACTTGGCGATCACACGGTCGTTGAGCGCCGCATATTGGCGGTGCCGCTTCAGATTGTTTTCGTAATCCTCGACCGTGTTGAACGGTGCGGCGCCCTGTGCGCTGGCGAAGGTCGGATAGAAGGTATGAAAGCCCGCGAAATGGTTGACCGGTCGCACTTCCGTGAGTGCCAGTATTTCTGGCTCGTAGCCTTCCAGCGTGTTTTCGCGGTTATACTCGAACACGTCATAGGCGATCTGGTCGGTCGGCGAGAGTGCCTCGCGCGGGATCGCGCGCAGCGATGCCAGCTCATCCTTCGCCGCCGCGATCTCCGCGGCGTTATATTCGGGCGTCAGGTAATTTCCGAGCTGATCAGCGTAGCGCAGGTCTCCGCGGAACAGGGCGTTCAGGGGGTTGCGCTTGAGATTGGCCTGGTCGCTGGCCTCGAACAGGGCAAACAGCGCATCGTGCGCCTCTTCCTCGCTCATGGTCGTCGCGGCCGGCGCTGGGGCAGCGGATGCGGTAGCGGCGCTTGGCGCCGCCATGTCGTTGGTGGTGCAGGCCGCCAACATTGCGGTGCTCGACAGAAGTAGAAGATGCTTCATGGAATATTCCCCGTGATTGTCCGCCGCCTCATAGACGCCGGCTGCATCGAAGAAACGCGCTATGGCATCAAACGCCGCATATTTCCTGCAAACGACACGAAAAAGGGCGCCGCGGAGTTTCCGCAGCGCCCTCATTCTTGGTTTGGCTAAACGACTACCAGAAGAAGTCGTACAGCACGTCCACGACCTGGCCGGTGTATATGTTCACAAGCAGCGCGTCGTCATAGTAGCGCACCCAGCGATAGGGGCCCCAGACTTCGGGCAGGCGATAACGCCACGGATCGCTGATCCAGTAGCTCCGGTGATAATAGCTCGGCCACAGGCGGTAGCCGATGTTGAACCGGCGATAATTGTAACCGAACGGATCATAATAGATGCCGATGCGGAACAGCGAGCGGTTGCGGTCACGATAGCGGTGCCAGTCATAGCGGCTGGAACGACGCCAATCGCGGTGCCAGCGCTTGTAGCGGCCGTCGCGATAGTCACGGCGATGTTCGCGATATTCGCCGCGATAACGACGGTCGCGATAGCGATCGCGGTGGACCAGTCGTTCGCCCGAATAGCGGCCGGCGCGCTGGCCATCGCGATAATAGGGATTGTCGCGGCGGTCGAAGGTGCCGCTCGACGTGCGGCGGCTATCACGGCGATCTACGCGGCGCTCGTCGCGGCGATCTGCGCGGCGGTCGTCCCGCCGATCGAGGCGACGCTCGACGACGCGGCCGACATCATGGCCATCACGATAGACATCGCGGTCCTGGTAACGGCCGTCACGATCGGCGCGCCGTGCAGCGCGACCATCATCGCGTACGCGCTGCGCCTGGCGCTCGACCCGCTGGCGATCACGGCGACGCTGATCGGTAGCGCGCTCGACGCGGCGATTTGCCCGACGATCTTCGATGCGGACACCGCTGCGCTCGCCGCGGCGGCGCTCGACGCCGCGTTCGTTGCGACGGCGATCCTGGCGCGCGGACTGGCGGCGTTCGGCGCGGTTATCCTGGCGGCGTTCGACACGCTCGACCTGGCGGCTTTGCGGACGCACGGCGGCTCGCTCGGCCCGCTCCTGGCGACGCTCGGAACGCTGCTTGGCGCGATTGGCGCGGCGCTCGCTCCGGCTTTCGGCCCGTTCGACACGGTCACCCGGATCGCCGGCCCGCGCCCCGCGGTCCTGCATTTCGACATTCGATTCCGCTGCAGCGGCGGCGGGGAGGCCCATGGCAAACGCCAGGACCAAGGCAATCGCGGCCCTCATCGCGATGCTCCTTTCAATTCATAACGCACTCTTGGCGGCGTTTATGACGGACCCAACATGAGTCTCGCCTGAACCTAATCGCCTGCCTCGCCCTGCGCTTCGAGGGGTTGCGCAGCGGGTTGCTGGCGTTGCTGGCGGCTCATTTCGGCGGCAGCGCGCCGGACAGCACGCGCGATCCCGGGTGCCGCTCCGCACGGACAGGCATTGGGAATGGCGGCAATATCCGCATCGCTCGGGTTTCCATTGGTGGCCAGCAGTGCGCTGATCGCCAGGATGAAGCCGGGATCGCAAAAGCCGCACCGGCCCGCGTCTTCCGCGATCCATGCCTGCTGGACGGGATGCTGCCCAGCCAGGCCTTCGATGGTCGTCACGACCGCGCCCTCCAGCTCGCGCAGCTGCATCTGGCAGCCGCGCACCGGCTGGCCATCGACCAGCACCGTGCAGGCGTGGCAGCTGCCATCGTCGCAGCCATGCTTGGCACCGGTGAGGTTGGCGGCATCGCGCAGCGCAAACAGCAACGGCATTTCGGGGTCGAGCCGAAGGCGCACGGGTTCGCCGTTGAGGAGGATGCTCGTCATTGCGGCCAAGGCTAGGACCTTAGGCGATATTTGCAATCCGGCACGGAGCTGGCAAAATTGTCGCCATGGGGGAAGTGGTCACGACATTGGGGATAATCGGCGTCACGCAGGCGCGGCCGCGCCACGCCGACGAACTGCCGATCCTGTTCCTGCACGGTGTGGGCTCGGACAAGAGCGTCTGGCAGCCCCAGATCGAAGAGTTCGGCCACCGTCAGCATGTGATCGCGGCCGACTATCCCGGATACGGTGAAAGCGATTTCCGGCCCGATGCCACGCGCGACGATTATGCCGCGGCGATGCTTGCGCTGCTCGACACGCTGGAAATCGAACGCGCGCATATTTGCGGCTTGTCGCTCGGAGGGGTCATTGCGATTGCGATGGCAGCAAAGGCGCCTGATCGCATCGCCAGTCTTATCCTTGCCGACACGTTCGCGGTCCACCCCGATGGGCAGGCCATCCACGATCGATCGATTACGGCTGCGCAGGAAATGGGCATGGCAGCGTTGGCCGAAGCCAGGGTCGATGCCCTGCTCGGCAAGGAGCCGCCGCCGGGTTTGCGCGATAAGGTGATCCTCACCATGGCGCAGATCCCGCTAGCCGCGTATCGTCTCGGGGCGCGCGCGGTGTGGCTTGCCGACCAGCGCGAACGGGCCGCAGCGATATTCGCACCAACGCTGATCGTCTGCGGCAAAGAGGATGCAATCACGCCTCCGGCGCTTTCGGATGAGTTGGCAGGGTTAATCCCGCATGCACGTTCGGCGTTCATTTCCGGCGCGGGTCATCTGGCCAATGCCGAACGACCCGCCGCTTTCAATCGCCTCCTCCATGAACACCTCGAAACAGTCGACTAACTTAACGGCTGGCTAACAAGACCTTACGCGCGCTTTAACCCTGACTTTTAGGCGGGTCTTCGTCTTGTCCTGCGACAAGCATCGGCATGATGAAGGTCAACCGTGCCCCCCATATTCTCGCCCTCGCTGCGGCCGCGACGCTGATCCCGGCTGCCGCCTCCGCACAGTCGGCGCCGAGCGTCGATCGCCATGCGCCCCCGCCGGCGCTGGCGATGTCTTCGGCACCCTCGCTAAAGGCGAGCGCCATCCTTGGCGGTAACGGATCGAGTTTGCAGGCGATCCTCGCCGGCCAGCAGGCGGCCACGCCATCCTATACGCAATATCGACCCATGGCGCCTGCCGCGACGAGCGCGCGGCCTTACGTCCGCGCCCACCGCGCCGCGTTGCCCGCCCATGCCAGCCTGCCCAACCTGTTCGGTTCCGTGGCACTTTCGGTGTCGCGCACCCCCTTCGATCAGGGCTGGATGCGCGTCGCCAACGCCGGTGTCAGCGGCCGTGCCGCCGTCTATGCCCGCGATGCTGCGATCGATGGCGATCACGCCGCGATCGAGCGCATCAACCGCTATGTGAATGCGCGCATCGCTTACACCAGCGACACCCGCCAATTCGGCCGCGAAGACAGGTGGATGCGTCCCGACGAGTCATTCGCTTCGGGTCGCGGCGATTGCGAAGACTATGCGATTGCCAAGATGGCGATGCTCAAGGAAGCTGGTTTTGCTGCCGACAATCTCTACATCGTCGTGCTCAAGGACCTTGCCAACCTCAACGATCATGCCGTCCTGGCCGTGCGCCACGAAGGTCGCTTCCTGATCCTTGATAACAGCCACGACCGTGTCGAGGACGCCAACACGATCAGCTTTTTCCGCCCGGTCATGAGCTTTTCGTCGGCCGGTCGCTGGATCCACGGTTTCAACCGCACGCCCACGACCTACAGCTATCAGACGGCTTCGGCGTCGTGGCCGGACGGGCCGCGGCTCGCCATGGCGAGCGCCACCGCGCCGCGTTCAATCTTCGCGCAATAAGGTCTAGCGCTCGGTAAGCGCTTCGGCGCGTGCCTTCGTAATCGGCTTCAGGAGATAGGCCAGGATGCTCTTGCGTCCGGTGATGATCTGCGTGTCGGTCATCATGCCGGGCGTGATCTGGAGCCGCTCGTTGCCACGCGCAAGATAGCTGCGATCGGTTTCGACGATCACGTTGAAATAGGCCTCGCGTTCGACCTCGTCATACAGGCTGTCGGCCGAGATCTCGACGACCTTGCCCTTCAGTCCGCCATAGATGGAAAAATCATAGGCGGTAACGGTCACCAGCGCTTCGTCCCCCACCGCGATGAAGCCGACATCGGAGGGTTTGACGCGCGTCTCGACGAGGAGCTTGTCGCCCACCGGCACGATTTCCATCACCTTCTCGCCCGCGCCAACAAACCCGCCGATAGTGGTGAGCTGAAGGTTATTCACCACGCCGTCGACGGGCGACCGTAATTCGGTACGTGCCACGCGGCCTTCGGCACCGCGCAGGCTCTGTTCGTTGATATTGATGCGTTCCTGCACGCGGCTGCGTTCATCGAGCGCTTCCTGTCGGAAGGTCGCGCGCGCTTCATTGGCCTGTGCAATCGCCTCGTTTACAGCTGCGAGCGCACGCCCGCGCTGTTCGCGGGCGGCGGCGATGCGGCCTTCAAGGTCGATCACTTCGCGGCGCGCGTCATCCAAATCGGTCTGCGGCACGATTTGACGCTCGGCGAGCGGTTCGAGCCGCGAGACATTGGTGCGCGCGAGACGAAGCGAACTGGTCAGGCTGTCGATCGTCGCGGCGGCCTCGGCGGCATCGCGGCGCGACTGTTCGGCGCGCGCATTCAAGGCGCTGACCTGGCTGCTTAGAGCCGAACGACGGGCCTGACTGACCGCGGCTTCATCGGCACACCCCGCGCCGGTGCACGCGAGCGAGCCGCCAGTGCCTTCGGCGCGAAGCCGCGCTTCACGCGCTTGCAGCGCGGTCGTTTCGGCTTCGATCTGGCCGAGCTCCGAGGTGCTTTGCGTATCGTCGAGGCGCGCCAACAGGTCCCCGGCCTTCACCTGCTGGCCCGAGCGCACCAGCAATTCCTCGATCACCGCGGGTTCCGATGCCTGGATCAGCTGGATGCGTCCCGACGGAATGACTTCGCCCTGCCCGCGCGTGATTTCATCGACCTCGGCGATGCTGCCCCAGACAAGGAAGATGGCGAACACGCCCAGAACGGCGAAGATGATCTTCTTCGATCCGCTCATGGGCGGGCGCGATACATCGTCGCGATCGGTGATGAAGGAAAAGGCGTTCACGTCACTGTCCTCCGCCAGGCAGCACCATGGCACTGCTGGCAATACGTTGTTCGGGCGCCTGGCGGGCGGTGATCTCGTCAGCCGCGCCCGGCGTCGCGACAGGATTGGGAATGTTGAGCGTCCAGCCCTTCGAGGTATCCAGATAGCCGCCGACATCGTTTTCGGCGCGATTGATGGGCGGACCCGCCGGCTTCGTCTCGGCGATCATCATTTCCTCGACCGGCGCCGGCTTGCCGAGGTAGCGCGTCGGGCGCAGTGCTGCCGGATCGTGTGGTTCGCCTGCATAGCGCTGGATGAATGCGGCGCGGCGACCCCACTGGCCCGGCCAGCGATAGAAGATGTGCAGCCCCGTCTTTTTCACCTTGGTGAGCTTGGGCGCCCAATAGGGCGCGACATAGTCCGCATGATAATGCGTCGCCGTGCCGACCGACTGTTCGACCTTCCCCGCCAGCGCGTCCGCCGCGACCTGCTCGGCCGCTTTCCATGCCGCTGCGCCGGGTCGCCGCTCGAGCGAGCCATCGCAGGTAAAGCTGAACTGGCAGACCGGCTTTTTGGCGCCTTCGTAAACGACGCCGCAAACCGAGTTGGGATAAGCCGGGTGGCGCACGCGATTGAGCACGACCTGCGCGACCGCGCGGCGGCCCGCCAAGGGCTCGTAGCCCGCTTCGTAATAAATCGCCTGCGTGAGACACAGCTGGGCGCGGCGATAGTCGAGTCCGCTGGGTTGGCCGAAGGGGCGCGCCGCATCGAGCCCGCTACGATCGATCGGCATCGAGGCATTGATAAGCTCGGCGCTTTCACCCGTGGCGCGATATTCGACCAGTTCTGCGCCAGTGGTCGCATCAACCAGCGCGGCGGTCTGCGACAACGGAATGCTTACCGCGGCCTGCGCTTTGGGCTGCTGCATTGCGACACCGACCAGCGCCATCAGCGCAGCGGCAAGCGCTGCGATCACCGCAACCTGGACGCGTTTGAAAGTGAGGCGCTGGCTCATTCGGGCCTCACCGTCACATTGCCCGTCGTCTGCTTGACCGGCGGCTTGCCCGCGCCGGCATTGGCGAGCGCATTCATCACCTCGTCGCGCGGGCCATCGGCAATGACCTTGCCCTTGTCGATGACGATCAGTCGATCGATGACCTTAAGCATCGATTTGCGGTGCGTGGACACGACGAGCGTCTGCTCCGGCGTCATCGCGGCCTGCAGCCGATCGATGAAATATTGTTCGGTCTGGGTGTCCATGTTGCCCGTCGGTTCATCGAGAAACAGCATCTTGGACGGGGCGACCAACGCGCGCGCCAGCACCAGCAAGGTACGCTGCCCGCCCGACAGGCGGCCGCCGCGTTCGCCGATGTCGAGATCGAAACCGGCTGCGCCCTGGCTGAGGAAAATGTCGGCGCCCGATTTCTTGACCGCATCGACCAGTTCTTCATCGCTCACCTGCGCCGCGCCCAGCATCAGGTTGTCGCGCACGGTGCCTGTGAACAGTTCGGCATCCTGCCCGACATAACGGAACGCTTCGCGAAGCTGGTGCGGGTGATATTGGCGGCTATCGAGCCCGTCGACCGTCATCACGCCTTCGCTTGGCGCATAGAGACCGCACAGCACACGGCCGAGCGTCGACTTGCCCGATGCAACGCGGCCGATAATACCGATCTTTTCGCCCGGGTTGATGGTGAAATTGAGCCCGTCGAGGCTATCGATCGCGGCGCCCGGATAACGGAAATGCAGGTCCTTCAACTCGATCCGGCCTTCGCGGATTTCGGGTACGACCGACCGCGTCGCCGATTGGCGTTCATCGGGCGCTTCCATCATTTCCTGAAGGCTGTCGAGCGTCGCCATCGCCTGCTTGCCGCGCGTCATGAGCAGCGCCAACTGGCCGATTGGCGCCATGGCGCGACCGGCGATCATCACGATGGCGATGATACCGCCCATGGTGATCGCGCCAGCGTTGAACAGGAAGAAGCCGCCGATGATCAGCCCGACGGTCATTGCCTGCTGCGTCACCGATGCAAGGTTCACCGCCACCGCTGTCAGCCGGCGCATCTTTTCCTGCGTCGCCGCCGACATCGTGGCGAAACGACGCCAGCGGCCAAGCATCCGCCCTTCGGCGCGCGCCGCTTTTAGCGTTTCCACGCCGGCAATGCTTTCAACCAGCACGCTGTTCTGCAGCGAGGCGTCGGCCTGCGCATCGGTCGCAATGCGCCCCATGCCGCGGGTGATCGACAGGCCGACGATGACCATGATCGTGATGAAGACGATCGGCACCATGACCAGCCATCCGGCCAGCACCGCGATGAAGATCATGAAGATCCCCATGAAGGCGATATCGACCAGCAGCACGACGCTGGTCGAGGCAAAGAAATCGCGCACCTGCTCATATTCCGACACGCGGCGCGCAAAGGCGCCGGTCGAACCCTGGCGCTCGGCCATCGGCAGGTTCATGACCTTTTCGAAAATCTTTTGCGAATAGCGCGCATCGAGTTTGCGCCCGATTTCATCGACCAGCTGGCTACGCGCCAGTCTGAGGATGAAGTCGAAGACCAGTGCCAACGCCACGCCCAGCGCCAGCACCCAGAGCGAGCTGACGGTGTTGTTGGGAATGACGCGGTCGTAGACGTTCATGGTAAAGAGCGGCACCGCGAGCGCGAGCAGGTTGATCACTAGCGCCGCGACGATGACCGGCCAGAACTGGCGGCGTGCTTTCCACACCTCCGACCAGAACCAGTGGGCGCGCTTTGCCTTGTCCCACGGACGCTCGCCCTCGCGCTCCTTGGTCGGATCGGGTTCGACGACGACCGCATTGCCGGTAAAATGTTCGGCCAGTTCGGTTGCCGGCACCCACTGCGTGCCTTCCATGCCAGGGGCATGGATGAGCGCATCGCCATCCTTGAGTTCAATGAGGACTGCCGCGCCACCTTCCAGTTGCAGGATGGCGGGAAGCTGCGCTTCCTTCCAGCCGCGCAGACGGCGCGACACGGGAAAGCCCCGCATCCCGACCTGGTCGAGCGCGGGTTCGATCTGGTGAAACGGGAGCCTGCCGTCTGCGTCGAGCGCCAGCCCGGCACGCAAAAGGACCGGCGCGGAAGGCCGGTCCTGCTCGCGGGCCACATAGGCCAGACAATCGAGGACGGAATCGATCTCGTTATGCGTGGCGCTTGCCAGCCAGTGATCCGAAGTCAAATTCCGTCCCCATATATTACATATCGTCCGAAGAACCGACCGAACTGGTCGAGTTGGCGCGCGTTTCCGCGGCCTCTTCGGGCGAATTGTGATTCTCTACCATTCCATCATAGCTCGAACCGATTTCGACGGGAGCGCCGACAATCATGCGTCCCGAACCGGTACGCTCGTCCTTCCAGCCATCGTAGACCGGGCCGACGCTATAATCGTCGCGCTCGTTCGAGTATGCGTGGCTCGACATTTCAAGACCCATCGCCTCGAGGAGGTTGTTGGTCGCGGCCAGCACGCGATACTGCGCGTAGAGCTGCGCCAGCTTCGACACTTCGAGCTGCGCCTGCACATTGGCGCGCGTGTTCTGCGCATCGAGCACGTCGAGCAGCGAACGGCGGCCCACGTTGAACTGCTCGCGGTACGACAGGAGCAAATCGTCCGAGACATTGCTCTGCTCTTGTAGCTGTTCGACCAGGCGGCCCTGGTTGGTGAGCCGGCTCCAGGCCGAGCGGACGGTTTCAACCGCTTCGCGCTGGCGCGAGAAGAGCAGTGCCTGCTGCTGGTTGGCGCGGGCACGCTGCTCGCGGACGTTGGCGCGGTTGGCACCACCGTCGAACAGGTTCCAGCGCATCACGCCGCGGGCCATCAGGTCCGTGGTGTCGCCGGTGAAGCCGTCGATGTCGTGGCCGTAGCGCGCGCGACCTTCGACCGAGAAGGTCGGACCCATTTCGGCCTTGGCCTTCATCGTCAATTCGTTGGCCGCGGCAAGATCGGCGACCGCTTCTTCGACCAGCGGATTGTTCTCCTTGGCAAGCATTTCGGCAGCATAGAGCGATTCGGGCATCGCCGCGGAAAGATCGGGCGGCATCGTGACATCACCGATCGGCATACCGGTCAGGCGCTGGAAGGTGATGGCCGCCGTATCGAGCTCTTCCTGAGCTTCGACCACGCGGGCTTCGGCTGCGCGATAGCGCTCCTGTGCCTGCTGCAGATCGGCGATCGAAATCGAATCCTGCTCGACACCGGCGCGCAGGTCGTCAGCGAGCATGCGGTGAAAGTTCGCATTGTCGACCTCGATCGCCACCAGACGCTGCTGGAGGATATAATCGATGTAAGCGCGGCTGGTGTTCAGCGCGATGAATTCGCTGCGCTCTTCGATCCGCGCGGCCGCTGCATCGGTGCGCGCCGCCTGGTAGCGGATCTCCGCTTCGCGCGCGCCATTGTCCATGAGGAGCAAGTCGGCAATCGCCTGCGCTTCGATCGGGTAGAGCGTTTCATCCGCGATATCGAGGCTGCGACGGGTCGGGTTGCGAAGTTCGCGGATCCCGCCCGACACCTCGACCGAGAGGCGCGGATAATAGAGGCCTTCCGCCTGACGCAGTTCTTCGAACGTGGCCTGCTTGTTATAATAGGCCTGGTGGATTTCAGGGTTGGTCTGCAACGCCTCCTGGATGGCGGTTTTCAGGTCAACCGCGCCGGCCGGCGTGGCCATCGCTGCGGCCGCGAGCACCGCTCCGGGAACGATCATCGTCCAGTGCTTCTTCATGTCATGCCCCTCTACTGGTCTTTCCGTGGTTGAGACCCCCGCGTCCACACGGGGGCCTGCCATTTCGTTCGATGCCTAAGCCGACATCACCATGTCGTGATGCAGCACCATTGCTTCCATCACCATGATATCCTGAGTCGCAAAGGTAAATCCACCCTCGAAACCCATGTTAAAGCTGGCGAAGTCTCCCAGCGGCGCAATCGCCGCCAGACCACCGTCGCCGAACAGGCCGCCTTCGCCAAGATTGGCGAGGATGGCATCGACCGGATCCATGTCGCCGCCCATCAGGGCGTCGCTCAGGATGTTGCCGAGATCGTGGCCGAGACCCGCTTCGTTGGCAGCAAGCGCCGCCATCGCGTCGGCGCCCGGCATCGCGATCATGTCGTTGGCCGCGAAGACCGGGAATCCGGCATCGTTGCCTGCGACCGGCGCCATGTCATTCGCCAGCGGCGCAAAGTCCGGTTCCAGCATCGGCTGGATGGCGTCGAGCGAGCCAGCCTGCGGCAGCGCGGTGCCGCCAAGACCGCCGTCGAACACCGGATTGGCCGCGATGCCGAAGCCGCCCTCGATCCCCGGCAGGCCGAAATCGGCACCGTCGGTGATCGGCGTGACCTGCATGAAGCTGGCCGAAAGCGACTGGTCGAACATCGGCGTGTAGGCATCGAGCATCGGCGCCGAAGCGGTGGCGAAGCTGCCCGCCATCGCATAGTCCATCGACATGCCGGCGATCATCGCTCCGCCCACCATCAGCGAGCTGTTGAGGCCCGACTGCTGGAGCGACAGGCCGTTGTCGTTGAGCGCGGTCTTGCTGAAGCTGGCCAGCGTGAGCGACCCCGTTGACACCGACGCGTCGTCGATGGTGGTCGAGACGTTCTCATACGGCGGGCCGCTACCATCCTGGTCGACGACCGTGGTGACCGTGCCATCGGCGGTATCGCCATCGGCGTCGGTGTAGGTGACATCGAATTCCTGGATGATGTCGGTACCTGCACTTTCGGTGCCGATCGTGAAGACGCTAAGGTCGAACGGCTGACCGCTCACTCCCTGCACGATGATAGCGCTGAACTCCGCAGTAGTTTCGATGGCGTAAGTGTCACCCTGCTGGATGCCGCTGAACGTCACCGAACCATCGGCATTGCGCGTAGCGCTCGCACCGAAACCGATCGACGCCGTCTGGCCGACCATCAGAGTCGTGATATCCAGCGTGGCAGTTTGACCAGTGTTGTAATCAGTCACCGATACCGACGTGATCTGCACAAGGCTCTCACCCGGTCCAAGCCCGTCGACCGGGTAAGTGTCGGGCGCATCCGCCGGATCGTTGTCGGTGTCGATCGCATAGACCCGGAAGGTGGCCGTCTGGGCCTGGTTGCCCTGCACCTGCGTCACGAGCTGTTCGTAGGACGTCGTCTGCTGGCGCCCGGTAAACTGCAGACCGGTAGGAGTGGACGTCAGATCGGTAACGAACCCGATACGCAGGAATTCACCGACATTGATCGACTGGTTGTTCACACCGATACTGCCGTCGCCTTGCTTGCTGGTGTTGACCGTACCGATCGTGTTGCCATCCGAACCGCGCGCAACCGCGCCCACCGGATCCCCGATCCCTATGCCGAGCGTGTCATTGTTACCCGCTTTGACATTGCCGAAGTCGCTAAAGGTGGTCGACGTTCCGTTGGTGAGGTCGCCGTTCACGTCGAAGTTATAGGTGCCGTCACCATTGAGCGTCACCGTGAAGCCGACATCGCCGGCAACGCCGGTGGGATCGGTCGTCGCGACGATCTGGCCGGTGCCGTCGCCGAACAGGTAAAGCTGCTGCCCTGCCAGGCCAACAAGATTACCATCGGTGTCCTGCGCCATCACACCATCGGTGATGTTGAACACGTAGGATCCCGGGAGGTCGGCACCGGTCGCGATATTAAGCGCGACATTCGAAACCGCCGGCTGATCGCCATCGAGCGAGACCGCAACGTCGGGCGCAAAGTCGCTCGGCGCATCGTCACCGAAGACAATCGTCAGTTCGGCGGGCGCGCTCTCTTCATTCTCGCTGTCGATCGCGGTGTATAGAAGTGCGATCGCATCGGCTACTTCGCCATCGTCCCCGCCATCGTGCAGGTAGTTCTGCAGCAGCGTGACGGTATACTCGCCAGTCGACTGGTCGATCACGACCGTGAAGACATCGCCGCGCGTCCCGCTGGTCGCGGTAAGCGTATTGCTGCCGCCATCCCAGCTATAGGTCAGCGTTTCGAGGCCGATGTCCTGGACCACGCCGTCCATCGCTGCAAAGCTGTAGGTCCCCGGCGCGTCGTTGCCGAAGGTGCCGCCAAACGAGCCCACGAAGACCGTCTCGTCATTGAGGCCGGCACCGCTGTCACCGACGTCGGCGTCGATATCGTCGACATTCGTCGAGTTGCCGGTACCAAAACCGTCATCATCGACTGCTGCCGAAACGTTGAACGCCGTCGGGTTGCTGTCGTCTTCCAGGTTGATCGTCACCGTCGCGATCGACTTGTCGCCATCGCCGTCGGTGATCTCGTACTGGAACTGGACCGAACCCTCTTCATTTGCGGCCGGCGAGTAGGTGAAGGTCCCATCGCCGTTATAGACAAGGTTGCCCGCACCGGTCAGCGAACCACCGACCAGCGCCACGTCGACATCGGCAACGCCATCGGCACCCTTTACGTCATTGGCCAGAACGTCGACCGTCACATCAGTGTTTTCGCCGTTCTGGTCGGCCTGATTGACCGTGTCGTTGTTGGCGGTGGGAACGTCATCGATGACATCGATCGTGATCGTCCCCTGCACGGTGTTGCCGTTGGCATCGGTGGCTTCGTAGGTAAAGACATCGACCGCCGGAACGTTGTTTTCGCCATTATTGGCAGTCGTGCCATCGACTGGCGACGTCAGCGTGTAGCTGTAGGTGCCGTCCGAATTGAGCGTCAACGTGCCGTTCGATCCTACGTTCGAACCGACGACCGCATAATTTACAGCATCGGCAACCATGAGCGTACCGCCCGCGGTTTCGCTATTGGTGCCCCCGGCAGAGCCGATACCGTCAAGGCCGTCTTCGTCGACCGAGATCGTGTCGTTGTCCGCGACCAGCGTCACGTCAGCCAGGTTGATCGTGATCGTCGTGGTCGACGTGTCGCCGTCACCATCGGTGATGGTGTAGGTGAACGTGTCGGTTTCGTCGCCGCTGATCGCATCGGCGGTCGACTGATAGGTGTAGCTACCATCCGCGTTAATCGTGAGCGAGCCGTAGGCCCCCACGATCGGCGAGCCGACATTTCCCGACACCGGGCCGGCAACGTTGCCGGCGACCACGCCGGTCACTTCGTTATCGACCACATCGGCGAAGTCGGCACCGATCGTGTCGTTGTCGACCACGTTGCCCATGACCGAGGCACCCTCGGTCACGTTGGCGCTGTCCACGACCGCGGTCGGGACGTCGTCGACGATGTCGATCGTGATGGTCGACGTCGTCGTGTTACCGTCCATGTCGGTCACCTCATAGGTGAAGGTCTCGACATTGTTTTCGGTGGTCGCGCCATTATCGGCATCCGCGCCATCGACCGGCGCATTAAGCGTGTAGACCCACGTGCCGTCGGGGTTGATGACCAGCGTACCGTTTGAACCGGTACCCGAACCAACGAGCGCGAAGCTGTTGCCACCGTTGCCGCCCGATACATTGTCGTTGAGGTTCCCCGATGCCTGCTCGGGCGCGTTGGGGGTCGAGCCAATCGCCAGCTCGGCTTCGTTGACCGAGGCGTCCTCATTGTTGGCGGCCAGGTTGCTGTCGCCGACATTGATGGTCAGCGTGACCGTGGAGGTGTCGCCATCGCCATCGGTGATGGTGTAGACGAAGACATCCTGCACATCGCCGACATTGGGATCGGCTTCATAGGTGTAGCTGCCGTCCGCATTGAGCGTCAGCGTGCCGTAGGTGCCCGCCACCGCGACACCGACATCGCCCGACACCGGGTTCGAGATGTCGTTACCCGCCGCAACGCCCGTCACCGCACCGCCCGGCGCAGCGCCATCGGCGCCGAGCACGTCGTTGGGCAGAACGTTACCCGAGGTATCTGCGCCTTCGGTGACGCTATCGACATCCGCCGTCGCCGTCGGAACATCGTCGCGCACGTCGATGGTGATTGTGCCCTGGACGGTGTTGCCGTCGGCATCGGTCGCCACATAGGTGAAGACATCGACGCCCGGAACGACATTCTCGTCATTATCGGCGGTCAAGCCGTCGACCGGCGTGGTCAGCGTATAGCTGTAGGTGCCGTCATTGTTGAGCGTGAGCGTGCCGTTCGAACCGACGTTCGAGCCGACCAGCGCGTACTCTACCGCCCCGGCAACCATCAGCGTACCGCCTGCGGTTTCGCTGTTGGTGCCACCGGCCGAACCAATGCCATCGAGACCGTCTTCGTCGACCGTGATCGTATCGTTGTCCGCGACCAGCGTCACGTCATCGACATTGATATCGATCGTGGCGGTCGAAGTGTCGCCGTCACCATCGGTGATGGTGTAGGTGAACGTGTCGGTCGCACCCGGCGCGGCCACCGCATCCGGATCCGATTCATAGGTATAGCTGCCGTCCGCATTGATCGTCAGCGTGCCGTAAAGGCCTGCAACGCTCGCGCCGACATTACCCGATACCGGACCGGCCACATTGCCCGCAGCAACGCCGGTGACTTCATTGTCGGCCACTTCCGCGCCATCGGCGCCGATCGTATCGTTATCGACGACGTTGCCCATGACCGAGGCGCCCTCGGTCACGCTGGCGCTGTCGACGACCGCAGTCGGGACGTCGTCGACGATGTCGATCGTGATGGTCGACGTCGTCGTGTTGCCGTCAGCGTCGGTCACCTCGTAGGTGAAGGTCTCGACATTGTTGACGACGTTGTTGCCATTATCGGCATCCGCGCCATCGACCGGCGAATTGAGCGTGTAGACCCAGGTGCCGTCGGGGTTGATGACCAGCGTACCGTTCGACCCGGTGCCCGAACCCACGAGCGCAAAGCTGTTGCCGCCAGCGCCGCCCGATACATTGTCATTGAGATTGCCCGATGCCGTTTCCGGCGCATCCGGTGCCGAGCCTTCCGCCAACTGGGCCTCGAAGACCGCCGCATCCTCGTTGGTGGCCGCCAGGCCTGAATCCGCGACATCGATGGTCAGGGTGACCGTCGACGTGTCGCCGTCACCGTCGGTGATGGTATAGACGAAGACGTCCTGCACAGCGCCGACATTGGGATCGGCTTCGTAGGTGTAGCTGCCATTGGCGTTAAGCGTGAGCGTCCCGTAGGTGCCCGCCACCGCGACGCCGACATCGCCCGAAACGGGGTTCGACGTATCGCTGCCCGCGGCAACACCCGTCACCGGGCCGCCAGGCGCAGCGCCATCGGCGCCGATCACATCGTTGGTGAAGACATTGCCGCCGACGGAACCGCCTTCGGACACGTTGTTCATGTCGAGCGTGGCGGTGGGCACGTCGTCGACGATCTCGACGTCGAGACTACCGGTAGCCATGTCGACGTCCTGATCGGTGACCTTGACCTCGAACGAACGGATGATGGGATCTTCGCCCGCATTGCCGTGGAGCAGCGCGTTGGCGTCGAGTTCATATTCGTAGATGAAGGTGCCGCCGATTACCAAGCCGTTGAGGTCGGTATCGGGGATGAAGTCGGTGATACGAAGCTCGCCGTAATCATCCGCGATCGTCTTGGCGCCGAGGAAGACGCCGTTCTCGATGATCAGGACACCGCCAACCCAGACGTCATCTACGCCATCGGCGGCTTCGAACGAGAAGCTGTTGCCATCGACCAGCGATTCCGGGGTCGTGTCCGAACCCGCGGGCAGATCGTCTTCGTCGACGCTGAGCTCGGGGCCCTGGCCGTCGAGACCGTTGAGCACGACGGGATCGTTCTCACCATCCATGATGATGGTCAGGAACGCCGGCGAGGAATCGCCGTCATTGTCGAGCAGCGTGTAGCTGAATTCTTCGACAAGCGATTCGCCGTCGGTCAGCGCATTGAGCGCATCGATGCCTTCACCCGACAGCAGATACTCGTAGCTGCCATCGGCATTGAGCGTGAGCACACCGTACAGGCCGACAAAGAAGCCCGGATTGCCCACCTGGGCGCCGTCGGCGCCAAGCGTGTCCGCGCCCGGACCGGCGACACCGCCATCGGTGCCATCGCCCGTGATGACATTGCCCGTCGTGGTGGTGGGACCACCTTCGAAAATATCGCTGTCGACATCGTTGTTCGCGGTCGGGACGTCGTTGACGATCTCGATCAGAAAGACGCCGCTCGTCGACGAACCGTCTTCGTCGGTCAGGTTGACCGGCACCGATTCGAACGGATCACTCGGCGGATTGGGGCCATTGTCGAGCGAATTGTCCTCGAGCACGAAGTTCCCCAGCAGCGTTCCGCCGATGATCGTGCCGTCAGGCGCTGTCAGCGGGATGAAGCCGGTCACCGTGATCGTGCCCGAAGGCGTCGCGATCGTCGCGCCCGCGCCCACGAAGACGCCGTCTTCGATGACAAGTACGCCGCCCATCGTGAGGTCGTCGACGCCATCGGGCGCTTCGAATGCGAAGTTCCACAGTTGCGTCAGGAAGGAAGGCGACGGGTTCGAGCCATCCGGCAGGTTTGATTCGTCCACGAACACGTTGGGCGCTGAGCCTTCGACACCGTTGAGAACGACGGGATCGTCCTTACCGTTCATGATGATGGTCAGCTGCGCGGGATCGCTATCGAGATCGCCATCGACGAGGGTGTAGTTGAACTGGTCGACCAGCGTTTCGCCATCGGTCAGCGTTTCGAGAAGCGCCACGCCATCCTGGCTCATCACGTAGTTATAGCTACCATCGGCATTGAGCGTCAGCGTGCCGTACAGGCCGACATAGACGCCCGGATTACCGACCTCGGCGCCGTCGGCACCCGGCGTGTCCGCGCCGACGCCATTGAGGCCGCCATTGGTGCCCTCGCCAGTGATGACGTTGCCATCGGTGGAGGTGGCGCCGCCTTCGACGATGTCGCCGTCGACATCGTCTTCGGCCGTCGGCGTGTCGTCGAGGATTTCGATCGACAGGCTGGTGCTTGCCACATCGCCGTCGCTGTCGGTCAGCACGACCGAGAAGTCGTCGCTTTCGACGCCAACAAGATCTTGCGTATTGGTCGTCAGTTCATAGCTGTAGGTGTAGCCGGCCGTCGGATTGCCGATGACGGTCAGCGTGCCGTAAAGGCCCGGGACCACACCGCCATTGGAAACGTTGACGCCGCCGATGACCAGCGAGGCCACGGTGTCATTACCCGTATCGAATTCGATCGTACCCGCGGCAAATTCGTCGTTCGAGGCGGCGTTGCTGCCTTCGTCGTCGCCATTGGGCGGGCCATCGAGCGCGGCTTCGTCCACCACGGTGTCCGACCCTTCGGCGATAGACACAGAGGGCGTCGAGTCCGGCAGCAGCGTGATGGTGACCGTGGCAACCGACGTGTCACCGTCACCGTCGGTTATCTCGTACTGGAAGGTAACGACGCCTTCTTCGCCCGGAACCGGGCCGTAGGTAAAGGTGCCATTGTTGTTATAGGTCAGCGTGCCGGGGCCGCTCAGCGTACCCGGGACAACTGCGATTCCGCTGATCAGGTTGACGCCATCGGCGCCCGCCACATCATTGGCGAACACATCCACAGTGATATTGGCATCTTCCGCCGCCTGGTTGGCGCTGTCGTTGTTGGCCTTGGGAAGATCATCAATGATTTCGATCGACAGGACCGTGTCGGCGGTGTCGCCATCGCTGTCGGTCAGGACGACGTTGAAGTCATCCGTCTCGGCCACGCCATCGACGTCTTCAAGGTCGGTCGTGAGTTCGTAGCTATATGTATAACCGTCGGTCGGGTTACCGCTGATCGTCAGCGTGCCATAGGCACCTGGCACCGAGCCGCCATTGGTGACATCGATGCCATTGATGACGAGCGAGCCGACGCTGTCATTGCCCGTGTCGAAGGTCAGCGCGCCTTCGCCCACTTCGCTGTTGGAAGCCGCATCCGAGCCATCGGGGTTGAGACCGGCTTCATTCACAACCGTGTCCGAACCCTCGACGATCGAAATGCTCGGCGTCGAATCGGGCAGGAGTTCGATCGTGACCGTGGCGACCGACGGGCTGCCGTCGCTATCGGTGATCCGATAATCGAAGGTGACCGTGCCTTCTTCGCCCGGGACCGGGTCGTAGGTGAAGGTGCCATCGCCATTATAGGTGAGCGTTCCTGCGCCCACGAGCGACCCTGCAACAAGCTCGACGCCCGTCGCCAGATCGACGCCGTCGGCGCCCGGCGTATCGTTGGCGAAGATATCGACAGTGATGTTCGCATCTTCGCTCGGCTGCACGGCTGAATCATCGCGCGCGATGGGCTCGTCGTCGATGATGTCGATGACGACGACATCGGTGGCGGTGTCGCCGTCCACATCGGTGACCGTCACGGTGAAGGTGACCGTTGTAGTGGTGCCCGACGTATTGTCGGTCAGCGTGAAGTTATACTCGATGATGTTCGCATCGGGATCGTAGCTGATGATCGTGATGATCCCGCCTTCGATCGGGATGACCTGGCCGGCGCCCGTTACCGGTGTGCCGTTGATCGCGACGACATTAACGCCGTCGCCGTCCACCCAGCGGATGACGCCGGTCACATGTTCGGTCGGATCACTGTCATTGTCCGGGTCGCCATCGGCGATTTCGCCCGAACCCGGGGTCTCGCCATTGCGCGGCGGAAGACCACCCTCGTCGACCGTGTTGCCGGCGTTGGGATCGGGGATGATGTCGATATCGACGCCCGCATCTTCGATCACGATGGTGAGCGTGGCCGTGGACGTGTCACCATCGCCGTCGGTCAGCGTGTAGGTGAAGACGTCTTC
This sequence comes from Sphingomicrobium marinum, assembly GCF_026157105.1. Lineage (GTDB taxonomy): Bacteria > Pseudomonadota > Alphaproteobacteria > Sphingomonadales > Sphingomonadaceae > Sphingomicrobium > Sphingomicrobium marinum. The sequence goes on from NZ_JANPVQ010000001.1 coordinate 2,195,571, forward strand.
GACGCCGCCCGGCGAGGCCGGATCACGGACATAGGTGTAGCTACCGTCCGCGGCGATGGTCAGCGTTCCGTACGCACCCACAATCTCCACATTGCCGTCCCCGATCGCCACACTCGCACCGCCGGCAGCAATCGCAGTGAGTACCGCACCATCAGCGCCCGGCGTATCCGCGCCGGCAGCGCCCGACGTCGTACCCACGCCGGTGAAGACGTTGCCGTCTTCGGGGCCGTACGTACGCGCCGCAATCGTATCGGTATCATCGCGTGCGGACGGACCGTCGTCGGTGATGTTGATGGTCAGGTTGGCCGTAGCGCTATCGCCATCGACATCGGTCACCGTGACCGAGAAGATGTCTTGCACGGAATCGCCCGACGTATTGTCGGTCAGCGTATAGCGGAAACCGATCGCACCGGGGCTGATCGAGGTAATCGTCAGCGTTCCGAACTGGCCCTGGATGACCTGGCCGACCGCACTGATGACAACGCCGTTGACCACAAGCCCGTCGACCGCAACCACGTTGGGGCTGTCCGGCGAGGAATAAACGAATGTTCCCGAAACGCTCTCGCTGTCGGCTGCCGCGTTGGACCCTGCAGGCTCGCCGTTACGTGCGGGAAGCCCCGCCTCGTCGACACCTGCCGTGGCGTCGCGCGCGCCGGCAGGATTGTCGGGGGTCTCGATGACGATGTCGGGCTCGTTCTCGAGAAAATAGCCCGGCTCTTCCTGCTGCTCGAGAGGCCGGAAAAGTTCGGTCGGCGGCAGCAGGTCGCCCAGCTCCTGCGCAGGGCCAAGGCCCGGCACGATGACGGCAAAGTTGCCGCCGCTGGAATCGTTGTTGGGATCGTTGTCGTCGCCGGGACCGGCGGGCGGATCAGCCTGGATCAGCAGCGCGGCGACCGTGGTGGGCGGGATCACCGCTTCGCCGATAACAAGCTGAGGTACAAAAAGAGCGCCATTGACGATGACCATCTGGCCGCCATCGGGCAGCGGGACGACAAGATCCGTACCGACACGGACGATATCGCCGGCATTCACACCCGCAGGAAGATTGACCACGCCATCGGGGCCGACTTCGACCCGGATCGCGTCCGGCCGTACCGTTACCTTGGCCGGCGTTGCTTCGTTCGAAACGTCGGTATCGACGTCCTGGCCGCTGTCTTGGGCCCCGCTTGCTTCAAAATCGTTGCGCATGTCCCACCCTTTGCTTGTCGAGCGCCGGGCAAACCCGAGCGCTGCCAATCATCAATTCTGGGGAAAGAACTGCTGCGCTGTTAAACGCGAATGGTTAACAGCGTCGGGTCCACCCCCGTGCTTCTGGAGACAAGAAACACGTGCTTTTGAGAAATTGCAAATGGAACGCGATGACCCGAAGTGGTGACGGCCCCAAAACTGGTGAAAAGCCTCATCTAAAAGACGTTAAGGTTTGGAGTAGTAGTTGTTGAATACGTTACACGATAACAGTCATCCTCTATATTAGAGAAGCCGAAATGGAGGTTTTTGCGTCCTATTGTTAGTAATACTCAAGAAGTAAGGACCACTTACTCATAGAATTAAGTCTCAGTTAAATCAAATTTTCAAAGTTTCACCTATGTTAACCCTCTTCGGTGACTTTCGACATGATTTCGACTGCCCCTCGCGCTCGTTAACTATGCGTAAAAAATCTTCGCGAGCAGCGTCCCGAAACGACACAAATCGGCAATTCCCGCAATCTGTAAACCTAACGACTCGCACTGGCTGGCGAGTCGCTAGCCGAGTCGCTCAGACGCTTTGAAGCGCTGCCAGCAGCCGATGACGCCACTGCGCGCGGCGCCTTTTGCGGTGCTCTTCTGCAATCGCGGGTTTGAAGCATTCGAAGCTTGGCAACATGGTCTCGATCGCCCGTTCGAGGGTTTCGTGAAGACCCACACCGACCGCTGCCAGGATCGCCGCGCCGCGCGCCGTACTCTCGACATTTTCGGGTCGCGAGACGGTGGCGCCGCTGATATCGGCCAGATCCTGCGCCAGCCAGTCGTTGGCGATCATGCCGCCATCGACCTTGAGCTCGCGCCACGGCGCGCCATCGGCGGCAAAGGCTTCGGCAAGGTCGACGGCGCTGTGCACCACCGCTTCCAGCGCGGCGCGCACCAAGTGGGCCCGCGTCACCCCGAAGGTCAGGCCATGGATCGACCCTGTGAGGTCGGCGCGCCAGTGCGGCGCCCCCAATCCGGTGAATGCCGGGATGATGGTGACGCCGCCATTATCCTCGACGCTGCGCGCAAGAGTTTCCGTTTCCTGCGCACTACCGACCAGTCCAGCCATATCGCGCAGCCACTGGACGAGGCTGCCAGCCACGAAGACGGATCCTTCGAGGGCATAAAGTCTCGCATCACCCTGCTGGTAGAGCAGTGTCGCCAGCAGCCGATGGTCGCTGTTGGGCCGCCTTCCACCGGTCGAGGCCAACGCGAACAGGCCGGTGCCGAACGTTGCCTTTGCCATACCCGGTCCGACACAGGCCTGGCCAAGTGTCGCGGCCTGCTGGTCGCCAACCGATGCCGCCACGCGGATGGGTTCGCCAAAGAAGTCGCACGACCCGAGGTCACCGGCCATGTCGGTAATGTCGGGCAGCGCGGAACGCGGCACGTCGAATAGGGCGCAAAGATCATCGTCCCATTGCGATGTCTCGAGCGCCATCAATGCGGTCCGGCTGGCGTTGCTCGCATCGGTCTCGAACCGGCCCATCAGCTTGAAGCGCAGCCAGCAATCGATCGTCCCGAAGGCCAGCACCCCGCGCGCCGCGGCATCGGCGACGGCAACTTCGTGGTCCAGCAACCAGCGCATCTTGGAGGCGCTGAAATAGGGATCGAGCAGCAGGCCGCTGCGCTCCTGCACCAGTTCCTCATGCCCGCCGTCTCGCAATAGCTGGCAGGCCTTTGCCGTGCGGCGATCCTGCCAGACGATCGCCGGTGCCAGCGGCCGGCCCGTTTCCCTGTCCCACGCCACCACGGTTTCGCGCTGGTTGGTGATGCCGATGGCCGCGATGGCCGCCGCGCCGCCCGCCCGGTCGATGACTTTAGCAGCGACGCTTTCCGTGGCCTCCCAGATCGCATTCGCATCCTGTTCGACCCACCCCGGGCGCGGATAGACGCACTGCACCGGCTGCTGTTCGCTATCGATGATCAGGCCTGTCTCGTCGAACAGCAGCGCCCGCGTCGAGCTGGTGCCTTCGTCGAGGACGAGGATCTTCATTCTTTACCGTATGCTTTCATGAAGACGTCGATCGCGCCGGCAATTCGCTCGCGGTCGCGCGCGGGGTCGCTCTTGCCGCAAAAGCGCCGCTCCAATTCGCCAAAGCCCTTGCACATCGACACGAATTGCTCCGCCGCGAGCATCGGATCGTCAACCGCGATCTCCCCGGCATCCGCCGCGGCTTCGATGAGCCCCGCCATATGCACGCACATCGGCCGCGGTCCGGCGTCCATGAACGTGTCGCCGATCGAGGGATCACGATCCGATTCCGCGGCGATCCGCCGGTCGAAGCGGACGATCTCGTCGCGGCTGACAAAGTCGTGGAAGGCGTTACCGAGCATCTCGAGCTGCTCGCGAATCGGTCGCCGCGGAAGCGACGGATCGATCTGCATATGCTGCTTCATATTGCTGCATTCATGATCGACAGCAGCGCTAAAGAGTCCGGGTTTCCCGCCGAAATAATTGTAGACGGTGACCTTCGACACGCCCGCATCCTCGGCGATACCCTCGATCGAAGTCGCCTCGTAGCCGACATCGAAAAATGCCTTGCTGGCAGCCGCCAGGATCGCCTGGCGCTTCGCTTCGCTGGATGGTCTCACGATGGTTTTCGACACGATAGCCCTTGACACTATGAACGAGTGCGTTCACTTAAACGCCAGCGTTCATTTACTAGCCCTGAACTCGTTGTAGCGCAAGGAACCGCTTTCGCCCATGCTCTGGATCGCCATCAGAATGCTCACCGGCGACAGGCAGAAATTCTTCGGGCTGGTGTTCGGCATCGCGTTCTCAACGCTCCTCATCACGCAGCAGCTTTCGATTTTTATCAATCTGCTCGAACGCGGTGCGAGCGCCGTCTACGACATCAAGACCAACGACATCTGGGTGATGGACAAAGTCAGCCGCACGTCCGACGTCGCCTACCCGATGCCCGCGACCGCGCTCGAAAAGGTGCGCGGCGTCCCCGGTGTGAAATGGGCGGTGCCGCATATGCGCAGCTCGGCGGCGATCCGCACGCCCGAAGGCGATCTTGAAGGTGTCACCGTCGTCGGAGTCGACGACACCACCCTGATCGGCCTGCCCGAGAACATGATCGAGGGCGACCGCGCATCGCTCGCGGCGCCAGACAGCGTCTTCATCGACGATGTCGGCGCTACCCGCCTCTTTCCGCCCGGCGAAGACTTTATCGGCGCACGCCTCGAACTCAATGACCGGCGCGCGGTGATCCGCGGCGTGACCGACAGCACGCCCACCTTCACCAGCCAGGTCACCCTCACGACGCGCTACTCCAATGCGCTCGCCTATGTGCCGGGGCAGCGCAACCGGCTCAGCTTCATCCTGGTCAAGGCCAGCGACGGCGAGGATCTCGACGCGCTCACCGACCGCATCGAAGCGCAGACCGGGCTGCGCGCGCGCACGCGCGATGAATTTGCGCAGGACGGTATCGACTTCATCATCGAGAATACCGGCATCCCGCTGAACTTCGGGATCACCGTACTGCTCGGTTTCATTGTCGGCATCGCTATCGTCGGGCTGACCTTCAGCCTCTTCATCCGCGACAATGTCAAGCAATTCGGCGCGCTCAAGGCGATCGGCGTGCATAACGGCAAGATTGCCCGCATGGTCGCCGCCCAAGCGCTACTGGTCGGCTTCATCGGCTATGCGTTCGGTGTTCTTGGCGCGACACTCTTCTTCGAAATATTCGACGATCCCACCTTCAAGGGCTTCTACACACCCTGGTGGATCCCCGTCCTCAGTCTGGTGTCCGTCGCGGTCATCATCTCGGTCACCGCCTATGTCGCGCTGCGCGGGGTGCTCAAGACCGAACCTGCGGCGGTGTTCAGATGAGCGCGAATATCACTACTGCGGGTGCGACCGCCATTTGCGCTCGCGGCATCACGCGCGACTTCACGGCGGGCGAGCAAACCCTTCGTGTCCTCCACGGCATCGACGTCGATATTCGCAAGGGCGAGCTGACCTACGTCGTCGGCGAATCCGGGTCGGGCAAGACGACGCTGATCTCGATCATGTGCGGGATCCTCTGGCCCACCGAAGGCGAGGTCAAGGTATTCGGCACCGACATTTACAGCCTGACCGATCGCCAGCTGGTCGACTTCCGGCTCAACAATATCGGCTTTATTTTCCAGCAGTATAACCTGATCCCCACGATTGACGCGGCGTCCAATGCCGCGGTGCCGCTGATCGCGCAGGGCATGGATCGCCTCGAAGCGCGCCAGCACGGCATTGCGATGCTCGAAAAGCTCAACATGGGCGATCAAGTCGACAAACTTCCCAGCCAGCTTTCAGGCGGCCAGCAGCAGCGCGTCGCCATCGCCCGCGCCCTAGTTCACGAACCTGCGCTCGTCGTGTGCGACGAGCCCACCGCGGCGCTCGATGCCAAGTCGGGCCGCCGCGTAATGGACCTGCTGCGCGAAGTGGCGGTCGCCGAAGACCGTGCCTGCATCATCGTTACCCACGACAACCGCGTGTTCGATCTCGCGGACCGGATCCTCGTCCTCGAGGACGGACGGATCACCCATGACGGCACCGACATGCCGGAGGATGAATAATGCCCCAACTCAGCTTTTCCCGCCAAGTCCTGCCCGCGCTTGCCCTGATCGGCATATTGGTCGCAGTATTTTTCATCGTCATCCAGGCGCCCGACCGCAGCCAGGCCGAGGCCGAGGAGACTCCAGCGCGTGTCGATGGCGAACTTGCCAGCCAGCCGCGCGTGGCGGGATCCGGGGTCGTCGAACCATCGAGCGAAGTCATCGAGATCGGCACCGCGATTGGCGGGCTCGTAAACACCGTTTTCGTGGCGCCGGGCGAACGCGTCACCAAGGGCCAGCCGCTGTTCCGCGTCGACACGCGCAATCTCCAGGCCCGGGTGACCGAAGCACGCGCTGCGATCGTCCGCGCCGAGGCCGCCATTGCCGAAGCGCGCGCTGCGGAGAGCACGGCGCAGCGCCAGCTCGCTTTGTATCGCAACATCGATGACCCGCTTGCCGTCAGCCGCGCCGAAATCATCAACGCCGAGGGCAATGCCAGCGCCGCGCGCTCGCGCCGCCAACTCGCCGAGGCCGAGTTACGCGCCGCCCGAGCAGCGTTGAACAGCGCGCAAACCGAATCCGATCGCGCCATCGTCCGCGCACCCATCTCGGGCGAAATCCTGCGCGTCGACGTGCGTCCCGGCGAATTGGTCAATGCCGGCCCCGGCGGCGGCGGTCCCTATATCCGCATGGGCGAGACCAATCCGCTCCACGTTCGTATCGACGTCGACGAGGACGAAGCGGTTCGCCTGAAGATGGGGGCACCCGCGATCGTGTCGCCGCGCGGCGGTGCCCAGCAACGCGTCGAAGCCGCTTTCGTGCGCGCCGAACCACTCGTCGTTCCCAAGCAGAGCCTGACGAATTCGGCCAGTGAGCGGGTCGACGTGCGCGTGCTGCAACTGATCTACCGCCTGCCGCAAGACGCCCCCGCTTCATTCCGCGTTGGGCAGCAGGTGGACGCATTCATCGCGGCCGAGGAACCGGGCCAATGAAGCCGCTATACGCTGCTGCATTGACGCTGGCGCTCGGCGCTTGTGCCGCGGGCCCGGGAGATCTCCCCAACGCGAGTGATGTCACTTTGCCGCAAGCCTTTACGTTCGCTGATAATGCGTCGGCCGAGGCTGACGTCGCCGACCTTCTCCCCGACGATCCAGCATTCGACGCGTTAGCTCGTTCAGCGCTGGCCCGATCGCCCACACTGGGGGCCGCGCTTGCGCGCATTGATATCGCCCGCGCCGGTGCCGCCCGGGCCGGCGCGGAGCGGATGCCTGCAATCGGCTATGATGCCGGGTTAGGCGCCGCGCGCACCAATCCCGACCAGTTCGGCGCCGACCTGCCGCCAGGGGCCGCTTTCGACACCGAGCGCGTTTCCTATTCGGCCAATCTGACCGCGCGTTGGGACGCCGACCTGTTCGGCGCGCTACGCGCATCCGAGCGGGCCGCCGAGGCGCGCCTCGATGCGGCCAGCGCCGATGCCGCCGCCGTGCGGCTTGCCCTGGTCTCGGAGATTGGCGGCGCCGTGATCGACTGGCGCACGCTCGCCGCGCGCGAAGCGGCATTGGCCGCCGATCTTGAAAGCGCAGCTGCGATTGCCCGTCTTGCCGGCGTCCGCGAAAATGCCGGCATCGCGCCGGGCGCTGATCGTATCCGTGCGCAAGCGCAGGCCGCTGCCAGCCGCTCGCGCATCGCCGCACTTGCCAGCGAACGCGCACGCATCATCGGACGCCTCGTCGCCTTGACCGCGCTGCCAGCCGACGACATTCGCGCCGCGCTCGCGGTCGATGCCGAGCAATCCGCGCTTTCCCCCGCCCCGGCAGCGCTTCCCTCCACGCTGCTCATCGCGCGTCCCGACATCGTTGCCGCATCATACCGCCTTATGGCTGCCGATGCGGAGGTAGCCGTTGCCGCAGCACATCGATTCCCGCGGCTCAACCTTTCTGCCGGTATTGGCCTGCTCGCCTTTGCGCTCGGTGACATCTTCGATGCCGACAGCGTCATTGGTAACGCGGCCGCCGGCATCGCCGGGCCGTTGCTCGATTTCGGGCGCATCGAAGCTGCCATCGATGCCGCGGAGGGCCAGACATTGCAGGCGTTCCAGCAGTATCGCGATGCCGTGTTCACCGCGCTCGGCGATGCGGAGAGTGCCTATGCGCTGATTGCCGCTACCGATGCCCAAGCCGCCGCCGCGCGCGAAGAAGCGGCGCTGGCGGCGCGCGCCGCAACGCTGGCGGAAACACGCTACCGCGCCGGTCTCGACAATTTCCTTAGCGCTCTTGAAGCCCGCCGCGCAGCCGATGCCAGCGGCGACCGCGCGGCTGCCGCCCGGGGACGGGCACAGCGCGCACGCCTTTTATTGTGGCAGGCGCTTGGTGGCAGCGCGCTCGATTAGGTCTGGGTCGCCCGCGCGATCGTCTGGGTCAGACGTTCGGCGCTGCACGGCTTGGCGCAAAAAAACGACCCCGGGAAACGCTTCTCGAGATCTTCGGGTTTGGCATGGCCGCTGTGAAACACGATCGGGATGTTCCTGAGCCGCAACTGTTCGGCCAGCAACATCACGTCTTCGCCATCCAGCTGCACATCGAGAACGGCCGCGTCGGGCATGCGCAAGTCATCGGCAAGGTCGCACAGCGCTTCGCTCACACTGACGTGCGGGCCGAGCACCTCGTAGCCTTCATCTTCGAGCATGTGCTGCAAATCCATCGCGATGACGAATTCGTCTTCGACGACCATAATCGTGTTGGGATGGTCATTAGTCATGGCAACGCCATTCACTGTGCTGATATCGGCCCCCTGTATTCGCCTCAACCTGCAGCGCGACGCGTACCCCGGAATGCGCTCCAAAGAATAAGAACACGCCGCCTACGGAAACGGTTCCCGCCCGCAATGCGAAATGCGCGACGGAAACAAAAAAACCGCCTTGCGGCGGCTTATTTGCGGCTGGCGGAGACGGAGGGATTCGAACCCTCGATACGGGGATTACCCGTATGCCGCTTTAGCAAAGCGGTGGTTTCAGCCACTCACCCACGTCTCCGGTGCCTTGGCTAGGGGCGACCCACTAGCGAAGGTTTGACCAAGGTTCAATGGGGAGCTTTTGTCATTCGCCGTGCGTTCAGCACCCGACACAGCCGCAAACTCGCCCGGGAGGCGTAACAATGCCCTATTCGCCTGACGATACCGTCATGGATGACAGTTTCGAAGATAACGGCCTGTTGGCCGTTTTTCCCGAGGCGCTTGCCGATAAGATGCGCAAGGATGCGACCTTCGTGACGCTGGAAGCGGGCGACGTGCTGTTCAGCGCAGGCGATACGATCAAATATACCTATTTCCCGCTCGCGCCGACGGTCATCTCCCTGATCATCGAACTCGATGACAATCGCCGCGTCGAAGCGGCTTCGATCGGCCAGGAGGGCGCCATCGGCGGGATCGTCAGTTGCGGCGACCTCCCCGCCTTCACGCGCGCCGAGGTGCAGGTCGGTGGCCGCGCAATGCGCCTGCCACTCCAAACAATCGAAGATGCCAAGCAATCGAGCCGCTTCTTGCGCGAACTCTATTGCCGCTACGCCGATTACCTGCTCGCCCAAGTGATGCAGTCTGTTGCCTGCAACGCGTTTCACCCCATCGAGGCCCGCGCCGCGCGCTGGTTGCTGACCGCGCGCGATCGTGCAGGAGACAGCCTCGCCCTGACGCAGGAAGCGCTGGCCAGCTTGCTGGGCGTGCAGCGCACCACGGTCAACGCTGCGGCCAAGCAGCTGCAACACGAGGGCCTGATCGAATATCGCCGCGGCCGCGTCGAAATCCGCGATGTCGACAAGCTGCGCGAGCGCACCTGCGACTGCTATGGACGCGTGGAAAGGCATCGCGCCGCCGTGCTGGGCGGCACCGAGGCGCATTGGATCTCAGACTGTGCGGATTAACCGCCGCCGCGTCAGCTAGCCGACGAATTTCCAGGGAATGGTTTGCCCAGCCCGGAACGGCACCAGCGGATCATCACCATTTTCGATCATATCAGGGATGACATTGTCGACCTTTTCGAGCGTCACCGTGCCCTCGTTGAGCGGCAGTCCGTAAAATGCCGGGCCATGCTCGCTGGCAAATCCTTCGAGCCGGTCGAGCACGCCTTCCTCCTCGAATACCTGCGCATAGCATTCAAGCGCATGCGGGGCATTGAAGATGCCGGCGCAGCCGCAGGCGCTTTCCTTGGCATGACGCGGGTGCGGGGCGCTGTCAGTGCCAAGAAAGAATTTGGGATCGCCCGACGTCGCCGCGGCGCGCACCGCGAGCCGATGCCTCTCGCGCTTCACTACCGGCAGGCAATAGGCATGCGGCCGCAGGCCCCCTTCAAACAGCGCGTTGCGGTTGAGCATGAGGTGCTGGGGCGTGATCGTGGCGGCCACGTTGGCAGGTGCCGACAGCACGAAATCGACCGCGTCCTTGGTCGTGATATGTTCAAAGACCACCTTGAGATCGGGGAAGATGGCGATCAGCGGCAGCAATATCTCGTCGATGAAGCGTGCCTCGCGGTCGAACACGTCGACATCGCTGCCCGTGACTTCGCCGTGGACGCAAAGCGGCATACCGATCGCCTCCATGCGGTCGAGCACACCGTGCAGATTGGCGACATCGGTAACGGCGCTGTCCGAATTGGTCGTCGCGCCTGCCGGGTAAAGCTTGGCCGCTGTCCACACGCCGTCGCGGTGGCCGGTCTCCACTTCGTCAGCCGAAATATTGTCGGTCAGGTAAGCGGTCATCAGCGGCGTGAAGCTCATGCCGTCAGGCACCGCGGCCATGATCCGCTTTCGATATTCGCGCGCCGCATGGATGCTCGTCACCGGGGGCACAAGGTTGGGCATCACGATGGCGCGTTCGAACTGGCGCGCGGTGAAAGGCACGACCCGCTCCATCATCGCGCCGTCGCGAAAATGGAGGTGCCAGTCGTCGGGGCGGCGGATGATGAGCTGCATGGCCATTGCCTTAGGGCGGGCCGCTCCCTAGCTCAAGCAGCATGACGACACTGACTGACCGCGCCGTTCTCCGCCTGTCGGGCGAGGGCGTGACCGACTTCCTGCAAGGCCTCGTGACCAACAATGTCGCAGCCGATCTGCCCGTCTGGGCCGGCCTGCTGACGCCGCAAGGAAAGTGCCTGTTCGACTTCATCGTGTGGGCCGACGGCGAGGACCGAATGCTCGATTGCGAGGCGGATGCCGCAGATGACCTCGCCAAACGCCTCACCCTTTATCGCCTGCGCCGCCCGATCACGATCGAGCGCGACGAGAGCCTCGCCGTTCACTGGTCGCGCAATGGCGACGAGGGCAGTCAGGATCCGCGCCACCCCGCCCTCGGCAAGCGCTGGCTGGCGCCCGCGACCGAAGCTGCCGAAGGCTGGATCGCGCATCGGCTGTCGCTAGGCGTGTGCGAGGGTCGCGCCGAACTGGAAAACCTGCTCTGGCTCGAAACCAACGCTGGCGAACTCAATGGTGTCGATTTCAAGAAAGGCTGCTTCGTCGGCCAGGAAAATACCGCGCGCATGAACTGGCGAAGCAAGGTCAATCGCCGCCTCTTCGTGGTCGAAGGCGCGCATGAGAAAGCGCGCGCAACCTACCCTGACCTCAACCGTTCTGTGGTGCACGCGCGCATCGATTCCATCCCGGACGATGCGCAGATCCCCGACTGGCTCAAGGACGCGCTCCCATCCTGATCTCGCTCCTCGCTTTCCAGGACATCGTGGTCACCGGGCGCGGCCTCGCCGAGGACGACCCGTCGCACCACGAAATCGCTATCGAGGACACCGATCTTGCAGCAAGCGGGCGGCTCGAAGACGTGCTGGGCGACGTCGCGGGGCTTGCCGCCTTCCGCCGCTCGGACGGCCGCTCGGCCAGTCCGACGAGCCAGGGCCTGACGCTGCGCGGGCTCGGCGGGAATGCCGCCGCGCGTGTCACGCTGACCGTCGATGGCGTACCGCTTGCCGACCCGTTCGGCGGTTGGCTCAACCTGTCGAGCATCGATCTGGCCGCCATCGATCGCATCCGCGTCACGCGCGGCGGCGGGGTCGACGGGCTTGCTGGCAATGTCTCCATCGACACGCTTGACGACACCGATCTTGGCGCGGGGTTGTTTTACGGCAGCCGCGACAGCATCGATGCGCACGTGCGCGGCGGCGCCAACATCGGGCAAGCGCGGCTGCTGTTCGCAGGCGGCATCCAGGCGGGCGATGGATTTATCCCTATCGTCGAAGAGGATCGCGGCCTTGCCGACCGACCCTCGCCTTACGAACAATATGCCGGCCGCGTGCGCTTTCTCGCGCCGATTGGCGGCGCCAGCCTGCAAGCCAACCTGTCGGCTTTTCAAGATCGGCGCGAACGCGGTTTCGAAGGATCGGACAATGTTGCGCAAGGGGTCGATGCCTCGCTGCGCATGGTCGGCGACGACTGGTCGCTGACCGCATATTGGCAGGACCGCCAGTTCGAAAACGCCTTTGCCGCGCTCGACGACACGCGCGACAATACACGCCCCGTGCTCGACCAGTTCGATGTGCCTTCGACCGGCCTTGGCGCAGCCGCAGCCTATAAAGGCAGCGCGGGCCCGCTTGACTGGCGCATCGGCGCGGACATTCGTCATGTCGAGGGCGAGACCAACGAGCTTTATTTCTTCCAGGGCGTCACCCCGACGCGCCAGCGCGAAGCAGGCGGCTCCAGCCTGACTGCAGGCCTCTATGCAAAGACCGACTCGACGCTGGGCGCTGCACTTGTCGAAGCCGATGCGCGATTCGATTTCTGGGAGATCGGCGAAGGGGGTTTGCAAGAGACCAATATCGATGGCCCGCAGATCCGCGATGACCAATTCGATGCCCGCAGCGGCACCGATTTCAGCGGTCGGCTCGGCGTTTCCGCCCCGCTCGGAGAGACCGTCACGGGGCGCGCCGCGCTGACCCGTGGCTTCCGCCTACCCACGCTCAACGAGCTGTTCCGCCCCTTCCGCATTGGTCGCGACGCCTTTGCCGCCAACGCAATGCTCGAGCCCGAGATCGCCAACGGACTGGAAGCCGGTATCGACCTTTCCGACGACGCATTGACGCTGTCGGCCACTGCATTTTGGACACGGCTTGAAAATCCCGTCACCAACGTCCCGCTCGACACCGGCCCGGGTCTGTTCCCTGGCGTCGGCTTCGTGCCGGGCACCTACAGCCAGCGTCGCAACCTTGATGCCATTGAAAGCTACGGCGTCGAATTCGATGCCGCCTATCGCACCGGGCCTTGGCAGCTACGCGCCAGCTACGCCTTTACCGATGCGACCATCACCGCGAGCGGCGAGGAAGCAGCACTCGACGGCCTCACCCCCGCCCAAACCCCGCGCCATAGCGCTAGCGCCACCGCGGGCTGGGAGGATGACGGCCACGCGTTCGCGCTTACCGCGCACTATGCCGGTGAACGCTTCGACGAAGTCGACAACAGCGTCAAACTCAACGACGCGATTACCTTTGACGCCGTCGCGCGCTATCCGATCACCGACCGGCTTACCCTATCCTTGCGCGCCGAGAATATTTTCGATGCCGAAATCCTTGCCGACATAGATGGGGCCGGCACGCGCGAACGCGCCCGGCCCCAAACATTCTGGATCGGCCTCGTAATCGACTAGGCGGCCAGTTTCCTCAGCACGTAGTGCAGGATTCCCGAGTTCTTGAAATATTCGAGCTCGTTGCCGGTATCGATGCGGCAGGTCACGGTGAAGTTCACCGTCTCGCCATTAGCGCGGGTCGCTTCGACCTCGACATCCTGCTGCGGCTTGAGATCGGCAAGGCCCTTGATCGTGAAGGTCTCGCTGCCGTCGAACCCGAACGTGTCGGCGCCTTCGCCATCCTTGAACTGCAGCGGCAGCACGCCCATCCCGATCAGGTTGGAACGGTGGATGCGTTCAAAGCTCTTGACGATGACCGCGCGCACGCCCTGCAGGATCGTGCCCTTGGCGGCCCAGTCACGCGATGAACCCGTGCCATATTCCTTGCCGGCCAGCACGATCAGCGGCGTGCCCTGGCTCATATAGGCCATGGCGGCATCGTACATCGGTTTCACATCGCCATTGGGGCCCTTGGTGAAGCCGCCTTCGACATCGTCGAGCATCTGGTTCTTGATGCGGATGTTGGCAAAAGTGCCGCGCATCATGACCTCGTGATTGCCGCGGCGCGCGCCATAGCTGTTGAATTCGGCGCGCTCGACACCCTTGGCCTGCAGATAGGCACCAGCCGGACTGTCCGCCTTGATCGCGCCCGCGGGCGAAATGTGGTCTGTGGTGATGCTGTCGCCGAACACCGCGAGCGGCTTTGCGCCAACGATGTCGCTGAGCGTACCCGGCGTTGGATCCATGTCCTGGAAGTAAGGCGGGTTCTGGATGTAGGTCGAGCCGTCGGGCCAGTCGTAGGTCGCGCCGCCCGATACCTCGATTGCCTGCCACCGCTCGTCCCCCTTGTAGACGTCGGCATAACGGCTGCGGAACATGTCTTCGTTGACATGATCGCGCACCAGCGCCTCGATCTCGGCGTTCGACGGCCAGATGTCCTTCAGATAGACGTCCTTGCCATTCTTGTCCTGCCCGATGGCGCAGGTCGTGATGTCGTCGCGCGTGTTGCCGAGCAGCGCGTATGCGACCACCAGCGGGGGCGAGGCGAGATAGTTGGCGCGCACGTCTTGGCTGACGCGGCCTTCGAAGTTGCGGTTGCCCGACAGCACCGAGCAGGCGACGAGGTCATGCTCGTTGATCGCCTTGCTGATCGGCGCGGGCAGCGGGCCCGAGTTGCCGATGCAGGTGGTGCAGCCATAGCCGACCAGGTCAAAGCCGATGGCATTGAGGTCGTCGCTGAGTCCGGCCTTGTCGAGATAGTCGGTCACGACCTGGCTGCCCGGCGCAAGCGAGGTTTTCACCCACGGCTTGCGCGTCAGGCCAAGCTCGCGCGCCTTCTTGGCGACGAGGCCGGCGGCGATCATCACGTCAGGGTTCGACGTGTTGGTGCAACTGGTGATCGCAGCGATCACGACATCTCCGTCGGTGATGCCATAGTCTTCGCCCTCGACCGGGACGTCCGCGCCCTTGCCGCCATCATATTGCGTGTCGATCAGCTTCTTGAATTCGCTCGCCATGTCGGACAGCAGCACGCGGTCCTGCGGGCGCTTGGGGCCGGCAAGGCTCGGCATGACGCTGGTCATGTCGAGTTCGAGCGTGTCGGTGAACACCGGATCGGGAGTCGAGCTGTCGCGCCACATGCCCTGTGCCTGGCAATAGGCTTTCACGAGGCCGCACGCCTCGCCGCGGCCGGTCAGGCGCATATAGTCGAGCGTGCGCTCGTCAATCGGGAAGAAGCCGCAGGTGGCGCCATATTCGGGCGCCATGTTGGCGATGGTCGCGCGGTCGGCGAGGCTCAGCGCATCGAGGCCCGGGCCATAGAACTCGACGAAGCGGCCGACGACACCCTTTTCGCGCAGCATCTGTACCACGGTGAGCACCAGATCGGTCGCGGTCACGCCTTCGGCAAGGTCGCCGTCCAAACGGAAGCCGACCACTTCGGGTACCAGCATCGAAATGGGCTGGCCCAGCATCGCGGCTTCGGCTTCGATACCGCCAACACCCCAGCCGAGCACGCCCAGACCATTGACCATCGTCGTGTGGCTGTCGGTGCCGACCAGCGTGTCGGGATAGGCGATCATGTCGCCCGCGGGGCTCTGGCTGCTCCAGACGCCCTGCGCGATATATTCGAGATTCACCTGGTGGCAGATACCCGTGCCCGGCGGCACCACCTTGAAATTGTCGAACGCGGTCGACCCCCACTTGAGGAACTCGTAGCGCTCCCGGTTGCGCTCATATTCGCGCTCGACATTCTTTTCGAATGCCATCGGCGTGCCGAATTCGTCGACCATCACCGAATGATCGATGACGAGGTGGACCGGCACCTGCGGGTTGATCTTCTGCGGATCACCGCCAAGCGCCTTGATGCCATCGCGCATCGCGGCGAGGTCGACCACGGCGGGAACGCCGGTGAAGTCCTGCATCAGCACGCGCGCGGGGCGATACTGGATTTCGCGGTTGAGACGCTTTTCCTTCTGCCAGTCGGCAATCGCCTGCACGTCATCGGTGGTGACCGTGTCGCCATCCTCGAAGCGCAGCATGTTTTCGAGCAGCACCTTCATCGAGAAAGGCAGGCGCGAAACGTCGCCCACTTTTTCCGCCGCCTTGGCGAGCGAGAAATAGGTGAAAGTCTTGCCGTCAATGTCGAGCGTCGAGCGCGTGCCGAGCGTGTCCTGGCCGATGGCGGTCATAAGGTCTCCTCAAGGATACGAGTCGTTTTTCGGGCACTGGGGGGCCCGTTTGGAGGCGCGTCTAGCAAATGCGGGCGCGCTTACAAAGGCTCGATGATCTACGAATGGCGCCCTGATGTCGCCCAATCGCCCTCAAATCGGGCCATGTCGACGGCAAGTGACTGAAAATTATGCTATAGTTCGATCATGCAAGAGCGAGATTCAGCCTTTTTCGCCAAGCGCGCCGCCGAAGCCCGCGCCACGGCGGAGCACAAAGGCGGCGGCCGCGATGCCCGCGTCGCCGGCCACCTCGCGCTCGCTTACGAAGCGCTCGCGCGTGCCAAGAAAAAGCATGAAGGTTTGTCGGACAACTAAGCCGTTCATCCGCGGTTCGGCGATGCAGCTTTAACCGGCACGACATGAATACTGCTCTCACCGCCGCCCTTGGCGCGGCGACGCTCGCTTTTTCCACGCCCGCCCACGCCGATGAGATTTTCGGTGGATTGCTGGTGCATGATGTCAAAACGCCGCTGACCCTAAGCGGCCTCGAGGGCGGTATCGATCTCCAGGCCGGATGGCGCGGCGGCAAGATCCTCGGCACGCCGATCCAGCCTTATGTGTTCGGATCGCTGCATAGCGCGGGCCAAACCCATTTCGCCGCAGCGGGCCTCTCCGCCAAATTTGGCGAAGAAATCTACATACGCCCCGGCATCGGGCTGGCGATCCATAGCGGTTCGGACGAGCAATTTGTCATCGGCGACGATCAGATCGCGTTCGGCAGCCGCATTCTGATCGAACCCGAACTATCGATCGGCACGCGTCTCAATGACAGTCTGTCGATAGAAGCCAGCTGGATCCACCTTAGCCACGGCCAGTTTTTCAGCGGGCAGAATCCCGGCATGGATTCGATCGGGCTGCGCGCGAACCTCGCTTTTTAGCGTCCCAGCATATTCTCGGGACGCACGACGCGGTCGAACGTCTCTTCGTCGACCAAGCCGAGTTCAAGGCCAGCCTCTTTGAGCGTCTGGCCTTTTTCGTGCGCATATTTGGCGATCTTGGCGGCATTGTCGTAGCCGATCTCCGGCGCCAGCGCGGTCACCAGCATCAGCGACCGGTCGACCAGTTCCTTGATGCGATCTTCATTGGCCTCGATGCCGTCGACGCAGCGCTCGGCGAAGCTCACCATGCCCGTTGCCATCAGATCGATCGAGCGCAGCACGTTGGCGCCGATCAGCGGCATGAACACGTTGAGTTCGAAATGCCCCTGCGCCCCGCCGATCGTGACGGCCTGCTGGTTGCCCATCACCTGCGCGGCGACCATCGTCAGGCTCTCGCACTGAGTCGGATTGACCTTGCCCGGCATGATCGAGCTGCCCGGCTCGTTTGCCGGCAGGCTGAGTTCGCCGAGCCCCGAGCGCGGGCCCGAGCCGAGGAAACGGATGTCGTTGGCGATCTTGTTTAGCGCGACCGCGAGCGCGTTGAGCGCGCCGTGGAAGAACACCATTCCGTCCTTGGCGGCGAGCTGCTCGAATTTGTTGGGCGCGTCCTCGAAATCCATGCCGGTGATGGCCGAGATTTCTGCCGTCATGTCGCCCGACCATTCTTCGGGCGCGTTCAGGCCGGTGCCCACCGCGGTGCCACCGATTGCGAGCTTCATGATATTGCCCTTGAGCGCGCCTTCGATCCGCGCCTTCGCGCTGACCAGCTGCGCGACGTAGCCGGAGAATTCCTGCCCCAGCGTCAGCGGCGTCGCGTCTTGCGTGTGGGTGCGACCGATCTTGACGATATGGTCGAACGCCTCGGCCTTTGCCCGAAGCGACTTGGTCAGCTGGTCAAGCGCGGGCAGCAACGCGTCGCGCGTCGCCAGCGCGGTCGATACGTGCAGCGCGGTCGGGAAACTGTCGTTCGACGACTGGCTCATGTTGACATGATCGTTGGGATGCACCGGGCTCTTGCCGCCGCGGGTCCCCGCCAGTTGCTCGTTGGCAATGCCCGCAAGCACTTCGTTGACGTTCATGTTGGTCTGTGTGCCCGATCCGGTCTGCCAGATCGTCAGCGGAAACTGGTCGTCATGCTTGCCCGCCGTCACCGCTTGCGCTGCCGCTTCGATCGCATCGGCAATCTTGGCATCGAGCCCGTGCTTCTTGTTCACCCGCGCCGCGGCCTGTTTGACGATGGCCTGCGCATGCACCAGCCCGATCGGCATCCGTTCACGCTCCGCAAAGGGGAAATTCTGCAGGCTACGCTGGGTCTGCGCGCCCCAGTAGGCGTCGGCAGGAACCTCGATATTCCCGATGGAATCGCTTTCGGTGCGGCTATTGGTCACGACGGTGCTCCGGTGTCGAATGAACGTGGCGCCCGCCTAACTCGCACGCACAGCGCTGTCGAGACGAAGCCTACTTCTTTTTGGTAAAATCGACCGAGACGACGTTCGACCCGTCCTCGACCGGTTCGGTCTTGGGCGCGTCGTCCTGTTCGGCTTCGGGGACGTGCGGTTCCTCATCCTCGTTGGCCTGGAACTTGAGGCTGAATTCGACCGCCGGATCGACGAAATCGGTAACCGCCGCAAAGGGGATGTTGAGGTTGGACGGCACGCCGCCAAAGCTCAATCCCACGCTGAAGCCCTCTTCCTCTACCTTGAGGTCCCAGAAGCGGTGCTGGATCACGATCGTCATTTCCTCGGGAAAGCGTTCGATCAGATGCTTGGGAATTTCCACGCCGGGATAACGCGTGCGAAAGGTGATGTAGAAGTGGTGCTGGCCCGGCAGCCCGCCATCGCTCGCAACTTCGCTCAGCACACGGCCGACCACCGCACGCAGCGCTTCCTGCACGATTTCATCATAAGGGATGAAGCTTTCGGGCGTTTCGTCGGCCATGGCTTGCCTCGTGAACCCCGCTGCCCCATGGGTCAAGACCAGACTTGGAGAAGCCCATGCCGATCGACGCCACGCTACCGTATGACAGCGACAATATCTTCGCCAAAATCGTGCGCGGGGAGCTGCCCTGCAACAAGGTCGCCGAAACCGAGCACAGTCTCGCCTTTCATGACATCAACCCGCTGGCGCCGATCCACATCCTGGTCATTCCCAAGGGAAAATATGTCAGTTGGGACGATTTTTCGGCCAAGGCGAGCGATGCCGAGATCGTCGATTTCACCCGTCTGGTCGGCAAGGTCGCGCGCGGAAATGGCTGCGTCGAGCAAGGCTACCGGCTGCTCGCCAATATCGGCAAACGCGGCGGTCAAGAGGTACCGCACCTGCACGTTCACCTGTTCGGCGGTGCGCCATTGGGGCCTATGCTTTCGGCCTAAGCCTCGCTAGACCATCGCAAATTTAGCATTTCCCGAGGGAGATTTTGAACATGGTTGGAACCACCGGAGCCGCACCTGGCCACGAAAACTGGTCAAGCCGCGCCGCCTTCATCCTGGCTGCCATCGGCTCTGCTGTTGGCCTTGGCAACCTTGTTCGCTTCCCTGCAGAAGCCGGCGCCAATGGCGGCGGCGCGTTCGTCATTTTCTACATCTTCTGCATCGTGCTGATCGGCTTGCCGGTGCTGCTTTCGGAAATCCTGATCGGCCGTCATGGCCAGGCCGCCGCGCCCCAATCGGTGCGCAAGACGGCGCGGGACAGCAATGCCTCCGAAGCCTGGTCGATCCTTGCCACGATCGGCATGATCGCGGCCTTCCTGATCCTGTGTTTCTATTCGGTGATCGGCGGCTGGGTGCTCTATTACATCGGCACCTTTGCCGGCGAGATCTTCAATAGCGGCCTTTTCTCGGGCGCCTTCCAGGGCAGGAGCGCGGAAGACGTGCAGGGCTTGATGCCCGGACTGTTCGCCAATGGATCGCTGCAGGTCATCCTGCATCTGGTTTTCATCGGCATCACGATCTTCTTCGTCGCGCGCGGCGTCAATCGCGGCATCGAATTCGTCGCCACGTGGCTGATGCCGATCTTCTTCCTGATCTTCCTGGGCATCACGATTTACGGCCTGTTCACGGGCGACTTCGGGCGCACCGCGGAATATCTCTTTACGTTCGACCTGTCCAAGCTGACGGGGCCGGTGATGCTGGCGGCGGTCGGTCAGGCCTTCTTCTCGCTGTCGCTTGGTTCGGCCATGATGATCACCTACGGCGCCTATGCCGGACGCGACATCAATCTCGCCAAGACCTCGGGCATCATCGCCACCGCGGATACCTCGGTCGCGCTGCTCGCAGGCTTCGCGATTTTCCCGATCGTCTTCGCCGCCGGGCTGGACGTCAGCGCGGGTCTCGGCCTCATGTTCCAGACGCTGCCGGTTGCCTTCCAGACGATGCCAGCGGGCACGCTGATCGGCCTTCTCTTCTTCATCATGGTGTTCTTTGCCGCGCTGACCAGCGCCGTGGCGCTCCTCGAAGCGCCGACCAGCTGGGCGCTAGACAAGTTCAGGATGGGCCGCCAGCGCACCACGATGATCACTGGCGGGCTCGTATTGCTTGTGGGCGGGGTTGCCGCCCTGTCGTCGACGGTCTTTGCAGGCTGGGAGCCCCTGGGCTTCATCCCGCTCTTCGAGGGCCAGGATTTCTTCAACACGCTCGACGTGCTCACGGGCAAGGTGATGCTGCCGGTCGCGGCATTGATCACCGCCATCTTCGTCGGTTGGATCGCCGATCGTCGCCTGCTCGATGCGGAAAACGGGCTTGATGGGGCGATGCACCATATCTGGCGCTTCCTCGTCGCATGGCTGTGCCCGATCGTACTGATCGCGATCCTCGTGGTCGGCATCTTCCCGGGCATTCTCGGCTAGGCATTTTCCCGATTGCAGGCCGCGAAAGTCGGTCTAATATCGTGCTGCCCCCGGCGACCAATCTCGGTCGCCGCGGGCGGAGCTTTCCGCGCATGATTCTTGGTCGCGTGAAGCCGCTCGACGCCATCCTGGCGACGGCGGAAAAGAAATCGCTGCACCGCTCGCTCGGTGCGTTGCAACTCACCCTGTTTGGCGTCGGCTGCATTATCGGGACGGGCATCTTCGTGCTGACCGCCGCCGGCGCGCAAAAGGCCGGCCCCGGCCTCATGCTCGCTTTCGTCATTGCCGGCCTTGTCTGCATGGTGGCCGCGCTTTGCTATGCCGAGATCGCCTCGACGATCCCCGTCGCAGGCTCGGCCTACACCTACAGCTACGCCACGATGGGCGAGTTTCTTGCCTGGACGGTAGGGTGGGCGCTGGTGCTCGAATATGCCATCGCCGCCAGCGCCGTCTCGGTCGGCTGGTCGGGCTATTTCGCGGGCACGATTCTGAACGAGTTCATGGGTATATACCTACCCCAGTGGCTGGCGGCAGGGCCGCTTGCGTTGGGCGGCCAGCCCGGCGGTCTCATCAACCTGCCTGCGGCGATCATAGCGCTGCTGGTCACCTGGCTGCTGATGATCGGCACCAGCGAGAGCGCAAAGGTCAACGCCATCCTCGTCGCGATCAAGGTTTCCGCGCTCACCGTCTTCATCTTCCTCACCGTCCCGCAAGCCGAGATGGCGCGGTTCAACCCTTTCCTGCCGGCCGGCATGTTCGGCGGCTTCGGGTCGGGGGTCGGGGCGGTCGGCGCGGCGGCGACGATCTTCTTCGCCTATGTCGGCTTCGATGCCGTTTCGACCGCGGCGGAGGAAACCAAGAACCCGCAGCGCAACGTGCCCATCGGTCTCGTCGGCAGCCTTCTCATCTGCACGATCTTTTACGTGCTGGTGGCGGCGGGCGCGATCGGGACGATCGGCGGCCAGCCCATCATGGGCCCCAACGGCATCCCTTTCCCGGCAGGATCGGAAGAACTGGCGCGTCAATGCGCCCTTGCCGCACATAGCGCCAAGCTCGTCTGTTCGGATGAAGCGCTTGCCCACGTGCTGCGTGAAATCGGTTTTTCGGGCATCGGCAATGCGCTGGGCATAGCCGCGTTCCTCGCGCTGCCGTCGGTCATCCTAGTGCTCCTGTTCGCGCAGACGCGTATCTTTTTCGTGATGAGCCGCGATGGCCTGCTGCCCGAATTCCTGTCCAAGGTTCACCCCAAGTGGAAGACCCCGCACGTCGTCACCGCGATAACCGGGCTGGTCGTTGCCACCGGCGCCGCGTTCTTCCCGGTGGGCCAACTGGCCGACATCGCCAATGCCGGAACACTTTACGCCTTCGCAATGGTCGCCATTGCCGTGATGGTGCTGCGCAAGACCGATGCCGATCGGCCGCGAAGCTTCCGCACACCGATGCTGTGGCTGGTTGGACCGGCGACCGTCTTCGGCTGCGCCTTCCTGTTCCTCAACCTGCCGGCGGAGGCCATGATGGTCCTGCCGATCTGGACCGCGATCGGGATCGTGATCTACTTCCTCTATGGCTACCGAAAGAGCCATCTGGGACGCGGCATCATCGAGGTGCACGAGCCCGAAATCCACGATATCGAGCCCGCCATTCCGGGCGTTGATGAACGCGATCCGCTCGACCCGCCGCGGCGTCCGCCCGAAAGCTAGGCCAGCACGTCCTTGGCCAGCGCGGTAAGGTCGGCTTCGGGGCGCGCGCCATAATGCTGGATCACCTCGGCCGCCGCGATGGCGCCGAGGCGAAGGCACGCTTCAAGGTCGAGCCCGCGTGCGGTGCCGGCAAGAAAGCCTGCGGCAAACAGGTCGCCCGCGCCGGTCGTGTCCACCAACTCTTCGATCTTTTCCGCCCGCATACGTGCGCGGTGACCGTCTTCGACCGCGATCGCGCCTTTTTCGGAGCGGGTCACGACCAGCACCGGCACCTTGGGTGCGACGGCATCGACCGCTTCGTCGAAATCGTCTTCGCCGGTCAGCGCCTTGATCTCGGCCTCGTTGGCAAAAAGAATGTCGATCCTGCCGTCGTCGATCAGCGCGTTGAAATCTTTCCGGTAGCGGTCGATTACGAACCCGTCCGACAGCGTG
The DNA here is from genome assembly GCF_026157105.1 of Sphingomicrobium marinum. GTDB lineage: Bacteria > Pseudomonadota > Alphaproteobacteria > Sphingomonadales > Sphingomonadaceae > Sphingomicrobium > Sphingomicrobium marinum. Next base: position 2,218,533 of record NZ_JANPVQ010000001.1, read on the forward strand.
AAGGCGACCTTGCGCCCGGCATCGCGCGCCGCATCGATGGCCTTTTCCATCGCCGATCGCGGACCCGGCGGATCCCACAGATAACCCTCGAGATAGAGGATCGCGGCATCCCCGATCGTGGCGCTGTCGATAGCGTCGGCGGGCAGCTGCTGCGCCGCGCCCAGATAGGTGTTCATGGTGCGCTGCGCATCGGGCGTCACCAGGATGAGGCTGCGCGCGGTCGGATCGACATTGACGCTCGGGGATACGAGGAATTCGACGCCCGCGGCCTCGATGTCATGCTTGTAGATCTGACCAAGCTGGTCGTCGTTGACCTGGCCGATAAAGCCCGCCTTGCCGCCCAGTGCGGCGATACCTGCCGCCGTATTACCCGCCGATCCGCCCGAAATTTCGCGGCCCGGGTTCATCAGGCCATACAGTTCTTCGGCGCGCTCGGCGTCGATCAGGTTCATCGAACCCTTCTTGAGGCCCTGGCTTTCCAGGAATTCATCGGTCGCGTCCGCGATTACGTCGACAATGGCATTGCCGATGCACAGCACATCAAGGCGAGGGTCGGTCACGTCAAAATACCTTCATTTGCGATCAAGCGCGCCGCCTAGCCGCCAAGCCGCGCCTGCGCAAGCTTGCACGAGTCCCGTATCGGCTCCAATCATCGTGGCAATGCGTAGCTTCATCCTGCTTGCCCCGCTGCTCCTGGCCGCCTGTGCCACCCCGCAGCGCCCGACACCGCCGCCGCCGCGCAGCAACGTGCCGCCGGCGCCGCCCGTGGTGCAGCAGACGGGTGATCTCATCGGGCTGTCGACCAGCCAACTGGTCGCCCGCTTCGGGACTCCCGACCTGCGCATCGTCGAAGGCAGCGGCGTGAAGCTGCAATTTCGCATCCCGTCATGCGTGATCGACACCTATCTCTATGGTGACGCGGTTCGCCACGTCGATGCGCGCGACATATACGGGCGCGATGTCGATCGCTCCACCTGCATCGCCTCGATGGATCGCGAACGCCGCTAGAGTTTGTCGAGCGCCCAGCGCGCCGCTTCGGCCACTACTGGATCGGGATCGGCAACATGCGGTTGGACATGCACGCGCAAGCCCGCATCGCCGCTGTTGCCCGCCGCGATCAAGCAATTGCGTACCATCCGATTGCGCCCGATCCGTTTGATCGGCGAGCCTGAAAACTTGGCACGGAAGGCGGCGTCATCGAGCGCCAGCAGGTCGGCCAACTTGGGCGCGCGCAATTCTTCGCGAGGTAGAAACTTTGCATGGCGCTGCGCGGTTTCGGCAAAGCTGTTCCACGGACATGCCGCAAGGCAGTCATCGCAGCCGTAGATACGATTACCGATCTGCTCGCGATATTGATGCGGTATCGGCCCATGCAGTTCGATGGTGAGATACGAGATACACGCCCGCGCATCGATGCGGTGCGGCGAAGTGATCGCGCCCGTCGGGCAGGCATCGATACAGGCGGTGCAGCTTCCGCAATGCTCGCTTGCCGGCGCATCGGCCTCCAGCTCCAGCGTGGTGTAAATTACACCGAGGAACAGCCAGTTGCCATGCGTCCGGCTAAGCAAATTCGTATGCTTGCCCTGCCAGCCGATCCCCGCCGCAGCGCTCAGCGGCTTCTCCATCACCGGCGCGGTATCGACGAAGACCTTCAGTTCGCAGTCGGTCTCCGCCACCAGCCAGCGGGCGAGCGCTTTAAGCTTCTTCTTGACGACATCGTGATAATCCTTGCCCTGCGCATAGACGCTGATCCGCCCGACATCGCCCTGCCCCGCAAGCGCGCGCGGGTCCTCATCAGGCGCATAGCTCATCGCCAGCGCGATCACGCTTTTGCAGTTGGGCCACAATCCCTTGGGCGCGGCGCGCTGCTCCTTGCGCCCTTCCAGCCACGACATCTCGCCATGGCGCCCCTCCGCAAGAAAGTCGAACAGCCCCGCGCCTGCCTCGGGCACCGTCGCATCGGCATCGCAAAAACCGCACGCCACAAAGCCCAGCTTCATAGCTTCTTCACGGATTTGGTCTTCAAGGCTTGCCATGACAGCCCCAGCCCTTACCACTTCAGCTAATGACTGAAACCCGACAACGAGACTTTACCAGTAGAAAGCTGGACGGGCTTTGGACAATCCAGATTGTTCTCGCGGCGCTGCAAGTCGCGGTCATTCTGTCGGAATCTTTCGCGGTCCCGGCGGTCGCTCATACTCTCTTGTCGGCGTTATGTCTGTTCTCGGGGCTTTTGGTCAGGAATGAGACCAGACTTAGTGGACAAGTTCGCTTCTTTGGATCGGTATTGGTGTCCGCTGCAGCGATCAATTTGTCATATGTGTTGGGCTACTTTCTGGATCGTGGTGGGTTCATCTACACTACCACATTCATCATCACTGTAATTTCATCAATCGTGATACTTCGAGGAATTTGGAAAAGGTCGTTGGACGAATGACGTCAGACACCCTGGGCGCTTACGCCGCCGAAGCGCATGGCATCGTCAAGATTTTTGACGATAAGCGCGCCGTCGACGGCGTCAGTCTTAAAGTCCCGACGGGCTCTATCTTCGGTATTCTCGGCCCCAACGGCGCGGGCAAGACGACGACGATCCGTACCATGCTGGGCATCATCGACCCCGATGAAGGGCAGCGCACCCTGCTCGGCTACGATCGCCCGCTCGAAGTCGCGCACGATGTCGGCTACCTGCCCGAAGAACGCGGCCTCTATCCGTCGATGACGGCCAAGGAAGCGATCGCGTTCATGGGTCACCTGCGCAATTTGCCGCTCGATATCGGTCGCGAACGCGGGGTCGAACTATTGAAGCATCATGACCTGCACGAGTGGATCGACAAGCCGATCCGCTCGCTGTCGAAGGGCATGGCGCAGACCGTCCAGCTGCTCGGCACCATCGTGCATCGCCCCAAGCTGATCGTGTTCGACGAACCCTTTTCGGGGCTCGATGCGATCAACCAGGGCAAGCTCGAAGACCTCATCCGCGGCGAGGCTGCCAAGGGCGCCACCGTCATCTTCTCGACCCACGTCATCGCGCATGCCGAGCGGCTGTGTGAGGAAGTCGCGATCATCGCGGGCGGCAAGGTCGCCTTTTCCGGCCCGGTGGATACGGCGCGCGAACGCTTGCGCCCAATCGTCCACCTCAAGACCCGCAACGCTGACGGGCCGTGGCGCGCCGCTATTCCCAAGAATGCGCGGATGAACGGCAACGGGCTTGTCTTCGAACTTCCCGAAAGTGGTCCCGAACCGCTCCTCAAGGCGCTGATCGACGGCAATGCCGGGATCGAAACGCTGTCGATCGAGCGCCCGGGCCTGCATGACGCCTTTGTCGATATCGCCGGCGAAGCGGCGGCTGCCGCCATGGAGGAGCGCTGATGACCGCCCCCGCACTAGCCGCCACCGACCGGCAGCGGCTGCCCGAATGGCTGCGCGCTGCATTGGTCATCGGGCGGCGCGATTATGTTGCCACGGTCTTTTCCAAGACCTTCTTCTTCTTCCTGTTCGGCCCGCTCTTTCCGATCCTGCTCGGCGGGGTGTTCGGCGGCGTCGGCAGCCAGATCGCCGACAGCCAGGAAAACCCACGCGTCGCGGTGGTCGCCAGTCAGGCGGATTATGACCGCATCATCGAAGCCAGCCGCCGACTGACTCAACTCGTCCCCGCAGCCAGCCGCGTGGACTTGCAGCGGTTCGAACCTGAAGCCAATGTCGCCGCGCAGCGCCAGCGACTACTCGATGGGGACGAGGGCTTTTTTGTCGGTGTGCTGGAGGATCCCTTCGCCGAAGAACCCTGGTTCCGGGGCTCGGTCGGGCAACGCGATTCCATCGTGCGACAGCTGAACCTCTTCATTTCCGAAGCGAAGCAGGCGGAAACAGCCTCGCCCGTCAATGTCGAGCTCGAACTGGACCGACAGGAAAATCGCGCCGTCACCTCGGCCGAAACGCAGCGCAAACAGCTTGCGCGCGGCGCTCAGCTCGCGCTCTTCTTCGTCACCCTCCTGCTCGCCACGATGCTGCTCAGCCAGATGCTCGAGGAGAAATCGAACAAGGTCATCGAGGTGCTCGCCGCCGCCGTCCCCGTCACCTCGATCTTTGTCGGCAAGCTTTTCGCCATGCTCGCCATCAGCCTGACCGGCCTCATTATCTGGATGGCCATCGGGCTCGCCGGCTTCTTCGCGCTGGCGAGCGACAGCAGCGTCGCCACCTTGTTTACCGGCCCCGCGGTCGGCTGGCCGCTCTTCCTGTTCCTGATGCTCGTATATTTCGCGATGAGCTATCTCCTCATCGGTGCCTTTTTCCTTGGGATCGGCGCGCAGGCCTCGACCGCGCGCGACGTCCAGATCATGTCGATGCCGATGACCTTTCTGCAGGTCGCGCTCGTCATGCTCGCCTTCGTTGGCGTCAGCCAGCCGGGCAGCGTATGGGCCTGGGCTGCAATCCTGTTCCCGCTGTCATCGCCCTTCGCCATGGCCGGCATTGCAGCGCAGGAAAGCGCGGGTTGGTATCACCTCGTCGGCATTGCCTACCAGGCGCTGTGGGTCTTCCTGATCCTGCGCGTATCGGCGATCTTCTTCAAACGCAGCGTCCTCAAATCGCGCGCGCCCAAAAGGGCTAAAAAGAGCGCGTCGGCCATTCCGGTTTGAGTCGTCATCCGGCCGCGATTGCGCTACTATGAGCGCGATCGAGGGAGCCACGTGATGAAGCCATTCTTGCTCGCCGCCACTGCCGTCTTGCTTACCGCACCCGCCAACGCCGCCGATCGCGTCGCGCCTACGGGCAAATGGATGGTGGGCCTTGAAGAGCGCGGCTGCACGCTGTTTCGCGAGTTTTCTGGCAATGGGGAAGACTATTCGCTCCACGTCACGCCCGATCCCAATAGCGGCAAGACCGAGCTCGTCGTCCTGCACAAAGCGCGCGGAACCGATTATGCCAGCCTCAACGCGGCGCTGCTGATCGATGGCGGCGAAAGCGTGACTCTGCACCGCCTCGAACGCTTCCCGCGAAACTCGGGCTGGGTCCGTTACGGACTGATGCTCGATGACACGGACATGCTCGCCCGCGTCAACAATGGCCTCGCCATCGATGCCGGCCGCGTCCTCAACGTCGAACTTGCCACCGGCTCGATGGCCGCTGCCATCGCCGCGTTGCAAACCTGCGTCGCGGAGGAAGGCTAATCCGCCGGCGCCGGGCCGATCTGCTCCCATAGTTCGATCTTCACGCCATCGGGGTCCATGATCCAGGCGAACTTGCCGTAGGGTTCGTCGACGCGGCCCAGAATTTTTACGCCTTTTTCTTCCAGTTCTTTCTGGAAGCTGTCGAGATCGTCGACGCGCAGGTTGACCATGAAGGGATGCGGCGAAGGGTCGAGATAGTCGGTGTCGTCCTTGAAGCTGGAGAGCAGGCTGAACGGGTCTTCCTTGGGTTCGTCGGCCCAGCGAAAGCTCGGCCCGTATTCGCCTGCGATGCCGAGCATATCCTTGTACCACTGCGTGGTCGCATCGACGTCCTTGCGCTTGATGAAAATCCCGCCAATGCCGGTGATCCGTCCCATTCTTGCTCTCCCTGCCTGCCGTGCGCGAGCATAGCAGGCGTGCGGCGGGCTTGCCATCGCAGGGTATCGGGCGCACTCCTTGACGCATGAAGGGGATATTCGCGCGCATCGGCAATGCCTTCAGGTCGCTCACACCGGCCGATTGGGCGCTGCAATTCGTGCGCTTCTTTGCCGTGGTCGCGGGCATCCTCATCGCTTTTGCGCTCGATGGCTGGAATTCGAACCGGCTCGAACAGAATAGGCAGGAGCGCCAGCTCGAGCGGCTTGCCGGAGAAGCGGGTGCGACGGTCGAGTATCTGCGCCGCGAACTCGACGCGCGCAGCGACCTGCTCTTGGGCTGGCAGCGGCTCGCCATCGCGCTCGGCGACAATCGCTGCCCCGCGCCCGACCAGTGGCCGGGGCTGCATCTCATCGATCGCTTCCCCGCCGTCACCCCGCCCAGCGCCGTCAGTGACGAACTCATCGCCTCGGGCGGGCTCGCCTCGCTTGATCACCCGCAGGTACGCGAAGCGCTCGCGTCATACCGCGCGCGGCTCGACTTCTTCCGCGCCGAAGTGCGCGCGCGGGCAAACACGACGAGGCTGATCGACCCGGGCGATGCCCGCTTCGCGCTCGATTACGCGCCCAGCGAGCAGGAGCCGGTTATCGCGCGCTATGATCGCGGCGCGTTGTGCCGCGACGGCGCCTTCAGGGATCGCCTCGTGCTCGCCGTGCGCGACCAGCAGCAGATGGCCAACGAACTGTCCCATCTGCTCGGCGATAGCGTGCGGTTGTGCGCGCATCTCGCGCGGGTACGCGGCGAACGCTGCACTACGCCATCAGGCCCGCTCGGCAGCGAAGAAGAGGCGATCGCCGCCACCATCATGCAATGAGCCGTATCGATTCGCGCATCATCTGGGGCCTCGCCATCCCCGCGATGCTCACCAATGTCGCGACTGCGCTGATCGGGATCGGCGACATCTGGATCGTCGGGCGGCTCGAAGATGCAGCGACGCAGGGCGCCGTCGATCTTGGTGCGCGCCTCTTTGCCCTGCTGTTCACCGTCATGAATTTTCTCAAGACCGGCACGACCGGGCTGGTTGCGCAGGACGGCACGCGCGCCGGGGCGCAGGCGCAGGCCGACACGCTCACGCGCGGACTTTTCATCGGGCTGGTCATCGCGGCGCTACTGCTGCTGGCCAAGCCGATCCTGCTGCCGATGTTGCTGTCGGCGCTGGGGGCAGAAGGCGACGTGCTGGTAGCGGCGCGGACATATGCGGAGATCCGCTATTGGACTGCCCCTGGCGTGATGATGAACCTCGCGCTGATCGGCTTTCTCGTCGGCCGCCGCCAGGTGAAAGCGGCGCTCGTCATCGAGGTGTTATACAACCTCCTCAACGTCGGGCTGGGCCTGTGGTTCGTGCTTGGCATGGACTTCGGTATCGCGGGTATCGGCTGGTCCAGCTTCATCGCCGAATATGCCAAGCTCGTGGGCGTTACCGCATTCATCCTGGCCGGGCCGATGGGCGCTCCGATCATTGCTGCCATCCGCCGACGCGCGACAATTCGATGGACTGCGCTCAAGCCTTTCCTCGACGTCAATCGAGACCTGTTTCTGCGTACCGTTATCCTGGTCGTCTCGCTGTCCGCCGTCACCCGCCTGAGCGCCGAGCGCGGTCCTGAAATGCTGGCAGCCAACGGTATCCTCTACCAGCTCTTCATCTTCACCGCGCTCCTGCTCGACGGGTTCGAGAACGCCGCGCAGGTGCTCAATGGCGAACGCAAGGGTGCCGGCGATCGCGGTGGCTTCATGGTGTATGTCAAGGCGATCATGATCCGCGGCCTTGGCGCCGCGGTCATGGTGGCACTGGCCTTCGCTGTGTTCGCAGATCCGGTCATCGCCAGCTTCGCCGCCACCCCGCACGTCGCCGCGATAGCACAGGACGCCGCCTGGTGGCTGGTCATCATCCCCTTCGCGGGCGTCGCGAGCTTCATTTTCGACGGCGTGTTCGTCGGCGCCAGCTGGACCCGTGCGCTGCTCATGAGCATGGCCGGTGCAGCGGCGATCTACGTCGTTTCGCTATGGCTGACCTGGCCGCTCGGCAATGACGGGCTATGGCTCAGCTTCACGCTCTTTCTTGCGGTGCGTGCGTTGCTGCAATGGGCGTTGCTGGCCAAACTCTCCCGGCAGATCGGCTAGGCCATCGCGTCGCGCGCCATCTGCTCGAACGTTTCCATCAGCGCGTTAAGCGGGAAGGGTCCATGGCTGATCCGCGCGCACCCGGCGTCCGCCCATTCGGATTTTGGCGGAGCGCCCGGAAAGGCGATGAGGTTTAGCGGCAACGGCACCTCGCGCGCCACGCGTTCGACCTGCTTGGGCGCGGACAGGCGCGGGACGAAAAAGCCGCTCGCCCCGGCATCGGCATAGGCCTTGCCGCGCTCGACCACCTGGTCGATCAGCGCATCGTCATGCTCCTTGTTCTTGAGCAGGAGATCGGTGCGCGCGTTGATGAAGAAATTCTCGCCGACCGCGTCGCGGATGGCGGCGATGCGTTCGACTTGCTGGCCCAGCGGGTGCAGCCCTTCGCCGCCGACCCGCTGGTCTTCGAAATTGCACCCGATCGCGCCTGCCGCTTGTAGCAGCCGGACATTTTCGCCGCCCTGGCGGGCGTCGGTCGAATAGCCGCCTTCGAAATCGACCGTGAGCGGCAGATCCACCGCCTCTTCGATCCGCGCGACATTTTCCAGGACAAGGTCGAGCGGTACGTTCTGCCCGTCTTCGAGCCCCAGCGAATCCGCTACCGGGTGGCTACCCGTGGCGATCGCCTTCGCGCCAGCGCGGGCAACGGCTTTCGCGCTGCCTGCATCCCAGATGTTGAACAGGACGACCGGATCGCCGGGGACGTGCAATGCGGCAAATTCTGCAAATTGCCCCATCCTAGTTGCCCACCCGCGCCGAAGCGCGTTTGACCGAGTTGCAAACCGTCATTTTCGACTCCGTTGCTTTCGCCCCGAAACGCCAAACATTTGCGCCTGTTAACCAAACTAGGCAAGCGATTCCGACAAAAATCCGTATCTTCTGCTCAGCGCTTTTTGGCCCGCCGTGCCAAGACCTTGCGGCGCGCGATCACGAAAAGAACAAACGGCCAGAACACCGTGTTGGCGATATCTACCAGCGGCTCGAAGTCGAGCGGCCCTGTCTCGTCATAGACATCGATCGCCTCGTTGAGCAGCGCGAAGACGATGACGATGACCAGCGGCAGCGGCGAATCCAGCTTGCGCCGGAAGAGGAGCGCGCTGAGCACGAACAGCGCCAGCCCGACATGCACATGGAGCAATGCCTCGCTGGCGCCCGTGGCGCGGGAAATTTCCCATTTCCACGCGCCATAGTGCCAGGCCCAGTCGCGGGTGACTTCGTTCGTTACCATGAGCGTCGATTAGGCAAGCCGACTTGCGCCAGCAAGGCTTTGGCGATCTCCCCTAGTGGACAAATCGCGCAACCACATCCCGGTAACTGCGACTCACCTTTACCTCCGCGCCCGATCCCAGGATCAGGAAGCATTCGCCATTAGTGTGCGGCTTCACCTGCTTGACCTGTTCGAGGTTCACGATGGTAGAGCGATGAACGCGCTGGAAATTGCGCGGGTCGAGGCGTTTTTCCAAGTCCTTCATCGTCTCGCGCAGGATCAGCGTATTGTCGCCGGTCTGGATGACCATGTAATCGCCCGCCGCCTCGATGCGCTCGATATCGGCGACGTCGACGCGGAAGATCTGGCCCTGGTCGCGAATGTTGATCACGCTCTCGTAGCGCTCCGACGACATGCTGTCGTCGCCCTCGATCTGCTGCGCCTGTTCGGGCGCCACTTCAGACAACGCTTCCTTGTATTTTTCCGCGGTCTCGGCCGACCGCTTTTCGGCCAGTCGCTCGCGCACCCGCTCGAGCGTTTCGGCCAGCCGGTTTTCATCGACCGGCTTGACGAGATAATCGACGGCCTTGGCCTCGAACGCCTTCACCGCATGCTCCGAATAAGCGGTCACGAACACAATCAGCGGCGGCTCCACGTCCATCAGGCCGCTAATCACCGAAAAGCCGTCAAATCCGGGCATCTGGATGTCGAGAAAGACCAGATCGGGCTTGTGCGTCTTGATCTGGCGGATCGCTTCGCGGCCATTGGCTGCGGTCGCGATCACCTCGATATCGTCATGCGCTTCGAGCCGCAATTGCAGCCCCTGAATGGCAAGTTTTTCGTCATCGACGAGAATCGTGCGTAGGGTCATAAGTCTTCCGTTCGATATGGTATTTCTAGGATAACGCTGAAGCCCCCCTTTTCGTTCTTCCGCGTACGAAAAGAATGTGCCGCGCCATAGGCGTTGGCGAGCCGTTCCTGGATATTGGCCAGCCCGACCCCGGTCGATTTGGTAGCACTCGCGACACCGTCACCCGGGCCTGAATCGGCTACTTCGATGCGAACCGCCTGCCCCTCGCGCTGTGCGGTGATCCAGATGTGCGCGCCGTCTTCGGAAGGCGTCACGGCATATTTGATCGCGTTTTCGATAAGCGGTTGCAAAAGCAGCGATGGCAGGTGCGCATTGACCGTATCGGCGTCGATGCGGAAATGCGGTTTCAACCGGTCTTCGAAGCGCATCTTCTCGATTTCGAGATAGAGCTTGAGCGTCTCGATTTCCTTGACCAGCGGCACCTGCGCGGTCGGCTCGTTGACCAGCGTGTAGCGAAGGAAGCTCGACAGGCGAGAGAGCATCGCGTTGGCCCGCCCCGTCTGCTTGAGCAGCACCAGCGTCGAGATGCTGTTGAGCGTATTGAACAGGAAATGCGGGTTGAGCTGGTAGCGCAGCATCGCCAGCTGCGCCGCGCTCGCCGCGCCTTCCAGCGCGCGCCGCTGGTCGATCTGTTCTTCGAGCAGCAAGTAGTAGTTGATGCCGTAATAGAGCGCCGACCACGCTGCCAGCAGCGCGAACACCAGGATCGAGGCGCCAAGAAACTGCGCGCCCCCCGGCGTGAAATCGGGGTTCACCAACGTCGACACCGACCAGGTCTCGACAAAAGAGAAGACCGCCGCCGACGCCACCACCAGCGCCAGGCTGACCACCGCAGTGATCGCCGCCTGCATCGTGATGAGCCGCCGGTACGCGCTCGCCAGCAGCAGCGTCAGCGAATAGCCGGTCGCGGTCAGGATAAGACAGTGCAAGAAGAAAATGCCGGGCTCGAACCCGTTCACCACGCCGGTGAGGAAGCGCATCAGCAGGTAGCCGGTCCAGCCGAGCGATTGCAGCAGCCAGAATGCCCGGTTCTTGTCGTAAAAGAACGGCCGGTCGAGGCCGACGCCTTCGATTAGCGGACGCTTGGTTCCATCGGCCTTGAGCGCATCCTTCCCCGCGGCGACCGCCACATCCGCCATCGACCCCTTGCGCAGCGAAACGCTCCGCCTGGGAGATGTCTCGCGCTTGGGCGCAGCCGCAGGATCTTCCAGCGACGCTACAGGCTTCAGCGCAGGGTCAGGTTCGGTGGCCAAATAAAGCTCCTTGTCAGCGCCAAACATAGGCGCGATGAGCCGCTTCGCCTAGGCTAAGCGCGAACGGCGCGCTACAACTAGGCCGATGCGGCGCACGGACGAACGAGGAGTATGGTAGAGTGATGAAGACGTGGATGGCAGCAATCGCTGCAATGGCGCTGGTGGTCACGGGATGCCGCAGTAGCGATCCAGAGCTGCCCGAAAGCAATCTTCCCGATAATGTCGCCCCCATCCTCGACCGCGAGGACGCCGTCGACGTGCACAGCTTTGCCAAGCCGCTCGAAGCGCGTGTCTACCACGTCGCCCTCGACCTCGATGTCGATTTCGAGGCGCGCCGCGTCGCGGGCACCGCAACGCTCGATATCGACGTTGCCGACGATGCCGAGACCATCACGCTCGACAGCCGCAATCTCGCCATCGAAAAGATCACCGATGTCGACGGCAACCCGCTCGACTGGAGCGCCGGAGAGACCAGCGAGGCGCTCGGTACGCCGATCAACGTCACCTTTGGCGATGCGCGCAAGCTGGTTGTCCATTACGCCAGCGGCGAAGATGCCAGCGCGCTGCAGTGGCTGACGCCTGAGCAGACCGCGGGCGGCCGCCACCCCTTCCTTCTGAGCCAGGGCCAGGCGATCGAAAATCGCAGCTGGATCCCCACGCAGGACAGCCCCGGCATCCGCCAGACGTGGGAGGCGCAGATCACCGTGCCCACCGCGCTCACCGCCGTCATGAGCGCCAAAGGCGTCGGCGAACCCGTGCCCGAAGGCGAGACCGGCCGCACCTTCAAGTTCGATATGGACAAGAGCGTCCCGCCCTATCTTATCGCCATTGCCGTGGGCGACATCGAGTTTCGCCCGCTGGGGCTGCGTTCGGGCGTCTGGGCCGAGCCCGAATTGCTTCCGGCTGCCGCCGCCGAACTGGCCGATACCGAAAGCATGATCAGCGCCGCCGAAGACCTGTTCGGTCCGTATGACTGGGGCCGCTACGACATGATCGTGCTTCCCCCGAGCTTCCCCTATGGCGGAATGGAAAACCCCCGCCTCACCTTCCTCACGCCGACCTTCATCGCCGGCGACAAGTCGCTGACCGCGCTGATCGCCCACGAACTGGCGCATAGCTGGTCGGGCAATCTGGCGACCAACGCGACTTGGGCCGATTTCTGGCTCAACGAGGGCATGACCGTATGGGCCGAACAGCGCATCGTCGAAGCCGTCTACGGTGAGGAAGCCTACGCCCAGCAGGTCGCGCTGAGCATGGAAGACCTCAACGAAGAGCTCGGCAACCTGGAAGACTGGCAAAAGCCGCTCGCCATCGATCTGAAGGGCAAGCACCCGGACGATGGCTTCAACGGCGTTCCCTATGACAAGGGTGCCGCTTTCCTGCGCACCATCGAGGCCGCAGTCGGCCGCGAGGCCTTTGACGAGTTCATGCGCGGCTGGTTCCAGCGCCATGCCTTCTCGCCGGTGACCAGCTCGATGTTCCTCGAGGAACTCAAGCAACACCTGCTGGGCGGCGATGAGGAACGCGCCGAAGCGCTAATGCTTGAGCAGTGGGTCTACGGCGAGGAAATGCCCGAAAACCTTGTCCAACCGCCCGCCGACGCCTTCGCCGAAGTCGATAGCGCGATCGCCGCCTTCAACAATGGTGGCACCCCCAATGGCGAGGCATGGAGCGGTTGGAATACTGCCGAGCGCCTGCGTTTCCTCGGCGGTATCGAGCAGGACTTGCCCACGGTGCGGCTCGCCGCGCTGGATCGCGAGCTGGAGCTCAACGATACCGGCAATAACGAGATCCTGTTTCTCTGGCTCAAGCTGGCGATCAACAACCGCTACGACCCGGCGCTCCCGCGCATACGGCAGTTTCTGACAACGCAGGGGCGCCGCAAGTTCGTGGCGCCGCTGATCACCGCGCTTGCCGAAGATGCGGAATGGGGCCGACCGATCGCGACCGAGATCTATGCCGAAGCACGTCCGCTTTATCACCCCATCACGACGCGCGGATTGGACGAATTGAACCTCCTTGCGGACCGAAATGAGGGCAAAGAATCAGCCGAAACTTAACTTCGTAGTAACGGTCTTTGCGCTACGCCATTCGCAACCAAATAGCGGATGGATGGATGTATCAGGCACCGGACCGATATAAGCGGATGATTTCGGCGCGTCTGCCGGACGGGGAAACGCTGGGCGTTTCCACCGGTAACGATGATCGCTCCTCCTCCCCGCTGCGCGACGTCCAGATGATCGCGCGTAGCAAGTTCGCGCCCTTCTTTGCCGCCGCCAATGTCGTGGGCGCATTGCTCGTCGCCGCATCGCTTAATCATGCCATCGATACCGCCGCGCTTATCGGCTGGATGATGGTCATCTTCGGGGTCAATGGCGTGACGCTGATGATGGCCCGCAAGCAGGCGATCACGCATATCGGACGCTCGGGCAAGCGCCTGCCGCAGTGGTTGATGGTCGGTGACGTCACGCTTCGCGCTGCCATCTGGCTATCGCTGCCGGTGCTGGTCTTTCCCACGCTCGGTGCCAACGAACAGATCATCCTTGCCTCGATCATGGCGGGCTCGGGTGTCGCCGCGCTCGGCCTCACCGTGACGCCGCTGTGCGTCAACGTGTGGATGTCGATGTTCACCGCGGCGGTCGTCTATTGCCTCTTCATCGGCCGCGACGCCATCCCGTTTTCGCACACTCTGTCGATCGTCTTCATCCTCGGCGTTGCCGTCATCGGTGTCGTTCATCTCGCACGCTGGGCGTACGGCCAGCTCAAGACCACGGCCGATTTCGGGTCGCAATCGGAAAGCGCCAACCTTCTCCTGGAAGAGTATGAAAAGCGCGGTGTGGGCTGGTTGTGGCAGGTCGATGACGAAAGCCGCGTCACGTATCTGTCCAGCCGTCTCGTCGCGATGCTGGGCAAACCCTCGACCCAGATTCTCGGCCAGTCGCTCCCCAACCTCCTGGGGGTGCAAAGCGAATTCGGTAATGTCCTGAGCGAGCGAAAGCCGTTCACCGGGCTCGAGATGGAAGTCAAGAACGATCGCGGTAGCCGCTGGATTTCGATCTCGGGTGACCCGATCGTCGATACCGCCGGCCGCTTTGGCGGTTTTCGCGGCGTCGGTTCGGACATCACCGAGGTGCGCCAACAGCAGGAACGGCTGACCCATCTTGCCAATATGGACGTGCTGTCGGGCCTGCCAAATCGTGGGCGCGTGCGCCAGCTCCTGGGCGATGCCCTTCGCGGGGCGACCGCCAACAACGTGCCCTGCGCCATCATGTTTCTCGACCTCGACGGCTTCAAGCCGGTCAACGATACGTTCGGCCATCCCAAGGGCGACGCCGTGCTGCAGGCTGTGGCCAAGCGGCTGTGCGACGAAGTCGGTGATACCGGCCATGTCGGCCGCATGGGCGGCGATGAATTCGCCATCGTCATCAACGATGCGCAGTCGCGCAAGAACGTGCAGACGCTGGCCGACAATATCATCAAGGCGATCAAGCAGCCTTATGTCATCGACGAGACCGAAATCCGCATCGGCGTGTCGATCGGCTGCGCATTCGGCCCGATTGACGGCGCCACTGTCGATGATCTCATCCTGAAAGCCGACTTGGCGCTTTACGAAGCCAAGGGCGCGGGCCGCGGCGTCACCAAATATTTCAGCAGCGAACTGCAAAGCGAACAGGAAGACCGCATCCGCCTCGAAAGCGATCTTCGCGCGGCCTGTGCCTCGCAGCAATTCCACCTGCAGTATCAGCCGCTCGTATCGGCCAAGGACCAGAAGCTGGTGGGCTTCGAGGCGTTGCTGCGCTGGAAACATCCGCAGCGCGGCCTCGTGCCCCCGGGCGTCTTCATCCCGATTGCCGAAGAATGCGGCCTTATGGCGCAGATTGGCGACTGGGTGATCGAGGAAGCGGCCAAGACGCTCGCCGCCTGGCCCGAACCGATTACCGTGGCGATCAACATCAGCCCCAAACAGATCGTGCTGCCTTCGCTGCCCAACACGGTCAGCCAAGCGCTGGCGCGCTACAAGGTGCCGGGCAACCGACTTGAATTGGAAGTCACCGAAGGTGTCTTCCTCGGCAACAATTCGTCCACGCTCGACAACATGAAGCGCCTGCGCCAGCTCGGCGTCGGCATCGCGCTCGATGATTTCGGCACCGGCTACAGCTCGATCGGCTATTTGAACAAGGCGGTGTTCCACAAGCTCAAGATCGACGGCAGCTTCGTGCGCGAAGCGGGTACCCGCGAAGAAAATGTCGCGATCATCCAGTCGATCGTCCAACTCGCCAAGAGCTTCCGCATGAACGTGACCGCCGAGGGCGTCGAGACCGCCGAGGATTTCGAGCGCATGCGCGATCTTGGTGTCGACACGATCCAGGGCTACCTCTTCGGGCGACCGCTCGACTTTGGCCGCGCCGATCAGATGGTGCGCGGCATGCTCAAGCAGCAGGCGGCAGGCTAAGACAAAAAAAGGGCACCCGAAGGTGCCCTTTCCCCCTGAGGGGCCGGCGCGACGCTTTTACACCTGGGTGGGATGTAGGCTCACAAGCGTCGCGCCGGCTGGACTGCGTCAGCGCATCAGTAGATCGCTGCCGCGGACATATCGTCCATGCCGGTCACCGGCTCCATCAGCACGTTGAGGAACGGATCGTAATCCTGCGACGTACCGATCGTCGACAGGCTTTCCAGCGGTTCCTGATCGACAACGGCGAGTTCGAGCTCGGGCGGTTCTTCAAACAGGCCGCCCAGGGCCGAGAGGAACACCGCGCTATCGGCATCGCCAGCATATTCAACGCCATTGATGATCCCGTCATTATTGTAAGCATCGAGACCATTGTGGATTTCGGCACCGGACAGGTCTTCACCTGGCACGCCTTCCTTCCACGCGTCGCTATTCTTCTTGTGCGTCTGATTATATTGGAACTCGGCGAAATCGACGCTGGCATCGTCTTTGTCGCTGGCAAACTGCTGCAGCCAGTCGATCGCCTCGTTGATATGCTCCTTCGGACTGTTTGGATCGGCCGCATCGCCGATATTATTGCCGGCAAGATAGTTCAGCCACGTGGCAACGACATCGCGTCCCAACGAAATGGCGCCGTCATTGCCGCCACCGCCCTTGACCAGCTCCTTGGCCATGCCGAGCTCGATGAAGATCGCATCTTCGCCCGGATCGACGATCCCGTTCTTGTTGTAATCGCCGATCAGCAGCCCGACCGAGACAACATCGCCTGGGCCGATGCTGCCATCGTTGTTGGTATCGCCATCGATGTAGATGTCGTAGACCAGTTCGCCGTCGGGGAACTCGTCTCCCTCCTTCTCATTGCCTTCGATGGTATCCCAGAACTTGCCGCCATTCTTGTCGTTCTGCCAGAAGCCTGGCGTCCGGACACCCGGGCCGTCATTGACGAGCCCGTAATAGTTGGCGCTATCCATCTGCTCGTCGGTCTGGTCGGTCGAGACAAAGGCAGTGTTGGTGTGCTGCCCGGCCACGAACGGGGTCGAGTAGAAGACGTTGATCGATGCACCAGGCGCGATCGAGATCGTGCCGAGAGTGCCGTCGGTCGTCCCGTCGGCTGCATCGAGGACCGAGAAGAGTTCGTCTTCCGGATCGGTCACGTCGCCATCGCCATTTACGTCGACCATCGCGCCAACTGCGCCATAATCGATATTCGTCGGGCCGCTCGGGCTGGTGATGACATCGCTGAAGCTTGGCGCCGTCAGCGTGATGTTGCCATCGTTGACCAGCTCGACGCGGAACAATGCGTCGCTCTGCAGGCTGGTTTCCGGCCCGGTCGGGTTGTCCGCCGGATCCCACGGAAGGTAACCGGCACCGGCATCGACCGAGACATATTTCTCGAGGAGGAGAACCGGGTTGTAGACCAGATCCACCGCAGCTTCATCCTGATCGGGCCCGGTCTGGTCGGTGTCACCGATCGCGACATTGTCGAGATCGCCATCACCGGCGCCCTGGCCGTCCAGATCGGCCTGTGTAAGCGTATATTCGGCCGTGTAGCTCCAGGTCTCGCCTACATCGAGCTCGTTATCCATGTCGACGTCGCCCGCATTGAAGGCGCCGTTGAGCACGGGGGTCGCATTGAGCGGACCATAGCTTTCGACTTCGTCGGTCACCACCACGCCAGTCAGCGTGATGTTGCCGGTATTGGCGATGGTGATGTCATACTGGATGATATCACCGGCCTCATCGGCAAGCCCGTTACCCGCGCCATCCACCGACACGACATCCTTCTGGACCTCGATCGAGGGCGCATAAACGAGCGGCGCTTCCTCGCTGTCCTGTTCGGGGCCGGTCTCGGCGCTATCTGCGGTCGCGGTATTGTCGATGTCGTCATCGCCGCCGCCGCGGGTATCGAGATCGGTTTGTGTGATCGCGTAATCACCGAAGAAGTCCATCGAATCGCCCGGTGCGAGCGACGCGATCAGCTC